>CAWIHO010000025.1:0-117566 GCA_963835605.1 uncultured delta proteobacterium | reverse complement strand
ATTTTTATCTGCAGATCATACATCAAGCGTTGCTAAGGTTAGTCCAACCGAGTACTGTCGCTTCTAACAGACCGCTTCCTAATAATTTTTAACTTTTCCGCAGCGAGCTTGATCGGTCCAGTCTAAGCTTGGCCCGCCTGACGGAAGCCTGCGGAAATAGCGGGGAAATATATGTCATATGTGGCGGTTTGCACCGACACTGTTAGATACGACAGATTGTTCTGCCATATGTGACAGTGAACCAGCATGACTTACCGTAACATATTTAAATTATTGATTATTAATGGTGGCATTCTTTCTGCTTTTATAAATTGGAGCAAAACAGTCGAAAAGCGGGGCGATGGGTGGGTGGTCTCGATATAATGAGCTGAACCGGAGAGAGAACGATGCTTTACACAACGCGCTCTAAATTCATTAGCAGTCTGCTTGTGGTAGCTCTGCTCGTGGGTCTCGTTTCCATCTATACCGGAAGGCAGCTCCTCTATAAGACCGTGCTGGGCGAGGCTGAAAGCAGGATAAGCCTGGATTTGAACGCGGCAGGGAGGATCTATCAAGGCCAGATCGACACCATCTCGACGGCGCTCAACATCGCCTCAATGGACGGAGAGCTCAAGGGCGCAATTCTTAAGAAAGAGCCTGAAAAGCTCAAGTGGAAACTGGGGGTCATCGCCCAGAAGACGGGGCTCGACTTCGCAGGGGTCGCTTCCACTGACGGGGTCGTCATCAGCAGGATAGGACCGGTCGGTCCGTCAGCGCCGGTCAACCCATCAGCACCTAACAATCCCCTGGTCCAGTACGTTCTCCGACACGGCTCAGGTATCGCCGGCACGATTGTGCTCGACCGCTCCTTTCTTATGTCCGAGAACCCTGCCCTCGCACAACAGGCGCGTATCCAGCTGATCCCCACCACTATGGCAGCCCCTCGTGAGGAGAAAGAGGAGACAGCCGGCATGGCGATCGGCGCGGCCAGTCCCCTCTTCGACGGGAACCGGCTCATCGGTGCTATATACGGCGGACAGCTTCTGAACGGCAGTAATGCGTTCGTCGACACGGTTCGCGACACGGTATTTCAAAACGAGATGTACAGGGGGAGGAGCGTTGGGGTGGCAACGATCTTCCTGGGAGACACCAGGATCTCAAGCAACGTATTCAACCCTGACGGAAAGCGCGCAATAGGAACCCGCGCTTCGGAAAAGGTGCGAGACTACGTGCTCGTCGACGGGCGGCGGTGGACCGACAGGGCCTTTGTGGTGAGCGATTGGTACCTGACCGCCTATGAGCCCATCACGGACATATTCAACAAGCGCGTGGGAATGCTCGTCACGGCCGTATTGGAAGCAAAATACCGGGACGTGCAGCAAAAGGTACTTACTATTTTTATCCTTATCACCATAGCAGGCATGCTCGTCGCGATCGGCATGGGCTCTTTTCTGGCCAATAGGATCATGAAGCCGATCCGTTCGCTCATCTCGGCAAGCCACGAAGTCTCCGAGGGGAATTTCGCCCCCGAGATCGGTCCCCAGTCAAAAGACGAGATAGGGGTGTTGCAGAAGACCTTCACCGAGATGCTCTCCTCTCTACGGGAAAGAGACAAGGCTCAGAGGGTAGAGAGCGAGATCAGGCTGCTCCAGTCGGAAAAGCAGGCGAGCGTCGGGAGGCTTGCGGCGGGGGTGGCTCACGAGATTAACAACCCGCTCACGGGCGTTCTCACGTTCACGCACATGCTCCTGAGGCGAAAAGACATAAACGAGGAAATAAGGGCAGACCTCACCACCATCGCTAAGGCGACCGAGAGGGTTCGCACGATCGTGAAGGGCCTGCTCGATTTCTCCAGACAGACCGTGCTCGCTCCCGAGCCGACGGACATCAACGAACTCGTGCGCTCTGCTGTCAAGCTCGTGGAGAATAATGCCCTTGTAAAGGGTGTGCATCTAACCTTCACGCCCATCGAAGGGCTTCCGGTCCGGAAGGTGGACAGGAGTGCGATGCAGGGCGTGCTCCTCAACATCATCATGAACGCCCTCGATGCAACCCGCGCAGGTGGCTCGATCCTTGTTACAACCAACCTCGGCTACTCAGCGAGCACAATGACGGAGAAGAGGATTGAGATCAGCGTGACCGATACGGGACACGGGATTCCTTCGGAAAACCTGGACAAGATCTTCGATCCCTTCTTTACAACCAAGGATGTGGGCCAAGGAACGGGCTTGGGCCTCTCCGTCTCCCTGGGGATTATTGAACGGCATGGGGGCTCCATCCAGGTTCAGAGCACCATGGGCAAGGGGAGCACCTTCACTATATGGCTGCCGCTGGGGGATGAAAGTGCAGAATAGAAAGATCCTTGTGGTCGATGATGACCCGATTGTGCTCGAAAGCTGCAGAAGGGTCCTCGAGCCGGAAGGATACCTGGTTACATGCGTACCAAGCGCCGACGATGCGTTCGACAACCTGGAAATAGGCTACTTCGACCTTATGATCATGGACCTGAAGATGCCGGAACAGGATGGCTTCTATCTCCTCGGAAAGGTCAAAGAAAAATGGCCCCTTGAGCGCTTTCTGGAGCTGCCCGTGCTCGTCATGACGGGATATCCTACCCACGAGACCCTGAGAGAGCTGAAGAAAAGCGGCGTCCGCCAGTTCATCCCGAAGCCCTTCACGCCGGATGAGCTGCTGGCGGCAGTGCACAAGGCGATGAAAAGGAGGCAGACCAATGAAAAGAATGAAAGCCCTGGTGATTGATGACGAACAGATCGTGCTCGACAGTGTAAAAAGAATTCTTTCCCAGGAGAACTTTGACGTAGACATCGCCCTGAGCAGCAAGAAGGGGCTCAGCCTCGCGCTCAACAATCCTTACGACATCGTACTCACCGATATCCGCATGCCCGAAATCGGAGGCATGAGAATCTTGCGGGATGTGAAGAGGGCGAAGCCATCGGTTCCGGTCGTGATCATCACGGGCTACGCCACGGTGCAGAACTCAGTGCGGGCGATGAAGCTCGGTGCGACCGATTACATCGAAAAGCCTTTTACTCCCGAAGAACTCACCAAGAGGGTGATGGCCGCGATTGACGCGGCCGGAGCGGCAGAGCCCGAGGAACAGAAGGTAGTCCACCGGGAAGAGGTTCTGCGGGTCCTCGACAGGGCAGGCTCGGACCTGGAGTTCGTGGGGTCCCTGTTTCTAAGGGAGCCGATGCTCTTGAAGAATACAACCTCACAGCGGCGGAGAAGCTCGCTGTGCTGACGGGGGACATTATCTGGCTCGAAGAGCACGTGGGGAAGCTCACGGAGACCCGGAAGCGCTGGCTCGAGCAGAAACTGAGCGCCGAAATCTGGTAAAAATGTCACAAGAACGGGAATCATAATCTTATAAGGAAAGAAGGAGGTAACAGACTATGCCTGAACGGATGCTTGTCATCGATGACGAAGATATCGTGTTGGAGTCGTGCCGCAAGGTATTCACTGCAGAAGGGTTCGACGTGGTGACCACCAATAGCCCCGCAGAGGGGCTCAAACTCATATCAGATACGAAGTTCGACGTCGTTCTCTGCGACTGGAAGATGCCCGGCTTCGACGGAATGGACGTGGTCGAGGAGATCGACAAGCGTTCGCCCGAGTCGGCCATCGTCATGATCAGCGGGTTCCCGAGCGTCGGGCGCGCAACGGAGGCGATGAAGCGGGGCGCCATGGACTATGTTTCGAAGCCTTTCACTCCTGAAGAGATCTCCAACGCGGTGAAGCGGGCGGTGAAGCAGAAGGTAACACAGGAGAAGAAGGCGATCGGAAGACTGGAGAAGATCGTGAAGTCGATCCAATTCCCGGTCCCCACCGCCGACGACCGGGCTCCGCAGACCATCGCTGAAACGATTGCGAACAGCGTCAACGTCAAGAAGACAACCTCGCCGTGGCTCTCGGTCTTCGTGCTCGCCATCCTCGCGGGCGCTTACATCGGATTCGGCGGCCTTCTGATGTCGGTCGTAACTTTCGATATGGGCCCTCATTTTGGCGTCGGGTTCACGAAGTTCGTGGGAGGAGCGGTCTTCAGCGTCGGCCTCATGCTCGTCGTGATCGCAGGGGCTGAGCTCTTTACAGGCAACAACCTCATGATAACAAGCACCCTGACGCGCGACATTACCTTCGGCATCATGCTCGAGCGATGGGTCCTCGTCTACGTTGCGAACTTCATCGGCTCGATCATCCTCGTTTTCCTCTTCTACCTGTCGGGCCTATGGAAAACGGGCGATGGAGCTCTCGGGGCAGCCGCGGTAAAGATCGCCTACACCAAAATCAGCCTCCCCTTCGTTGAAGCCCTCGTCAGGGCGATCGGGTGTAACTGGCTCGTCTGCCTCGCGGTCTGGATGGCACTTGCGGCCCGCCATACAATCGGAAAGATCTTCGCTATCTTCTTCCCCATCATGGCTTTCGTGGCCATCGGCTTTGAGCACAGCGTCGCCAACATGTACCTGATACCGACGGGCTTAGCGCTCAACGCTTGGGAGAACATCCCTCTCCCTGCAGGAGCGAACGCGATGATATTCAACTGGGGAGGATTCCTCTGGCGAAATCTTCTCCCTGTCACCATCGGAAACATCATCGGCGGCGGGCTCTTCGTGGGGATGAGCTACTGGGGAGCCTACCTTCAGCCTCAAAAGGTGAAGGCAGCCTGAAACCAAATAACGGGACACAGGAACCTCATTCAGCAACTCCGCTTCCTTTCAAACTTAGGAGCGGAGTTGCTGTTGTCTCTCACCTTCACGTGGTATGCTTTCCGGGACGGCTAGCCCGGGAGCTATGATTGGATGAACGCAGTTTAGTATCAGTCATAATAACAACACACAACAGACGCCCATACCTGAAGCCTGCGGTTGAATCTGTCCTCGGCTCAGGATTATCGGACGTATGGAAGTCATCGTCATTGATGATGGTTCCACAGACGGTTCGGCCGATGAACTGCTCGGGCTCCCGCTCCGGTATGTCTGGAAGGAAAACGGCGGAATTTCCAGCGCCCGCAACCTGGGGATCTCCCTCGCAAAAGGCGACTTCATTGCCTTTTTGGACGTGGATGACCTTTGGAAGAAAGATAAATTGTCCGTTCAGATGCGTTTGATGAAAGAACAGGCCAGTCTGATCTCCTATACTGATGAGGTTTGGATACGCAACGGCAAAAAGCTTAATCAGGGTCATAGGCACCGCAAGTACTCAGGTCTAATCTATCAGCACTGCCTTCCTCTCTGTATCATAAGCCCATCGTCGGCCGTGATCAGCAGGCAGATTTTCGATGATGTGGGAATGTTCGACGAATCGTTGCCTGTGTGCGAGGACTATGATATGTGGCTGCGTATCAGTTGCCGCTATCCGGTCCTGTTCGTTGACCAGCAGCTGATCGTAAAACAGGGGGGCATGCTGATCAGTTGTCACGTCGCTTTGAGGCGATGGACCGGTTCAGGATTAAGAGCCTTGCAAAGGTGCTTTCCCAGGGGATCCTTACTCCTGAGCAGAGGGTGTCTACTCTTGCAGAACTACGAAAGAAATGTGCGATTTATGCCCAGGGTGCAAGGAAGCGAGGCAGGCTTGAGGAGGCGGCAGAGTATGCAACGCTCCCGGGCACCCTGGATGTATCTAGCGAAACCACTGATCGACCGTAAGCGGGCCTGAACTTATCGGCGGATCACCTGGATTACTTCCCCCGCACTATCGTGGACTTGGATTGTGAGTGGCATTTGCCCGGGCAGCGCGTGGGTTGCGCACCCAAAGCACGGATCGTACAACCTGAATGCCATCTCGACACGGTTCAATATGCCTTCGGTGACCGTCACGCCTTTTTTGATCAGCCCTTGGGCCGCCTGCTTGACGGCGATAGAGATCGGGGCATAGTTGTTGGTGGTGCCGACGATCAGGTTTGCCTTGGTGACGATACCCTTTTCGTCCGTCACGTAATGGTGCGTCAGGGTGCCCCGTGGGCGCCTCCACGATGCCCACGCCCTCGGTCGGTTTCTCCGTCGGGATGGTGCGGACTTTCGGGTTGGTGATCTCGGGATCGGTCGCAAGCTCCAGCAGCCGCTCTGCCGCATAGAGCAGTTCCACCAGGCGCGCCCAGTGGGTTGCGAGCAGGTTGTGAACCGGCTTCTTGCCCCCAAACGTCTTGTACATCTCCTCGTATGCTTCTTGCGCCCGTCGGGGTTGCCATGCCGTCGGCTGCGTTCAGCCGGGATAAGGGTGTTGCCTGATAGACGCCGCTCTCCTTGCCGGGGACCAGCCCCTTCCACCCCACCTTCTTGAGGTAGGGGAATTTCAGGTACGTCCACGGTTCCACCCGCTCGGCCACGACGTCGCGGTATTGATCGGGGCTGTATTTCACAAACTCTTTTCCATCCGGATCGACCACCCGGATCTTCCCGTCATAAAAGTTGACCTTGTTCTTCTCGTCGACCATGCCCATGTAATAGGTCGGCATAGTGAAGATTGGCGACAGGATCATATCGAGGTACGCCTTGTTCTTGAGGACGATATCCCGGAAGAGCTGGAGCGTGAAGAGGGCGAACTCGATCTCTTCGCGGGCTGTTGTTTCGACCTGTTTGCGTTCTTCTTCGCTGAGGGACTTTGCCGACGCCCCCGGGAAGCCCAAAGGTCGGGTGGACCTTGCGGCCGCCCAACATGCCTATGATGTCCATGGCCTTCCCGCGTGCCTGGATGACCTTGGTGCCGACTTCCACACCCACCTTGTGGATCACGCCGAGGATATTGCGCTCTGCCACCGGCTGCATCAGGGCCCATGACAAAGTCAGGCCCGCCCAGGATATAGAAATGGGTCATATGATCCGCAACGTAAAAAGCAGAGTAGAAGAGCTCTCGAAGTTTTTTGGCTGTCGGCGGAGGATCGACGTGGAAAACAGCATCGCAGGCCTTTGTCGAGGCCATGTGATGCGCTTCCGGGCAGACACCGCAGATACGGGGGGTGATATCTGTAAGCTCTTCCACCCGCCGACCTTGAGAGAATTTCTCGAATCCGCGCAATTCGGGGATAACCATGTAGGCGTTGGCCACGTCTCCTTCATCGTTAAGAAAGAGGTCGATGCGTCCGTGACCTTCCAGGCGCGTGACAGGATCAATCGTAATTTTCTTCATGCTCTATCTCCTCTATACCTTCGTGAGCCGCGCTCGATGCAGCAACGATGTCGCAAGACCGAAGCGGTAGAAGGTCCCAATGGGGTCGCTGATTTGATTCACGATACGGCGGGCTTCCTCCTCCGTGTCAGCGTCGACCACTGAGGATGCTGCCGACAGGAGCGCTGCGCCCTGGTCTACCACGTGAGGCGGCGGACCATAACAGCCGCGGCACGGCATATCGACTTTCGTGCAGAGCGCCCCGCAGCCACCTCTCGTCGCGGGCCCCGCACAGATGATGCCCTGGTCAAAGAGACACTGCGTGGTGCTGGGGATGATCTCATGAATTCTGTAAAACTGTTTTATGGCTTTCTCTTTGCGCTCGTGCTTGCACTCATCGCAGACCGTCTTCTCGTTGGCGCCGACCACGCTTCCCTTCGGCGGCAAGTTGCCTGCCAGGATCGCCTCAATCACAGACCACACCATGGGCGGCTGCGGTGGACATCCGGGGATGAAATAGTCGACGTCTTCCACCTGCGCCAGGGTTTTGACCGTATTGTAGAACTTCGGGATCTGGATCTCGCCTTCCGCCATTTTGTTTGTGGTCTGCGGCACGACCTTGTTCGGATTATCCGCCGAAGGCGATTCGAGGTAGGCGTAATCGAAAATGGACTGTCGGTCAAAAAGGTTCGCGAGGCCAGGCATGCAGCCTTCGCAGGCGCAAGAGCCGAAAGCCACGAGCACCTTCGATTTCTTCCGCATGAGATGAGCCAGGTGTTCGTTTTCGCTGGTGCGGATAGCGCCGTTGAAGAGGCAAACGTCGATGTGTTTATCGGGCATTGCCTCGACGTCTTTGTATTTCGTATCAACGGCCACGGGCCAGAAGAGTATGTCTGCCACCTCGTCCACGACCAGCAGTTTCTCACGTAACTCTACCATCGTTATCTCGCACCCGCCGCAGGAGGCAGCCCAGTAGAGCGCCAGTTTCAGTTTTTCCTTAGCCATGTCAATCCTCCTTGCTCGCCAACTGGCTTTTCCAGCTGAGCGGTCCCAGACCACGTACCTGCTCGGTAAAGCTCCGTGACAGCTCGGCCCATTTGGGTGCTTCTGCCCCGGAGATCCATCCCCAGTGAAACCTCCCTTTCTCAATGCCGTACTGAGTCAGAAGGTTCTCCAGGAGCGGCATGCGCCGGAAGGTCTTGAAGTTGCCATTGGTGTAGTGGCAGTCTCCGGGCGGGTGACAGCCGGAGACAATAACCCCGTCTGCCCCTTCTGAAAAGGCCTTGAGGATGAACATGGGCTCAATCCGCCCCGTGCACATGACGCGGATGACATCGACATTGGCCGGCTGCTCCAGGCGGGAGACCCCGGCTGTGTCGGCAGCGGTGTAGGTACACCAGTTGCACAGAAAGGCAATGATTCGCGGTTCAAAAGTTGAATTACTCATGGACGGGCTCCTTCACCGGTTTTGGCAGCAGGCTCTCGCAAGAGCCCCTCGATAGTCGCGATGATCTGCTCGTCGGAGAAGTGACGCCCCGTGATGGCGGCGGCAGGACAGGCAGCCACGCAGGTTCCGCACCCCTTGCAAAGTGCATCGTTAACCCTTGCTACGTTCGCTTCGACATCAAAACTAATGGCCTGATAAGGACAGACAGAGAGGCAGGTCTTGCAGGCCGAACAGAGCTTTTCATTCACATTGGCGACGGTCGGGGAGATGGTTACCTCGCCCCTGTTCAAAAGGGCGATCGCCATAGAAGCGGCTGCGCCTGCGTGAGCAACGGTATCAGGCACATCCCGCGGCCCCTGAGCGCATCCGGCCAGAAAGACCCCTTCGGTGTTGGTCTCGACCGGTCGCAGCTTGGGGTGAGCCTCAGCAAAAAATCCGTCCGCCGAGCGGCTGATGCCGAACAGCGTAGCAACCTTAGCCGCGTCGGGTTGCGCCTCCAGACCTGTAGACAGAATGACCATGTCCACCGGGATCCTCCGGACGACGCCGATCAACGTGTCCTCAACGCGGATGACCAGCTTCCCTTCCTCCTGCTTGGTGATGGCCCAGTCCGTGACATCGGCGACCCGTCCACGGATGAAATGGACCCCTTCGCTGAGAAGTTTGTCGTAAAATTCCTCGTAACTCTTTCCCGGGGTCCGCATGTCGATGTAGAAGTTGTAAACCTCGGCTCCGGTGTGATCCTTGACCATATGGGCGAGCTTGAGAGAATACATGCAGCAGACCCTTGAGCAGTAACGGTTGGTCTTTTCGTCCCTCGACCCGACACAATGGATGATGCCCACGCTCTTGGGATGGCTACCATCGCGCAGGATCACTTCACCCCCGGTAGGGCCGGAGGCGCTGGTCAGGCGTTCCACTTCGAGACCGGTATAGACGTTCGGATATTTGCCGTAACCGTAATATGGGAGCCGTGTGGCATCGAACGCTTCGAATCCGGTGGCGACGATGACGGTCCCCACCTGGACCTCGACCGTTTCTTCCTTCTGGTCGAAATCGATGGCCTTGCGGTCGCAGTGCTCAGCACACGTCTTCTTGCACTTCCCCGTCTTGAACTGGATGCACTTATCCGGGTCAATCAGGGCCACCTGCGGCGTGGCTTGCGCAAACGGGATATAGATAGGCTTGCGCTTGCCCAGGCCCATGTTAAACTCATCCGGGAACTTTGCTTCCTTGTAGGTGCACCCTTCGATGCACTGGGCGCAGCCCACGCACAGCTCCTCGCTCACATAGCGCGGCTTCTTCTTGATCGTCGCCTTGTAGTTGCCCACATACCCGGAAATGGCCGTAACTTCACTGTACGTCATGAGCTTTATATTGGGATGCCGACCGGCATCCATCATCTTGGGCCCGAGTATTCAGGTGCTACAGTCGAGGGTGGGAAAGGTCTTATCCAGTTGCGCCATGTGCCCGCCGATAGACGGCTGCCGCTCCACGAGGTATACCTGGTAGCCTGCATCGGCTATGGTCAACGCGGACTGAATGCCGGCTATGCCGCCTCCAACAACGAGGGCGGCGCGCGTCACCGGCTCTGTCCGTGAAAAGAGCTCTTCCTGTAAGAGCACGCGCTTGACTGCTGCGCGCACCAGCCGCTTCGCTTTTGCAGTAGCCTGCTCTTTATCTCTGATGACCCACGAGACATGCTCCCGGATGTTCACCATGGCAAAATAGAATGGATTTAGTCCCGCCTTTGCCACGGCGTTCTGGAAGGTTGGCTCATGCATGCGGGGCGAACAGGAGGCGACCACGACCCGCTCTAATTTGTGATCGCGGATATCCTGCTGGATCAACTGCTGGCCGGGCTCCGAACAGACATATTTATATTCCTTAGAGACAACCACACCGGGCAGACCAGATGCATAGTCTACCAGCGCCTTCACATCGACCGTGCCTGCGATATTAGTTCCACAATCGCACACGTAGACCCCAACCTTTGGAATGCCATTTCCTCCGCTCTCAGCCATGGTTACGTTAACCTCCTACGCTTCTCTTGTACGCCTTTTCGGGTGACACAAAGAGCCTCTGGATGCCTAATTGCTTATCAGGAATGCCAAGTGCCTGCCCGGTCAGCTGCGTGAAATATGCTACGGGAATACTGACGTCTTCGTTATAGGTGTCTTTAATGTCGTCCTGGAAACACTCCAGGTCAAACTGACAGAGGGGACACGTGGTGATCAGGATGTCCGCCCCTTTCCTCCGCGCCTCAAGGAGGAGCAGTTGGCCCAGACGCAAGCCCGCTTCGCGGATCGTGCCCGTTAAGGTCCCACCGCAGCACCTTGTTTTCAGCGCCCAGTCAATAGGCGTTCCGCCGAGTGCTTCGACGAGCCGGTCCATGCTGGTGGGGTTCCACTGGTCGTCAAATGTGGCGTATGGCCGCACAATCGCACAGCCGTAATAGCAAGCTACCTTCATACCCGTTAAAGGCCGAGTGACCTGAGTCTTGACCTTCTCCAAGCCGATGTCGTTGACGAGCACGTCCAGGGGGTGGCGGACCTGCACCCTTCCCTCATAGCTGAGCCCGGCCTCCGCGAGAGCTTTTTCGACCACCTTGCGCATTTCGGGATTGTCGGTCAGATAATGTTGCGCTTTCAGCGCCAGGGAATAGCACGCGGAACATGGTGTCACCAGATTCACCGGTCCTTCCCAGGCCTTCCCCGCCTGACGCTCTGCCAGGCAGAAGTTGCGCGCGGAGAGGGTGAAGGCCTTGAGTTCGTTGACGGCCATATATGCTGTTGCGCCACAGCAGTTCCAGTCGTGAAGTTCTTCCAGCTTGACCCCAAGGGCCGCGAATGTAACAAGGAGCGACTCCTCGTAGGGCTTACCCGTGCTTTTCAACGAACAACCTGGATAGTATAAGTAATTCATGGTCTTCCTACCTCCTGAGCCCGCTCAACGCTTCGCATGAGCGTCTGCAGGTCTCGTCTGTTCTCCACGTGCTCCTGCTTCATGGCGAACCTTCCCGTGCGCAGCAGCCTCCATCCCAATCTCGTAAACTTAAGGAGACTCAGCGGATTTGTTTTGCGTGCCAGGTTCATCATGAGCAGCCCCTCGCTGTTCCTTCCCTGTTTACCCACGATTTTGTAAAATTCCTCGGCAAGAACAGGTACGGGAAAGCGCTTCGGGTAGATGTGCTTTGCAATCGCCCTCTGTTTGAGGGCGTACATCACGTCGGTGAGCTTGATCTGCTTCGGGCAGTTGACCGTGCACGAATAGCAGGATGAGCAAAGCCAGATCGTGAAGCTTCCGAGCACCTCTTCTTCAAACCCTTCCCGCACCATCGCAATGATTTTCCTCGGTGGAAAATCCATGTGATGGCTTACCGGGCAGGTGCTGCTGCAGGTCCCGCACTGGATGCAGCTAAAGAGCTTCTCGCCGTGGGCCAGATGCGCCACCTCATCCCCAAACTTCGGGTTGAGCTCCTCCTCGAACTTGATCCACTGGCGCACTTTGTAGACGAGCGACGTCCCGCCCAGATCGACGTGTCTGGCACGGTCACTCTTTTGATAGGATGCTACATGGTCACTCATGGGCTAGTTCCTCCTTCCTCGGCTGCTTTGCTATACAATTGTGTGATGCCTGGACCATTCTGTCAAGCTTATTCTGCCTTTAGTAATGTACGGGCCCGTATATTTTTATAGACATAATATGCCGGATCACAACGGCAGAACCACCTTTGTCATGTCGTCATCCGTCGGCTCTATGGCAAAGCCCAGTTTTCTGCAGACCGCGAGCATCTTCTCGTTTTCTGTCAATACCTCGCCGTAAATGTTGTCCAGCCCCTTCTCTTCTCCTATGCCGATAAGCACGTCCACAAGCTTGTACCCAAGCCCCTTGCCATGATAACCGTCGTGGACGAGCACGGCAAACTCACCCGATTTGAACTCGCGATCGATGATCAGTCTTCCGATACCGATCAGTTTTCTCTTTTCGTTCTCCCTCACCTCCGCTACGATAGCGATTTCCCTTTCATAATCAATGTTGCAGTACCTGATGAGCATTTCATGGGATATGTCCTTGATGACCGTAAAGAACCGCCCCCGCATGGAAGCCTCCGACAGGGACGTAAGTAATTCATGTTCCAGCGGTTCATCCTCTGGCCTGATCGGTCGCAACAGCACGTCCTTGCCATCGGGGAAGAGCCAGTGGCTCACGTACCTGGTGGGATAAGGCGTGATAACGAGGTGGGGGTATTGAATCGTTGAATCGAGATTATTTTTTTCAAGAACGATCCTTGCATTAACAGCGTAAGGTTTGCCATCCGATATGGCGATGGGATTAATATCCATCTCCGCTATCTCAGGAAAATCGACGATGAGATTGGAGAAGCTGACAATGATCTGCTCGAGCTCGCGAAGGTCCGCAGGCTTTTTTGCCCGGAAACCTCGGAGCACCCTGTAGACGCCTGTTTCTTCTATCATGAGTCTGGCCAGGGTCTGATTAAGGGGAGGCAGCCCGATAGAAAAATCTTTAACGAGTTCCGTGCCCTTTCCTCCCATGCCAAATAGAATTATGGAACCGAAATCATTGTCCTTTTTTGCGCCCAGGATCAGCTCATAGTCGATACTCTCAATCATTTTCTCGACGGTTACGCCCGTGACCGATACCTCCGGTGCGTTAACCCTGACCCTCTCCAGTAACTTCTCATACTCGGATTTCAGTTTTCCCTCCGAATAGACCTCCGCCATCCCGCCCACATCGCTTCTGTGCACGACGTCGGGCGAGACGATCTTGAGAACAACCGGATATCCGATCCGCTCTGCCCAGATCGCCGCTGATTCTACACTGGTCGCGAGGAAGGGGGCGGTGCTGCGGATTCCATAATTTTTGAGAAAGTCTTTTGACTCCTCTTCAGTGAGGACGCTTCTTCCTTCCTTGAGTGTTTTCCTAATAAAGACTTTAAGGTGGTTTTTGGGAGGCGCTTGATCTACCGGCAATTCAGCAGGGGTCTCGTAAAGGAGCTCCAGATTCCTTTTGTACCTGTACATATAAAGGTACGTTTTTATTGCTTCTTCAGGAGTTTCATAGCTCGGTATATTGTTCTCCTTAAGGATCTCCCTGCCCTCGCGAATATGTTTGGTGCCCATCCATGTGGTAATCAGTGGTTTGTATGCTTTCTTGGCAATAGCTGCAATGGCCTCGGCTAGCTCGGTGGGGTTTGCCGCATTCTCAGAGATCCTCTTCGCAATGTAGATAACGAGGACTCCATCCACTTCCGGATCATCTAAGCAGACAGCAACGGCCCTGGTGTACCGCTCAATATCAGCATCTCCGAACAGGTCCACGGGGTTGCTCTTGCTCCAGTGCGAAGGCAAGAAACTACTCAATTGGTCCACGCTTTCTTTGGCAAGCCTTGCGAGTTTCCCCCCGAGCCCGATAAGCACGTCTGTTGCTATTACGCCGGGACCACCTGCATTGGTTATGATTGCAAGCCTTGGTCCTCCGGGCAGGTTCGTCGACTGAAGCACTTCCGCGGCGTTGAGCAGGTCGGAAACCTCCTTGACACGGACAACCCCGGCCCGCCTGAACGCCACGTCATATGCGGCGTCATAGCCGGCCATGGAACCGGTGTGAGATAACGAGGCCCTTGCGCTTTCTTTGGATTGGCCGGGCTTCATAACAACGATCGGCTTATTGCGGGCAAAACCGCGTGCGGCGCTCACGAATTTTCTGCCGCTGCCAACCGCTTCCATGTAAATCATGATGCTCCGCGTTTGAGGATCTTCACCCAGAAAGTCAATAAGATCGCCAAAATCGACATCGATCATAGAGCCGAGGGAGACGAACATGCTGAAGCCGACATGGGCCGTTGTTGCCCAGTCAAGCACCACGCTGCCCACTGAAGCGCTCTGAGAAATGAGCGCAATGTGTCCCTGTTCCGGTTGCAGTTCGAAGCGGGACGTGTTCAGCCCTACGTTGGGCCTTATAATGCCCGCGGAATTAGGCCCCAGAATCCTCATCCCGTAGTTTTTTCTGATCTCCTTGATTTCCTGTTCAAGTCTCTTGCCGTCTTCACCCACCTCTTTAAAACCGCCCGAGACGATGACAATCCCCTCTACTCCGGCTTTTCCACACCCTTCAACGATTGCAGGGACGGTCGGGGCGGGGGTTGCTATCACTGCAAGATCGATCTTTTCAGGAACCCTCGCGATGTCCGGATAGCAGTTCAGAGCAACCATCCCCTCGTTCTGGTGGGGGTTTACAGGAAATGTCTTATCCTCGTCGCTCTTTTTCTTCTTCCTTCCTGCGCGGTTCGGCTCGCTTTGAGCGTTTACCAAGAACGTCTTGTGTCTGTCGGAACGAAGGAGATTGGTAAGAAGTATGCTTTCAAGGCCACCTTCCGCCTCCGTGGCGCCAAAGAGCGCAACAGTTTTTGGGTCAAACATTTTCCTTATATCGCCCATCTTTTTTTAACCCTCCTGCTGGGTCCTCTTCGGCACCATCATGACTTACCGAGCATGCCGAGCTTATCGCGCCTTGGACTACCATCTTCACTTTTACGAGAGTTCCGCCTGCCTCGCTTCCTTTTCAACCCATATCGAGTGTTCCACCAGGCCGAAGGTGTTGAGCGTTTCACTTATAGTCAAGCCGGTCCTGCTTCCCTGACGGTGAGGAAGATGGGTATCCCATACCAGACTGAGAGCGAGATCGCCATGAAACGACGCATTGTTATATACATGGATCTGAACAAGGCCTGGTTCCTTGGTCACATTGCTTACCGAATAGCGAAGCAAGCCGAGAGCAGCTTCAGTCTGGCCCTCCGTTGCCCTTAACCGTATCATTTCCATCCAAACCATAGCGTATCCCCATGTAGTTTTGTCATTCCTTACCAAGCATAAAGCATGCCAGCCCTATTTGCTAGGCCTGCCGCTAATTAGGGACGTTCGAGAGTAGCCACCATTAAATGTGGCAGAAAAAACTGTCATAATTGCAAGATATGATGTAAACTATCACATGTTACAGTAAAGACCAGCGATGGGGGAAGCGATGCCTTTTTACACGCACGAGAATGATTTTTTTCGGGAATTTACGCTGCGGATCTGCGGGAGCTTCGATTTAGGCGAGGCATTATGGCGTTGTCTTCTCTACGTGCGCGCTGATATGCCCGTGGATGAACTGATGCTTACCGTCTTCGATCCAGGATTCGGCTTCCTGGAAGTGGTGGCAACGGCCACTGAAAAAGGGGGAACGAAAAGGTCCGATAAGATAACTATGATACCGGAGCTGCGCGAACAGCTCGAACATGTTGAACACTATCCCCGGGTGAGAATATGCAATGATGTTTGGCAGGACCCGATAATGGAAAGGGTTGCAGTTCAATACAAATGGCCTGACTCCTCAGTCATCGTCGGACGGCTGATCATCCAGCATAATTTTATCGGTTCCCTTATCGTCCGTGCGGAAGGGAAAGACAGGTATACCGAAGAACATGCGAAGCTCTGGTCGCTCGTCAACGAGCCGGCGGGAATCGCGCTGGCAAACAGCAAACAGTATTACGAACTCTTGAAGCTGAAAGACCTTCTTGCTGACGACAACCGGTATTTACAGAATGAGCTGCGGAGAAGCTCGGGAGAGAAGATTGTAGGGGCAGATTTTGGGCTGAGAGACGTGATGGAGCAGGTAGTTAAAGTGGCTCCTTTGACCAGTCCGGTGCTGTTGGTGGGCGAGACAGGGACGGGCAAGGAGGTCATCGCGAACGCGATTCACAATCTTTCGCCCCGGAACAACGGCCCCTTGATCACGGTCAACTGTGGCGCTATCCCTGAGTCGCTTATCGACAGCGAACTCTTCGGTCATGAGAAGGGTGCTTTCACGGGAGCGATCACAGAGAGGAGGGGCCGGTTTGAGCGGGCCGACAAGGGCACTATCTTCCTCGATGAGGTAGGTGAGCTCCCGCCCCACGCCCAGATCAGACTCCTGCGTGTTCTTCAGGAGAGAGAGATCGACCGGGTAGGTGGCACCCATTCTATCAAAGTAGACATACGGGTCATCTCTGCCACGCATAGAAATCTGGAAAAGCTCGTTGCAGCCGGAAATTTCAGGGAGGATCTCTATTATCGGCTCGGGGTTTTCCCGGTGCGGATCCCGCCACTGAGGGAGCGAAAGGCGGACATCCCGGCCTTGGTCGAGCATTTTGTCGAGAAGAAGGCGCGTGAGATGAACCTCCACTCCGTGCCGACCTTGGCTCCAGGGGCGATAGATCGGCTGATGGGATATAGCTGGCCGGGCAATGTACGAGAGGTGGCAAATGTCGTTGAGAGGGCACTCATTCAATCCAACGGCAAGCCCCTTACATTTATCGATTTGACGGCCCCGTCAGGCGGGGTGCCCCAGGAGCCCGCAGCAGGGCAAGAATTGGTTGGCCTGACACTCGAAGAGATGGAGGCGCTCCATATCCGACGCACGCTTGAGATGACTCGCGGAAGAATAGAGGGGAAGGACGGCGCAGCCGTGCTTCTCGGAATAAATCCAAGCACCCTGAGGGCGAGGATGCGAAAACTGCGTATCCCTTTCGGCCGAAAGCAGACACTCTAGCCAGCATACAGGGCGCACTTTGTAGGGCCCTATCGAACCGCCTGATCCCGGCCACAAAGACCCCATAAGTCGTCCTGACGGCCACGCTTCTGCCATTGTCTGCTACATGTGATAGTTTTCCGCCACAGTCTGTAACATATGGCAGGCTATGACCGTCATATGTTACAGCGCACAACAGTCATATCTGTAATACCTTAATATTACTCGACGTATTACCAGGCATGCTTTATGCTTCGTTGATCCGGTGGAATAGAAGACCGAACAAGACTCAAGGAACGTGCGCAAGCAGAAGAATCGAAAAAAGAAGAACTCATTGTCCCAACCGACCAAGAAACTCGGTAACCAGAGATGGACGGGAAGAGAGCGGGACCAGGACAAAAACCATGCCACCCCTTACCACCCGCAAAGGAGGCCTAGCTGTGCACTTGTGAAATTGTTTTCAGCAGTTATCCTGAATGTTTGTGAAAGATAGCTCACGCTTGTGAACTTGAGAAATTTGACTTGACAAAAATGCAGATTACTTTACTATTATGGGTCCTACCAAGAAAAACATAAACAACATACCATACTAAGGAGGAGTGTATGCCGTACGATGCGACAAAGATGGCGGATTGGCAGATTTCCGAAGCGGCGGAAGAGAAGATGAAATCGGTTTGGCAGTTGGGCGATGAGATAGGTCTTAAGAAGGATGAAGTCATGGGGTACGGCCGGATAGGGCGAGTTGACTTTATGAAGATCATCAACCGCTTGAAAGACAAGAAGGATGGCAAGTATATCGAGGTCACCGCCATCACCCCGACCCCTCTCGGTGAGGGAAAGACGACGGTATCAATGGGTCTGGTTGAAGGCCTCGGAAAGCGGGGGAAAAACGTCTGTGGCGCGATTCGGCAGCCTTCAGGTGGCCCGACCATGAACATAAAGGGCAGCGCTGCGGGCGGTGGTAACGCGCAGGCGATCCCGCTAACTGAATTCTCTTTGGGCTTGACCGGGGACATAAACAACATCATGAATGCGCATAACCTGGCGATGGTGGCCCTTACGGCACGCATGCAGCACGAAAGAAATTACTCGGACGCGGAGCTGGCAAAGAGGAAGCTGAAACGACTCGACGTGGACCCGAAGAATGTCCAGATGGGCTGGATTATGGATTTCTGCGCCCAATCCCTCCGAAACATGGTCATTGGCCTGGGCGGCAAGATGGACGGGTATCTGATGCAGTCTCGGTTCGATATCGCCGTCAGCTCCGAGGTCATGGCGATCCTGGCAATCGTCAAGGACCTGAAGGACCTCCGCGAACGGCTCGGCAAGATCACTGTTGCGTATGACAGGACCGGAAAGCCCGTCACCTGTGAAGACCTTGAATGCGCAGGAGCGATGACGGCCTTGATGAGAGAGAGTGTCAATCCGACCCTGCTGCAGACGGTGGAAGGCCAGCCGGTCTTTGTGCATGCAGGACCTTTTGCCAACATAGCCGTTGGTCAGTCATCGATCATTGCGGACCGTATCGCTCTGAAACTGTTCGACTACGATGTCACGGAGAGCGGCTTTGCCGCTGATATCGGTTTTGAGAAATTCTGGAACGTCAAGTGCAGGGAAAGCGGACTCAAACCGAACGTCTCGGTCCTTACCACGACGATCCGGGCGCTGAAGATGCACGGCGGCGGACCGAGGGTGGCACCGGGGCTACCGCTTCCGGAGGAATACAAGAAGGAGAACCTGGGTCTGCTCGAAAAAGGCGCTGCGAACATGGTCCATCATATCAAGACCATAAAGCAGTCAGGGATGAAGCCGGTTGTCTGCATCAACTGGTTCCATACCGATACGAAGGACGAGATTGCCTTACTGCGCCGCCTTGCCGAGGCGGAAGGCGCTCGGGTGGCTGTATCGACTCACTGGCTCAATGGGGGTGACGGTGCCCTGGAACTCGCGGACGCGGTGATCGACGCCTGTGAAGAGAAATCAGATTTCAAATTTCTTTATCCTCTCGAGATGCCCTTGCGTCAAAGGGTAGAAGCGATCGCTAAAAATGTTTACGGTGCAGACGGCGTCCAATGGGCCCCCGAGGCAGAGGCGAAGGCGAAGGCCTTCGAGGCTGACCCCGAAAAGAAAAACTATTACACTATGATGGTGAAAACGCACTTGAGTCTTACCCACGATCCGAACGTGAAAGGCGTGCCCAAAGGATGGGTGCTGCCGGTGAGGGATGTGTTGATATTCTCCGGTGCAAAGTTCCTCTGCCCGGTTACCGGTGCGATCAGCCTTATGCCCGGTACCAGCTCCGACCCGGCGTACAGAAGAGTCGATGTGGACGTAAAAACGGGCAAGGTAACAGGACTGTTCTAATAAGATCAGTGTGCGGGCAGCAAATCGTAGGGTGTGGGAAGCAGCGCCTCCGGCAGCCAGGCGGACGATTAGGGCGGTTCGAACCTACACCCTATCTGCCCATCTTTTCAGTGTAAAAGGGAGAGAGCCGCAAGGTTATTTCCTCAGCTGTCTGCTTCAAGTGTTCGATGATGTGAGGCAATTTGCCATCGTTCAGGGAGTTTGTGAAACCCACGACCCAGATAGCACCGACAGGTAAGCGGCCGGAGTATATGAGCGTTGCTACCGCCCTCATGCCTGTCAGATATTCCTCGAGATCGACGGCATACCCCGATAGCCTTGTCCTTTCGATCTCTTCCAGGAATTTGGCAGGGTCTATAGTGCTGTTTTGCGTGTATTGCGGCAGTTTGTGCCTGGCCAGAAGAGTGAGGATTTCCTCGTTCTCGAGAGGGGCGAGAAAGATCTTTCCGATGACGCCTGCAGTGAGAGCAAAACGTGCGCCAACAGGAGAGGAGATTTTCAGTTCCTTTCGTGGCTCCACAACTTCGAGTACTTTGACAATCTCATCCTCTCTGACACCAAGAAAGACCGTTTCGTCCACCTGCTCGACCAGCTTCTCCAGGAATGGCCGTGCGATGCTCGTTAGATCGGTAGCCCTCAAAACCCTTTTTGAGAGCTCGAAGAGTGCACTTCCGGCCATGTATTTCTTGGTTGGCTCGGCTTTGGCCACGAACCCCTCTTCCTCGAGCGATTTGAGTATCCCGAAGGTAGTGCTCTTGCTCAAGGCAAGCGTCCGTGCAATCTCGGTGACTCCGAGCGGCTTGTTCTCTCTTACGATCAGCTTGATGATTTCTAAGGCTTTTTTGAGTGCGGGGGCGTTGTACATTTATTCACTAGGATGAACTTACTCAAGTATCATACTTCTTTGTGCATGACTTTTGTCAACTGGTAACAGTATCAGTAACTTAGAAGTAATTGCGGCGCTTGACAGCATTGTGAAAAGCATGTATGTTATAGGACAGTTTAGAGTAGTGAACACAACAGGAGCAAAGGGGAGATTTGTCTGGCCTTCCGGCCGGTACACGGCCCGGTGGCCGCGAAATATCTGCTTTAGCAGCGTCATCCTCAAGACTTTTTCGAGCAGGCTTGGTGCGTAATGGCTGGCCCGTATAGGGTTAAATTTCTTCCGAGTGACAGGGTATTCTTGGCCGGAGAAGGGGAAAGCCTCCTTGAACTCGCCATGAAATCCGGTATCCACATCAATGCGAGCTGCGGTGGAAATGGCGCCTGCGGTAAGTGTCGCATAAAGAGTACTGGAGGGCGCTACCCGCTCCGCTCCCCATCCAAAGATTCCTCAATGGGAGTTTGAAGGCGGGACAAGACTCGCCTGCATGACCAGCGCGCTCGAGGATCTGGTCATCGAGATACCTTTTGAGTCACAGGTAGATCGTGCCGCGCTCAAGCGGAAAAGGGAAGCCTCCCACGTACTCTCTGCGACAGACCTGGACCAGCTTGTCGAGGGCTGGGAAGTCGATCCGGCAGTCTTCAAGAAATATGTGGAGCTGGAGCCACCGTCGGCTGAGGATAATATTAATGATCTCGGCCGTCTGGTGAGGGAGCTCAGGAAAAAGCACGAAATTGACGACGTTTCCGTCGACTTCAGAGTACTGACAAAGCTGGCCAGGGTCCTGCGGGAAGCAGACTGGAAGGTGACGCTCACTCTTGTTGCGACACGCAGGGGGCTCAAACTTATTAACGTGGAGCCAGGCAATGTGGAGGACAAGAACTATTCCATAGTTATAGACATCGGGACGACGACCGTTTGCGGGCAGCTTCTTGATCTGGCCAACTGTAACGTTTACCGACGGATTGAAGACTCCAACAGCGGGGCTCCAGGTCTGTACCCTTGGGAGAAGCCTCCGATTATAATGCACAGATCAGTTACGGCGAAGACGTTATCACAAGGATCCTGTACGCCCAGAAACCGGGCGGTTTGAAGCGGATTCAAGAAGTGGTCATCGGCACGATCAACGGACTCATCAAAGAACTGCTCGATATGAGCGGGGTGAACGTCGATCACGTATCTCACCTGGTTTTTGCCGGAAATACGACCATGACCCATCTCGTGCTTGGTCTGGAACCCCGTTACATCATGCTTTCGCCCTATACGCCGACTGCCAATTTTATTCCCCCGGTCAGGGCTATCAATCTCGGCCTGAATCTGCGGGAGCATGTACATATTTACGTATTTCCCTGCGTTGCCTCCTATGTGGGTGGTGACATCGTGGCAGGGGTCCTTGGATCCGGAGTTTTTCAGAGGCCTGACATCACGCTCTTTATGGATATAGGGACGAATGGCGAGCTCGTTGTGGGCAATAAAGATTGGCTCACCTGTGCCTCATGTTCTGCCGGTCCCGCCTTTGAAGGAGGAGGCATCAAGTTTGGCATGCGCGCCGGCAGGGGAGCGATAGAACAGGTACGTATCAACCCCACCACCTTCGAGCCGATGATCCTCACCATCGGCAGAGCGAAGCCTGCCGGTATTTGCGGTTCCGGCCTCATCGATATCGTGGCTGAACTGCTTGAGGCGGGCGATCATAGATCAGAATGGAAAATTCAACAGGGACCTGCCAACCAAAAGGGTACGGGAGGGAGAAAGCGGTTTCGAGTATGTTCTGGCCTATGCTGCCGATACGCAGATCGGACGGGATATCGTCCTGACCGAGGTCGATCTCGACAACCTTATCCGAGCGAAGGCTGCTATTTACGCGGGCTGCAAGGTGCTGCTCGACAGCGTGGGACTCTCTTTCGCTGACGTGAACACGATTATGATCGCGGGCGGGTTCGGGCATTACATCGATGTGGAAAAAGCCCAGATGATAGGGCTTCTGCCGGATGCACCCTCAGAAAAATTTATTTTTGTAGGGAACGGTTCGCTTCTGGGGGCCAGGCTCCTCTCCTTTTCTAAAGAACTCTTGAGAGAAACGGAGAGGATAGCGCGAACCATGACGAACATCGAGCTTTCGAACAGCGCTAGGTTCATGGACGAGTTCATTGCGGCAATGTTCCTGCCCCACACTGACCAGAAAGCGTTTCCTGCAGTGATAGATCAGTTACGGGCAGGAAAGGAGATTGCGGCGACTGATGCCTAAAGTGTGCGCATTCGCCGGAAAGGGAGGCGTGGGCAAGACCACGATAAGCGGCATGCTCGTCAGGTACCTCGTTGAGGAGGCTAAGGAAGCCCCAATACTTGCCGTTGACGCTGACCCCAACTCCAACCTTAACGAGATCCTGGGGACAGAGGTCCGCATCACCATTGGCGATGCGAGGGAACTGCTAAAGAAAGAGGTCCCGGTGGGGATGGACAAAGAGACCTGGATGGAGATGAAGATACACGAGGCGATCATCGAGAATAAAGGATTTGACCTGCTGGTGATGGGAAGGCCGGAGGGCACGGGCTGTTATTGTGCTGCAAACAGTCTCGCAAAAAAACATATAGACCTTCTGAAAGATAACTATGCGTACGTCGTGGTCGACAATGAGGCCGGAATGGAACACATGAGCAGGCTCGTAACCACGGACGTGGACCATCTTTATGTCATTTCCGATGCTTCAGCCCGAGGTCTTTTGACCACCAAAAGGATCCTGGAGTTAGTGGGAGAACTCAACCTGAACATCGCCCATACGCACGCTGTCATCAACCGATTTCAGGATAAGGAAAGGTTCGGATTGGCCCAACTGGCAGACGAGAAAGGCATAGATGTGGCCGGTGTCATCCGTTACGACGGGACAATTGCTGAGGGAGATGTGCGAGGCTACACGGTCTTCTCCCTGGATGGAAAGTCGGTGGCCTTGCAGGATGCATACAGACTCTTCGAGAAAACTTTATGGGGAAAGGAGTAAAGACTATGGCAGCAAAAATCATAAGCGGAACGCAGATAGCGGCAGAGATAAGGGAGGAAATAAAGCAGGAAACGGCCAGTCTCAAGGAGAAATCAGGTGTCGTCCCCGGGCTTGTTACGATTCTGGTTGGTCAGAACCCGGCATCGGTCAGCTACGTAACGGCAAAGGGTAAGACGGCAAAAGAGCTGGGATTCTTCTCCATCCAGGACGACCAGCCGGAGAATCTAGCGGAAGAGGCACTCCTTGCCTTGATCGACAAGTATAACAAGGACCCGAAGATCCACGGCATCCTGGTCCAGTTGCCTTTACCGAAACACATCAACGAGACCAAGGTGCTCTACGCGATAGATCCCAACAAAGACGTTGATGCGTTCCATCCGGTGAATGTGGGTAAGCTCGTTATCGGCGAGGCGAACTTCTATCCCTGCACTCCGTACGGCATCCAGCAACTGCTGGTCCGGAGCGGAGTCAAGACGGAGGGTGCGGAAGTGGTCGTCGTGGGCAGGAGCAACATCGTCGGAAAACCGATCGCAAACATGATGCTTCAGAAGGCAAAAGGCGCAAACTCCACAGTGACAGTCTGCCACACAGCAACGAAGGATATGGCATTC
The DNA here is from genome assembly GCA_963835605.1 of uncultured delta proteobacterium. Classification (GTDB taxonomy): domain Bacteria; phylum Desulfobacterota; class Syntrophorhabdia; order Syntrophorhabdales; family WCHB1-27; genus JADGQN01. The sequence continues at coordinate 93,590 of CAWIHO010000025.1, read as the reverse complement.
CATACCAAAAGGGCTGACATCCTGATCGTGGCGGCGGGCCGTCCCAAGGCGATCACGGCGGACATGGTCAAAGAAGGTGTTGTCGTGATCGATGTCGGCGTTAACCGGATAGGCATGACCCCGGAAGGCAAGGCGAAGCTCGCAGGCGATGTCGATTTCGAAGGCGTCAAAGAGAAGGCCGCTGCTATAACCCCGGTACCGGGCGGGGTTGGCCCGATGACAATTACGATGCTTATGCTCAATACCCTGAAAGCGGCGAAGGTGGCGGCAAAAATGGCGTGAGCAGGGCATTGAGGAGATACAGGATGAGTTCGTTTGAAAAAAGCATTACATTACTTCAACCAAGAGTAGCTTTGATTCCATAAGGAGGGAGCATGGGCGAGTACGTGTACGAAGAAAAGGAATCATTTGACGGCAAGAAGGTTAAGGTGCTCGGGCCGACGTATGAGGAGGGCAAGCCAGACGCAAAGAATGACTGGGAGGCGGAGCTGGGGTCGGCGCAGGATCGACTCAACTATCTGAAGGCGGCGCTCCGTTACTGGTACAGCAAGGACTGGTTCGGTAGTGAAAAGAGAAAACAAGAGGCGTAGAAAGGGGGTATTCCAATGGCTTTTCAGATTCCCAAGATCAATTATACGGGCAAGATAAAAGAAGTCTCGATTGGTTCAGGACCAAAAGCAGTCAAGGTAGGGGGAGAAAGCTGCTACCCCTTCCACCTCTTCGAGGGTGCAATGCCGAATCCTCCGAGAGTAGCCTTTGAGGTATGGGACTACCCGCCCGAAGAGTGGCAGGAGTGGGCTATTGAGCCGTATAAGGATGTTATCAATGACCCGGTGGCCTGGGCGAAAAAATCGCAGGATGCCTATGGTGCGGAGCTGATCGCACTGCTCCTGAAGAGCGCCGACCCCAACGGCATGAACCGGGACGTCGAACAAGTGGTTGCCACGGTCAAGAGCGTAGCCGACGCGATTACCGTGCCCCTGCTCGTCTGGGGATGCGTGAATGACGAGAAGGATGCGGCCTTGCTGCGCAGGGTTGCGGAGCTCTGCGAAGGCAAGAACGTCGCGATAGGCCCGTTGGTCGAGAAGAACTACAAACAGATCGGGGCGATGGCCATTGGGTACAACCAGGTCGTCATGGCGTCCACGCCGATCGATGTCAACCTGGCAAAGCAGCTCAACATTCTACTCGGCAACCTCGGCATGCCCGACGAGCGGATGCTGATCGATCCCACGACCGGCGGCTTGGGCTATGGCCTCGAATATTCATACTCGGTCATGGAGCGGGATCGCATGGCAGCCCTGACCCAGGAAGACGTGAAGCTCCAGTACCCGCTTGTCTGCAACATGGCGCACGAAGTCTGGAAGACAAAAGAGACGAAGCTCAAGAAAGAGGATAACCCAAAGCTGGGTGACGAGAAAAAACGGTCCGTCCTCATGGAAGCGGTCACGGCAATGTCGCTGCTGGTTGCGGGTGCGGATATTCTGATCATGAGACATCCCGATGCCATCACCTTGGTGCGGGACATGATTAAAGAGCTAACAAATTAGGGGGATTTATGGCAGACGAGAAAGGTAAAGAGAAAGTCAGAAGTATCGATAACGCAGCAATTACCCTTATAGAGAAGGCCCAGAAAGAGAACGTAAGCACGGTCTTTTTCAGGGCTGATGAGCTGAAGCCCTGCCCGATAGGCGTGGAAGAAAGCTGCTGTAAGATCTGCGCCATGGGACCGTGCAGGCTTCCCAGGCCCAAAAAGGCGGGCGAGGAGAAGGACCGGGCCGGGGTTTGCGGCGCGACCATCGAGACGATCGTCGCGAGGAATTTCGCGCGAAAGATCGCCGCGGGAACCGCCTCCCACTCGGACCATGCACGGGAGGTTGCAGAGACCTTCCTGAAGACGGCACAGGATGAGGCCCAGGGCTTTGCCATCAAAGACGAGATGAAGCTCCTCGAAGTGGCACTCGACTATGGCATCGAGATCGAGGGCAGGGAGCCGAGGGAAATAGCAATCGACATCGGTAAGAAGGCGCTCGAACAGTTCGGCAAACAGGACGGAGAGCTCGTCTATATCAAGAAGGCGCCGCTGAAGAGGCAGGAGATCTGGAGAAAGCTCGGGGTCGTCCCCAGGGGCATCGACCGGGAAGTCGTGGAGATCATGCACAGGACCCACATGGGCGTGGACCAGGACTACAAGCACCTCATGCTGCAGGCAACGCGCACGGCCCTGGCTGACGGCTGGGGAGGCTCCATGATATCGACGGACCTGCAGGACATCATGTTCGGCACGCCCGTTCCCATCCTCGGCACGTTCAACATGGGTGTCTTCAAGGAAGACCAGGTGAACATCGTGGTCCACGGCCACGAGCCGTTCTTGCCTGAACTCCTGGTCACGGCAAGCCATGACCCGGAGATGAAGGCGCTTGCCGAAAAGGTCGGCGCGAAGGGCATCAATCTGACCGGTATGTGCTGCTCAGCCAATGAAGTGCTCGATGCGCCACGGCATCCCCTGCGCAGGGAACTTCCTGCAGCAGGAGTTGGCACTGGTGACCGGCGCCGTGGAGCTGATGACGGTCGACGTGCAGTGTCAGATGCAAGGCCTCCAGGATGCGGCCGAGTGCTACCATACCAAGCTCGTGACCACGTCCGACCGTGCGAAAATCGAAGGGCGCAATCCACATCGAGTTCCACCCTGAACACGGCCTCGACACCGCAAAGAAGATCCTCAGGATGGCCATAGAGAATTACCCGAACAGACGCCACGCCGTTTACATTCCCAGCGAGTCGCAGGATGCGGTGGTCGGCTTCAGTCATGAAACGATAAACTACCTGCTCGGCGGGCTCTTCCGGGCGAGCTACAAACCACTCAATGACAATATCATCAATGGCAGGATCAGGGGCGTTGCCGGCGTGGTTGGCTGCAACAACGTGCGGACGGTCCATGATTCGGCCCACATCGCCATGATAAAAGAGCTGATCAAGAACGACGTGATCGTGCTCACCACGGGCTGCGCAGCCATGGCATGCGGCAAGGCAGGGCTCCTCACACCCGAGGCGGCACGGCTCTATGCGGGTTCAGGGCTCGCGGAGGTCTGCGAGGCAGTCGGTATCCCGCCGGTGCTCCATATGGGTGCATGTGTGGACAACTCGAGAATCCTCGTTGCCGCCACGGCGTTGGTGAAAGAGGGCGGCCTGGGCGATGACATCAGTGATCTTCCCGCAGCAGGGGCAGCACCCGAGTGGATGAGCGAGAAGGCGCTCGCTATCGGCCAGTACTTTGTGGCCTCCGGTGTCTACACGGTCTTTGGCACGACGTGGCCCACCCTGGGCAGCGAGAAGGTGACGAAGCACCTGTTCGAAGAACATGAGGATCTGTACAAGGGCATGTGGGCGTTCGAGCCTGATCCTATCAAGGCAGCAGGCATGATGATCGCGCACATCGACAAGAAAAGAAAGGCCTTGGGACTCGACAAGGCCAGAGAAAGAGTTCTGTTCGATATGGCTATGAGAAGGGCCCTAGATTAAGCAAGGAGGCAGAGCATGTCAAAGATAATAGCATCAGCAGCCATCAGAGGCGCACATAAGATTTTCAACAAGGTGGAGACAAAGTATAAAGAGGTGCTCGAAAAGTACGGGCCCAACCAGGAGGTGGGTTTCCCCAATACCGCCTATTATCTTCCGATCATCTATGCGATGACCGGTATCGGGGTATCGAAGCTGGGAGAGTTTGACAAAATCCTGAACATCTGCCGGAAACTGATACCCCCGCCCGTTAGGGAGAAAACGCCTTTGCCGTATCTGGCCCCAACGCTTGACGCCGGCATGGCCACGTTCTTTGTGGAGGAGTTGTACGAAGCAATGCGGTACCTGGAAAACCCCGACTGTTATGCGACGGGCGAGGACCCGACGGACAAGACCATCTGGCTGGGCGCAGCAAGCGACCTCATCTTCAGAAAAAGGGGCGTCGAGTTCGTGGACGGGACCGCGCCGGGGTTTGCAGCCATCGTGGGCGCAGCGCCTGACGCACAGACAGCGGCAAAGATCGCGCTCGGAGCTGCAGGAGAAGAATCTCTACGTTTTCATGTGTGCCGAAAACGGCGGCAAACGATTTTCAGAACAGCTCGTGGAGGCCGGTGTACAGATCGGCTGGCCCACGAGGCTTGTCTCCTTCGGCCCTGACATATACCAGGCTGTCTTTGCCATAGGCTTTGCCTGTCGTGTTGCCATGGCCTTTGGCGGGGTGAAGCCGGGCGACTTCAGAAAAAATCTGATTTATAACAAGGACAGGACGTATGCCTTTGTGATGGCGCTTGGCGACGTCACCGACGAATGGTATGCCAATGCAGCGGGCTGCATCAACTGGGGCTTCCCCACGATCGCTGATACGCCGATCCCGGAAGTGCTTCCCACGGGCATCTGCACCTACGAACACGTTGTCTCGAACATCCCGCACGACCACATCGTGCAGAAGGCAGTGGAAGTGAGGGGCCTGAAGGTCCAGGTTGCGAAGGTGCCTGTACCCGTCTCCTACGGACCGGCGTTCGAGGGTGAGAGGGTCCGCGGCGAGGATATCTACCTTGAGATGGGTGGCGGCAAGACGGTTGCCGTCGAGTGGACGACCACCAAGCGGATGGAAGAGGTGGAAGACGGCAGGGTACAGGTGATAGGCCCTAATGTCGGCGATGTGAAGGCGGGCACCAGGCTCCACTTCGCCATGGTGGCCGAGGTCGCAGGCCGTAACTTCCAGGAAGACTTCGAGCCGATCCTTGAGCGGCAGAACCACCACCTGATCAACCAGGCGCAAGGGCATCATGCACATCGGCCAGCGGGACATAGCCTGGATACGGGTCTCCAAGCAGGCGGTAGAGAAGGGGTTCAAGCTTGAGCACATAGGCAAGATTATCCACGCCAAGTACCACCAGGACTTCGGCGCAATCTTCGACAAGGTGCAAGTCAACATTTACACGGAAGAGGCCAAGGTCCGCGAGGTCCTGGAGCAAGCCAGGGCATCATATAATCACCGTGACGCGAGAGTCGAAAATATGACGGACGAAACGGTGGATACGTTCTATTCGTGTACCCTCTGCCAATCCTTCGCGCCGAGCCACGTCTGTGTTGTGGCCCCGGAGCGGACGGGGCTCTGTGGTGCCTATAACTGGCTCGACTGCCGCGCGTCCTTTGAGATCAACCCTGAAGGGCCGAACCAGCCTATCCAGAAGGGCGAGATGCTGGATCAGCGGTACGGCCAGTTCAAAGGCTGTAACGATTTTGTTATCAAGGCGTCGAGACAGAAGGTCACAAACGTGAGTCTCTACAGCCTGATGGTAGACCCGATGACCACGTGCGGTTGCTGTGAGTGTATCGCGGCAGTGCTCCCTATGGCTAACGGCATCATGACTGTTGACCGTGACTATACGGGTATGACCCCGTGTGGCATGAAGTTCACAACCTTAGCCGGCTCAGTGGGCGGCGGCGCCCAGTCACCCGGATTCTTGGGCCACAGCAAATATAATATTACCCAGAGGAAGTTCGTAAAAGGCGACGGGGGGCTCGCGCGCATGGTCTGGATGCCGAAGCGGCTGAAGGAAGAGCTACACGACCGGCTGGTGAAACGGGCGGAGGAGTTGGGCATACCAGGGTTGATCGACATGATCGCTGATGAGACCGTGGCAACGACTGAAGACGAAGTGCTGGCATATATCACCGAAAAAGGGCATCCGGCACTGACTATGGAATCGATTCTGTAGAAACGAGGCAACAGGCAGCGGCAACGCTTTAAAAGGGAAGATGGTGCAATTCCATCGCGGACCCGCCGCTGTGAGGGGGGACGAGAGCTCATGAAAACCACTGGGGATGCCCCGGGAAGGGAGAGCTTGAGGACGAACCCCGAGCCAGAAGACCTGCCTGAAGCCGTGTATGTGCATTCTCCTCGAGGTTGGGAGCTCTAGCGAGCACGGCTCGCTAGAGGGGAGGCTCCATGTGGCTCGGCCACTGGAGGGCGACCGGGTACCCGCTTGCGGGTGTCCCAGTAATGTCCAATCTGAAAGGAGACGAGTATGGGACTGACAGGAATCCAGATCTTTAAGCTTCTTCCCAAGACCAACTGCGGGGATTGTGGTTCTCCCACCTGCCTCGCCTTTGCCATGGCTCTGGCCGCGGGCAAGGCAGAACTTGAGAAATGCCCCTATGTCTCAGATGAGGCAAAGGCGCAGCTGTCTGAAGCGAGTGCGCCACCCATCAGGCCGCTCACTATCGGCACGGGTGAATACGCCGTCAAGATTGGCGGCGAAACTGTGCTCTTCAGGCATGAGAAGACCTTCTTCAATAAACCAGGGCTTGCAATCTTGATTACCGATGCCATGGCAGATGCGGAAGTCGACAGGCGCTTCAACAAGCTCGCGGAACTGCAGTTCGAGCGTGTGGGCCTGAACCTGAGGCCCGAGCTCGTAGCCCTCAAAGATACCGGGAACAAAGAGAAGTTTGTGAACCTTGTTAAAAAGGCGCAGCGCCCACTCCGTATGGTATTATTCTCATGTCATCCGATGCTGGTACGATGAAAGCGGCGCTTGAACTCGTCAAAGATAAGAAACCGCTCATCTACGCCGCAACCAAGGAAAATGCGGACGCCTTCGGAGCGCTCGCCAAGGAGTTCGCATGCCCGCTGGCTGTCAAAGGGCGAAAACCTGGACGACGTGAGCGCCTTAAGTGAAAAGCTCACGGGTATGGGGCTCAAGGATCTTGTGCTTGATGCAGGGTCACGCAGTGTGAAAGGCGCGTTCCAGGATCAGATTTTCATCCGCAGGGCAGCGCTTCTCAATAAGTTCAGGCCGTTGGGATTCCCGACGATTACCTTCCCCTGCGAGATGGCGGATAACGTTATGAAGGAGACGCTGATTGCTTCTCTCTTTGTCGCAAAATATGCCGGCATCATCGTCTTGAGCGATTTCGAAGGGGAGAACGTCTTCCCGCTCTTGCTCGAGCGGCTCAATATTTACACCGACCCGCAGCGGCCGATGACGACCGAGCAGGGCGTCTATCCGATCAATAACCCTGACCAGAACTCGCCGGTGCTCGTCACCTGCAACTTCTCACTCACCTACTTCATCGTGACTGGCGAGATCGAAAACAGCAGGGTACCAACCTGGCTTTGCGTCATGGATACGGAAGGGCTTTCGGTTATGACTGCGTGGGCAGCCGGGAAGTTCGTCGGCGATGCGGTCGGGCCATTCATTAAGAAGTCTGGTATCGCGGATAAGGTTGCGCACAAGAAGCTCGTGATCCCGGGCTATGCGGCGGGTATCCTGGGAGACCTGGAAGAGGAGCTGCCCGGCTGGGAGATCACCGTGGGTCCGCGGGAAGCAGCGCATTTACCGGCATTTTTGAAGATGTGGAAATAAGAGCGGTGAGGGTTGAATTGTCGAAAGTTGACTAGTAACCAATCACCTAATCATCCGGTAACTCGTTTAAAGGAGGAGCCAATGGTACTACGAATCGGGGAAAACCTGAACGTGATAGCAAAAAAGATTGGTGAAGCATTAAAGGAGCGGGATCCTGTGCCCATACGGGAGATGGCAGAGGCTGAGGCAAAGGCAGGCGTGGACCTGATCGATATCAACCTCGGGCCTGCGAGAAAGGCAGGAGCTGAGCTGATGGAATGGGTGGTCAAAACGGTCCAGGAGGTCGTGCCGCACATTCCGCTCTCCCTCGACACGACGAATGTTGAGGCCATGGAGGCAGGGCTTAAAGCGCATAAGGGCAGACCGTTGATCAACTCGGTGTCGGCGAGGCCCGAGCGGATGGATGCCCTTGTTCCCCTGGCACAGAAGTACCATGCTCCATACATCGCCCTCACCCTGGGTATCGAGGGCATCCCGAGAGATGCGAATGAGCGGGGCATGCTGGCAGCCGAGCATCTGGCCAAGGCCGCTGAATTCGGTATCCCCGAGGACGATTTGTGGGTGGACCCCATAGTGCTGCCCATCAATACCCAGCAGATACAGGTCCAGGGCTGCACTGAATTCGTCATGATGCTGAAGGAGATCGCGCCGACCTGCAAATCGACCTGCGGACTTTCGAATATCTCGAACGGGGCGCCCGGCCACCTGAGAGGCATCCTGAACCGCACCTACCTGATTATGATTAAACGGTACGGCATGTACTCGGCGATAGTCGACGCTTTTGATGCTGAGATGGCAGCCATCTGCCAGGACAAGATGCCCGGGCTTGAAGCGCTCGTGCATAAGGTGATGGATGGCGAGGCCGTCGATACAGCCAAGCTCTCCAAAGAAGAGGTGGAGTACGTCAAGACAACGCGCGTGCTGCTCGGGCAGGCGCTCTATTCAGATTCATGGCTGGAGTTGTAAGCTGGAGGCCCCTTTAAAGAAAGGTCGCGACCTGCTATAATATATCACTATATATAGATATTTTAATATGGCTTGGGAACACGAGCATCCCGGGCTATGGTCCTGCGAGGAACAGGTATGAATGATCTTATGAATGGCCTTGGCTTTCTGAAGGAGATGGAGCAAAAGACCGGGGAAAATATCGGAGCGTGCTATCAGTGCTATCGTTGCACCAATGGTTGCCCCGCGCTCCCGGAGATGGATTTTTCCCCTCACCGGCTCATCAGGTATGTGATCCTGGGACAGAGGGAGAAGGCACTCACGTCAAAAATGATCTGGTCCTGTCTGCAATGCACCACTTGCAGTATACGCTGCCCCAACGATATAGACATTGCTCTTGTAATCGACACACTTCGGAAGATCGCGGTCAAAGAGGGCAAGGCCAGGGACCTTGACACGTGGACATTTGACAAATACTTCCTCGACAGCGTGAAAAAACACGGCAGACTGTACGAGATGGAGACAATTCTCAGGTACAAGCTGGAGAAGAAGGACTTCTTCGGAGATACGAAAATGGGGATGGAGATGATGTTGAAGGGCAGGATGGGATTGCTTCCCCACAACATAAAGGATAGGCGGGGCATTCAAGCCCTGTTTGAAAAGGCACGAGGAGAGTAACATGGCGGCGACGCTTGCATATTATCCGGGATGCTCCCTCAAATCGTCGAGCAAGTTTTATGAGGCATCCATACAGAAAATATTCGCCAGATACGGGATCACGCTCAAAGAGATCGAGGACTGGTCCTGCTGTGGCGCGTCGGCAGCGCACACAGTGGATGAGCGGCTCGGCCATGCGCTCGCGGCGAGAAATCTGGCGCTGGCAGAGCGAGAGGAGTACGACCTCTTTGCCCCTTGCTCGGCCTGTTACAACAGGGCGAAGGTGACCAATGAAATGATCCGCTCCGATTCAGCTCTGCAGGCAGAGATGAACAGGGCAATCGAGCCTTTGCAGACGAGTGCCGCCATCGAGGTAAAGAACATCATCGAAGTGCTGGACGATTACGTTGGCGTGGAAGTGCTCGCCAAAGACAGGAAGTATGATCTTTCGGCCTTGAAGGTCGTTCCGTACTACGGGTGTGTCCTCACGCGGATGATGCGGGTAAAGCCATACGACGACAAAGAAAACCCTGAGAGCATGGACAGGTTGCTTTTTGCGGCAGGGCTCAAGGTGCTCCAGTGGCCGTTCAAGATGGAATGTTGCGGTGCGAGCAAGACGCTTACCAACAAAGAGATGACACGAAGGCTCTCAGACAGGATCATGGACATGGCGATCACGCTGGGTGCTGATGCTATCGTAACACCATGCCCCCTGTGCCAGATGAATCTGGACCTTCTTCCCGCGCTCGGGAGATCAAAAGAGCCGTTGCCCGTGCTCTTCCTGTCTGAGGTATTCGAGCTCGCCCTTTATGGGAAGATGCTCGGGGCCGGGTCCCATATGATACCCGCGGATAAGATGCTTACGAAGGTTAAGGAGGCCTGAGATGGAACTGGAAGAGAGGCTTGAATTCATCAAGGCTCACGACCCGGAAGGCATGGACAAACTGAAACGGCTCCTTGACCGGAAGTCCTATCTCATGGACAAGAACGTGTATGGAGAGAGATTTACGGAGCGGCAGTTCGATCTTGTCTTTGACCCGCTTTTGCGCTCGGGCTATGACAGGGCCCAGATACTCAAAGCGCTTTCCGAAAAAGATGATACGGTTCCGGGACTCGCTGAGAAGCTCTCCTTAGAACAGTCCAGAACGTTTGATTACATAAAAGATCTGCTTAAGAGAAACCTGGTTGAGATTGCCGGATTCGAAGAGAGACATCCCGTTTATAGGAAGAGGTGACAGGTACCATGGATAAGGTTGGCAAAGTCCTCGTCGTTGGTGGCGGTATTGGCGGTATGGAGGCCTCCCTCAATCTGGTCGAGGCCGGTTTTAAGGTCTACCTTGCGGACGAGAAGCCTAATATCGGCGGCAAAATGGCGCAGCTCGACAAGACCTTCCCCACGAACGACTGCTCAATGTGTATAATGGCCCCGAAGCTGGTTGAAACGGGAAGAAACCCGAACATAGAGCTTCTGATGGCGAGTGAGGTGGTCGCCCTGGACGGCGAGCCGGGCAACTTCACGGTGACGCTGAAGAGAAGACCGCGCAGGATCATAAAAGAGAAGTGCACGTCTTGCGGGCTTTGTGCTCCCCAGTGTCCCCTTGAAGTGCCGGCCGACTACAATGAAGACTTGTCGCGCAGGAGCGCTGCCTATATCAATTTTCCTCAGGCGATCCCTTCCACCTACATGATAGACAGAGAGGTCCCTCCCTGTGTGAATAGATGCCCGGTCAACCTGAACGCGCGCGATTATGTCGGGCTCATAGCTCAAGGCAAGTACCTGGAGGCTCTCGACGTTATCAGGGACCGGCTGCCCTTCCCCGGTGTCATCGGGCGGATCTGTAACCATCCGTGCGAGGATGTTTGTATCAGGGGCGAGAAAGTTGATCAGCCGGTTGCCATCTGCGCCCTGAAGCGTTTCGTGGCAGACTACGAGGTTGGAAAGAGAGAGATACCTGTGCCCGAGGCTGGCACGGATAGGGGTAAGCGCGTGGCCATCATCGGCGGCGGACCCTCTGGCATGGCCTGCGCTCTCGATCTCAGGAAAGCAGGTTTCGAAGCGACGATATTCGAGGCATCGGGCAAACTGGGCGGCATGCTCTACTGGGGCATTCCGGCTTACCGTTTGCCTAAGGATGTCCTCGAACGGGAAACTTCGCTTGTTGAAAAGGCGGGCGTAGAAGTGCGGTACAACACCAGGGTTGGAAAAGATATCTCTCTGAAGCAGATCTACGAAACATTTGATGCTGTCTACATAGGCTGCGGTGCTCAGGGCGGAAGGAAGCTCGGTATCGAAGGAGAGGATGCGCGCGGCGTCATGACGGGCATCGACTTCTTGAGGCTTTCGAACGAGAAAAAGCCCATGCAACTCGGCAAGCGGGTGATGGTTGTCGGCGGCGGAAACGTTGCGGTAGACGTGGCATTGACCGCAAAACGGCTCGGCGCGACCGATGTGCATATGGTCTGCCTGGAGCGTTGGGAAGAGATGCCGGCGAGTAAATCCGAGCTTGAGCAGACGCTGCAGGAAGGGATAAAGATCCACACAGCCTGGGGACCAAACATCATCAGGGCGGCTGACGGGAGCGTGAAAGGCATAGAGTTCAAGAGATGTACCAACGTCTTCGATGAGTTTGGACGGTTCAGTCCTTGCTATGATGTAGAAGTGGCAAGGGCCTTCAGTGCTGAAACGGTCATTCTTGCAATTGGCCAGTCGCCGGAAACGGATTTCGTGCGGGACCTCGACAAGCTGGAGCCCTTCAGAGGCGGCTGGATTAAAGCTGATGCTTGCACCCTTGAAACGTCAGTGCCAGGTGTTTTTGCCGGTGGTGACATCGTGACCGGGCCAAAAATGGCCATTGATGCTGTCGACCAGGGGCAAAAAGCTGCTGAGTCGATCAAGCGGTACCTGGAGGGAAGAGACCTCAGAGAGGGCAGATTAGCGCGTGAGAACGAGCTGGTCGTGAATGCACCCCTTGACGTGGAGAGGAAGGTGCGCGTAGCCATCCCAACGCTGCCTATGGAGCAGAGGGTTGGGTTTGAGGAAGTTGACCTGGTTCTGGATGAGGTTGCTGCCAGAAGTGAGGCGGAGCGATGCTTGAACTGCAGGAGATGTTTGGGCTGCAAACTCTGCGAAGAGGCCTGCAAGCCCGAAGCCATCAATTATCTCATGGAATCGGAAGAAGAGAAAGTTAATGTGGGCAGCATCGTCATTGCCGCGGGTCTTACCGAGTACGACCCTTCTTTGAAGCCGGAGCTCGGTTACGGTCAGTACAAAAATGTGGTGACCAGTACAGAGTTCGAGCGGATACTCTCAGCCACCGGCCCGACCTGCAGCATTGTCATGCGACCGGCCGATGGCAAGATTCCCAAAAAGGTCGCTTGGCTGCAATGCGTGGGGAGCAGGGACAAGGTACATGAGTACTGCTCATCCGTCTGCTGCATGTACGCGACCAAAGAGGCCTTCATCGCAAAAGAGCATCAGAATGATCTTGAGCCTACTATCTTTTACATGGACGTGCGCGCCTTTGGCAAAGGGTTCGATCAGTATTACGAACGGGCCAAACATGAGCATGGCATCCGCTACGTCAAGTCGGCTGTTTCGAGGATACTGGAGGATCACAAAACAAAGGACCTGGAAGTCTTCTATGTGGACGAAGATGGAAATACAAAGTCGGAAATGTTTGATATGGTAGTTCTCTCTGTGGGCATGAGGCCGGCTGAGCATCTGCCGAAGCTTGCCAGTGTGCTCGGTGTCGAGCTGAATGAATATGGTTTTGTGAAATCCTCGCCGCGCAACCCGCTGCTCACGACCCGCGAGGGTATCTACGTGAGCGGTGCATGCGAGTCTCCGAAGGACATACCCGAGACAGTAACCCAGGCGTCCGGCGCAGCGTGCGAGGCGGCCGACCATCATCGCCGAAGCCCGGGGCAAAAGCCTTGTCATCAAAGAATTGCCTGAAGAAAGGGATGTTTCAAATGAGGAGCCGCGCATAGGCGTCTTTGTCTGCGATTGCGGTGTGAACATAGCCAGCGTGGTAAATGTGCCTGAAGTGGCGGCATATGCCAGGACCCTGCCGAATGTGGTCCTTGCTGACGAAAACCTCTTCACCTGTTCCCAGGATACTCAGGAGAAGATGAAAAAGGTGCTGGACGAACAAGGTCTCAACCGGATCATCGTTGCTTCCTGCTCGCCCAGAACGCATGAGTTTCTGTTCCGGACGACGATCCGGGAAGCAGGCCTCAACAAGTACCTCTTTGAGATGGCGAACATCCGGGATCAGTGTTCCTGGGTGCACATGAAGGAGAAGGAGAGCGCCACGGAGAAGGCGAAGACGCTGGTGCGCATGGCCGTCGCGAACGCCAATGAGATCAAGCCGCTCAAAGAGATCTCCGTGGACGTGAACAAGAAGGCCCTCGTGCTGGGCGGCGGGCTTGCCGGCATGACAGCGGCCCTGAAGCTTGCAAAGCAAAACTTCGAAGTCTTTCTCGTGGAAAAGGAAGCAAAACTGGGAGGCAACCTGAGGCAGGTTTATACGACTGTTGACGGGCTCGATGCCCAGGAGTTTCTTGCGAACCTGATAGAGCAGACCACGACGCATCCGCTGATTCATGTAATGACCGAGACCAGTGCGGTGGAGCATTCCGGGTTCAAGGGTAATTTCGAGACAGGTCTCTTGCATGGCCCCACAAAGACTTCAACCAAGCTGCAGCACGGTATTGTCATTGTGGCAACGGGCGGCGAGGAGTTGAAGCCGCGCGGGCTTTACGCATACGGCGAGAGCGCGTCCGTCATGACGCAGATGGAGCTGGAAGAAAAGCTGGTGAAAGGCACGCTCCCGCAGGCGGACCGTGTGGTCATGATCCAGTGCGTGGGATCGAGAAACGAAGAGAGGCCTTATTGCAGCAGGATCTGCTGCTCCACAGCGATCAAGAACGCTCTGCACCTCAAAGAGCAGAATCCCGACCGGGATGTGGTCATCCTCTATAGGGATATCATGACCTACGGATTCCTGGAAAAGTATTACCTGCAGGCGAGACGCGCAGGCGTGCGTTTCGTAAGGTACGATAAGGAGAAACCGCCTGTTCTCGACACGACAAACGGCAGGCTCGTGCTCACCTGCTTTGACCCGTCGATCATGGAAGAACTGAAGCTGGAGGCCGATCTGTTGGCGCTCTCTTCCGCTGTCATCCCGAGGGACAATGAGGGGCTTGCCAACCTGCTGAAGGTGCCCAGAACCGTGGAAGGGTTCTTCCTCGAAGCGCACATGAAACTGAGGCCGGTCGACTTTGCATCGGATGGCCTCTATCTGTGCGGACTTGCCCATTCCCCCAAGAATATCAGGGAGAGCATAACCCAGGCTGAAGCGGCTGTTGCAAAGGCGTGCACGATCCTCGCTAAAGATAAGCTCATGGTTGGCGGCGTTGTGGCGGATGTGACCGGGGACAAGTGTGCGGCGTGCTTAAGCTGCGTGCGGGTCTGCCCGTACCATGTGCCCGTCATCAATGAGAAGGGAGAGGCTGAGATTGATATAAGTAAATGCAAGGGATGCGGCACCTGCGCGTCAGAATGCCCGGCCAAGGCAATAGAGTTGATGCATTACAGGGATGTGCAGATCGTTGAAAAAGCAGGCGCACTTGTGGCGCAAGGAGCAAGATGATGGCAACATTTGAACCGGAAATCATCGCATTCTGCTGCGAGCACTGAGCGTACACCGCTGCGGACCTGGCAGGTTCGATGAGACTGACTTACCCGACCAACGTGAAGGTGCTCAAGGTGCCGTGCACGGGCAGGGTCGATGTGATCCACATGCTCAAGGCCCTTGAAAATGGGGCTGACGGCGTCTACCTGGCAGGCTGCCTCGAAGGAGAATGCCATTACCTGGTCGGTAACCTGAGGGCCAAGAAACGTGTAGGTTACGCCAAGCAGCTCCTCGAAGAATGTGGCATCGGCGGAGAGCGTGTGGCCATGTATAACCTGTCTTCGGCGCAAGGCCAACGCTTTGCCGAGATTGCCCGAGAGATGACTGAAAAGATCAGGCAATTGGGACCGAATCCGATGAAGAAGAACAGGGGGTAAGATCGTTGGACGTAGGGGATAATAAGTGCGCCGAGCAAGCTCGATCTATGACGCGCTTTGTCCGTCTACACCCGACACCCGCCGCCCGACACCCTTTAGTAAGGAGTGACCAATGATAGTAGCAAATAGAAAACCCTTTGAAGAGCTTCTCGAGTTCATCAAACCATACTCGAAAATACTCCTGCTGGGTTGCAATGAGTGCGTCACCGTCTGCGCAACGGGCGGGGCCAAGGAGGTTGCCATACTTGCCTCCGAGTTGAAGATGCACCGGGAGAAAGAGGGGCGACCGATCGAGATTACGGAACACGTACTCGAACGGAATTGCGACCCGGAGTATGTGGAGAGCCTGAAGCCCATGGTCGGCGACTATGAAATGGTCATGTCCATGGCTTGCGGCTGCGGGATACAGTTTGTGGCTGAGCACTATAGAGAAAAGCTTGTCCTGCCCGCGGTCAATACCACGTTTGACGGTGTTACCGAGGAGCACGGGGTGTGGGCGGAACGCTGCCTCGGGTGCGGCAACTGCATCCTCGACAAGACCCTCGGCATCTGCCCGGTCACCCGCTGCGCAAAGAGCCTCTTCAACGGCCCGTGTGGCGGATCGCAGGGTGGGAAATGCGAGGTGGACAAGGATACACCGTGTGGCTGGCAGCTCATCGTCGACAGATTGAAAGAGATGAATATGCTCGATAAATACATGGAGATCCAGCCGCTGAAAGACTGGTCGACGAGCCGTGATGGAGGCCCGAGAAAACGGGTGAGGGAGGATCTGAAGATATGAGCGCGAGCAATCTGGAGAAAATCCTGAAAAGCGGAAACTTCGCCGTTACCGGTGAGTGCGGCCCCCCGAGAGGGTCGGACGCGGAAGTCGTCAGGAAGAAAGGGGCCCACCTGAAGGGATACGTGGACGGCGTCAATGTTACGGATAACCAGACGAGCGTGGTCAGGATGTCGAGCATGTCGGCTTCACTCATCTTGAAGGAGATCGGCTTCGACCCCATCATGCAGATGGTTTGCAGGGACAGGAACAGGATCGCGATACAGAGCGACATCCTCGGGGCATCGGCGCTGGGCATAAACAATCTCCTTTGTCTTTCCGGGGACCACCAGAAGTTCGGGGACCATCCCACGGCAAAGAACGTCTACGATATAGATTCGATGCAGCTCATCCAGACCGTCAAACGATTGAGGGACGACGGGAAGTTCCTGGGCGGAGAAGAGGTAAAAGGCACCAGGCCTGATCTCTTTATCGGCTGTGCCGAGAATCCCTTTGCTGACCCCTTTGAGATCAGGGCCATGAGGCTGGCAAAAAAGGCCGCCGCCGGTGCACAGTTTGTCCAGACCCAGTGCATCTTCAACGTTCCCAAGTTTGAGAAGTGGATGGAGATGGTGCGTGACCTCGGTGTCCACGAGAAGATTTACATTCTCGCGGGCATCACGCCGTGCAAATCGATAGGCATGGCCCGCTACATGAAGACGTCGGTGCCCGGCATGGACGTGCCCGACGAGCTGATCGACCGCCTCAAGGGTGTTCCCAAAGAGAAGGTGGCCGAAGAGGGCGTCAAGATCGCGGTCGAGATGATCCAGCAGGTGCGCCAGATCAAGGGCGTTGCCGGCGTCCACATCATGGCCATCGAGTGGGAAGAGAAAGTCCCTGAGATGGTGAAGGCAGCGGGACTCTATCCGAGACCGAGTGTAAATTAGTAGAGTGGCTGACTGGTTAGATTGTCGATCTGGTCACACGTTGAGCAGTATCCTCAAAACATTCTTGCTCCCCACCCCTTCCAGAGCAGCAGGTGGGAGACCGAGTGCGTCGATGCTCTCGTTGATCAGGTTGTGCCACTCTCCTGAGTGAAGGGGGATCGGTATGGTCAAGACGGAGAAGTTTACTTCCTACCGTAAACTGGCTCTGGATAAGGGGATTGATCAGGCGGTCGTCGTGGAAACGTCCCGCGTCGTGACGGCACCATGGGTCCGGATGAAGTGTCAATTTGGCTGCTCGGGCTATGGGGTAAGTCTCTGCTGTCCGCCCAGGACGCCGACGCCCGATGAGATGCGGAAGATCCTCGATTCTTATACCTTCGGGATCCTCCTCCACAGGCAGATCAAGAAAGGGGGCAAATCAGTGGAACGCCTCAGCGAAACTGCCGTGGACATTGAGCGAGCCCTGTTTCTGGATGGGTACTACAAGGCATGGACGCTCGGGGCCGGGCCGTGCGACAGGTGCAAAGCGTGCAACATGAAAGCATGTCTTCATGCAGACAGGGCCAGGCCTTCGATGGAGGCCTGCGGCATAGATGTGTACGCCACAGCGCGAGCCTACCACCTGCCTATCCAGGTGGTGAGAGAGCGCACGGACGTGCGAAATTTCTACGCCCTGGTGCTTGTGGAGTGAGACGGCCGGCTCAGCCAGTCCGTCCCACGGTGCCCGACTTTATTGACGTTCTCACTTCAGGTTCTTGAAGATCGAGTACGCCTCCATGAACGTGGGAAAGCCGACTGTCTGGATCAGAAGCAAGAGCGCATGCTTGATTTCCTTTTCTGTTGCCCCGGCTGCGCGCGCTTTCTTGATATGGGTCTCCAGAGCTGTATGATGATGTGAGGCGCCCGAGATGGCAATCTTGATCAGCCAGCGCAGTTTCTCCGGCAGAGGCCCCGATTCCTTATGGATCTTTTCGCCAAGCGCCTCATGAGCCGCATTGATGTCGGGGAAGTCCTTCTTGAAAACCGTGTAGATCTTGTGCAGGTCTTTCATGTTGCCCCCTTCTTTGGGTTCTACCTCTAATCTAATACACCGTTCCTTTCACTGCTCACTGCTTACGGCTCACTCATTTACTATCTATAAATCTGCTTGAAAAGTTTGTCAGCCAGCTCTGCATCGAGCTGTTTCAGTATCTTGTACTCATCCAGCGCCGATGGCCGGTCTTTGAGGGCAAGGTAGGTCTCACCCAAGGCGTAGTGTGAACTCGGATCGTCAGGCTTGAGGCGGATTGACTGTTTCAATGCGTCAGCTGCCATTTTGTAATCCTTCATTTTCGCGTATGTAACCCCGAGATAACCGTGGGCAGCCGCGAAGTCCGGCTGGAAGCGAATGGCCTGTTTGAAGGCTTCCACGGCCGCTCTGTAGTTTTCCATATTCACGTAATTGACGCCGAGGTTGTAGTAAGCATGAGCACTTTCAGCGTTTATGGCTATCGCCTTCTTCAAGGTGCGTATGGCATCATCATACATGCCCAGCTTGCCGAAAACGGCGCCCAGATTTTCGTACGCATCAGCGCTGTCCGGCTTCATCTGTATTACCTTTTCAAGAGCTTCGCGCGCCTCCTTATACTTGCCGAGGCCGATGTAGCTGACGCCGAGATTAAAATAGGCTTCTGAGAAGTCCTGTTTTATCTGTATGGCCTTGCCGAATGCTTCCACTGATCTTTCGTACATACCGTTGCTTCCGTAAGCGACCCCCTGATAGAACCAGCATTCCGCCGTCTTCGTGAAGTCGGCGCTGCATGCTTCGCCGGCTGTCACCACGGTTGTCGCGTGGAGTTTGTCTTTGATAAGACTTATGGGCATGGCGAAGTTGATGTTCTGCGCTTCCGCGACGAGAAACGTGGCGATGCCTATGGCCTCACCCTTGCTGTTAAATACGGGGGCGCCGCTCGAGCCGGGTGAAATAGCAGCGGTGATCTGAAGAACTTTTCTGGTTTCGTCGACTCTTCTGATGCCACTCAATATGCCCTCGGATATAGTGTTTTCGAATCCCTGAGGACTGCTTATGACAAAGACCTTCTCGCCCACCTGAGCCTTTTCCAAGTCCCCCAGCTTGACCGTCGGGAGGTTTTTTCCATCGATCTTCAGGATTGCTACGTCATTTTCTGCGTCCGCGTAAAGCAGACCTTCCACATCAAAGATGCGCTCGCCTGCCTTTACTTTTATTTTGGAAGCCGTGTTGATCACGTGATAGTTAGTCACCACGGCCCCATCCTCACGCACTATGAAACCGCTCCCCTGGCTGATTGATCGCGTTTCCTCGTTAGCCGCAACGACCACCACCACGGCTTTGCTGTTCTCCGCGTAAATCTTGTCTGCCTGGGCTGCCGCGCGTATTGGTGATAGGACGGCTGCACTCACCATGATAGAGAAAACCAGGATTGCTCTACCCGCCATCAGCCCATGAACTTCTCTGTCTGAGAACTTCGCATTGTGCTCCTATTCTCGCTCAATACAGACTCTGTTGCAATGCGAAATCTTTGAGGGCAATCAGTCCGCATTGTTGCGGCCGAGCACCCGGCGTATCGTTTCCGCCGCCTCATCTTTCGACAGCGGTTTCATAACAAACGCCTGAATGCCGATCGATTCTGCTTCCTCAGCGGAAATCGTTTCGCTATAGCCGGTGCAGAGAATGACCGGAATATCGGGACGTATCTCCTTGAGCTTCTGCGCCAGGAGCGCGCCGGTCATCTCAGGCATGGTCTGATCCGTGATCACCAGATCAAAGGCCTCGGGGTGCTCCGCAAACGTCTTTAGCGCATCCATGCTATCTGTTTTGCCCACGACCTGATACCCGAGTCGCTGGAGCATGTACTCCCCTAGCTCAACCAGGGCCTCCTCATCGTCCACAAAGAGGATCCTCTCCTTGCCTCCCGGGGTGACGCTGCGTGTCTTTTGTTCCGGCATCTCGTCCGACATGTACTGTGGCAGATAGACAGTAAACGTAGAGCCTCGTCCTGGCTTGCTGGAGACAGTGATCGCGCCGTGATGCGCCTTTACGATGCCGTAGGCGACAGCAAGGCCCATCCCGGTCCCCTGACCTTTCTCCTTGGTGGTGAAGAACGGTTCAAATAGCTTCTTTTGAATCTCCTCGTCCATGCCGTGACCAGTGTCGCTCACCGTGAGCGTGACGTACGCGCCGGGCTGCATGTCCGATTCCGGTAAGGGCGTGTCATCGGTGAACGTAGTTTCCGCTAGAGTCACCTCAAGGCTCCCTCCTGTTGCGCGCATCGCATCCGCTGCATTCTTGCAGAGATTCATCAGTACCTGCTGTACCTGCGTTGCATCGGCCAGCACCATATCGTCCGATGTCTTCAGGTTGAGCGTTATGCCGATAGTGGTGGGCAGCGATGCCCGTAACAGGTCAAACGTCTCTTTGACGAGTGGTGCGAGCGGCAGGGGTTTGCGCTCATGTTCCGTCTTGCGGCTGAAAGTAAGAATCTGCCGCACGAGGTTCCTGCCGCGCATCCCTGCCTTGAAAATCTGCTCCAGGTTGTGGTGTGCCCCCATCTCTTCAGACACCTCGTCTATGGCCAGCTCCGCGTTCCCGATGATGATGGCGAGGATATTATTGAAGTCGTGGGCGATGCCGCCTGCCAGGGTGCCTATTGCTTCCATCTTGTGTGCCTGGCGGAGCTGTTCGTCCATCTGCTTGTGCTCGGTGATGTCGCGGGCCGCGGCGAAGACGCCTACCACTTGCCCTGCTCCGTCCCTGTAAACTGAAGCATTGTAAAGTACGGGGGTGACATGTCCATCCTGGTGACGGATCTCGAGCTCGTAGTCACGGACCAACCCGTCTTTAAATACCCGTCGATACCCTGCCCTCGCCCTTTCAGGGTCGGTGAAGTAATCGGAGAAGTCGGTCCCGATAAGGGCGTCCCGCGAATACCCGGTAACCCGTTCCGTGGCCGTGTTTACATCGGTGATCATTCCTTCAGGGCTGATGGTGACGAGAGGGTCGAGGCTGGTTTCTATGAGGCTTCGGTGATAGGCGTTTGCCAGTTGGAGGGCTGCTGTCCTCTCCTCAACAAGCTGCCCGAGCTCATCGGCCCGCACTTGCGCTGCCTGCAGGAGACGCACGCGTTCCATGGCCGTCGCAACCTGGTCTGCCACGGTCTTCATGAGAGAAAGCTCGTCTTCCGTAAAGGTGAGCCGTGATTTGGTGCCGAAGGAGAGGGTCCCGATGACGCGCCCCTGGGCAAAGAGGGGGTGGCACGCATAGGCCTTGATGCCAAAGGACCGGACAAGCTCGGTCCGCACGTCGGGGGTAGTAGGGATATTCTCCGCTACGATGCGGCAGGCATCTCGGGCTGCGCATCCGCAGACAGCGACCCCGAAGTCCAGAAAGTGGATCTCCCGTGCGGTCTCCTCGGGAATGCCGGCGTAAGCGTTGAGCCGGAGGCAGTTCCTCTCCTCGTCGACCAGGAAATTGAAGAAGGCGTGGCAGTCGAGATGCTCCATCACCCTCCGGCACAGGGCCTCGACGATCCTCTGCGGCTCTGCGCTCGCGAGGAGCTGGCTTGCTGTGCTCGATATGATGTCGAGTCTCTCCAGATTTTTCTCCAGGGCTTCTTCCGCCTGCTTGCGCTCGGTGATGTCGTGGATGACGGAGAAGAGCATTGTCTTGCCTTGCGCCTCGAAAGGCGAGGAGTAGACATCCACCCAGCGGACCCGGCCGTCAGCGAGACGGTGCGGGAAGACGAAGTGGCCTCTCTGTTCCGCGGCAGCCTTCTGCCGCTCAGCGGCCACCTCCTCAGGCGGCAGTTGGTTGATCTCCTGGATGTGCATCGTGCGCAACTGGTCACGCGAATACCCATAATATTCGGCGGCCGCCGGATTCGCATCCACGACCTTGCCGGTCTCCGGTTCGACCAGCAGCATGACCGCATTATGGCGCTCGAACATACTGCGGAAGCGTTCCTCACTTTCGCGCAGGGCTTGTTCGGTCTGGACACGAAGCTGCTCCTGGTTAAAGGCATCCAGGGCGTAGGATAAGTCGGCGCTGAGGGATTCGAGCAAGCGGACCTGTTCCGCGTCAAAGGCGTTAGGCTCAGAGGCGTAGAGTGTGAACGCGCCGACGACGTTGTCCTCGCGGAGTATGGGAAATGAGGCTGAGGAGCGGAACCCGTAACGCTGCGCCATTTCACGCCACGGTGACGTGAGCGGATTGGCCGCAAAGTCATCGTTGACCACTGCCCGCTTCTCCCGGATACAGGTGCCGGTCGGGCCTTTACCTAACTCGCCCTGCACCTCCACCTTGATCCCTTTCAGATAGTCGGCTGCGTGGCCGCACCAGGCCGCGGGAACCACCTGTCCCTCTTTTACCTCCCCGATCCAGACGAGCGGGAACTTTCCCTCTTCTGCGACGATCCCGCAGACTTCAGAGAACAATGCATCCGCGTCATGGGTTCGGACAATTGTCTCATTCACGCGGCTGAGTACCGCGTAGAGTCGCGTCAGCTCGACAATCTGATTCTCACGGCGCTTGCGCCCGGTGATGTCCATGTTTACGCCGATGAAACGCACGGCTTTGCGGTTATCGCCGTTGCCTTCGAAATAGACCCGGCCGTGCGAGGCGACCCAATGCTCAGAGGCGTCAGGCCAAACGACGCGGTATTCCCGATGGTATGCACCGCCGTCAGCCCCGGCAATAGCCTGCTTCACTGCCTCGTCGGTTGCGGCGCGGTCTTCAGGATGGATGCGGGCGATGGCTGCCTCGTATTGGATCTGTTCCCCCGTGGGTACTCCGAACATGTCCCGGCAGCGCTCGTCCCAGAAGACCTCTCCGGTGTCGAATTGGTAGTCCCACGCCCCCAACCCCGCCGACTCCAGCGCCAACCGGCGCTGCTCAGATGCCCGTCGCAGCGCCTCCTCGGCCTGCCTGCGATCGGTGATGTCATGCACGACGGACACCGAACCAAGGATGGTGCCACTGACATCTCTGACGGGGGCGGCACTGACCTGGCGGTACCGCAGCTCACCGCTCCCGGGTTCGAATCCTACCTTTCTCCCTGAAATCGGTCACCGTCATGGCATCTGCCGCCATTTCGATCAAGAGCGCGGAAGAGATCCTCGCTGCTCGTCGTAGTGCTCCTCCACCTGCCTGAGTTCGGTGACATCGTTGTAAGTGATGACGACGCCCTCGATGCGGTTGTCGGCTGTCCTGTAGGGAAGGGTAGTCCGGACGTACCAGGCGCCGTTGATCGCCAGTTCCTTCTTTATTGGCGTCAGAAGGTCGAGCACCGACTGGGCGTCGGCGATGAGATCGGGTCCGAGGTGCTCCTGGGACATGTCGATGATTGGCCGTCCCACGTCCCCGGGTATCAGCTTGATGAGCCTCGACATGGCGGGCGTAAAACGCTTGACCCGGAACTGCTGATTCAAAAAAATGGTGGGGATATTGGCGCTTGCGAGGAAATTGCTCAGGTCGTTGTTTGTCTCTTCCTCTTCTTCGATCTTCGTCTGGAGCTGCGAATTGACGGTGATCAGCTCTTCGTTGAGGGACTGGAGTTCTTCCCGGGAGGTCTCCAGTTCTTCATTGGCTGCCTGGAGCTCCTCGTTCGAGGAATGCAGTTCTTCGTTGAGGCTTTTCAGCTGTTCGATGTGGCTCTGGAGGTCCTCGCGCGTGGCGGAAAGTTCGTTTTCGAGCTGGCGCACCGCGGTCTCTTCGATAGCAGAGGCCTCCAGGAGCGTTGCGTCTGTCTGTTCCGGGAGTCCGCCCTTCTCCTGGAATATGATCAGGAAGAGGTCCTCCCGCACTTTCGAGATACGGAAAGCGACGTGTCTCTTCTGTTCGTCTTTGCCGGAGAGACTCGTCCGGATCAAGACCGGCTTCCCCTCCTCGGCCGCCCGGTAAAGCCCGCCCCGGAGCCTGTTTCGCAGGTTCTTCGGAAGGAGCTCCAGCAGGTTTTGCGTGGGGGTCCCGCGAGGCTGGCGCAGGTACCTGCTGGTCGGGCCGTTATGGTAAAGGATCTCGTAGTGCTGATCGATCGCCACGGCCGCAGGTGCGTGTTCCTCGAGCAGCGCCTCCTGGATAGCCTGGATGGCCGATTGTCTATACTCCGTGGTCGACGTCTGTTTTATCGGAAGTGATGATGCCGAGCGCTCGGCAGCATAGGGCACCGCCAGGGGTGTCCTTATCGATTGTGGGGTTTCGCCCTTCCGGTAGACGCGGCATTTCTTGTGGGGAAGGGGGATGAAAAGGGCGCTATTCCTGCCCGGCGACTCTGCGCCTCCGAGAAAGAGAGACCCTCCTTCCTTGAGCGCATAGTGAAAGAGGGAAATACATTTTTCCTGTGCGTCCGCTTCAAGGTAGATCAGAAAGTTGCGGCAGATGACCAGATCGAGACGCGAAAAGGGAGGGTCGGTCAGCAGGTCATGTTTGGCAAATACTATGTGCTGCCGTATCTCCTTGTTGACCGTGACGGAGAGGCCGTTTTCGGAAGGGGTGAAGAACTTCTTCATGTAATCCGCCGGCACGTCGGCTGCGATGCTTGCCGGGTATATCCCTTCCCGTGCCCGCTCCAAAGCCCTGTCATTCACGTCGGTGGCGAAGACCTGTATCTCCCTCTTCTTGGCGGCGAGGTCGAGTTCCTGCTGCAGCATCATGGCGATGGAATAGGGCTCTTCTCCTGTTGCGCAGGCAGGGGTCCAGACGCGTATGGGCGAGTCGTCATCCTGAGCGATGAGCTTCCTCGTTACGTCCAGATGCAAGGCCTTCCACGCCAGGCGGTCCCTGAAGAAGGAGGTGACGCCGATCATGAGGTCCGATGCGAGCAGTGCTGCTTCTGAATCCTTGCTCTCAACTAGGTTCAGGTAGTCTTTGACGGACGAAACCCCTTCCAGGGACATGCGCCGCTTGATCCTTCGTGCGACGACGCCCTGTTTATAATGGTTAAAGCGGTATCCGGTCTTTTCGTAGATCAGCCGGTAAAAAGGCTCGAACTGCACAGGAGTGACGGGGGGCACAGTGACCGCGTCGGAACTGTGAAATTTCACTATCTCGCGGGCGATATCCTGAGGTGGGAGCACCCCGTCCATCTGCCCTGTGTTGATTGCCGCAAGGGGCATTGCCGGGAATTCAGCCGTGGCCGGGTCCTGGACAAAGACGGTCCCGCCCGCGCTTCTCACTGCCTGCACGCCACGGGCCCCGTCTGTTCCCGCGCCGGACAAGATCACAGCGATAGCCCGCTCAGCAACATCTTCGGCGAGGGAGACGAAGAATTCATCGATGGGAAGATGCACATGCTGGTGGGTATGAGAGGCTATCCGGAAGACGCCCTTCTGAATCCTGATCTCCTTTGCCGGCGGGCAGAGGTAGAGCCGCCCGGGAAGAATTTCCATTTCATCGTCTATCTCCTCGATCCGAAGGTCAGTAGTTCGGGATCGGAGCAGTTCGGGCAGAAGGTTCTTGTGCTTCGGCGAGAGGTGCTGAATAAAGATAATCGCAACACCGAATTTCTTTGGGAGTACGGTCAGAAAGGATTCGAGGGCCTCCAGGCCTCCCGCGGAGGCGCCTATACCCACGATGGGGAAGGCTTTATCCGGTTTGGCAACGCTTGGTGTTTCCTTCGATTTCATACGTCCTCCGGCAGCGGGGTTATCACTGCGGCATTACACGGTAGATGGTCGACCGTATTATACATTCTTAACCACCTCGCGGGAATAGGTCAAGATGCTGAGCAAGCAGAGCCAATTATACCACCAACAGGCTGGCAATTGTCAGCGGTTACCTTCGAGATTCTGTTTGTCGGTGTCGCTCTCCTTGCGCAACGAAGGGTCTGCGCTGTATACTACCTTCACAAGCACCGCCGGTGCACTTTCTAGCGGATACAAAAGGAGAACCGCTCATGGACAAGCAAGGAAGGCTCGACGCGCTGCAGACTGCCCTCACGAATGAGATGAGGGAGCGCGAGTTCTACCTGAAGCATGCGCAAAGGACGAAGAATCCGGTTGGGAAGCGCATGTTCCAGCAGATCGGCGATGAGGAACTGGAACACTACGAGCGGTTAAAACAGTTGCATACCGAGTGGGCAAAGGCCGGGAAGTGGCCGGAAAGCGTTCCGCTCGCGGTGAGCAACACCGTCGTAAAGGATCTGCTTCTCGGCGTGCTCAAGGGCGTCGACAAGGGCGCTGAAAAAGACGCGGATGATCTGGAGGCGGTCAGAACGGCGATAGACTTTGAGGAGAAAGGTACGAAATTCTATGAGAATTTGCGGGATCAGGTAACCGATCCGAAAGAAAAGGCCTTCTTCGATCTTCTCTCAAAGATCGAGCGCGAGCATTACCTGTCGCTTAAAGAGGCCGAAGAATACCTTGTCGACCCGATGTCATGGTTCCGAAAGGCCGAGCGACTCAACGTGGACGGCGGCTAGGTAGCACCGATTGCTTGCAGCTGCTCCTCAATAAGGCCGCGGAAAAGGGCAAGCTTGTATTGGTTGTGCTCCATGGGTTGGGCCTTGCTGATGGCCGCCTCAGCTGCCTTTGTAATGGTCGCGGCATCGAGCTGCTTTCCTGTAATCACCTCTTCAGCCTCCCTCGCGCGCCATGGCACAGGCGCAGCGCCGCCAAGCACGACCCGCGCACCCGCAACCTGTTTGCCGCTCAATGTCAGGGCTAATGCAACGCTCGCCAGAGCGAAGTCCCAGGAACGGCGCGCGCGTACCTTCCGGTAAGAACTGCGTAAACCATTCGGTGGTGCCGGCAGAAGAATCTCTGTAACGATCTCGCCCTGCTCCAGTATGGTTTCCCTCCTCGGATCCTTACTGGGGAGCACGAAGAACTCTTCGACGGGAACGGTTCTCGTCCCCTTCGATCCCGCAATCGCGCACGCTGGCATCAAGGGCAATGAAGGCAGGCGCTGTGTCCGACGGGTGAACGATGTAGCATTCATCGCCGCCCAGTATGCAGTGGTACTGGTTTTGGCCTGTTATGGCAAAACAGGTCTGTCCGCCCTTGCGCAAACAATGAAACTTCCCCCGGTAGTACCAGCATCGCGGCTTCTGGCAAAGGTTGCCGCCGATGGTGCCTTGATTTCTCAACTGCGGGCTCGCGACCTCCACGGCCGCCTGCGCCAGCACCGGGTATTGATCACGGATGATGGGATTTGTGGCGATCTCGGTAATGGTTGTGAGTGCTCCGATGCGGACCCCGTTCCCTGTGTCTGCAATTCCGCGCAACTCTTTTATGTTGGCGAGACTCACCAGTGCGGATGTTTCAAAGACACGGTCTCGAAGACATCCGAGCAGATCGGTGCCACCTGCCTGCACCATGGCACCCTTGGAGGAGAGATGTTTGAAGGCGTCGGTCAGAGATTTCGGACGGGCATAATCGAAAACGGGCAACATAATTTACCCCTCCTTTCCTTCGTTTTTCTTGGCCCGCCTGGCCTGCTCGGCCTGGGCAAAGAGCTCGCACAGTTGGACCGGCGTCATGCCTGTTGTCGTGACGCGCACGCCTGTGGCATTGTAGATGGCGTTGGCCACAGCCGGCGCCGTCGGGATCGTCACGGGCTCACCCAGCCCTTTGGCCCCGGTTGTATTGGCCTCCGTATCAGGCAAGTCCAGAGGCACTGAGACCATCTCCGCAGGCACGTCGAGTGCCGTTGGGATCTTGTAGTCATGCCAGTTGCGGTTGAGCATCTTCCCTGTCTGGCCACCGTCGAGGATGCGCTTTTCCATCATTGCGAGGCCGATCCCCATCGTGATGCCGCCGAATACCTGGTTGTCGTAGGTCAAACGATCCATGACCCTGCCGCTCTCGTTGGCTCCCACGAAACGCAGGATCTTCACTTCCCCGGTCTTCGTGTCTACTTCCACCTCGCAGAACTGCGCGGCAAAAGGATTGGTTATCTTGTCTACGGGATTGGGAGCACGGTATCCGATGCCTACCAATACTCCCTGCTTTTTGAGTCCGGAAATATCGCTAACTTTTATCCTCTTTGAAGTATCGTCACCGGAGAGCACTTCGCCGTGCCTGATGAAGAGGCCGGATGCGTCTACCTTCAGATCCTCTGCCGCCATCTGCAGCAACTGCTGCTTGACGGAGATAGCGGCTGCCCTTACCGCCGGTGACTCGGTCGGCACGGTTTTGCTTCCGCCACTCGACGTTGCGTACTGGGTGGTGCCGGTATCGGCATTCTCGATCTGGATGGCGTCGAGCTTCACGTCCAGTTCTTCTGCCACGACCATGGCCATTATTGTTTTGGTGCCTGTGCCGATGTCGCTCGCGCCCATGTTCAGGTTCGCGCTGCCGTCAGGAAAGAGCTTCACGATCACCGTAGAGGGCGGTCCGCCTCCACCAACAGCCCACAGGGCGCTGGCCATACCAACACCTCTGCTAACGTGGCCCTTCACCTCTTCGCGCGTTTTTCTCCGCGTCTCCTGCCAGTTGAAGGCCTTTGCCCCTTCCACGAGGCACTCGCGGAGCCCGGTCGTGGTATAAGGCGGATTGTCCGGTCGCGCTTGGCTGTACAGAGGGATGTTCTTGAGCCGCAACTCAACAGGGTCCATCTTGATTGCCACGGCTAAAGCATCCATCATCTGTTCCAGCGCCCAGGCGCCTTGCGGGTGGCCGGGAGCGCGGAAGGGGCGCGAAGGCCCGGCATTTATATATACGTCCGTCAGTTCGGTCTTAACATTCGGACAGGTGTAAAGGTCCTTGGTAACCCAGTCGACAAAGGCAGTGCCTCCGGCAGGGTAAGCGCCCCCCGTTCCAACGTCTGAAAAATGGAGCGCTGTCAGCCGGCCGTCGTTCTTGACCCCGGCCTTCAGTCGCATATTTGCGGGAGGACGGTTCCCAACCGCGAGAAAAGTTTCTTCCCTCGTGAGAAACAGCTTGACCGGGCGGGCCGTGATCCTCGCCAGCAGCGCGGCTATGATCGTGTATTTCCCCGGTTGCAGTTTGCTTCCGAAGGCTCCGCCCATGTAATGGCCGATTACGCGGACCTTGGAGAGCGGAAGACCCAGGATTTCGGAAACCCTTGCCTGAATAGCATAGACGCCCTGCGTTGACTCCCAGAGCGTGAGTCGATCGCGATCCCACTTGGCGACACACCCGTGCAACTCCATGGGCGTATGGATCTCGCACTCGGTCCTGTACGTCTCCTCGAGTACGACGTCGGCCTCCGCGAAACCTTTTGCGACGTCTCCCCTCTGATAGACCTGGGTGGGCGCGACAAGGTTACCTGTCTCGTGCACAGGGGACGCACCCTCGTCCAGCGCCTTGCGCTCGTCGGCAACAAAGAGAAGGCGATCATACTCAACCTTGATGGAGCGGATAGCGTCCCAGGCCAGATAGGGCGTCGTGGCTGCGACCGCGGCCACCGGCTCACCCTCATACCGGCAGAGAGGATCGAAGAGCTTCTTGCGGATCTCCTTGGAATACGGCCAGTAGATATCGGCCTCACGGCTCCGGCCGGAAATCACTGCGTAGACACCCTCCATTTTCTTAGCCTCGCTCGTGTCCACGCTCCTGACCTTCGCGTTGGACCATGGGCAGCGGAGGATTGCTCCGTAGAGCATACCTGGGAAGACAACATCGGAAGGATAGACCGCGGAACCGCTCACGCGTTCATATGCATCGACGCGCGGCACCCGCTTGCCGATGACATGCGTCTTGTTCCAGGGTTTTGGAGCTGTGCCTGGCTTAGGGGTTTCTTCACTCATCATGCACCTCCTGCCCCACGCTTCAACTCAGCAGCGCGCCTCGCAGCCTTAAAAATGTGCGTGTATGCGCCGCACCTGCAGAGGTTACCGCTCATGGCAGCGCGGATCTGGTCGGTTGAGGGGTCAGGGCTTGAGCGCAAAAGGCCCTCGACCGCCATGATCTGCCCCGGTGTACAATAGCCGCACTGGAAGGCATCTTCTTCGAGAAAAGCCTGCTGCACCGGCCCCAGCTCCTCTCCGTTCATCAGACCCTCCACCGTCGTTACTTTCGCGCCTTCGGCTTCAATCGCGAGCGTCAAGCAGGCGTACCGCGGGACATCGTTGATAAGCACGGTGCAGGCGCCGCACTCGCCCCGCTCGCAGCCCACCTTGGTGCCTGCCAATCCGAGCCGCTCGCGAAGGACAAAGAGCAGGGACCACCGGGGTTCCACCATAAGACGGTGACGCCGTCCGTTGATGTTAAGGGTCACCCGCGTCAGGTCACCTGCTTTGATAACAGCCTCTTCTTCAGCAGCGTGGCCTGGGCGTTTCCCGGAAACGGCAACCGCGGCAGTGCCCACGCCCATGGTCGTGAGAAACTGCCGGCGCGTTAAGCCGCGCTTTGTCTTATCCTCGTCGGACTCATCTCTTTTTTTCATTATTTTCCTCCGGAAGAGCTATAGCTATATTTCCATTGTTTGCCTTTGAACGATTATTGTCAAGCCCATTTGGAAAACAGGTTGAGGTAAGGACTAAGGCAAAGGTTGAGGTTGAGGCGAATCAACAGACTGGACTTACATGGCAGGGCATGATAATTAATTGCCTTGGGAAACTGCGTAGCCTCACGATTTCGCAATCGCAGCCCCGGCAAAAAAACAGACCAATACTAAAGAAGGAGACGGCAAAGCATGGCACTCAGATACGAAGAAGTGACGAATGATGTAAGGAAACTACTCGATAAGGTGCTCGTCGACCATTTCGGCGAGCTGAAGAATGCGAAGATCATAGCCCTGTTTGACCTGAAAAAACGCTCGTCAGGCGGTCAGATCGTTCTTGGCCACATCATGAAGACCAACCATCTGATACGACATCTCTCCAGAGAAGATGCGGGTTCCGCGGAAGGCTATGATTACATCATCACCATCGACAAAAAGGGCTGGGAAACACTTAATGACAAAGACAAGGTGAGGCTGCTGCGCCATGAACTTCGCCACACCTACTTTGATATAGACGCGGAAGAGAACCCTTACAAATTAATCGATCACACCGTCAACGACTTCTACGAGGAGATAGAACTTAACAAAGATGACCCCAAGTGGCGCCAGAAAGCTGCCACTATGGTAACGGACATGTACGAGCAGGAAAAAGAAGAGGCAAAGGAGAAACGGGCGAAACAGAAGAAAACCGGGAAGAATAGGAATTCTAAGGGCAGGATGGTATGCTTCTCCGGCTTACCAGGCGTCGATCCCACTTCGGAAGTGTCGCCGAGACGGTGTTGATCAGCTATGAGTCTTGAGGCGCCCAAGCAGCCGCGATGTCGGCGCGGGCATGGGGCTGATCTTCCACGGCGTGGTTGAAGCTGTTCGGCTTACGGAATAGCGCTGAGGTGATTACCGACCTTACGAAGAAGATAGGGGGTCACCCCTTGACTGATATTTCATAAAAGAGAAGATCAAGGGATGCTCTTATGGCAGCAAAATATAGTCGGGCTGCCTCTCCTCGCTGTGCGCCAATTTTAAAAACACAAAATAGTGCATATATATGTCAATAACATTATTATTGACTACTTAATGTAATACAAATGAAGCGCGCATGGGTTCGAAAACCGGGAGGACAAAGGCACAAAATAGAACTCGTACTTTTAAGTTCTTGCGGCATGACTACGACAATGTTAGAGATGAATTCTCAGAATGCATGGAGTTAGAATCTAACTTGGGAATTCAGAGAATGCGGGCCATTATATGCTGACAAGCGGTTCAAGAGCTCGATTCTTACACGACGGAACGATGCCTTCCCGAATATCTCCGAAGGAACTGAGACGTATGAAGACCAACTATATGCTTAATAAAGACTGTGTGAGTCAGCTTAACATGGCAAACGGCGTTTCTGAATCACAGAGGCAAGCGGTGTTGCGATTGTTCCAAGAGTCCGGCAATCCCCATTTGGTGGAGTTGGTTGGCCATTATCTTGCCTCTATGAATCAAGATCTAAATTCCGACTGGTTGACACAGAAACCGGCACCGCCTGAGATCGTTAAAGAGAAATTGCCCGATGAGGCAGACGAAACTGTCGATATTATGGGAATCGGAGGTATGTTCGCCTATCTGAATGTGCTCTATCAGGCACACAAAAATGGAGGTAGGCACTGTATTGTCACTAACCCACGCGACATCTTCACCTTCTCCGGATGGACCGTGCATCCTGAAGAAGACATGGATCAGCGGTTGATCGAGATGTTTCAGACGAAATCCCTTTTTCTCAATGAGGTGAGACGTATTTTGGGACTCTCGGAGAGGCCGCAGAGCATTCGCTACAAGGCTTTCAGGATCGACTACGGGGGCATGTTGGCCCTGGTGAAGGAAAGCCCCCGAGAACTGATGAAGAACCTGAAGGTCGCCCTGCATTATTCACTTCTCGAACTGACCGATACTGAAAAACGCTATGCAAAAACCAACCTGAAAAGAAATGGCGCAACCCTCCGCGCCCTTGAGCAGATGGGCCTCATTGGTGATGACGCCGGCCTTCACGTCGCAAACCTGTGCGGCAGAGTGGTATTTGAAGTCGAAGGCGAAGCCAAGATCGAATGGAAGAACAGGTTGAAAGAGCAATTCGGACTTGTTGGAAGACACCTTACTCCTTCGGAAGTGGAGGCAATTTATGGCGCGGGCATCGGAATCATAGACGACATCAGAGCCGGCAAAATAACCGCTGTCCGCTATCTTGGCGGTCATTTTGTGACAGGCCACAGGGAAAACGCCCTTAAGGCCGCAAAGGAGAAAAATGTCCTCGTCTACGACAACGCAATTGCTTCGAGAATAATCGTTGACCCTGAAGCTGGAAAACATGCCGTGAACATCAAACTCGCCGATGGTGGGGAAAAGACGGTCATTGCTGACATTGTGCTCGTGGCCTTGGGTGATTACGGCAAGGATGTCATAACCGTTGATGGTGTGAGCGCGCTCTTTGCCATCATTACTGAAAATAGCGGCTATAGGATTCATCCCACCGGAATGGGCGAGGGCGGGACTATACACGTAGTTCCCGTATGGTCATTAGAGGCATTCAAAGACGGCAAAACGTTATACTATCATTTGGGCAAAGCTACGATCGGGGCCATTATGGGAAGGAATCCCTTGCGCCCTAAGTCACTCGATCCCGATAGAGCATTTTTGCTTCATTTAGAGGCCAACCTGAAACGTATCGCTCCTCCCGGCGCAACTTTTCTATGGATTGCTGCTACGGAATGCGGCCGACCGGTATCGGCCTACCAAGGCTACAGCATCGGTCCGCTACTCGATCAGGAAGAGCGCGGCAAAGGTCCCCAGGCAGACCATATGTTGAACTTTAAAGCAACCGGGGGCTGTGGCTTAGGGGGTAATACGGCAATTATCCCCGAAGTGCAGGAAATTCTCGATCGGCGCAGCATGCAGAGTAAGAAGTAAACTCTCAACCATCCGAGCAAGATGCTTCCGGAACTTCGCGCATTGGCATGAGATGTCCAATTGTTTCGCTTCTGATCTCGTTCAAACCTCCGGCTTGAACCGGCCTGGTTTTTTGCGACCCTGGCTGGAGAAGGTCATTTATTGATACCTCGACTATATTTTGCAAGGCAGGGCCTCACTTTATTTTATTAGCCTTGGTTTATTTCGCGGCTATAAAGGGATGCTCTTTCTCTTCTTGCGGAAAAAGGAGAGCACGGTCTCGTTGAATTGCCCGGGCTCTTCGATCTGACAGGCATGACCGGTGGGAAGGATGACCAGCTCTGATCCCGGTATTCGCTGCTGCAGGATCTTACCCGCTTCAGGCCCGGACCAGAGATCGTATGCGCCCACGATAACCAGCACAGGGCACGCGATCTTGGAAAAATCAACAGGGCGGCCCCTGCGGCCCATAGATTCAAGTACTTTCCTGTATCCCTCGGCCCTGGTTACCGGGATAATCTCCCCGTACTTTTTTATCACGTCCGGGTTCTTCTCCACAAAGCCGGGCGAGAACATCGTGGATGTCACGGCGTCGGTCCTCTCTTTGAAGATGCCTGCCATGCCCTCCTTCTCAAGGAGTTCCATCTGTGTCTTGCGCCGCTGCTCCCATGTCTGGCGATCGCCCAGCCCGACTGCCGCGCCTGCAATCCCTGCCAGGACGAGGGCATCGACCATCTCCGGGTGCTCAGTAGCCAGCGTCGCCGCAATCATCCCTCCGAGAGAATAGCCTAAAACAGAGGCGCGTCTCACGCCCAGCGCATTGAGGAGCGCATGCAGGTCATCGGCCCACACGCCGGTGGTGTACTCCCCTTCCGTCACATCCGTCTGGCCGTGGCCGCGTGTGTCGTACGTAAGCACCTTGTACTGTTTGGAAAACGCGGGGACCTGATTATACCAGGTTCGGAGATTGTCACCGGCTCCGTGGATGAGGACGAGCCAATCCCCATCACCGGCGATCTCATAATTCATGGATATACCGTTTGCTGCAATCTTCATCGCTCCTCCTTCGGAACAGGTTGAAAGCGCAGCGCCACCAAGCTGATTATAACATACGCAGAGAGGCGTTGCGCAGCGCCTTTCGTTCGCGGCACGCGGAATTTGTGCTTCCTGCAACTGACCCGTAGCGTTAATACAATTTCTCTATGGAGACCGAGCGGCAACGTGAGCCGTCGCAGCGTACTAAGCAGTATAGAGCACCATCAAAGGGCTTATGCTGACGCTCTCGAAAAGTGAAGGGCCACGGAAAGCTTCGCCGACTTTAGGTATTATGTGGGAGACCAATGAAGAGATTTCTTGCGATAGCTACTGAAAGGGGCACTGTGGCTGCGCCGGCCTTTTTGTGAATCTACACTACGCCAGTCATGCTGTCAAGCGTTCATCCTGGTATGTGTCCTGGCGTGGATGAAGCTTTTTCTGCTGCCAGGAGGGCCGCGCCATATGCGGCAGTAATCTGAGGTTCTTCCGGGACGAGGAGGGTGATGCCGAGGTCTGCCTCGATGGCCTTAACCAGTCCGATGTCCTTTGCCCCGCCACCCGTTACAGCGCAAATACCCACAGGTCCTGTACGCTCAACCAGGTTGACGATCTTCGATGCCATTGCCTTGTGGACGCCCGCCAGAATGTCCTCCACGAGCGCACCCTCGGCTATGCGAGAGACGGCTTCGGATTCAGCAAAAACAGCGCAGCCAGTATTGAACTCTACGGGTTTCTGAGACTTGAGGGAGAGCTGTCCGATATCGCTGATCTCTATGTGGAGCAATCGAGCGATGACCTGGAGGAATTTGCCGCTTCCCGCGGCGCATTTCTCGTTGAGGATGAAGTTGGTGACCCTTCCATCCTCATCAATCTTGATTACCTTGCTAAACTGCCCGCCTATGTCGATAACCGTCCGCACTTTCGGAAAGAGGCGGTGGATACCCTTCGCCTGGCAGGATATGTCTGTTACGCTCTGATCAGAAAACGGGACTGCTGCTGAGCCATAGCCGGTCGCGACCGTGTAGGAAAGATCTCCCGGGGAGAGGCCGATTTTTTTTACGGCTTCCCCGCGGATCCTCTCCGCGGTCTGTCGGTAATTTCCGCCGGAGGGCGTGACTGCGTATGTCTTAATATCCCCGTCAGCACATATAACGGCCTTGGAAGAAGCAGAACCTATATCGATACCGAGCACGTAACATATGGATGAAATCAATTTCCATATGCCAGTAGCCATCATGCACGTAAGACAATACTCAAATTTCCAAATGACTCCAAACGAGAGCCATGTTATTGCTCACGAACATTGGAAGCTGTATTTGATATATGTTCGGAGATTGTAATTCGGAGCACTAGGACATCTTTCTCTGCGACTTCCTTGACCCTGCTCCGTCTACGTGTAAATCTTGGCTTCCTGCAAGCCCTGCCCTGACCGTACTAGAGGCTGCCCGCTCAAGGCTGCCTTGTCGGCCAACTCCTTCCCGACAAGGGCTGCGCCTATGGCCCCGGTGAGCAGCGGCTCCGGAGGGACCAGGACCCGGCATCCGAACCGTGCCTCTAAAGCACTGATGAGGCCGATGTTCTTTGCTCCACCTCCCGTGATGGCCACATCCGGCTCTATCTTCAACTTACTGACCATGGCGTAGATTCTTGTGGCAATTGCCTCATGAATACCTGCAATCAGATTTTCAACGGGCTCGCCGTTTGCGAGCTGAGAGACGACCTCCTGCTCGGCAAAGACCGTGCAGGTATTGCTGATCGTTGTTGTCTTTTTGGCCGAAAGGGAAAGTTCGCCAAGTCTTTCCAAAGGGACGCCCAGAGCATCTGCTATGACCTCGAGAAACCGTCCGGTCCCGGCGGCACACTTATCATTCATGACGAAGCTCGCAACTTTGCCGTTCTTCAGCTTAATGCCTTTACTGTCCTGACCGCCTATATCCACCACCGTTTTTGCCGTAGGCAAGAGACTGTGCAGGCCTTTTGCGTGGCACGTTATCTCCGTGACCTGCTTGTCTGCGAAGGGAACGTTTATCCGGCCATAGCCGGTGGCAACGATGTAGCTCAGATCAGGGAACGACAGGCGTGCCTTGGCCAGCGCTTCTTCCATTACCTTGTGGGCCAATCGACGGTGTTCCGGCCCTGTCGGCCCTATAACGGAGGCAACGAGGCCCTCGCCCATGATTGCTACTTTGGTCATGGTGGAGCCTATGTCCACCCCTGCAAAATACTGGCTCATATGATCCTGAACTCATGTTACGGGTTACGGGTTACGAGTTACAAGTTATAATTCGATAGCGCCATTTTCGTCTTCGTAATTGATTTTGCCTAACCCGCAACGCGGAACTCGTAACTCGTAACGCGTAATCCGCGCACGGATTACGCGCGCTTACTCTTGGCTGCCTCCAGCGTCTCTATGAAAGCATCGATCCTGTTGTGGACATCCGCCTCGTTGTAAGAGCTGATATCGACGATATCTCCCTCCATGATCATGACGGGTATATCCCTGTAAACCTTCTTCAGGATCTCTGCCTGCAGGATGATACCCGCGTGCCAGGTGCGGCACGAGAACGCCTGGTGGAAGACAACGCCGTCGATATTGTAATTTTCGATGTACTCGATGAGCCGCTCGACCTCCGGCAAGGAACCGCGCCGCTGCCTGGCCCTATCGAACCAGTGCGTATAGTAGCGTGTCCATCTCCAGGCGATATGTTCGAGAGGGTCATTCGTCTTGGGAAGGTCGAGGTGCTCGATCAATTCCGCTTCGCGATACGTCCTTTCCACGGGGAAGACCGCACCCTTGCTGTTGAAATAAAGAAAGTCACCCAACGCGAACCAGGAAGGTAAGCCCGCGCCCCAGAGCAGTCTGTACTTTTCGTCAGCGACCACCCCTTCCTTATTCGCGATCTTGCGCGTCAGCTCATCGTAAAGGTCTTTGTAGAAGTCGTAAGCCTCCTGGGTCCCCAGCATGAATGCCAGAGGCACCATCGTATTCATGGCGTCGCCCGTATCCATAGGGGTAGGCATTGCCCTGCGCAGCTCATAGGTCCGGTAGAACATGTCCCACGTCCTGTCCACGAGGTCCACAAGTTCAGCCAGCTTGTCCCAGTCCATCTTCCGGCCCGTCTGTTTTTCAAGAAAACGAACCACCTCACGCAACTCTTCCACTGCGTACTTGACGTAGTAGGCTTCCACTTCCCTCTGGTCTATCTTCGGGTCCCAGGGCGGCCAGTAGTACCCGCTGACATGGACCGGCACATCCTGCAGATAATGCTGCGTGGCCTGGGGCCACTTGAACCTCGGATCGCAGAGCATCTGGCCGCTCGCCAGGATCATGTCCGGTTTGGCAATGCCGCCCCAGGGCGAATCGGGGGGCATCGCGCCTCCCAGTTCCTGACGCCAGATATCGAAACCGAGGTTGCAGGTTGCGTACGTACAGAGCGACCGGGAAAAGTCTTCTGCCTCCGCCTTCTCGAGGAACCGTCCCGCATCGCGTTTCGCCGAGCAGATGCCGGAATAGCTCTCGCCCCACGCGGGCACAACATCCATGGCCCTCATGATCTCGTCGAGGAGGCACACGATAAACGTGTAGGCAACAAGCTTTCCTTCTTCTTTCGCCTTCAGATTTGCCATCAGGTTCGCCCTTACGATCCTGGGAACCTTTGCGGCGGCCTCCGTTGCGGTCTTTCTTGATTTTCTCTCTTCCGCCATCGACTCTCTCCTCTTAATCTAGAGCTTGTCGCATAGCGCCAGACTGTGCTTTTCACTGTTTACCGCTCAACACTGACTTTTCCCTGCACCCGTGACCCTGCATCATTCGATCATCTCCAGGAATGCCTCTATTCTGGTCTTCAGCCTGCCCAGGGTCGACGTGGAATACTCATCCTCCAGATAGAGGACGGGCACATCGAGTGCTTCGATGTAGCTCTTCAGGGCGGGCACCTCAAATCCATACGGGTCACAATACTTGTATATGAACAGGATTGCCCCGTCCACGCTGAAATCCTTAACGTAACCACGGACGTGGCCAAACCGGTCTTCCAGGCTTTCCTGGTATGGTTTCCCAGCCCCGACGAAGGTAGTGGGCAGCGCGATCTTTCTCAGATAGCGTTCCGCGATTCCGTCAAGAGGATTCTTTGTCTCATCCGCATCGAGCCAGTAAACCTTGCTGCCGATCGACATGTCGTCCATCACCACCCAGGCGCCTGCATTCTCAACGATCTCGACCATTGCAACATCATCGATCTGGTCCCCTACGATCATGATCCTTGCTGAGTGATCGGGGGCCTTCGCTTTCGGTTCACGTGCCTTCACCTCATCGATGACGCTCGCGATCAACTGGGTCGATTCGTCCACAGGCATGCCCATGGCGGCTACCAGCACCCGTGTCATCTCGACGCCGGAGATCAATGGCGGGTTTGATTGTCTTAAGGCGTAAAGCTGCCGCATCATACCCCTGTTCCGATTGTGAGCTTTTACCGACTGTGCGAGGGCCTCGTCGGTGATGCTCTTTCCCGTGAGCCGTTCCAGGCTCTTGATGAAGGTGCCGAGCACCGCCTTGAAGAACTCGAGCGAGGGCCCGTCGGAGGCATGGGGCACGTTGAGAAAGAATGAGTAGGGCAGCGGCACGTTGTAGGCCCAGGTGTCGTAGGTACGGCTGGTGCTGTCGCACAGATGGGGAATCACTATGCCGTCGAGGTATTCGTACTTTCCCTTCAGCACTGCG
Source organism: uncultured delta proteobacterium (assembly GCA_963835605.1). GTDB lineage: Bacteria > Desulfobacterota > Syntrophorhabdia > Syntrophorhabdales > WCHB1-27 > JADGQN01. The sequence continues at coordinate 54,717 of CAWIHO010000025.1, read as the reverse complement.
TCAAAGACGTTGCGCACGAACGGGCAGACAATCGTTTCCATATGGGCATCCGCCTTGGTGATGGGTACACTCACGTCCCCCTTGAGCCGCAGCGGTACGAGTCCCGCTGCTGTTATGATCTCCACGGGCCCCAGGGCGGACAGGTAACCCATGATGCCCTTCCCCTGCCTGCGGAGCTCCAGCGCCCTTGACCCATATTCGCGGTAGTACCTTTCTGCTTTCGCCAGTCCATTATGCTGTCCTGCACGCTGTCCTTCGGTCGCATTCATTGCTCTTTTCCTCTTCTCCGCCCTGATTTTGGCCCCGCTCAGGGGAGTGCTCCGATGCTAACAAGGATTTGTATGCAATGTCAAGATGCGTCGGGCGCGCTCGAAATCCTCCATAAGATGCCTGGAGTCTGAAGGCTTTATCTCCATGATGGAGAGTCCAGACTATCTGCAATCCGTTGTGAAACCTGGATTCCGGCACCGGATCAGGTTCAGGGTAGGCCCCCGTCGGAATGACGCATCGCCAATTCTTTCACAGCTTCGTCCCCGCAATGCCAGGGCCATGGGTTGCCCCATATTAGCATTGACAGGAACCCCCTTTTTTGGTTTAAGTCTGTTTGTAATTGCACGAAGGTTTCAAAGTCCAACGAAAGGGTACGCTCATGAAAACGGCAGCAAGAGCGGCGCTATGGAAGGCCTCACCGTGGACAGCCCGGTGGGCAAGCTGGAGACGCGCGCGTGCGGCCACCAGCTGACGCTGCCCATGTTCTTCGGTGTTACAAAGGCATCGCCGCAATACGACTACCTGATCGCGGGCGACCTCATAACCATAGCGGGCAAAGATTACATGCCCACCTGTGAAGAGGTACTGAAAAGCCGGAAATAAAGGTACTCAATCGGTTGTCTGGGGCGAATTCATTTGACAATAAATCTTTCATTGTGCATACAATTACGAAGATAGGTGCACGAGATTCTAATCTAGAACAGGAGGGGTCACATGAAAAGATTGCTGCTTCTTCTTTCGTTTGGTTTTCTGGGTTTGATAGTCGTAGCTCCATCTTCCCATGCAGCAAATACAATCAAGGTAGGGATGATCGATAGCTACTCGGGGCCTGCCGCAGCGTACTCGCTGGATGTTGTAGACGGTTTCAAGATGGCCAGGGACAAGATCAATGCAAAGGGCGGTGTGCTCGGAAAGAAGATCGAATATATGGCCCGGGATGAAAAGTTCAAACCGGATATCGGACTGGCCATGGCCAAAGAGCTGGTCATGAAGGAAGGGGTTGATGTCCTTGCAGGCACCGTCAATAGCGCGACAGCCCTTGCTATTTCCGATTTTGCGAAGAAGGAGAAGATCCCTTTCTTTGCCACCAACGCAAAGAGCGACAGGATCACAGGCCAGCTGGGCCACCGCTACGTGTTCAGCACCAATGAGAATACCGCGATGGCAGGAAAAGCCGGAGCGGTTGCCCTCGCCAAAATGCGTTTCACGAAATACTGGATCGCCGGAGACGATTATGAGTATGGCCATGCCATCGCTGACGGCGTCTGGAACAATCTGAAGGCCATTAAGCCTGGAGTCCAGTTACTCGGCCAGACATGGTGGAAAGTGGGGGAGACCGATTTCACGCCATACATTACCGCCATCGTCGCCGCAAAGCCTGATTGCATCATCGTGGCAACGGGCGGTTCGGGCATGGTCAATTTCCAGAAGGCAGCGAAAGCAACCGGCCTGGCAGACAAGATACCGTTCTATCAGCATACTGCCATAGAGGTCACGGTCGGGCAGGCCCTTGGCATGGATGCGCCCGAAGGGGTATACGGAACGGCGAACTACCTCTTCTACTATCCTGATACGCCGGCGAACAAGGCCTTTGCGGCCGAGTTCAAGAAGCTCTATGGCAGATATCCCAAGATGACAGCCCTGTATGGTTACATCACGGCTGAGTTCATAGCACGCGGTTTTCAGAAAGCCGGCAGCATGAATAAAGAAAAATTCATCGATGCTGTGGAGGGCATGGTGCTTGATGACACACCGGTCGGCAAGATCGAAATGCGCAAATGTGACCATCAGGTGACGCTCCCCATGTTCTGGGGCGTTACGAAAAAGAGTCCCCGAGTACAAGGATTTCCTGATCGCAGGTGACCTGGTCACGATCCCCGCGTCAGAGTACATGCCCACGTGCGAGCAGGTCTTGAAGACCCGCGGGAAGTAGGAGCGCGACTCAAGCGGAGGTTCGAGATTGGATATCATCAGCTTCATCTGTTCGCCCGGGGTGCTCTGCCAAATACTTGTGGGCCTGAGCAGAACGGTTATCCTCTTCATCGTAGCTTCCGGCTTGAGCCTTATCCTCGGCGTGCTCAGAATTCCCAATATTGCCCACGGCTCGCTTTACATGATCGGGGCGTTCCTGGCCTTCAGCGTTTCCAAGCTGTTTGGCGGCGGCATCACCGGTTACTGGATGGCCATCCTTCTGGCGCCCCTTATCGTGGCTGCTCTCAGTTTTATTGCTGAGCGAGCCATCTTCTGCCGGCTGTATGAGCGAGAGCATATCATGCTTTTCCTGCTCACGTTTGCGTTCGCCCTCATCTTCGGAGACCTGGTGAAGCTCGTATGGGGCGCGGAATACAGGACGGTCTCCATGCCCCGGTTTTTTCAAGGATCGATCCCTGTATTCGGTCTGCCTTTCCCGATATACAACTTTTTTCTCTTGTTCATGGGGCCTCTTGTGGCGATCATGCTCTGGCTCATCGTGAATAAGACTAAGATGGGTAAGATCTCCAGGGCGGCTGCGGTCGACCGGGAGATGGTCGGCGCCGTAGGCATCAATGTCAGCATGGTCTTTGCAACGGTCTTTGTTATAGGGTGCTATCTCGCCGGGCTGGGCGGCGCCCTCGTCGCCCCCATCGTAAACGTTACCCTCGGTATGGACCACACCCTGATCATTGAAGCGTTTCTCATCGTCATCATGGGTGGGTTGGGCAATATCTGGGGTGCCTTGTTGGGTGCGCTCATCTTTGGCGTGACGCAGTCATTGGGCATCCTCATCTGGCCGCAGTTCGGTATTATCTTTCCGTACGCAGCCGTGATCGTGGTCCTCAGTTTCAGGCCAACGGGCCTGCTGAGATCAACGTGGTGAGCAGATTCAATGGGAATCTGCTTCAGCTCGCACGGCGAGCGAGAGGGGGTGGCTCCGCCGGCTTGGCCGGTGGAGGGGGCGACGTGAGCCCCTTTGATAGAGGCATAGGATAATGGGCGCACGGAAATCGATTGTTGCACTACTGATCATTCTTGCGATTCTTGCCATCGCGCCGTTTGGTCTTCCACGCTTCTACACATACCTGATCGCACTCATCGTGACGACGGGTCTGCTCGCCACGAGCCTTAACTTTGTTTTAGGCTTCGGGGGAATCTACCAGTTTCACCACGCCGTTTTCTACGGGGTAGGGGCATATGGCGCCGCAATCATGATAGCGAAGCTCGGCTATCCGGCCTGGCTTGGCTTTATAACGGGGCCTCTGGTCGCGGCAGCACTCTCTTTCGTCATCGGCCTCATCTGCGTTCGGCTGTCAAAGCTCTATTTCGGCATGCTGCAGATCTCGCTCGGCTCACTCGTCTGGGCGATTGTCTACCGGTGGTACGGTTTCACGGGCGGGGATGACGGTATCCACGGTATTGCCATGCCTGGACTGATCGGCTCGCCCTTCGGTTCCTACTACTTCACGCTGATCGTTGGAGGCCTTTCCCTGCTGGTAATGTACCGGATACTTAATGCTCCCTTCGGGAGCGCTCTCCAGGGAATCAGGGATAACGTGGTGCGAAGCCAGGCCGTGGGAGTCAGCGTGAGACGTCATCAGCTGGCAGCCATCGTGATTGCCGGTTTCTTTGGAGGCGTTGCCGGCGTGCTCTTCGTCGTGGTGGACAATTCGGTCTTTCCGGATATGATGTTCTGGACCCTCTCGCTGGAGATCACGATCATGGCCCTTCTGGGCGGCTGGCTCACCTTTCTCGGCCCCCTGCTTGGTGCTGCCGTCGTGGTCTCTCTGCGCACCTTTGTCAGTGGTGTTACCGACTACTGGACTTTAGTCATGGGCATACTGTTGGTGCTCGTGATTCTTTTCCTGCCTGAAGGCTTGCTCGGCTATGTGTTCGAGGTATGGAAAAGGCGCACATCGGAAAGTAGTGAGGTGCGGTAAGGATGATGTTGGAGGTCAGAGGCATACGCAAGTCATTCGCCGGCTTCCAGGCCGTAAACGGTGCCAATCTTGACGTGGCCGAAGGAGAGATAGTAGCCGTCATAGGACCGAATGGCGCAGGGAAGACCACGCTCTTCAATCTCATCACCGGCATACTGACCCCTGACGGCGGCCAGGTCATCTTTAAAGGCGAGGATATCACCGGGCTTCCGGCGCACCGGACGTGCAAGAAGGGGATCACACGGTCGTTTCAGGTGGTCAACATCTTTTCGAGGCTCACGGTCTTTGAGAATGTCCGCATAGCCGTCCTTTCTCAACAGGGAAGAACGTTCAACCTGTTCACACCTTCGAAGAGCCTGGCCACGAAGGAGACAGCCGAGATCCTCGAAAGCGTGGGCCTTATCCGCAAGAAGGATAGCGTGTGCGGTGCGCTCTCCCATGGGGAGCAGAAGGTCCTGGAGATAGCCATAGCCCTCGGCGGCAAACCAGAGCTTCTCATCCTGGACGAGCCAACCGCGGGCATGTCGCCCGAGGAAACAGCCCGCTGCATCGACCTGATCAAGCAGCTGCGGACTAACATGGGGCTTACCATCCTCTTCTGCGAGCATGACATGGAGATTGTCTTCGGCATCGCCAACCGGATCATGGTCATGGTGCGTGGCGCTACCATCATCCAGGGAGCATGTGAAGAGGTGCGGTGTAACCAGGCGGTGCAGGATGCGTACCTGGGCGGGAGCGACGCATGCTCAGTGTAAACGCCATTCACACGTACTACGGCATCAGTCACATCCTGTTTGATATCTCCCTCACGGTCTCCAAGGGGGAGGTCGTGGGCCTTCTCGGCAGAAATGGCGCCGGGAAGAGCACGACCATGAGGAGCATCATGGGCCTGACTCCACCCAAACAGGGGACGATCACATTCAATGGCCGGGACATAACGGGCAAAAAGGCCTACCTGCTCGTTCGCGACGGGATTGCGTACGTGCCGGATGACAGAAGAGTCTTTGCCGACTTGACCGTGGACGACAACCTGGAGATACCATTCAGTCGGAACAATGAATGGACCAGGGAACGCGTGTACGACCTTTTCCCGGCATTGGGAGAGATGAAGTCACGGAGGGCAGGCAACCTGAGCGGGGGTGAGCAGCAGATGCTCACGGTAGCGAGGGCCCTCATGACCGGCCCGGAACTGCTCTTGCTCGATGAGCCCACGGAGGGACTTGCCCCGCTTATAGTGAAAGATCTCGAAGCGCAGATCCTGAAGCTACGGGACGCGGGGATCAGTATTCTTCTCTCCGAGCAGAACGTCAAATCTGCGCTTGAAGCTCGTTAACAGGGTCTACGTGATTGATAACGGGCGGATTCGCTTCGAAGGGACGGTTGCGGAGCTTGAGGCGAATGAGGAGGTCAAGAAGAAGTATCTGATGGTGTAATGCCGGCTTGTCTTCAAGTGTATACCGTCGTTGTCGCTGCGTCGCTCTCCTCCTGCCACCCGTGGTGAATTTGTGTACGCCCGTTGGAAAGAGTGTTGCTCACGGGTACCCGGCCAGGACAGTCCTCGCTGCCCGCCCGGGGTACCCGGCCGAAGGCTGGGTCGTCCGCTTGAATACAAGTCGGCATAAGACCAGTTCGCCTTCGACCATATCGGCGAAAAGCCAACTCATTTTCCCATGTTCACTTGCCTCGTGTGTATTAATCAGAGGAGATAAGGGAACCGATCTGTTTTGGCTGGTGGCCTATAGCTGACGGCTAATGGGCGCAAGCTGATGGCAAGAAAAGAAGGAGGAACAACCCATGACAAAAGAAGAAATTATGAAGTTTGTCTATGATAACAACATGAGGTTTATCAAGCTCTGGTTTACTGACATTCTGGGCTTCGCCAAAAGCTTCTCTATCAGCGTTGACGAGCTTGAGACAGCGTTTTCGGAGGGCATGGGCTTTGACGGTTCGTCAATCCAGGGCTTCGCGCGGATAGACGAGAGCGACATGATTGCCATGCCTGATCCAAGCACATTCGTAGTGCTGCCCTGGAGGCCGAAGGAGAACGGGGTTGCGCGCATGTTCTGCGACATCTATGAACCGGACGGAACGCCCTACAAGGGCGATCCGAGATACGTGCTGAAGCGAAATCTCAAGCTGGCTCAGGATATGGGTTTTACCCTGTACGTCGGACCGGAACTGGAGTACTTCTATTTCAAGTCAGACAAGGAGCCGGAAATCCTCGATATGGCGGGCTACTTCGACCTCACGACCGAGGATGTGAGCGTTGACCTCCGGAGAGAGACTATTCTGTGGCTGGAGTCGATGGGCATTAAGGTTGAGTACAGCCACCACGAGGTGGCGCCCTCTCAGCACGAGATCGATCTCAAGTATTCCGATGCCCTCACCATGGCCGATAATACGATAACTTACCGCGTGGTGGTCAAAGAGGTGGCGAAGAAGTATGATCTGTACGCAACATTTATGCCCAAGCCCATATTCGGTGTGAATGGCAGCGGGATGCATACGCACCAGTCTCTTTTCAAGGGAAGCAGTAATGCGTTCTTTAATGGCGGCGACGAATACTTCCTTTCTGATATCGCAAAACAGTACATAGCCGGGCTCCTTCGCCACGCCCGCGAAATAACCCTCATCACCAGCCAGTGGGTGAATTCTTACAAGAGACTTGTCCCGGGCTATGAAGCGCCTGTCTATATCGCATGGGCCAGGCGCAATAGATCAACGCTTGTCAGGGTGCCTCTCTACAAACCGGGTAAAGAAAAGGCAACGAGGGCTGAATACAGGAGTCCGGACCCGGCGTGCAATCCGTACCTTGCTTTCGCTGTGATGCTCCGTGCAGGGCTGGAAGGCATCAAGAACAAGTACCCGCTTCCCGCGCCCATCGAAGAAGATGTGTATGAGATGTCGGCAGGGAGAAGGAAAGAGCTGAACATTGGGTCGCTACCGGGAAGCCTCTACGAGGCGATTGAGGCTGCTGAGGCGAGCCCGCTCATACGCGATACCTTAGGCGATCACGTGTTTGAGAAACTGTTGGAGAACAAGCGCATGGAATGGGACAAATTCAGGGTCCACGTGTCGCGCTACGAGGTGGAAAACTACCTGCCCATACTTTAGCAGGTTAAGGTTAAGAGGAGAGTGAAGCAGTTTTTACCTCAACCTGTTTTTCGTTACTCGTGGTAGAAGTGGTCCTCAGGCAGTAGCTTGAGGCAGAGACTCTCCATCTCATCAAGGACCTTCTCTATTGAGGCGGCAAGTACTTTTGCTCTCTCTGTTGCAGTCTCACAGGTTTGGGCGAGTTGTTGTAAAGAGCCTTGCGTACGAGCCGAATATTCTTCAATCATCGCCTCACGCTCTCTGCACTCCTCAATCAATTCCTTGTGAAGCTCCAGTTCTTGTGGATCCAGATTCTTGATGCCTATCAGTTCATCGACTCGCTTGATGTACGCCATGTCACCCTTCCGAGCCGGGCGCTCTTCTATCAAAACTCCACTGCGTGAACAAAGATAGCTGAAATTATAGCCCCGGCGAAAAGAGAAAAAATCAATACAAAACCAACCAGTACAATCGGGACGACTCCCTTTAAAACTCTCTGTGCAACTACCTGGAACATACGGCAGGCATCAACGAACGTCATATGTGCCTCGCATTCTCCTGTGCTCTGTTGTTTCTTGTACCACGATACTAGTAATATTAGCAAGTCGCATGAGTGAAAACAATTGACCAAAGGGCTATTTTTGAGCGGAGCAATGGATTAGTACCATTATACTAATGGTCAAGACTGTGTCACGGATTCCGCCCTGAAACAATTCGTTTCAGCATGCGCCTCGTCGTTTTCTTGACAAAATCGAAGAGTACTATAAACTGGATACGTAATTATCACCAAAAGGACATGGTAGGGTAATGAGTCGGCGGCCCTTGTATCGCCGAAAAGGTACGTAACATAATAAAGGGAGGTTTGGCGTGAGGCTACCCTATTTTGAGTATCACGAGCCTGCGACACTCGGAGAGGCTCTTGCGCTCCTGGCAGAGCATCGTGGAGCGCTGCGCATCCTGGGGGGTGGAACGGAGCTCCTGTCGCTCATGAAATTTGGTCTTAGGAAGCCTTCGCAAATCATAAGTCTGGGAAATCTCCCGAGCCTGCGAGGCATATCATCGGAAAACGGCGCTCTTCGCATCGGCGCCATGACAACGCTGGCAGAACTTTCTGCATCAGATGAGATACGCGGTACGTTCAACGCTATCCATGAGGCCGTGGAATCGGTTGCTGCGCCTCCCATACGAAACGTTGCAACCATTGGTGGTAATCTTTGTCAGAACAGCCGATGCCTTTTTTATAATCAATCGGAGGTCTGGAGAGAAGAAAAGCCTCTCTGCTTCAAGGCCGGTGGGGATGTCTGCCTCGCTGTACCCGGAGGGAGAAAGTGCTTCAGCGTCTACCAGGGCGATCTGGCCCCGGCGCTTATGGGCTTTGGAGCACGCATCAAGGTGGAAAAGAAAGGCTCTTCCCGTGCCATTCCTCTCGAAGACATTTTCACCGGGGAAGCAAAACATCCGATGGCGCTCAGCAACGACGAGTTGATAACGCAGGTGCTGCTTCCGGTGCCGGAAGGCAAGGTGGGCTCTGCTTACAGGAAGATGAGAATGAGGTCTGCCGTGGATTATCCCCTGATATCAGTTGCAGCCGTTCTGTCGCTGAATGGTCGTGGGACGATCGGTAAAGCTCGTCTTGTACTCGGGGCTGCCGGACCGGCGCCTTCAGTCGTGCACGAGGCGGGAGCTATGCTCTTGGGTAAGGACCCAAGGGATATTGAGCCGGATACTGTGGGGCAAGCAGTGGCCAGGGGAGCGCAGATGGTAAACAACCTTGAGCTTCCAGCCTCTTACAGGAGAAGAATGATTCCGGTTTTCGCCGGTCGGGCCATTGAGGCCGCGATTCGGAGCGTCCAGGAAAAGGAAAGAACGTGACCAGAAAGATGAAACGGTTCATAACGCTGCGGGTAAACGGCGAGGAACGTGAGGTTGCGGTCCTCCCGAACCGCACGCTCCTTGAAGTGCTCCGCGAAGATCTTCTGCTCACCGGCACAAAAGAAGCATGTGACGACGGGTCGTGCGGTACGTGCACGGTGCTTGTGGAAGGCACGCCCATGCGCTCCTGCCTGCTCCTTGCCATTCAGGTGCAGGGGAAAGAGATCCTGACTATAGAAGGGTTGGCTGAAGGGGAAAAGCTCCACCCCATCCAGAAGGCCTTTATAGATCATGGGGCTATCCAGTGCGGGTTTTGTACGCCCGGCATGATCCTTACGGCTAAAGCGCTGCTCGAAGAAACTAGGGAGCCTTCTGACTACGAGATCAAGCGTGCGATCTCCGGCAATTTCTGCCGGTGCACGGGGTATAACAAGATCGTTGAAGCAATAGCAGCCGCTGCTACGCAGATGAGGGGAGGTCGGTAGCCATGGAAGAGCTGCTCTACGTAGGCAAACCGGTCCCCCGGAAGGATGGACCGGTCAAAGCAACCGGCAGGGCTGAATACACAGTAGACATCGCGCTCCCGGGCATGTTGTGCGGCAAGGCCTTGAGAAGCCCGTATCCGCATGCAAAGATCCTCCGGATAGATACGAGCAAGGCAGAACGTCTCTCCGGTGTGAAGGCCGTCGTAACGGCAAAGGACTCGCTGAAAATCAAGCACGGTTTTGTCGAGACGCCCCGGTATCCTGCGGATCAGTACCCGATTGCCGTTGACCGCGTCCGTTACGTGGGAGAGGAGATTGCCGGCGTTGCTGCTACAGACGAATCAATTGCGGAAGAAGCATTGAGTCTGATTGAAGTCGAATACGAGGAGCTTCCCGCTATATTTGATGTCGAGGAAGCAATGAAGCCTGACGCCCCCGAGATTCATCCGTCTCACCCGAAGGTCCCTGGCCCATACAGGAATATAGGTGGCAAGACGGAGACTGCATGGGGGGACGTAGAAAAGGCGTTCACTGAGTCACACCTCGTGCGCGAGGACCGTTTTGTGAGTCAACTGCGCACGCATGCATACATGGAACCTCAGGCAACAGTAGCGAGCTATGATTACTCAGGAAAGTTGAACGTGTGGACATCGGGCATGGGGGTATTCCTCAAGCGCGCCAAGCTGGCCAAGACCCTCGGGTTGCCTGCCGGCAGGATCCGCGTGCTTAAGTCTTACGTGGGTGGCGCCTTTGGCGGTAAGGTGGATCTTTTCAGCCACGAGTATATTACTTCGCTTCTTTCCATGAAGTGTCACCTGCCCGTCAAAATAGTCTATAGCCGCGAGGAGGTCTTTAAGTTTGCTCGCCATGGCCAACCCCTGATCATGTATATCAAGACAGGCATTGCGCGGGACGGGACGCTGCTCGCTCAATACATTCGCACCGTCAACGATAGTGGTGGCTACCGGGGAAGCGGCGTCGTGGTGATCTTCCTTGCCTGGGGATTCGCTATGATTCCCTACCGGGTACCTAATCTCAAATACGAAGGCCTTTCCGTTTACACGAATAACACGGTCCGCTGCCCCCAGAGGGGACACGGGGCACCGCAGATACGGTTTGCCATCGAGTCCCAGATGGACATGCTGGCAGAAGAGTTGGGCCTCGACCCGATCGAAATCCGGCTGCGGAACGCTCGGAAGCAGGGCGAACTTCTGCCCAATGGCGATTCGGTCAAGAATTACGGGCTGATCGAATGTATCAGCGAGGCGACAAAGGCGACAGGGTTTATGACCAGATACGGGAAAGGCAAGCAGGAGAGGGAAAAAGGTGGGAGAATCAAGAGCGGCATCGGCATCGGCATCAGTTCCTATCATGGCGGTTCCCTCGTTTACCCGAACAGCTCTTCGGTGATCGTCAGGTTGAACGACGACGCCACGGTGACGTTGATCACGGGGGCACTCGATTTAGGCCAGGGCCCTGAGACGGTCCTCTCTCAGATTGTGGCAGAGGAGCTGGGTGTTCATATGGAGGACATCCAAATCATCGCAGCAGATACGGAGACCACCACGCAAGACATAGGCTCCTGGATCAGCGGCCTCACCTACGTGACGGGGAATGCCGCAAAAAAAGCTGCGGAGAGTGCCATGAAAAAGCTCCTGGAAATTGCGGCCGAAGAGCTGGATGCCGACGTCCGCGATCTCGAGGCGAAAAATAAGGAGATCTTCGTCAGGAGAGCGCCTGAACGGAAGATTTCCTACGCGCAGGCGATTGCGGCCAGCATGCTCAAGAGAGACGGGGAGACGATTATGGGCGAAGGCCATTTCAGGATCGTCAAGGATGTGCCGATCCATCCCAGTCTGGCCTCTGCACAGGGAAGGTGGTCGGAGAACTACGCCTCCGATGCACAGGTGGCTGAAGTAGAGGTCGATACGGAAACCGGCTTGGTGAAGGTTCTTAAAGTAACGATAGCGCACGACTGTGGTTTTCCTATCAATCCTCAACTGGTGGAAGGCCAGATTGATGGGCAGATCTCCATGGCTCAGGGGCATGCATTAAGTGAAGAGGTGCTACTTAAGGATGGCCATATCATCAACCCCTCATTACTTGAATACAAGATCCCGTGTGCCCTCGATATGGTTGAAACAGAGCAGATCCACGTCACGACCGAGCGATACGTTAGGGGACGCCCTTACGACACCAAGGAGGTGGGTGAAGGTCATGTTTCAGGCACGCTGGCGGCCGTGGCCAATGCGGTTTATGACGCGACTGGAGTGCGCGTCAAGGAGTTGCCGATCTATCCGCATATGATTATAGGAGGCTTGGACCAAGAAAAATAGCACACAGAGCGGGCCCGTGACGGCAAGTCCAATCTTCGATTGCCGTATCCAACAACTTATTGAACCTCAAAAAAAGTCTAAAAAAATCAGCTGCGCCAGGCTTCGCACGTTCTCCCGGGCACAGGTTCTCACTATATGATCCTGAAGCCACCGGTAGGGCCTTTCGATCTTACCCTTCGCCGGGGCGGAGAGCGCATAGATCACCTTGACGCGAAGGTCCTGCAGCACCTGTTTCCACTGAGGGTCTGCTTCGTCCGTTTTGGCATAGTGCTTTCTCCATACGGAGTCTCTCTTCTCTATAAAGCGAAATATTGAATGATTGTCCACATAGTAAGAAAAGGGCAATCCGTATCGGGTGCACAATGCTTCCAGCGCACAGACGTGGGCCCAGCTCGTCTCCTTTTCCATGATCTCCGCATAGAACAAATAGCGGCTGTAGTCGTCAAGTGAGGTGATAAGGTACAGCTTGTCGGCAATATAGGGTGACCACCGGTGGTAGGATGCATCATGCTGGATGAGCTCTCCTGCGTGGCGGGTGATTACCTCGTGGTCGTGGACGCTCTTGTCGGGCCTGGCGATATAGAAGCCGTTTTTTGACAAGCGCGAGTAGATGTGTAGAAATAGAGATGTTCCGAACATAAATACTAACAAAATCGTCATATAGTCTCATATATATGAAATCAAAGCCGAATACTATTCGAAACTTACCCAGCACGAGTAGGGAATCAGAAAGGAAAAAACAGATATTGACCTCCGCCATAAAAGTCATTGGCGAACGGGGCTTCCAGAACGCCACTATAGCCGAGATCGCAAAAAATGCCCAGATGGGTGATGCAACAATATATGAGTATTTCAAGAGCAAGGAGGACCTGCTGCTTGCCATCCCTCTTGAGATGAACAAAGAGTTGATTCCGCAGATTGAAGACCACATGATGGGTATCAAAGGCGCCTTTAATAAGCTCCGTAAGTTTATCTGGTGGTACCTTAACTTTTTCGAGAAGAATCCTGAATACGGCTCCATTGTGCTTCTGGAGCTGAAGACGAGCAGGACTTACATCTCGACGGAAGCCTATCAGGCAGCGCGGACTTTCTATCAGGTTGTCCTGGACATTATCAAAGAGGGTCAGGAGGAGGGGGCGATCGACAAGGAGATCGACGTATATGTGGCCCGAAGCATCTGCATTGGAGCCATTGAACATATCGTCATTCGCTGGCTTCTTAAGGACAGGAAATATTCCGTGACCCAGTATGCCGACCAGCTGATCGATCTTCTTATCAATGCGCTTAAGAATGCAGATGCAGGTGCGACCGGGGAGAAGCCTGTCACAGAAAAATAACTTGAACGTTGAGGAGAGAAACCCATGCGTCCGTCCTATTTCGCCGACCTGGAGGGCATAGCAGAGTTTGAGTACATTGAGCCGAAGACCGTAAAAGAGGCGTGCTCCTTCCTCTCTCAGCAGAAGGATAAGGCAAAGGTGATCGCCGGTGGCACCCGACTGCTCGACGCCATGCGCGGCAAGGCAATAAGCCCTCAGTACCTGATCAACCTCAAATCTGTGCCCAACCTTGACTATATCACCTTTGACGACGAGGAAGGTCTGAAAATCGGGGCATTGGCGACCCTCTTCGACGTGGGTCGCTCTCCTCTTGTTAATGACAAAGCTAAGATCCTCGCTGAGGCCATTCAGGACCGGGAAATAACGGCAAACCGGACGAGATGGGCTTACTACATGGCCACTCTCGGCGGTTCTCTCTCAGATACTGTTACTGCAGCCGATATCCTTCCCCCCTTGATCCTGTTCCGGGCCAAGGCCGTTATTGAAGGGCCCAAAGGATGGAAGACTACGTCTCTGGAAGAGCTTTTCGCCAAAAGCGGAGAGTGGTTGCTCCAGCAGGATGAGGTGCTTGTTGAAATTCGTGTACCTGCTCTACCACCGGAGATTGGCGTGATCTATATAAAGGGCGCGGCAACGCCGGCAGCCTCCACGGTGAGAGCAGCAACGCTGCTTAAGCTTGATGCCAAGCACGTGGACACGGAAGACTTCAGGATCGTTGTGGGTGGAGTCGGACCTGTACCTGTCGAGCCGCGGAAGGCCGAAGAGGTGCTGGTAGGAAAGACGATCGACCATGATCTGATAGACGAAGCGATCGAGAAAGCGGTTGAGGAAGTAGGCTCGGAGACTGACCCGGAGACCGCTGAACGAGCCAGAGAAGCCATAGAAGAGTCTATACGGCAGGCGGTGGACCTCGCAATCGGAGATTTTGCCCTTGGCTACTAACGCCGGATTATTCAAGGAAAGGGAGCGAGAAGGATGAAGTGCTTGTATGGTAGACAGGAATGCATGTTTCTCAAGAAGAATAAATGCCCGAGAGAGAACGAATGTCAATTCGCGGGCGAAGTAAAAACGAAGATTAAACAAAAATTGAAGAAAGGAGGCGCGGCATCAGGCCATGGTAATTCAGGAGAAATTTCTGGTCAAGGCACCGATCAAGCAAGTGTGGCAGTTCGCGATTGACCCTGAACAGATCGGGCAATGCGTTCCGGGTTGCGAGAAGATCGAGAAGATTGACGAAAGGACATACCTCACGATCGTTCGGGCGGGCGTTGGCCCTATCAAAGTCCGGTTCAAGTTCACCTCCACGTTGACTGAGATAGATGAGCCGAGGCACATCCATCTTGAGGCCAAGGGGGAAGACACGGGCAAAGCCGGGAGCTTTACACAGACAAGTGACATTGACTTTAAGGAGGTTGCTGATGGGCAGGTCGAGATCTCCTATTTGTCAAACATCAATATTGTGGGCAGGCTGGCTACGTTCGGCGAGCGGATTATGAGGGCTCAGGCGAAGAAGATCGGAGAAGAATTCATGCGATCATTCAAAGAGAAAATAGAGGCTAAAAAGGAGATTTCGTCATGAGAGACTTTGAATATATTCCGGCAACGACGCTTAAGGAAGCATGTTCGCTGATCTCGCAGTACCAAGATGAAGGGAAAGTACTTGCGGGTGGTCAGTCCTTAATTACCCTGCTCAGACAGAAATTGATTACCCCTGCGTGCCTGATCGATATAAAAGGTGTAGCTGAGTTGGACTACATGCGGTATGACGACAAGAAGGGCCTTTCGATGGGACCTCTCACGACTCATCGGACGATCGAACGATCTCCGATTATTCAGAAGAATTATCCCGTCCTTTCCGACATGGAGAAAAGCGTTGCCTCAGTGCAAACGAGAAACTGGGGCACCATCGGCGGCAATCTTTGCAGCGCGGACCCCATAGGTGACGCCGCACCCACGCTCCTCGCTCTCGGCGCCCAGGTAAAGATGAAGAGCGTAAGAGGAGAGAGGATGCTGCCTCTCGGAGATTTTTTCACCGACTATTTTACCACGGTGCTGGAGCCTGATGAGATACTGGCAGAGATTCAGTTGCCTCCGCCTCCCGCTCAGACAGGTGTGGTCTACATGAAATTCAGTACGATTGAAGCGGGCATCAAGATCGTGTCTGCGTCCAGTCATGGTCACGCTCGATGCGGGCAAGAAAGTCTGCAAGGATGCAAGAATCGTTATGAGCGCGGTGGCGCCGATTCCCTTCATCGCAAAGAAAGCCGGAGAGCACCTCATAGGGAAGAGCGTCAGCTGACCAATTGATCGCAGAGGCAGCCGAGCTGGCGGCGGAGGAGACGAGTCCCATTGCCGACGTTCACGCATCGGCCGAATACAGAAGGGAAATCGCAAAAGTCATCTCGCGGCGCGCAACTAAAGAAGCCTTTGAAAAAGCGAAGGCGGCTTAACTTCTATCAAGGAGGAAGGTTCGATCATGGAGATTACAAAAAAAGTCCTGAAGGTAACGGTAAACGGGAGACCTTACGAGTTATTGGTAAAACCCAAGACAACGTCTGCTCCAGCTTCTCAGGAACGAACTAGGGCTCACAGGCACCAAGCAGTCATGCATGGATAATTCCTGCGGCGCGTGCACGGTCATCATCGACAACATGGCTGTCAAGGCCTGTTCCGTATTAGCAATGCAAGTGAATGGGAGACAGATTACCACGGTAGAAGGGCTTGCGAAAGGTGGCGTACTGACCCCTCTCCAGGACGCGTTCTTGAGACATTCGTCGTTTCAGTGCGGATTCTGTACGCCGGGTAAGCTCATGTCAGCAACCGCAATGCTCCAGGAGACTCCCAATCCAAGTGAGGAAGAGATCAGGCGGGATATGGAAGGAAACCTTTGCCGGTGCACGGGATACAAACAGTATATTGAAGCCATCATGGAGGTAGCGCAGAAGAAGGAGGTATCGAAATGAGTGAATACTCCGTAGTCGGCAAACCATTGCCCAGAGTGGACGGTCTGAAAAAACTCTCAGGGCAGGCCAAGTTTACCGTTGATATTGTTTTGCCTGACATGCTCTATGCAAAGATCTTAAGGAGCCCGCACCCGCACGCTCGAATCCTCAGCATCGATACCAGCCAGGCGGAAGCGCTTCCCGGCGTGGCGGCTGTGATCACCGGTAAAGATACGCAGGGAATTCGCTATGGCTTTGTGGACACTCCGAGCTTCCCGGCTGAAGAGCGTCCCATGGCTGAGGACAAAGTGCGTTTTATCGGCGAGTCGGTAGTAGCTGTTGCGGCCGTTGATCCTGATACGGCAGAAGATGCACTTGATCTCATCGAGGTGGAGTACGATCCTCTTCCCGGGGTATTCGACCCCGAGGAATCGATGAAGGATGGAGCACCGCAGATACATGGCGAGATCACCCGCACCACGTCCTGCGCGTGGGAGGACTGGGGGGTAGCCAGAAAATCGCACTCTTACACGCCGATAAATAACGTGGCGGGCAAGGTGGAATTTTCCTATGGCGACCTCAATAAGGGATTTGCCGAGGCTGACTATGTGCGTGAGGACCGCTTTAAGAGTCCTGCCACTTCGCATATGGCCATGGAGCCCCATACCATCGTGGCGAGCTACGATGCCCTGTCTGGAAAGCTCGACGTCTGGCTCAATCACATGGCGTACGAGATCAAGAGGTATTGGCTTGCGAAGACGCTCGGCATGCCGAATGAAAAGATCAGGGTCCACCAGACTTACGTGGGCGGTGCATTCGGCGGCAAGGCGGTCATATTCGATTTCGAAGTTATCGCCGCGTTCCTCTCACGGAAACTCGGAAGGCCGGTAAAACTGGAGCTCACCAGGGAAGAGGTCTTCAGCACCTGCCGGAACAGCGTACGCTTCGACACGACCCTGAAGACAGGGGTGAAGAAGGATGGGACGATCGTTGCGCAGCACGCAAAAGTCATCGTGGATGCAGGCGCTTACAAAGGCAGCGCAGCTGTCGCCATGTACCTGAGCCACGCGTTCAATGATTCATGCTTCGACCGCCACAACGTACTGCACGAAGGCGTCGCCGTGTATACGAACAAGAACTTCGGTTTCGCCAAGAGAGGTCATGGCTCCCCGCAAATGCGTTTCGCTTTTGATTCGCAGGTCGACATGATATGTGAGCACCTGGGTCTCGACCCGGTGGAATTCATGTTGAAGAATTGTAGAAAAAGGGGAGACGTACTGCCGAACGGTGACAGACTGGACAGTTACGGTTTACCGAAGTGCATCGAAGGGGTGGCAAACGCCATAGGCTGGAAAGAAAAGAGAGGCAAACAGAAAGACAAGAACCGGGGCATGGGCATCGGCGTGAACGGGATGTTCAGCGGCTCCGGTTATTGGCCCTTTGCCTGCAGCGCCATCGTCAGGCTCAATCACAATGGCACAGTCACCTTGATGGAGGGCGACGTGGAGTTCGGCCAGGGTCCCGATACTGCCTATTCCCAGATAGTGGCCGAGACATTGGGGCTTCCCCTGGATGACGTGACGCTTGTCGCCGGTGACTCCGAACTCTGTCCGCTCAATTACAGCAACTTTCTGAGTGGCGGCCTCTTTGTGGGAGGGGGCGCGTGCTATTATGCGGCTCTCGATCTCAGGAACAAACTCCTCAAAGCAGGCAGCGAATTCTTCAAAACGGCACCGGAAGACCTGGACATGAAAAATCGTGCGGTCTTCATCAAAGCGAAACCTCAAAGATCCGTTCCCTTCGGCGATCTGCTGCGCATCAATATCCAGAAGCATCTGGGTGACGCGATGATTGGTGTCGGCTACAAGAAGGCAGTGCCGGAGATAGAATTTTATCCGAGCCTTTCAAAAGGAACGGGAAGGTTCACTGACGCGTATAGTTACGCAGCAGCCGCTGCCGAGGTGGAAGTTGACAGGGAGACGGGAAGGGTAAAGGTTCTCAAGCTGGCCATGGCCGATGACTGCGGCAACCGGATCAATCCGGCCGCGGTGGAAGGGCAGATGGCGAGCCAGGCAGTAATGGGAATGGGCGATGCTCTTCTCGAAGAGGTGATCGATGAGCATGGCCGCGTCATAAACCCTACATTGGTCGATTACGAGATCCCGCGAGCCTTCGACGTACCGGAGATACTCCTCGTGGACGGATGTGACTGGGAACCAAAAGGCCCTTATGGCGGCAAGGAGGCCGGTGAGGTCGCCCGCGCAGCCGTGATCCCTGCCATAGCCAATGCTATTCATGATGCGGTAGGTGTCAGGCTCTTCAGGGTGCCCATCACTCCGGAGAGACTGCTGAACGCGCTCAAAAATAAGGGGAAGTGAAAACGGGAGTTTGAATAATGTTGGTTAAGGTCAAAACAAATTTTGCAGGGCTGACCGAGGTAGAAGTAGGAACGCCTACGTTGAAAGGCGTGCTTCTCGAGTTATCGAAAAAAAGTCAGTTCTCGATTTTCAGCGGCAAAGACGAAGAAGTTCGTAGTGACTTCAAAGTCTATTTGAACGAGACTGAGTATGAAGAGCTGCCCGAAGGCATCAACACAGAAATAAAAGAAGAAGATCGACTGGAGGTGAACCTTCTCATAATGGCAGGCGGATAAGGGGATACGGGTGAGTTCTGTTGAAATTAGGACAAACGGATTGAGCTCCATGCGAAAAACTTTTCGCATATCCTTACTGAGAAAAGGGGGTCTTATGAAGAGAAAGAGCATCGGTCTTATGGTCATTTGTGTGGTGGTGGCATTCTTTTCAATCACGGCGGCAGTCCCTCAGGTGTCAGGCGCCGAACTCAAGATAGGTGTCCTGACGCCTCTGACAGGATACGTCGCGTATTTTGGGCAACTGCAAGAGGCTGCGTTAAAGGTAGCGCAGAAGGACTTTGCAAAACTAGGACCAAGTGGCGGGTTTGATCTGAAGTTTATCATCTACGATACCGGTTCAAAGCCGCAGGATGCAATCCTCATGGCCCAGAAACTGATGCACAGCGACAATGTTCTTGCTATCTTCGGCCCCTATCTAAGCACGGAGTGCGAACAGGTCTTTCCGATAGTGAACCGCGATAAGGTCCCTATAATCACCGCCTCCTCCGCCAAGGCTGGCTTGACTGCTGCCAACAGACCCTGGACCTTCCGTAACGTGATGACGAGCGATAAGATCAACGAGCCGGCCTTCCGGGCATGGGTGAAACAGAAGAATATCAAGACAGTCGCCATCCTGACGGACATCAAATCGAAAGTCAGCGAAACGTACGGAAAAGAAGTGGCACCGATGTTTCTGAAGAAATATGGGGTCCGCATAGTTGAGGATATTGACTTCGTCACCGAGGACGTCGATTTCAGTGCCCAAATCACAAGAGTAAAGCGCGCCAATCCTGACGGCATCGTCTTGGCGGGGGAATACTCTATGGCGGCGAACATCGCGCGTGAAGCACGAAAACAGGGGTTGAAACAGTCATTCATTACGGACGTCCCCACTATTGGCACGGCGGACTACATCAAATTGGGGGGGAGTCCGTTGAGGGCACGTTTGGCCCGTCCGACTTCTGGGCCAATAGCCCCGATCCTAAGATTCAGTCCTTCGTCAAGAAGTTCAAAGCGGAGCTTGGACAGGATAAGACTCCCAGTAACACCACTGCCGCGATGTACGACACGGCTTTCATAACGCGGTATCTTGTGGGAAAGGTGGGGCTTTCCGGCAAGGCCAATGATCTCCAGAAGGACCGGGAGAAGATCAGGGATGGCTGGGCGAGCTTGAAGGACTATCCGGGTGAGCTTCAGGGAAAAACGACGATTGACAAGAATGGCGATGCCGTAAAGGATTACTATATGCTCACGGTTAAGGGTGGACAGTGGGTTAAAGCGCCGGAATAAAGACTCATGGACGTTGAGTAGTCTACGTCCTACGCAGAAAAGCAGGCGGAATCCCTGACGAGTGAGGCGTACGGAGCGCATATCACCCTTTTAAGGTCCGGGAGGGTCGGACATGTTCCTGCAACAACTGGTCAATGGGATCATGCTGGGCAGCACGTATTCCCTGGTGGCCATTGGCTACACCCTGATATTTGGTGTGCTCAACCTTCTCCATTTTGCCCATGGAGAGGTCTTCATGCTGGGGGCTTTCTTTGGTCTTCAGATTGTTCTCAGTCTGAAGCTGGGGATTTTCGGTTGCATGGCCGGGGCAATGATTGGCACGGCTTTCGTCGGGTTTTTGATTGAGAGGGTCGCCTTTCGACCTATTAAGAAAGAATATTTTCTGGCGCCCCTTATCGCCACTATCGGAATCACAATCTTCCTCCAGGAGATGGCCACAAAGATCTTCGGAAGCGAGCCCGTGGGATTTCCTCAGACAGTGGAGATTCGAAATTTTCAGCTCGGCCCGATAGGCATAAATACCCTCCAAATTCTGATCTTGAGCATCGCAGTATTTCTGATGGTGGTCCTCCATCTCTTCGTCTCCCGGACCAAGCTGGGTCGTGCGATGAGGGCAACGGCAGAGAATGCGACCACTGCCAGGCTCCTGGGGGTGAAGGTGAATCGAATAGTGGTCCTGACGTTCATGATTGCCTCGGCCCTTGCAGGGGCGGCCGGTGTGTTGGTGGGCATGATGTATAACTCTATTTCTCCTTACATGGGCGCCCAAATGGCGGGGAAGGGTTTCGCTATAATGTTGTTGGGAGGCCTGGGGAATATACAGGGAGCGATGGTAGGGGGACTCATCCTGGGGGTGGCTGAGATCCTGAGCGTCGGGTATCTGACATCGTCATACCGTGATGCCTTTGCTTTCGGTGTGATGATCCTCATTCTGATATTTAGACCGAGTGGGCTCTTTGGATCGCTTATCCACGAGGACTGAGCTTCAAAGGAAGGGTAGATGATTTCACCTTTCATCCGGACGATTCTTATTTTCGGAGGCATTAATGCCATGCTCGGCCTCAGCCTCTACTTGCCCTTCTCGGCAGGACAGCTTTCTCTCGCCCAAGGCGGGTTCATGGCGATTGGTGCGTATACGTCGGCGGTTTTAACCAGAAACTTCGGTGTGCCGTTCGGCTTCGCCCTTCTGGGAGGAGCGGTCCTCGCTTCGGCTGTCGGAATCCTCGTCTGTTTTCCTGCCTTGAGGATCAAAGGCATATATCTTCTTCTTATCACGCTAGGATTCAATGAGGTGATTCGAGTTTTCTTTCTCAACTTTAAATACACGGGCGGCGTGGGAGGTTTCGGCGGGATTTCCCCTATAACAGATCTGTTCAACGTTTACCTCGTACTCGTTCTTCTCATCGTTTTCTTTTATCGATTTCACAATTCCCGTCTCGGACGGGCGCTTCGAGCCATGAGCGGGGATCAGGATGCAGCAGAGGCCCGCGGAGTATCACTGACCCGGATGAAGACGTTTGCGTTCGGAGGCGGCGCCTTTATCGCAGGGCTGGCGGGAGGGTTCTACGCTCATTTCGTGATGTTTATTCAATCTGAAAGCTTCGGCTTTTACAGGTCTCTCGAAGCAATGATCTTTGTCATCCTGGGGGGATCGCAGGTATTCTGGGGATCCATCCTGGGGGCTTACCTGGTGACCCTGATCCCCGAATCGTTCCGGTTTCTGCAAAAATTCAGATTCGAATTCTTCGGTCTATGCCTCCTGGTCATGATGATCCTGAGGCCCATGGGGCTTCTTGACGAAGAGGTTTGCCGATGGTCCTGGTGGAAAGAAAAGACTTGGGGTAGGCGATCGAAGTGAACCCGCGCAATGGTCACGCGTTGCTAGAGCTGCAGGGAGTCAGCAAGGCCTTTGGGGGCTTCTTTGCGGTTCATGGGTTTGACTTGAAGGTTCGGAAGGGGAGGATCCATGCCATTATTGGACCTAATGGATCGGGGAAAACAACTCTGATTAATTTAGTGAGCGGGTCCTTGCGACCGACCTCAGGCTCCCTCTTCTTCAATGGTGTCAACCTCAATCACGTGCGGACCGACCGGAGAACGGCAATGGGAATCAGTCGTACCTTTCAGAATATCCGCCTCTTCGGTCACATGACCACGCTGGACAACGTAATGGTGGCCAGGCACTGCCGGACCCACTCGGGCCTGATACGGTTGATTCTGAAGCCTCCGTTGAAACCCCTGAAAGAAGAGGAGGAGATACGGAGGAGAGCGTCGGAGATTCTTGAGTTTGTGGGAATGCTCCACCGAAAAGATCTGAAGGCATCCAATCTTCCCTATGGCGAGCAACGTCTCCTCGAAATCGGACAGGCCCTGGCGACCGACCCTGAGCTGATTCTTCTGGACGAACCAGTGGCAGGCATGAATCCGAGCGAGAAGGAGTTTGTGAGGTCCCTGATCCAGCGTATAGCAGCCATGGGAATTACAATCCTTCTTATCGAGCATGACATGAAGGTGGTGATGGGGGTCTCGGAGTGGGTCACTGTCATAAACTTCGGAAAAAAGATTGCCGAGGGATTGCCGAGCGACATCCAGAGAGATCCGGCTGTAATCGAAGCCTATCTCGGGAGGGAGGAGTAGTCCCGTGCTTATTGTCCAGGATATCGTCACACACTATGGGCAGATCAAGGCGCTGAACGGGGTCAGCATCCAGGTGAACAAGGGAGAGGTAGTGACTCTCATCGGCGCCAACGGAGCGGGTAAGACAACCCTTCTCAAAAGCATCATGAACGTGGTCCCGCCCAGGATGGGTGAGGTACGGTTTCTCGATGAGCAGATGCGCGGCCTTCCAACCGAGGCCATTGTCAAGAAAGGTATTACCCTCGTCCAGGAAGGGCGCGGTCTCCTCAGACGGATGACCGTTTTGGAGAATGTGCTTATGGGCGCCTATACCGTGGAGAACAAGGATCAGATTCGCCAAGGACTGGAGCTTGTCTTCAAACTATTCCCCGTCCTTCAAGCGAGGCAAAAGCAGATGTCGGGGACGCTCAGCGGCGGCGAACAGCAGATGGTAGCCATCGCGAGAGCGCTCATGGCCCAACCCACCCTTCTCATGATGGACGAACCCTCGCTCGGCCTTGCGCCCCTTATGGTAAATGAGATCATCAACGTAATACGGAGTCTGCACCAGATGGGCTGCACCATCCTCCTGGTTGAACAAAACGCAAGAAAGGCCCTGCAAGCGAGCAACCGCGCCTACGTCCTTGAACTGGGAAAGGTCGTTCTGGAAGGTTCTTCCGCGGAACTTTTGAAGAGCGATGACGTGAGAAAAGTCTACCTGGGCGAAGAATAATCCAGCCCTTACGGGAGGGCTTGCGATGCTGGTGCACGCCGATTGGCCAGCACGAACGTTGTGTCAGGACGAATCACAAATGAACTACATCAGAAGGGGCCGATGCCCCGCGTCTCGCGCCGGCCACATCCCTCTCGGCCCGGTCCCGGCATTCGGACGCACTCATCGCCTTTGTCATCCTTATGGGAGTGAGGGACGCAGCGTATATGTTCGCTTTACCGACCCCCTACTTACTACGCATTATCTTCGCCGCCGCCATGACCGAGTCAACAATCTGCTGGTAACCGGTGCAGCGGCAGAGATTCCCTGAAATTGCCGTTCGCACCTGAAGAGGCGTGGGATCAGGATTCTCGTCGAGCAATGCTTTCGCCGACATGATCATGCCGGGCGTGCAAAAGCCGCACTGGATGCCGCCTTTCTTGACGAAGGACTCCTGGAGCGGGTGGAGGTTTTCGCCGACCGCCAGGCCTTCGATAGTGGTAATCTTCCTATTCTGGGCATCAACGGCCAGCACCAGGCAAGAGGCAACGGGTTTGCCGTCCATGAGCACGGTGCAAGCGCCGCACTCTCCCTCATTGCACGACTTCTTGGTGCCGGTGAGGCCGAGCACATCCCGTAGCACGTCCACCAGGGTTTTGTTCGGTTCTATATTGATCGTATAGGTGATGCCGTTGACGGTCAAGGTCAGGGGTATCATCGGGCTCCTCCTTTGTTGTGGCGGCTCAGGGCCTGGAGCAGGGCTCGCTTGGTGAGCACCTCCACCATGCTGCAGCGGTAATCCTGTGAGGACCGGACATCGGTAATCGGACGGCACTCGGTACCCGCCATCTTCGCGGCATCAGCAGCCATATCATCGCTGAGTACTTTGCCGAGCAGGAATGCTTCGGCATCAGCAGCCCTTATGGGGGCGGGGGCAACAGCACCCAGAGCGATCCTTACCTCTTTGCAGACCTTCTTCGCATCGAGGTGCACGTAAGCGGCAACCCCGACCAGGGCAAGATCGAGCGCGGCCCGGCGCATGAGCTTCAGGTAAGCGCCCTTGCCCGCCGGTAGAGGGATGGTAATACGGGTGAGGATGTCGTCGGGCGCGAGGCTGCAGGCCGACGGGCCCGCAAAAAGGGCCTCTACGGGACAGGTCCGCTCGCCGGCAGGCCCGGTGATGTGGGCTTGAGCGGAGAGCACGATGAGGGGCGGCGCCGTATCAGCGGAAGGGACCGCACTGCATAGATTCCCGCCGATGGTGGCAAGAGTACGGACTTGGGGAGAAGCCATAACGCGAGCCGCGTCCCAGAGCGGTGTGTACGTTTCCCTGACAATCGCCGAGCGTTCAATTTCCGCCACGGAGGTCAGGGCCCCGATGGTCAGGCCCGCGCCATCGCTCTTGATGCCGGCAAGATCCGGGATCATCTTCAGATTGATCAGGTGGCCAGGAGCGACAGCGTGCTGCTTCATAGCAAGGATAAGATCGGTACCACCCGCCAGCAGTCTGGCGTCCTTTCCATGGGCGGCCAGGAGCCTGGCGGCCTCGGGAAGGGATGTGGGGGCATGATAATCGAATTTGGGCAGTCTTCTGATAAACATCACTTTCCCTCCTTTTTCCGAAGCTCCGCGATGATCTTCTCGGGGGTGATGGGAAGGTCCTTGATGCGAACGCCTACCGCATCGTAGACCCCGTTGGCTATGGCGGCCAGCGAGGAGCAGGAACTTGCCTCACCCGCTCCTTTTGCGCCGAAGGGTCCGTATGGGTCATGGGTGTGGATATGTTGGACGATATATTCGGGCGTATCCAGCGCCGTGGGCTGCTTATAGTCGCGCCAGGTAAAGTTTCGCATGCGCCCCTTCTCGTCGTAGAGGGATTCTTCCAACAGTGCGTGGCCCGTCATGTGGGCAGAGCCGCCGTTGACCTGACCCTCGAGCATGACGGGATGGATCGGCTGGCCGGCATCGTCGCCGTGCGCGGCCCTGATCAGCCGTACCTGCCCGGTCTCCCGGTCCACGTCCATCTCGATGGCAGTGGCAATAAAATCAATGCCGTGGGCGAGGTTGCCGCGGCCCGTCTTCCAGTCGACGAGATCGATGTCCGTAGCGGCCCAGTATCCGCGGCCATAGAGCGGCGTACCGAGATCATAGTATGCGGTCCTGACCGCCTTCAGCAGGTCCATTCCCCGCCCGGGCTCACCCTTCACGTGGATGCGCCTCTTCTTGAACTCGAGGTCTTTGGGATCCGCCTTCAGTTCCTTGGCCGCGATCTCCGCCAACTGCCGCTTGAGGTCATTGGCGGCCGCGATAGTGGCGTTGCCGTCCCAGTAGGTACAGCGGTCGGAGAACATGCCGGAATCGAGGATGGCCGTGTCCGAATCGCTCGGCCCCTGGATCACATCTTCAAAAGGGATACCGAGTATCTCCGCTGCCATCTGGCAGAAGACGGTATTACAGCCCTGGCCGATCTCCGTGCCTCCGTGGGTCAGGATGACTTTACCGTCCTCCTGCAGTTTGAGAAGGACCGAAGAGCCGAAGTGGCCTCCGAGGCGCACACCCGACGGGTGTGATGCACAGCTGAAGCCTATGCCCCTGCCTTTGGGCCGCGCTGTTCTGCTCTCTTTCCAGCCGATCATCTGGGCCGATTTCTCGATGCACTCGGGAAGACCCGACACGTCGACCACGATGCCGTTTGCAGTGGTCCAGTTGTTCGTCACCGCATTGATGGCCCGGATTTTCACCTGGTCAATGCCGAGATCCTCGGCAACGATGCCGATCATAGAATCGACGGCATACTGCGCAAGCACGATCTCCTGACCCCTCACCGTGCCGCAGGGCGCCCTGTTCGAATAGACGAGCTTGCCGTGGTACTCGATCGCCGGCACCTTGTAGGGAAGGTTGAGCCACGCACCGAAGAGGTAGATGTTAAAGGGCCCTATGCCTGCGATGGGCCCGCCTTCCAGGACGCATTCAGCCTTGAGGGCCATGATCTTGCCGTTCTTCTTGACTCCTATCTTGAGGGTCGCATTCATGGCATTGCGCTGCCGGTATGCGGCAAGCACCTCATCGTAGTTGAGCACGATCTTGACCGGACGGTTGGTGATCTGGGCCAATTTAACGGCTGCGAAATCAACGTCGAAGGGGTCATGTTTTCCGGAGAACGCGCCGCCCACAAAGGGCGTGACCAACCGCATCTTGGAGAGCGGCAGATCGAGTGCCCGGCACATGTGACGCCAGGTGGGATAGGGGCTTTGCTTGGAGCCCTGCAGAAGCACCCTGCCGGTTGCGTCCACCTCGGCAAGGCACGCGTGCGGTTCTATGAAGCCTACCGCAACCCGCTGGGAGCTGAATTTCTCTTCCTTGATGTAGTCCGACTGTTTGAAACCCTCTTCAGGGTCCCCAAAGACGAAGTCGGACGTGTAGGCGATATTGCTCTTCGAGAACTCATTGACCAGGGGCGCACCGGGTTTCAGCGCATCTTCGGCAGTGAGCACCACGGGAAGTTCTTCATATTCGACAGTGATAAGATCGAGGGCCGCATCGGCAATGTCCTCATCAATCGCCGCAACCGCTGCCACGCCTTCGCCGAAGTGGTGCACCTTGGTGATAGGCATGGGAGTCTGGTCCCGCGTGTCCGGCCTTGTCCCGAACGGGATACCGGGGAAATCCTTGCCCGTGATCACGGCCATCACACCCGGGAGCTTCTTTGCCCTGCTCGTGTCGATGTTCAGGATCTTTGCGTGGGCAAAGGGGCTTCGCAGGATCTTACCATGGAGCATACCAGGCGCCACAAGGTCTCCGGCGTACTTGGCCTTACCGGTCGCCTTGACCCTCCCGTCTGTCCTTTCCACTGGTTTACCGACTACTTCATATTCGGCCATGAGATCTTCTCCTCCTTAGTTGATGTCTACGGCACCGGAGTCCAAGGCGTTTCCGGCACCCTGATCCGTGTTCTCTCCTATATCGTTCCTTTCTGCTCAATCTTTTTCTTGATATTCTCCCTGAGACTCTTCTTGTCCACCTTGCTCGCCTTCGTCATGCGCAGTCCGTCGATGAGTTCCAGCCGTTCAGGAAGCTGCAGCACGGACGCGCCCTTACCCTTCAGAAAAGATACGACCTCTTCGACCGTCGGTTTCGTGCCCGGCCTCGGAATCACATGGGTGCAGGTCCGCTCGACGAGTATCTTGTCAGGCATGGCGACCACCGCCGCGTCATCGATGACAGGATGAACGCCCATCATGTTCTTGATCTCGACCGCGCTGATGTTCTCCCCTCCGCGGATAATGATGTCCTTGATACGGCCGGTGATCCAGATGTATCCCTGCTCGTCTTTTTTTGCCTGATCGCCGGTTCTGAAGAAGCCTTCAGCGGTACAGGTCTTTGCCCTGTCCTCTGAGGATTTGAAATAGCCAGTGAAGATGCCGGGTCCACAACCTTCAGTTCATCCTACGGGCAGATGGGTTTGCCCACACTGCCGCAAATGAGTTCTATGCTGTCGCCCGGCTTGGTGCTGGAGCAGGTACCTTCGACCGATTGTGTGCTTGTTGAAAAGAACCCCTCAGGTCATGCCCAGCCACCACCCCATGCGGCTATATTTCTCAGCATCTTCCTTAGCGTATGGCGTAAAACCCTTTATCGGCATAATAGACCTAACCCAACCCCCATTGTCAAGTCAAAAGTTAGTGGAGTTTAATAACCGCCACAGTTCCGGTGTTTTAGGTCATGACATCTCCATCTCTCGTATTTACAAGCCTTTTTACCAGAAGAAGGAGAAAAAATCAGGAAACTTTCTCGAATATCTGTCAGGTTGACTTCCCAAAATGAGGTTCCCAAATGACTACGGGAGGGTATTCATTATTGAGGGGAAAAAGTCAGGAAACTCCACACAAATAAATCTCTTGACAAGCTACTGACCGGTGATATACTCGTTCTTGTCACGTGCTGCAGTGAGTACTAAGAGGCGCTCTTCTGAGAACCCTTTGTAGTTTGCCCGCTGCCTCATCCTCGTGCTTGGCACCTGCTTCGTTTATTCTGCTTATTCTGCTGAAAGGCCGAAAGAGCAACCAGAAGTTAATCATGCCAAAGGTCTTGAGGCTTTCAAACGCGGGTTTTTTGATGAAGCAGTTGCGCTGTTTAAGGAAAGCGCCCGCTTGCATGAGCAGGGAGTTACCTAACGAACGTCGATGCCCCGCATCTTGCGGAGAGCGAGGTATCGAGTCACCGAAAGTTGCGCGAAAAACGAGGAGGTTAGAATGCCAGTAGAGGGATACGTGCCGTTCAGGCCTGAGGACGTGGAGCGCTATCTCAAGAACCGGTGGTGGCTTGACTTAACCTGGGGAGACGTATTCAACAAGGCCACTGAACTCTATCCGGAGAAAGAGGCCCTTGTCGATGATGTGGCCCGCTTCACCTACAGGGAATTCCGCGAGAAGGTCGACAGGCTGGCGGTCAGCTTTATCGACCTGGGGATAAAGCCGCGCGATTTTGTTATGCTGCAGCTGCCGAACTGGCACGAATTTATGATTTCATTTTTTGCGCTCCAGAAGGTGGGCGCAATCATTGTGCTGCTCATCGCGCGCCACGGTTTTGCTGAAATAAGCTACCTTGCAAGCCTGAGCAACCCCGTGGCGTGGATCGGACCTGATCGTTACAAGAACACGGACTATCTGGAAATCCTGGAAAAAGTCAGACAGACGAGCAGGGGATTGAAGCACCTTATTTCGGTGAGGGCTTCCGAGAACAAAGCGTTCATCCGCCTCGAGGATCTGATAGAGGCGGGCAGGCTGACGACGGCGACTAAAGAAGCCCTGGTAGCCAGGCGGCCCGATCCTATGGAGATGGCCATAATCATTCCGACGGGCGGCACCACCGGTACACCGAAGGGGGTTCCCCGGGCGCACAACGATTACATTACCAGTGTAGAGCATCACAATGCCCGCTGGGACATAAACCGTACCGACGTGATCTTGACCGTTGCCCCGGTGAGTCACGGCCAGGGGATGCAGATGGGCGTGGGCGGGAGTATTTATCACCAAGCGAAGTTCGTGCTCTGTGATTCCACGCAGCCTGAGGATATCTGCCGCGTTATAGAGCGGGAGAAAGTGACCGCATTTCCCACGGTTCCCGCCATTGTGCATAGGATCGTCACGTTCGACCGCCTGAAAGAGTTCGATATGAGCTCACTAAAAAAGATTTATGCAGGCGGGGCGCCGAGCAGCCCGGAGCTTGTAAGAAGTGTGTATGCGGTGCTCGGCTGCAAGTTCGCAAATGCGCTTGGATCGTCTGAGGGCTCCGGGGCCATGACGCCCCTTGACGCCGACATAGAGACTACCTGCTTCACCGTGGGCAGGAAGGACTGCCCCTATACCGACTTCAAGATCTTCGACCAGTACGGGCAAGAGCTGCCGCCGAATCAAGAGGGTGAGCTCTGCACGAAGGGCCCGACGATCTTTACCGGCTATTTCAAATCACCCGAGGAGAATGCGGGCACGTTCTCCAGCGAGGGTTTCTTCAAGACCGGGGACCTGGCGAAGATCGACGAATCGGGCATCATCACCATCACCGGGAGGATCAAGGAGACGATCCTGCGCGGCGGCGAAACCATCAGTGCTGTGGGCATCGAACGGCTGCTTGGCTCGCATCCGGCCATAGCCGAGGTGGCCGTCATCGGCATGCCGGACAAGCAGTTTGGCGAGCGCATATGCGCGTACGTGCAGTGTAAGCCGGGCATGACGTTGAGCTTTGAGGAGATGATCGCCCATCTCAAGAGTGTGGGGGCGTCGGTAATGCAGCTGCCTGAGCGGCTGGAGTTGATTGAGAGCATGCCATTGACGAAGGTTGGCAAGCGGGACAAGAAGGCGCTCAAGGAGGACATCAGCAGGAAATTGGGGCTTGCATAGCCCTAGCTAAATTGTCTTGACAAACGGGCGGTATGTTATAAGATAGATTCCAAATGATATTCTACATTATAGCGCTCTGTAACATCATCCGCTTGAAATTGCAAGCGAATCATATTCAAGATATAAGCTGGAAACGGCGGTAAAAGGGGTGACCGGAATATGAGGTACAGGCACCATGTGGGATGAATATGTCATCCCGAAGTCGGTTGAGGAAGCCCTGCAAATACTGCGATCCCGTGAGGGAGAGGCCCGGATAATAGCCGGGGGCACTGACCTTGTTCCCGAACTGAAGGATGGGGGCAGAAAGGCAAAGTGTCTGGTAGACATCAGCGAAATCGAGCCCCTCAGGAAGATCGAGCTGGATGGTGATCTGATCAAAGTTGGGGCAGGAGTTACGCACGCCCAGGTGGCTTCTTCGGACCTCATCCGTGAGCAGGCCAGCCTCTTGGCTGAAGCTGCGTCAGCCGTGGGTTCACCCTTGATAAGAAATCAAGGGACCATCGTGGGGAATGTGGTAAACGCTCAACCGGCGGCCGACACTGCTGTCGCACTCTTCTCCCTATGTGCTGAAGTGGAGATTCTCTCCAGCAAAGGCACAAGGCGCGTTCCCATTGAGCAGACGTACGAGAAGCTCGGCGTATCAAGGGTAAATAGTGCGTCGGAGATCGTGACCGCGCTGTACATCAAAGGCCTTGGCAACAATCAAGGATCTGCCTTCGTTCGGCTGGCACAGCGCAAGGCTTTGGCTTTACCCATGCTGAATGTGGCGGCTGTGGTGACTGTACAGGATGGCCGCTTTGAAAACGCGAGGATAACAATCGGTCCCGTGGCGCCGCTGCCGTTCCGTTCGAAAGGCGCAGAGGCAACATTGAAGCATGCCGCTGCGGGTCCGGAATCGATCGATAAGGCAGCAGAGGCTGCGGCATCAGAGGCCCGGCCCAGAGACAGTGCTTTAAGGGGTTCGGCAGCGTACCGCCGGGAGATGGTCAAGGTATTCGTCCGGCGGGCAGTCGAAAGGGCGTTGCAAAGGGCGGAACAAAAGTAAAAGGGGATAATAGTGGCTGAGGTGTTGCTCACCATGACCGTCAACGGCGAGGCAATAAGGCTGGCCGTTGAACCATCGGCGATGCTCGTTGATGTGCTGCGCGGCAGATTGGGCCTCATGGGCGTCAAGGAGGCCTGCGGCAAGGGGGAATGCGGTGCCTGCACGGTGTTGCTGGATGGCAGGCCCGTCCCTTCGTGCATCACTCCGGCCATGAAGGCACTCGATAAGAATGTATTGACCGTCGAGGGATTGGGGAGTCCCGGAAAGCTTCATCCGGTACAAGAGGCCTTCATCGACCACGGGGCGGTGCAGTGCGGCTTCTGTACGCCGGGGATGGTACTTTCGGCCAAGGCATTGCTGGACGAATCTCCACGTCCCACCGAAGAGGAAGTCAGGGTCGCGATATCGGGCAATCTCTGCCGGTGCACCGGCTATGTGAAGATTGTGGAAGCCGTGCTCGCCGCGGCTGAGAAGATGGGAAAATAGAGGCATGGAGGAATACGCCGTTATCGGCAAGCGCCTGCCGTTACTGGATGCTGTTGAAAAGACCACGGGACGGGCGTTGTTTACGGTAGATATGGAGCTCCCGGGCATGCTGCATGCCAGGATTCTCAGAAGCCCCTATGCCCATGCCCGGGTCCTGCAGGTGGACACGAGTCAAGCTGAGCGGCTGGCCGGCGTGAAGGTGGTGCTTACCAAGAATAATGCGCCTCGGTCTAAGGTACCTGCAACGCTTGGTGGACCGAAAGAAAAAGTTGCTTTTGATGAAAAGGTTCGATACGTGGGTGACGAGGTGGCAGCTGTGGCTGCCGTCAGCAAGGACGTAGCTGAAGAGGCGTTGAGGCTGATCAAAGTAGACTATGAAGTGCTGCCCGCCGTCTTTGACCCGGAGGAGACCACGAAGCCCGGATCACCGCTGATCCATGAGGATAAGGAGCGGAACATCGCTGCGTCTATCGAGGCGAAGGTCGGTGATACCGAAGCCGGTTTCCGGAAAGCTGATTACGTCTTTGAAGAGACTTTCAGGACATCCAGCCAGAGACACGCCAGCATGGAGACGCACGCCTCTATCGCCAGCCTTGACGTGTCCGGGAAGCTCACCGTCTGGTCATCGACTCAGCTGCCCTTTCATATCCAGAGACTCCTTGCCGAGTACCTGGATATTCCCATGTCAAAAGTGAGAGTGGTCAAACCCTATCTCGGCGGCGGTTTCGGCGGTAAGCTCCATATGGTGGTGGAACATATCTCGGCGCTCCTCTCCGGGATGACGCAGCGACCGGTCAGGCTGGTATTGGATCGCGAAGAAGAATTCTCAGCTACTATCAGCCGTCACGCCTTTATCATCAGGCTGAAAGTGGGCGCAGCAAGGGACGGCACTCTCACCGCCATAGAGGCTCAGGCTCTTGCTAACTCCGGAGCATACCTCTCCGTCTCGGGTCCGTTGCGGCTGGTGGGGGAGGGCTGATCAGGAGCTACCGCTGCCCCAACCTGAAATTCCAAGGGCAGTCCGTATATACGAACCTTTCCCCTGCGGGTGGTTTCCGTGGTTATGGCAATACGCAGGCGCACTTTGCGATAGAGTCGATGATGGATGTGATAGCCCGGAGGCTAAGCATTGATCCCATCGAATTCAGATTGAAGAACTACAAAAAGATGGGCGATGTCGGCCATGCAAATACACTCATCACAAGCTCCGGACTGGAAGAGTGCTTAAGGGTGGGCGCGGAGAAGATCGATTGGGGAGTGAGAGACGCACGTGCGGCCGGAGCCAAGAGACGGGGCAAGGGGGTGGCTTGCCTAGCCCACAGGAGTGGGACGCGTCTTGGACTGCCGGACTATTCAGCGGCTTTTGTCAAGCTCAATGCAGATGGCACCGCTCACCTGCTCACGGGCGCTGCCGACCTGGGAACCGGCTGTTGTACGACTCTGGCACAGATTGCGGCTGAAGAATTGGGACTAAACGTTAATGAGATAAATGTCATCGCTGCCGATACCGATGCGACTCCGGTCGATAGAGGGGCTTTTGCGAGCGCAACCACTTACGTTACAGGCGGCGCGGTAAAAGCTGCTGCTGCCGAGGTCAAACAACAGCTCCTCTCCTATGTGGGGAAGAAACTGCACGTAGCCCCTGAAGATCTGGAGATCAGGAACGGGCAGATTTATGAGAAAGGGGTTCCTGAGAAACGCCTAACCATTCGCGAAGTGGCCATGGAGGCGAGTCAGGCCAGGGAGGGCGCGAGAGCCTTTTTGGGAGAGGCCACCTTCGAAAACCCCGCGGCAGCCCATTCTTTTGGGGCCCATTTTTCAGAAGTAGAAGTGGACACAGAGACCGGACAGGTTGAAGTGGTGAAGATGGTGGCGGTCCAGGACATCGGCAAAGCCATAAATCCCATGGTGGTGGAAGGCCAGATAGAGGGGGCCATGCAGCAAGGTATCGGGTATGCGTTGACGGAAAATATTGTGGTCGACGAAAAGACGGGCAAGATGCTGAACGCTGATTTTGCCAACTACATGGTATTAACAGCCTTGGATATGCCAAAGGTTGAAGTTGGCCTGTCAGAGCCCATCGATCCTACCGGTCCGTTCGGTGCGAAAGGAGTGGGTGAGCCGGCCACTCTAGGGGTGGCTCCCGCCATAGCTAACGCCATTTACGATGCGATCGGGATCAGGTTTGTTGAAATTCCCATAACATCAGAGAAAGTGTTTAGGGCATTAAGGGGCGGTAAGTAAAGCAGCCAAGGAGGGATGGGGATGAATACCAAAAAGATCGGAACTATGCTCATCGGTATTGTCATGATACTGAGCGCGCCTTTCTGTTGGGCCTCGGAGACGTATCCCAGTAGACCAATTCAGATTATCTGCCCTTTCCCCCCAGGGGGCGATATTGACATCGGCGCCCGCATAGTAGGGGATAAGCTCCAGGAAATCTTGGGCCAGCCCATTTTGATAGTCAACAAGCCCGGGGCAGGATCCGCCCTGGCCACGAGTTTCGTCATTGGATCCAAGCCGGACGGGTACACCCTGCTCACGAACTCAGCCCCTATGGTCTTGCTGCCCATAATCATGCCCCAGCCACCATACAGGATAAGTGATGTTGTGCCGGTGGGCAGGCAGGTGACCTACAACAACTTGGTCGTGGTTAACAAAAATTTACCGGTAAAGAATATGGCTGAGTTCATAGCCTATGCCAAAAAAAATCCCGGAACCCTGTCCTACAGCTCTGCCGGGGTTGGAACGACCGGCCACTTTGTGGGGGAACTCATCAATATAGAGACAAAATCGGATTTGCAGCACATCCCTTACAATGGCGTAAACCCGGCTATAACGGCCGTATTGGGAAACAATGCCCAGGCCTGCTTTGTCAGCGTTTTCACCTGCCTGCCCCATATAAAGTCTGGTTCGGTGAAGGCCCTTGCGGTACTATCCGCCAAGCGCGATCCTGAAGTTCCGCAGGTGCCCACGGCCGTGGAGGCTGGTTTCAGTGACCTGATCGTCCCCTCTTATCACATCCTTTACGCTCCCGCAAAGATCCCGACACCTATCCTGAGCAAATTGGAATCGGCTCTGGAAAAAGCACTCAATGACAAAGAGGTGCGCAAGAAAATCGAGGCAATGTCGCTGCACGACGCTTTCCTGAATTCTCAAGACACAAAGACATTTTTGGAAAATGAAACCAAGAAATGGACGCCTGTTGCCAGAAAGGCCAACATCGTCATCAAGCAATAGCGAAAGGTCAGCATGGATAGGCTAGCCGGTTTTTTGGTTTTTCTTCTGGGGAGTTGTATCCTCTGGTATGGCCGGAGGCTTTCCGTGGGAAGCCTCCATGCCCCTGGTGCAGGATTTTTCCCTGTCCTGATTGCCCTTATTCTAATGATCCTATCTTTGTTTCTGATCATCCCGGCAAGGAAGAAACAGGACGGAGGGACACGCCGGCCCGCACAATCTTTCCACCGCACGCTTGTGGTCTTTGTCGTCCTGGTAGGCTACTTCCTGTTGCTGGAATACCTTGGGTTTGTTATCGTCAGCTTCTTCTTTATGGCCTTCCTGTTCTTGTGGGTTGCGCGCCAGAAATGGTACCTGGCATTGTCATCGGCCGGCATTTGCGTAGGGCTGGCATACATCCTTTTTGAAGTCCTTTTGAAAAGTAACTTTCCCAAAGGGGTGTTCGGGTTCTGACGATGGACTTACTTGGCAACCTCTACCTCGGCTTCAGTGTCGCTCTCGCGCCCGTGAACCTTTTTTTCTGCTTTGTGGGCGTGTTCCTCGGAACGCTGGTGGGGGTCTTGCCGGGACTGGGTCCGGCGGCAACTATCGCCCTTCTGCTCCCCATCACCTTTAATTTGCGGCCGGAAGCGGCCCTCATCATGATCGCGGGCATTTACTATGGGGCCCAGTATGGAGGTTCCACCACCTCTATCCTGATTAACATTCCTGGAGAAGCCTCTTCGGTAGTGACCTGCCTGGATGGTTATCAGATGGCCCGCCGCGGAAGGGCCGGGCCAGCCCTCGGAATATCCGCTTTTGGATCATTCATCGGTGGCACATTGAGTATTGTGGGCTTGATGCTTCTTGGTCCCTTGCTCGCCAGCTTTGCGCTGCAGTTTGGACCGCCCGAGTATTTTGCCTTGATGTTGCTGGGTGTAGTCATTCTGACCTTTCTCTCCCAAGGATCGATGGTCAAATCCTTTATCTCCGGTCTCATCGGACTTTTTGTGGGGACTATCGGTGTCGATACGGTCTATGGCATCGACCGCTTCACCTTTGGGAGCTTTACCCTTACGGATGGCGTGGGCTTAGTTCCTGTGGCCATGGGCCTATTTGGAATAGCTGAGGTACTCACGAACCTTGAACAGGAGGGTGTTCGCGATATCTTTAAGACGAAGATCGAAGGACTGCTGCCGACCCGAAAGGATTGGAAGGAATCAATGGGTCCGATTGCCAGAGGCTCTTTCATCGGCTTCTTTCTTGGCATCCTCCCGGGAGGCGGTGCTATCCTCGCCTCATTCACTTCTTACGCCGTGGAGAAACGCGTTTCCAAGAACCCTGACGCATTTGGGCAAGGAGCCATCGCAGGAGTCGCCGGGCCGGAGACGGCCAACAACGCCGCAACCGGCGGCGCGATGATCCCGCTCCTTTCTCTGGGTATTCCATCCAATGTTATCATGGCTCTCCTAATCGGTGCCATGATGATCCATGGCATCAAGCCCAGTTGTTTCTTGGTTCAGGAACACCCTCAGGTATTCTGGGGTGTAATCACCTCCATGTATGTAGGGAACGCCATTCTCTTGGCCCTGAACCTTCCTCTTATTCCACTCTGGGTCCGTCTTCTTAAGATCCCTTATGGGATCCTTTTCCCCTTGATCCTCCTCTTCTGTTTGATCGGGGTCTATACGGTAAACAATAATGCGTTCGAAGTGCTCATCATGCTGATCTTCGGGGCAGTGGGCTACCTGATGCGAAAGGCGGGATTCGAACCCGCTCCTCTTGTATTTGCGATGGTTATCGGCCCCATCATGGAAATGGCGCTTCGCCAGTCACTCCTTCAGTCCAGAGGCACATTCGCCATCTTTTTCACTCGCCCCATTTCGGCCGTGTTGATTGTGGTGGCTGTTTTTCTGTTGGTGAGCAATCTCATTCCTAAAGTGGGAAGAAAGCGGGAAACGATCGTAAAAGAGGCACCGGATGATTAAGCAAGATCACAAATTGATAACAAAAAATGATAAATCCGATTTAGGAAAGAAAGGGGGAAGAATAATGGAAAGAAACAGAGACCTGAGGGATTTCCTGGGGGTGGTCAGGAAGGCGGGACCCAAATATTACGTGGAGGTCTCTAAGCCGCTGAGTCCCCATCTGGAAGTGGGTGTCATCCAGCATAAACTGTACAAGATAGATCGTAACCCGGTCATCTACTGTCCGAAAATCAGGGGAAGTAAACTTCCTTTGGTCACAAACGTATTCGGGAGCCACGAACTCCTAGGTGTTGCGCTGGGAATGGAACCGAGCAGAATCGACCAAGCAACCATCCTTCACGAATACAGAAAAAGAGAGGCCAAGCTCAAGCCGGTCAAGAAGGTCCCCGCTTCAGGCGCCCCGGTCAAGGAGGTGGTCCTCCTTGGCAAGGACGTTGATCTTGGCCCCCTACCGATCACGCACCACGCGCCCCTCGATTCAGCGAAGTTCATTACCATCGGCAATATGGTATGTCGGGATCCCTGATACCGGAGTCTATAACGTGGGCGTTTACCGGCATGAGGTCAAAGGGAAAAAGGAACTGGGTGCCATGCTCTTACCCTACCATCATGCCAGCGTGATCGCCCAGCGGTATGCGGAGCTGGGAAGAAAGATGGAGGTTGCGTTGTTCATAGGACATCACCCTGCGGTCGTGCTTGCGTCGATGCACAGAGGGTCTCAGGACGTGGATGAGTTTGAGGTTATGGGAGGGCTCCTTGGAGAGTCTCTTAGGGTGACGCAATGCGAAACCGTGGATTTGCCCGTTCCCGCGGATGCGGAGATCGTGATCGAAGGGGTGATCGATCCGCGGAAAATGGTTACAGATGGACCTTTCGGCGAGTTTGCAGACCATTACGGCGGCGCGAGAAAGGTTTATCTGATCAAAATAAAAGCCATCACCATGCGAAAAGACGCGATCTACCATGACCTCGATTCTGCCCATCCGGAACATAATATCGCAGGTGTGCTGGGGCTCGAGTCAGCCATTTATGATTCGGTAAAGAGAGTGGTTCCCACAGTGAAATCGGTCAATTGCCCGGCGAGCGGCAAGGCGACTTTTCATGCCTATGTCTCGATCAAGAAGACGACTGGGCGGAGAGGGAAAACTCGCCGGTCTTGCCACCCTATCGGTTCCGAGTTATCCCATCAAGACGTGTATCGTCGTCGACGAGGATGTCGACGTCTTCGATGAGAAAAACGTGCTCTGGGCGCTGGCGACCCGTATGGTACCGGGTCGTGATATCACCATAATCGAAAACTGCGCCGGGAACGCATTAGATCCTGCTGCCTATGACGAAACGCGTCTGAAGATCGGCTCCATGCAGGATTATATGATCATCGATGCCACTAAACCGTTGACCTTGCCCACGCCTATACCAATCACACCGACCTGAAGACCTATGGAAGAGGATGAAGCTTGAGGACTATATAAAGGGGTTTGTATCTTAGTTTTCGGAAGTAATGGTAAGTAGCAAAGGGGCTCTTTCTTAATCAAAAAGGAGGGGGAAAAGATGAGAAGAAGGATGGTTTGTTATTTTGGCGGTTGTTTTGTTTCTGACTCTGTTCTTGGCAAGAGGAAACGTTGCCTCTGCCGCTGACAAGCCCATCGACCTGAAGCTGTCCCATATCATGTCCCCGATGCACCACCTGCACGTAAATGTTTTCATACCTTTTGCAAAGGAGGTCGAGGAGCGCACGAAGGGGAGAGTCAAGGTAAGCCTCTATCCCGCGGAGGCCATGGGCAAAGCGAAGGACCATTACGATATGGCGCTAACCGGCATCGCCGACATATCCTTCGTGCTGCCGAGCTATACGGCAGGACGGTTTCCTTTGACCGGTGTGATGGAATTGCCGATCGGGGTCCCATCCGCAAAGGTCGGCAGTCTGGTTATCTGGGATCTCTATGGCAAGTACCTTAAGTCCGAGTACCCGGGCGTTAAGTTCTTGACGATCTGGACCAATCAGCCCGGTCATATCTACACGAACAAGAAGGCGGTCAGAACCCTGGACGATTTGAAGGGACTAAGGGTGAGGAGCCCCGGGCCGCAGCAGACAGCCCTGCTGAAGGAATTGGGCGGCTCCCCCCTCACCATGCCTATCCCTGAGCTCTATGACGCCCTGCAAAGGGGGATGGTGGACGGGACAATGGCCGACTTCACGGCCGTGAAAGACTTCAAGCTTTTTGAGGTCCTGAAGTATGCCACCATATCGAACCTTTATGTGCTGCCCATGATGCTCGTCATGAATCAGAAAGTCTGGGATGGCCTGCCGTCCGATGTCAAGCCTATTCTTGAAGAACTGACCGGCCGTCGACTTGCCGAGCAAGGCGCCGCAACGTATGACAGAAACGACCTCGTCGGCCAGGAGACTTGTAAGAAGGCCGGCGTGGAAATTATCCAGCTCTCGCCCGAGCAGAAGAGGCTGTGGGGTGAGCGGATGAAGCCGCTCAATGAAAAATGGGTTGCCGAAATGGAGAGCAAGGGGCGTCCGGGAAAGAAGGTTCTGGAGGAGACACGCCTGCTGCTGGAGAAGTATTCGAAATAGAGGGCGTAAGGTAAAACAGCATTGAGAAGACCGTGAGGATGCTTTCCGGGACAGGGATTTGAGCCGGGGCAGAGGGGGATCGGACCATGAAGATATTCTTTGCCATCACCAAGGGCCTGAGCCAATTTATGCTCTGGATCGCTGCAGTAGCCATCCTGTCAATTGTGGGCGTGACCGTCTGCGACGTGATTCTCAGAAGGTTCAAAATGCCGATTGATTGGAGCTACGAGGTCGTAGTGCTCCTCTGTCCGATCGCGATCGGTTTTTCCCTGCCGAGGACCACGCTCGACAAACAACACGTTCTTATGGAGTTCCTTGTCACGAAGGTATCAGGCCGATGGAGAAAAGCCATTCTTGGCTTCACCCGATGTCTCGGGATTCTATTGTTTGCCATTTTTGCCTGGAGAACTTTTGTTTATGGGAAAAATATTGCGGGTTTCGGGCAGGTCTCCCCGATACTCGAAATACCGGAATATCCTCTGGCCTATGGTATCGGCGCTTGCTGTCTTATCGTCTGCGCCGTGCTCGTGCAGGATCTGATC
The DNA here is from genome assembly GCA_963835605.1 of uncultured delta proteobacterium. GTDB lineage: Bacteria > Desulfobacterota > Syntrophorhabdia > Syntrophorhabdales > WCHB1-27 > JADGQN01. The sequence continues at coordinate 14,458 of CAWIHO010000025.1, read as the reverse complement.
GAGTCATTGAAAGGAACAGGAAAGTGACCATAGCGACTATAGCCGTTTTGACCATCGGGCTGCTCTTTCTGCTGTTTTTTCTAGGGCTGGAGATCGGTTTTGCCATGGCCGTTGCCGGCTTCGTGGGATATGCTGCCGCCGTGAACCTTGAAGCAGCTCTGAACCTGCTAGCCGTTGACATCATCAGCGTCTTCTCATCATACGGCCTCATCGTTATCCCCCTTTTCATCCTCATGGGACAGATCGGGGCAAGCGCGGGCATCCCGAAAAAGCTCTACGACTGTGCCTACAAGTTCATGGGCCATGTTCCCGGAGGGTTGGCCATCGGGACAGTCTCCGCCGCTACCGCGTTCAAGGCAGTCTGCGGCTCGTCGGTTGCAACGGCGGCGACCTTTGCCACGGTTGCGGTGCCGGAGATGGACCGGTACAACTATCGCAAGGAGATCTCCTGCGGCACTGTGGCCACGGTTGGAACCCTGGGAGTGGTTATGCCGCCAAGCGTGGCGATGATCATCTATGGGCTCCTGACGGAAACATCGATCGGAAAGCTTTTTCTGGCCGGGATCATTCCCGGTCTCCTGCTCGCCTTCTCGTTTGTTGTAACCCTGGTGGGCTGGTGCAAAATTGACCCGAGCATGGGGCCGAGGGGCGAGCGGTTCACATGGAGGCAGCGTATGGCCTCCCTTCCTCCTGTCCTGTTGGTTGCCGCGCTGTTCATTGTCGTTGTGGGAGGGCTGATCCTCGGGTTTTTCACGCCCACCGAGGCGGGCAGCATCGGCACGTTTGCCGTTCTCCTTCTGGTTATCGTGATGAGAGATATCACTTTCAAGAGGTTTGTAAAATCGGTTCTGGAATCGCTCCGCGTTTCCTGCATGGTGCTTATGCTCATGTTGGGTGCTACGGTCCTCGGCCATTTCTTTGCCATGACCAAAGCCCCTTATATCGTTTCCGAATGGCTGGGGGGCCTTCCTGTCGACCGGAACATCATCATGATCATCATCATCCTCGTCTACCTTATCGGGGGTTCCTTTATAGAAGACATGGCTTTCCTTATCCTCGCCACGCCGATCTTCTTCCCGTTGGCGTTGAAGCTAGGGTACGATCCGGTCTGGTTTGGCGTGATAGTCATGGTGACCAATATGATAGGGATCATCCTGCCCCCGATGGCCATTAATGTGTTTGTGGTCTCAGGCATCACAAAAGTACCCCTTGGTATTGTTTACAAAGGGATATATCCTTACATTGTGGGCATGTCCGTATGCCTGTTGATCTTGCTCTTTTTCCCCCAGATTTCACTCTGGCTTCCGAATCTCTTGAAAAAATGAGGAGAACCGTCAAATTACGAATACGCAACCGCCGATCATCAGTGGTATAATCATACGCGTCCGAGCCGGGCTGGTGCGCTTTTGATGCCTATGCCTTTAACGCATCCGGGTTGCATGCGCCTCACACTATCATGGACGATCCGTTGGAGGAGGAGGCAATGCCCATGAATCCCGATAGTCGTTACGACCGCGATGGTCTCATCCAAGGCAAAGTGCCGGGTGCCGAAACCGGCATTGAGGTGCGAAAAACCATCTGCTCCATCTGTAATCCCCGCACACACTGTGGCATAGATGCCTACGTGAAGGATGGAGTGGTTGTCAAGGTCGAGGGGACGAAAGAGAACCCCCACAACGAAGGCACGCTCTGTTCCAAGGGTAATGCCAACCGGCAGTATATCTATCACAAGGACCGGATCCGCACCCCTCTCATCAGAAAGGGCGATAGGGCATCCGGACACTTCATTCCCATTTCGTGGGATGATGCCCTCGATCTCATAGCAAGCCGCCTGCTCCGGATAAAGGAAGAATCCGGCCCTGAAGCAGTCGTTTTCTTTGTGGGCTTCCCGAAATGGCCAAGGCCTTTCCTGAAACGGCTTGCCCACAGTTTCGGCTCTCCTAACTATTGTTCGGAGTCGAGCGTCTGTTTCAGGGGGACCTACCTGGCAAACGGACTTAACTACGGAAGCCTGGGCGGGCCTGACATCGCGAATTCAAAATGCCTTCTGGCGTGGAGCGGGAACCCTTTCTATTCAAACACGCCCATGGCAAGAGGCATCCTCGATGCCCGCGAGAAGGGGCTTAAAATTATTGACGTGGGGCCCTTGGTCACGCCGCTGACAGCCCATGCGGACATGCATCTTCGTATCAGGCCGGGCACCTCCGGCGCGCTTGCCCTGGGCATGGCCAACGTGATCATTGAGGAAGGGCTCTATGACCGCGAGTTCGTGGGGAACTATACGCTGGGCTTCGAGGAATACCGCGCCTATGTGAGCGAGTTCTCTCCGGCGGTGACCGAGGAGATCACGGGGGTCCGGTCACGCCTGATCATCGATGCTGCGCGGCTCTATGCTAACACGAAGCCGGCTTGCATGTTGAACAGCTCTAATGCCACGACCCATCACACGAATGGCCTGCAGAACCACCGGGCCGTCACGGCGCTCATCGGCCTCACCGGCAATTACGACGTTCAAGGGGGAAACCCTCTTGTGAAGCCCGCCTACCTGCACATGACCAGCGGAATGCTGACGCTCGAGGATGAGTTTGAACAATCCAGGCCATGGGACGACATGGCGCCGCGTGTCGGCCAGGACGCTCACCCCGCCTGGTGCAGGGTAGTCGCGGAGGCGCAGGCGATGCACATCCCTGTTCAGATCAACAGCGGACAGCCTTACCCGCTGCGGGCGATGCTCGCCTTTGGTCTCAACTACCGGATGTGGCCCGGACACGATTACATGGAAGCAAGCCTGCGAAAGCTTGATTTCCTGGTGGATGTGGATCTCTTCATGACGGACAGCGCCAAACTCGCCGACGTCGTGCTTCCGGCATGTACCTCTTTTGAACGGAGTGAGATCAAGTTCTATCCGCAGAAGTATGTCATCTGGACGCAGCCTGCGATTAGACCGCTGTGGGAGTCCCGGCCGGACAGCCAGATCATCTACGACCTGGCGCATAGGATCGCGCCGGATGATGCCCTCATGCAACAGGGCTACGAGGCATCCGTAGACTGGATACTACAGCCGACGGGGCTGACGGTTGGCCAGCTGAAACAGTATCCGGGAGGCTATGCGGTTAAGGATGTGAAGATGCCCCCTTTCCGAAAATACGAAAAGCAGGGCTTTAAGACACCTTCGGGAAAGATGGAGTTCGTCTCAACGATCCTTGCGGAAACGGGATATGACGCCCTTCCGACGTACCGGGAACCACGACTGAGCCCGCGATCAGCGCCTGAGATTGCAAAGGACTTCCCTCTTATCCTCACCACCGGTGCCCGGCTCCCGATGTTCATTCATTCACGGGCCTTCCGTCTGGAGTGGATGCGGAGTCTTCGCACGGATGCGATGGTCGACCTAAACCCGCGAGATGCGCAAGATCGGGGCATTGCGCAGGACGACTGGGTCAGCTTGTCCACGCCGCGAAACGTTATAAAGGTGAGGGCAAACCTTACGGAGATGGTACCCCCGGGTGTGGTTAGCATGTACCACGACTATCCTGAGGCGAGCGTTAACCCGCTGGTAGAGCCCGATTACCGCGACCCCATCTCAGGGTATCCGGGTTTCAAATCGCTTTTATGTCAGGTAAAAAGACTGCCTGACGCGGAGGTGAGATCGTGATAACAACGCAGCTCGGATTCTCGTTCGATCTCTCCCGCTGTAGTGGCTGCATGGCCTGTATGGCCGCATGTTTTGACCAGAATGATATGCCGGGAAACGGCTCAACCTTCAGACATGTGAGCAGGATAGAGACAGGAGCCTATTCCTCGGTGAACATCCGGTACGTTTCCCTGGCGTGCATGCACTGTGGGGACGCCCCCTGTGTCGCCGTCTGTCCCGCGCGGGCACTCTCCAAAAGGCCGGACGACGGGGTCGTGGTCGTCAGTCCAGACCTCTGCATCGGCTGCCATGCCTGTGCCACGGTATGTCCCTTCGGTGCGCCCCAGTTCCCGGAAGGGACCCTCATGAGAAAATGCGACTTCTGCGTGGCGCGGGTTTCGTCCGGTCTGGAGCCGGCCTGTGTGCGTACATGCCCAACCAGAGCGTTAGGGTTCGGGCCAATTGAAAAGCTGGCCGGGGAAAAGGCGAAGGCAGCTTCTGTCAGGGTCATATCCTCGTTCAACCCCAATCTCGTTCTCACCCTGCCTCAAGGTCCGCAGAAATGAAGGGTTACGTTATTCCTATCCCCTTCAAAAATGTGTTGACAAATATATTGCACCATGGCATCGTCTAGAAGTCACGAAATGAAATTCTGAAAATATGGCTTAATGGAGGCTATGTCCTTAAAATAATAAACGAATAAGATTCAGATAGGCACTACACCACACGAGAAGGGGGAATCGATCATGAAAGACCGGAAAGGAATGTTGTCAGGCTGTCTCTTGGTTTTTTGCCTCTCTCTTTTTGCCAGCGCTGCATTTGCTCAGACAAAACCTTTTGATTTCTCGTACTCAGTCATGATGCCTGCCCCTCATCGAAATTCCGTGCTAGCAACCGAATGGTCTAAGGAGATCGAGAAGAGGACAAACGGAAGGGTCAAGATCACGCTCTTTTACGGAGGTACACTTACTCCCGCCGACAAGTGCTATAACGGTGTGGTGAACGGGATCTCCGACATAGGGACGGCGGTGCTTTCTTATACAGCCGGGAAATTTCCTCTGACAGAGGTGATCGACCTGCCTCTGGGCTACAAAAGCGGTGCACAGGCAACGAAGGTGATCAACGAATACTACAAGAAGTTTCGGCCGAAAGAGCTTGACGAGGTCAAGATCCTCTACCTTCACGCTAACGGGCCGGGTTTCCTCATGACGAAAAAACCCGTCAGGACACTTGAAGACCTCAAAGGAATGAAGATTCGTTCGACCGGAACGGTTGCAAAAATAGTTTCTCACCTCGGCGCCACCGCCGTGGCCATGCCTATCGGTGATACCTACGATGCTGTAAGCAGGGGTGTGGTCGATGGTCTGATGACACCTTACGAGGTGCTGGACGGGTTTAGAATGGCAGAGGTGGTCAAGTTTGTCACCGAAGATTACGGGGCCTCCTTTTCCCTTGCCTTCTTCGTAGCTATGAATAAGGCAAAATGGAATGCCCTGCCTGCGGATATCCAACAAATCATCGAAAAAATAAACGAGGAATGGATTGAGAAGACACGGATATCGTGGGATGAGATCGATAAGCTGGGAAGAGAAGTTGGGCAGAAGAAGGGCGTCCAGACTATATCACTTTCAAAGCAAGAGAATGAAAGGTGGGCAAAGGCGGTAAAGCCCATGCTGGATGAGTATGTCAAGGATAAGAAGGCTAAGGGGCTGCCTGCAGATGAGGTCTTGAAATTCTGCCTGGATCGACTCGACTAAGTGTAATGAGGCTGGCAGGTTAGAAGAGGCAGGAGAGGTCACGGTCCCTCGGACCTCCCCTGCCCTGCAAAAAAGTCAGACGGGTGAATGGAGGGCGAGATGAGCCGATTTGTTGATCAGGTCAGGCGATTAAGCCGTTTCATCAACGTCATAGCCGGGATTAGCCTCGTCTTTCTCATATCTCTCACGCTCGCCGATGTGCTGTTACGGTCCTTCAAGATGCCCATTACCGGGACTTATGAGCTCGTGGCCCTTTCAAGCGCCGTCGTCATAGGCTTTTCCCTGCCCCTCACCTCCTGGATGAGAGGACATATTTACGTCGATTTTCTTCTTGTGAAGCTCTCGAAGAGAGTGAGAGATATTCTTAACCTTGTCACAAGATTCATGGTACTCGTCCTGTTCATCCTGATCGGTTGGAACCTTATCAGATATGGCATGGCTTTACACAGGTCAGGAGAGGTCTCTCTTACCTTGAATATGCCCTTCTATCCGGTTGCGTACGGACTGGGCATTTGCTCCTTCATACAATGCCTCGTCATGTTCTGCGACATGGTAAAGATTGTTGGAGGGGACTATGAATGAAGTCATGGTGGGCATTATAGGGTTAGGACTAATTTTAGTCTTATTTCTGACGGGAATTGAGCTGGGATTTGCAATGGCTTTGATTGGCTTTGTGGGTTTCAGTTATATCAAGACCTGGGATGCAGGATTCCACCTTCTCTCCCAGGATATCTTTGATGTCTTCGCTTCCTACGGTTTTACGGTCATCCCGGTCTTTGTCCTTATGGGCCAGGTGGCCTTCAATGCAGGTATTGCCAAAAGGTTATACGAGGCGTCATACAAATTCATCGGTCATATCCCCGGAGGGCTGGCCATGGCCACAGTGGTTGGCGCCACAGCTTTTAAGGCCATTTGTGGTTCGTCGCCTGCCACGGTCGCTACCTTTGCAAGCGTGGCCGTTCCCGAGATGGACCGGTACGGTTATAGCAAGAAGCTCTCGACCGGTGTCGTTGCCACTGTCGGAACGTTGGGCATGCTTATCCCACCGAGTGTTACCTTGATCATATTCGGCATGATTACTGAGCAATCGATCGGTAGACTTTTCTTGGCTGGAATCATACCAGGGCTGATCATTGCCCTTTTTTTTATTGCTGTCATTTACGGATGGTGCAGGATCAATCCATCTCTTGGACCGAAAGGGAATCGGTCGACCTGGAAGGAGAGACTTGCTGCCCTGCCGGAAGTGTCATGGGTTGTCATCATCTTCCTTCTGGTTATCGGAGGCCTAATGGAGGGCTTCTTTACTCCGACTGAAGCTGGGAGTGTCGGGACCTTCGCGGTGTTCGCTCTAGCCCTCGTCAAAAGAGACATGACTTTTAAGAAGTTCGTCAAATCGGTCGGGGAATCTTTGCAAACCGGTTGTATGGTCCTGATGCTTCTTGCAGGCTCCGCTATACTGGGCCATTTTCTCGCGGTGACGAAAATACCGATGCTGGCGGCAGATTGGGTTGGGCAGCTTCCCCTAAATCGTTATCTCATCATGATACTCATCTCTATGATCTATCAGGTCGGGGGTTCCTTCATCGATGACCTTGCATTCATGATCCTGGCCACACCGATCTTCTTCCCGGTCATTCTAAAGCTTGGTTTCGATCCGATCTGGTTCGGTATGATCATAGCCATAACGGTGATGATTGGTGCTGTCATCCCCCCGGTGGCTCTCTGCGTGTTTGTGGTAAAAAACGTCACCAAAGTGCCATTCAGTGTGATCTACAGCGGGGTCTACCCCTTTTTGATCAGTCTCATCGTTTGCGCAATCTTGCTGTTCCTATTTCCACAGATTGCTCTTTTCCTTCCGTCCGTGTTGATGAAATGAGATGTACTTAAACGGAAGAAATCTGAGGTAATAGATGTAATGCAGCGCCATCATTCAAACCGAAAGGAGGATTAGAAGCTATGAAGAGAGAAGTCATGTACTCTGTAAGAGGACCAAAATTATTGCCCGAAATGACGTGGGAAGATGTCGCTGAGGAGCTGAAACATACAGACCTCATCATCTTTCCTGTAGCCGCGAATGAGGTGCATGGACCTCATCTGCCGTTATCGTCCGATACTATTCAGGGGACCGAAGCAACGCGACGGATTGTGGCCAGGCTCGCGTCGGAAGGGATTCGCGCCGTCGGCGGACTTCCGATCCCCATGGGCGTCTCTATGCCACAGATGGACTTTCCGGGCACCATCTCTCTCACACCTGCCACGCTGAGCGCGGTCATCAAGGATGTGTGTGACAGCGTTATAAGGCACGGGTTTCGCAAGATCGTGCTGATCATGTCCCACGACGGGAATCTGGGAGCCCTGTATTCGGCCGCCGAGGAGATATCCAAGCAGCCTGGGGTGCGCGTGCTCCTTATAAACTGGCTACCTTATCTTATAAGCAAATATACCGAAGTGCTCAAATCCAAATCAGGAGGTCACGGGGGTGAAGGCGAAACGGCGAGGGTGCTCGCCACTGTCCCTGAGCTGGTGCGTCTGGATCGTGCCAAAGTCGGTCCTGAAGAGGGGGGTCCCGGCCCGAAGTTGGAAACCGACGTATCCATACACTTTGGCGGCGGTACCTTTGAGCCTCTGAGGGGAATGAAGGATAAAACGCCGATAGGGTCCTTTGGTGATCCAAGGGGCGCCACAGCTGAAACGGGTGATAAGTGTTATAACCTCATCGAAGACTGGGCCTGTGCGGTGATCAAACGACACTTCGGGCTGTGTAGCTGAGACATCCTGCATGGTGCGGTATTAGTAACAGACGGCTCCAAAGTTCGTTGCTTGGAGCCGTCGAGATAGACGCCCCACTCTGTTTTCTTTACATGCTGCAACGGGCAAAAAGAGAACGAACCTGATTGCGGTGAGCCAGCCGATCCCCGGGAGACTCCGGGCGATCGTGAAGGCCTTATGGTAGCGCTCCTTGCGGCAGAGCCGGCGCAGGGCTGGCGATAGTGGCGGGTGCGAGCAGGGGTCTTGGTAAGGCCATGGCCTTGGGCCTCGCCAGAGAAGGGGCTGCCGTCGTTGCGGCTGCACGCACCGAGGAGAAGATAGACCCCAACGGACTCGAAGGCACCATCCACAGGACGGCGGAAGAGATAAGGGCTCTCGGAGGCTCCTGTCTCCCGGTGAGATGTGATGTTACCCGGGAAGAGCAGGTGGAGAACATGGTTCAGGCGACCATGAAAGAGTTCGGCTCGATAGACATCCTCGTGAACAATGCAGGCATAGCCTTCCCTGCACCCGTATGGGAGCTGCCGCTCAAGCGCTGGGAGCTTGTCCTTCGCGTCAATGTAACGGGTACCTTCATCTGCACAAAGTCTGTTCTGCCCGTGATGACGGATCAGAAGAGAGGTAGCATCATCATTCTCTCATCCGTGCAGGCTCAAGCCAGAGGGTCGGTGCCTTCAGGCATAGCCTACGGAGTCTCCAAGGCCGCGCTGGAACGCATGACCTATGGGCTTGCGACTGAGCTGGGAAAGTTTAACATCGCCGTCAACTGCTTGAAGCCAAGAGGCGCTGTCGAAACGGAAGGGATGAAGTTCCTCAACCCCGATGCTGACTGGTCGCGCTGGGATACGCCCGAGATGATAGTCAAAGCGGCCCTGTTTCTCGCTGGCCAGGACGCCACCGGTGTCACCGGCATGGTTGCGACAGATGAGGAGCTATGCGCCTGGCACGGCCTGTGAATGCGCGTCGATTCTGGCCTCTATCCATGGCTTATAACGGGGAGTTGAGCGGGAGCCCGATGTTTGGTCGATCCGCTCCAACGTCTGGTTCGGCAATCAACTCTTCTTGATCTTCTCCGGCGACGGAAAATCCTCGTATCCGGCGTACATCACATAGCCGACATCATCCACGTATGGGACGAAGCCAGCCCGATTGGCGTTCGGGAAAAATCGACCTTTCCGCCATGACTTCTTACTTAAGCACGTGATCAGTCGATTGTCACTCTGAATCTCGCCCAAGTACCGTCCATCAGGTCCGTAGACCACGTCATCATAAAAATGACCAACATGCTGACCGTCGCGCGTCCAGAGTTCGTCCCCGTCGCGATGGCCAAAGAAGGCGCCACCCCATGTCCACAGATATTCCATACTGGGTTACCTCCTCGTGCCGAACATACATTAGGCAGATACAATTATATCACGAGCGCCTGAGTGGTGAAAATTGTTTAACGATATTAGACAAGTATTGCCGATGGCCCGGCTCCTCAAAACAAGATATTGAATAAGGGCTCCATGTTATGGCACTATTACTCATGGTTGATATGATAATTCCGTCTATCATGCAACGTTCAACTGTAAACTAATTAACTTATTTGCAAGGTGATTATGAACGAATCAGATCACGACAAGACATCGAGGTTTTTCTCACGGACTTGCGCGAGCGCCCCGGTGTCTCGGACTGGCAGGCGAGGCAGGCCGCGGGAAGCCTCTCGTTGATAGAAGAATAAGGTGAAGCGGTGTCCTTTTTGGATGTTCAAAACCTTTCAAAGTCCTTTGGCGGCCTCGTTGTCATACAGAACCTCTCTTTCTCGGTCAACGAAGGCGAAATCCTCGGCGTCATAGGGCCGAACGGCTCCGGGAAGACCACCCTTTTCAATCTGATCACCGGCTTCTTGAACGCCGATGAGGGCGCAGTAGAATTCCGCGGGGAGAACGTCACCAACAGAAGGCCGTCAACCATATGCAAATCGGGCATAACACGGACTTTTCAGCTCGTCAAACCCTTTGTCCGTTTGACCGCGCTGGAAAACGTTATGGCAGGGAGAGCCTACGGGCGCGAGCCTGCGCGCAACATCAGGGAGGCGCGAAAAGAGGCAGAGGAGATACTCGGCTTTACCGGGATCAGCAAGAAACAGCACATCGCAGCCGAACATCTGAATCTCATCGATCGAAAAAGACTCGAGATCGCCCGCGCGCTCGCGACGAGACCGAAGCTCCTGCTCCTTGATGAGGTCTTTGCGGGACTGAACCACGCGGAGGTGGAACAAGCCCTCTCCCTGGTCTCGACGATAAAGGAGCTCGGTATCACGATGATGATCGTCGAGCACGTGATAAGGGTCATCCTCGGGGTTTCGAGCAAGGTGATGGTGCTCAGTTCGGGCCAGAAGATATTCGAGGGTTCGCCGCAAGGAGCAATAACCGATCGGATGGTTATCGAGGCTTACTTAGGGGAAGACTTCCATGCTTGAGGTCAGGGATGTGGACGTAACCTACGGAGACATCCAGGCGCTCTGGGGTGTCTCATTCAGCGTCCGGAAGGGCGAGATGGTCGCCCTCGTCGGTTCCAACGGGGCGGGCAAGTCGACCGTGCTGCGGACTCTCTCCGGCGTTCAGAAGCCCCGTAAGGGAACCATAACCATAGAGGGCATCAGGTCGGATACCGCGGAACCGCATAAGGTAGTTGAACTCGGGGTATCGTTGGTGCCCGAGGGGAGAAGGCTTTTTCGGGACATGACCATCTTAGAGAATCTGGAGCTTGGCGGCTACATCGGCAGGGCGCGAAAAGTCAAAGAGGAACATCTCGAGTGGGTCTTCCAGATGTTTCCCGTGCTGAAGCAGCGCATACGTCAGTTTGCCGGTACCCTGAGCGGCGGAGAGCAGCAGATGCTGGCGATAGCGCGAGGCACTGATGTCCGATCCCAAGCTGCTCCTCGTGGATGAGCTTTCGCTGGGGCTGGCCCCGATCGTAGTCAAAAACATATACAACACGCTCAAGGAGATAAACAAGTCGAGGAACGTGACCATCCTGGTGGTGGAGCAGAACGTCCGGTTGGCCCTTGAGGTCGCGGATAGAGCTTACGTGATAGAAAACGGCCGCATAACCATGGAAGGCGCGGGGAAAGACCTTCTCGCCAGTGAAGCGATCAAGAGCGCATATCTGGCCGTAGGATAGCAATGGGAGCCCTCTTACAGATTCTGAGCTATGGCGTCTTCAGCGGTGCATTATACGGGCTTGTCGCCCTGGGGCTCTCACTCGTCTTCGGTGTGATGAACTATTTGAATGTGGCCCACGGCGCCCTCATCATGCTTGCGTCGTACACCGTGCTCTGGGTCTGTTACTACCTTCATTTTGATCCCTTCCTTTCGCTTATCCTCGTGGTCCCGACCTTCTTCGTGATTGGATGGATCTTGTTCCTGGGCCTGTTTCAACGCCTGCTCGCGCAGTCTGAAACGGAGAAGCTCAAAAATTCGCTGCTCATCTCCTTCGGCATTCTGCTCATATGCTCTAACGCGGCAACAATGCTCTGGACGGCCGATGAGCGCGCTGTTGCGACAAGTTATACAGGGAAGGTAATCGACCTTCTCGGCGTGCGCCTGCCCTACATCGGGCTTGCCACGGTGCTCCTTGCGATAATCGTGGTCTTTGCGGTCCACCTGTTCCTGACGCGAACTTACTTCGGCAAGGCGATCAGGGCCGTGTCGCAGGACTACGAGGCGGCAAAATGGATGGGGATAAATACGCGTACGGTCTGTTTAGTCTCTTTTGCGATCGGCGTGGCTCTGGCGGGATTTCCGGGTGTTGTAATCGCCTTGCAGACGTTTAACCCTATCGTCTCCTTCGACCTGACGAACAAGGCGCTGATCGTGCTGATACTTGCCGGTGTTGGAAGTCTAAGAGGGGTACTCTTTGGAGGGCTCCTGCTCGGTGTGGTGGAGGCTGCAAGTGTCTTTCTTGTGGGTGTCGCGTACAGGGAGGTTGTCGGGCTCGTGCTCTTCGTGCTTGTTCTCATGTTCAGGCCACAAGGGTTAGGAGGGCGAAAGGCTTGAAGAGTAAACTCGGAATCGCAGGCTTCCTGCTTCTGATGGTGATCGCGCCATTCCTCATCAAGAGCGAGTACCTGCTCAATCTGCTGATCCTTGTCTGTCTCTACGCCACACTCTCGCACAGCTGGAACATTCTGGGTGGTTACTGCGGCCAGATCAGTCTTGGTCACGCCACGTTTTTCGGGGCCGGAGCGCTCACGTTCCGCTATCTCTGGCTGGGAGGCGTCTCCTACTACCTTGCTCTTCCGGCCGGAGCGCTGTCATCCCTCATTCTGGCCTCGGCCATAGGGTTCCCCTCCTTCAAGATGAAGGGGCATTATTTTTCCATAGGCACTCTTGCCCTTGCCATGATCGCGCTCATCACGGTGCAGAACCTGCTCCCCGGGCGTGAGCTTCATTACCGAAGCGTGTCTGAAGGAGTATAGTCTTTTAACCATTTACTACCTCGCACTTGGAGTCGGGGTGGCTACCGTGGTGGCCGTCTACGCGCTTTCCCGTTCAAAGCTGGGGCTTGCCCTGGTCTCCGTGCGTGAGGATGAGGACGCTGCTGAGGCGATAGGCATCAATACCTTCAAGTACAAAGTGGTAGCGATGAGCATCAGCACCGTGATCGCCGGGTTCGCCGGAGGAATCTTCGCTTTTTACTGCGGTACGTATTACCACTACGCCCCCTTTGAATTAGGCTGGTCCTTCGATCCTCTGCTCATCGCCTTCATAGGCGGGGCCGGCACGGTTGTCGGGCCGGTTGTCGGAGCAGTCGTCTTTGTGCTGTTGAAGGAGCTTTTTGCCGCAAGCCTGGGACAGGTGAACGTGCTCATCTTCGGGATCGTATTTATCATCACGGTGCTCTTCCTGCCAAAGGGGCTGGTAGGCATAGCGGGAATATTCCGGAAGCCGAAGAAGGCTTCCGTTGTGGCTCAGGAAAGGTGATACTATAGTAAAAGGTTTATCTGGTTTTTTCAGTTTTGAACGAAAGAAACAAGAGAACTACATAAACTAAATAGACCAATAAAGGAGGTACCTATGAAGCAGGCAAGGTGTTTAAGATGTTTGTTGTTGGTTGCCGGGATCGCCCTCATCGCCCTCGGGCTGGTCGTATCCCCGGTGATGGCCGCGGCACCCGCCGCACCAGCGGGGATCAAGGTCGGCGCGGTGATTGCGCTTACCGGGCGCATGGCGGCTGGAGGCAAGGACGTTAAGGCCGGATATGATCTTGCCGTGAAGGATATCAATGATGCGGGCGGCGTCATGGTCAAGGCGTACGGAAAGAAGCTCCCTCTCGACCTGATGATTGTCGACGATGAATCCGACCCGGTCAAGACAGCGACGAGGTTGGACAAACTCAACTCGGTCGACAAGGTGGTCGCCTATCTCAGCGGATTCTCCAGTGACCTGAACGTCGTGGGCATGGCCGCCGCGGAGAAGAATAAGGTGCCCTGGATCGGCGTCACCATAGCGGTTGAGGCTCCCTTCAACTCCGGCTATAAATGGGTCTTTGCGCCATTTTCCATGTCGCATGACCAGGTCAAGGCGTTTTTTGACCTTCTCGATTCCATACCGGCCGACCAGAGGCCCCGTAAGATAGGCCATCTTGAACTGAATGTCGACTGGGGGAACGAATGCGGCAAATACGTGAGAGAGATGGCGAAGCAGAGAGGCTACCAGATCGTGGTCGACCAGAAGTACGCCCCTCCGACAAATGATTTTTCCTCCGCCATCCTTGCACTGAAATCGGCCGGCGCGGATGCGGTCTTCAGCGTGCCTGCACCGCCCCAGTCGATAGTCATGGTAAAGCAGATGAAAGAGCTCAATTATGCGCCGAAGGTGACCTGTCTCATCAGGGGGCCCGATCTCAGCACCTACTGGGAGGCGATGGGTAAAGATGCGAGCTACATCATATCAGACGGCAACTGGGATGAATCGATGACCTATCCGGGCAATAAGAAGCTCGTGGATGAATACAAGGCAGCCAACCCCGGTGTTGAGAATATCGGCATCCCCGTCGGCGCTGGTTATGGAGCCGTGCAGGTGTTGGCAAATGCCATCGAGAGAGCGGGAGTCCTGGACAGGCAGAAGATCAGGGATGCGATCGCAAAGACCGATATGATGACGATCAGAGGCCCGATTAAATTCAGGGCAAACGGCACCGCCATCATCGACTACGGTCTGAGACAGTGGCAGAACGGTAAGAATGTGCTGATATGGCCGCCCAATGCGACCAAGATCAAAGTCATCCTTGCCCCTCCATGGGACAAGCG
>CAWIHO010000024.1:0-94078 GCA_963835605.1 uncultured delta proteobacterium | reverse complement strand
CCAGGGTAGGAGAGTTCCGTCTCCACCTTCTTCGCAATGTCCTTTGACAAGACAAAAATTCCGTCATCTGTAACCTTATCGCTGCTTACGACAATCCTGATTTCCCGGCCGGCCTGAATCGCGTACGATTTTTCGACACCGCCAAAACTACTCGCGATGCGCTCAAGCTCGTCCAACCGCTTGATGTACGTCTCCAGCATCTCCTTGCGCGCCCCGGGTCTGGCCCCTGACAAAGCGTCGGCCGCCTGGACAATCACATCGAGCAGGCTAGCCATGGGCACCTCCTCATGGTGTGCGAGGATTGCATGGATAATCTCTTCGCTCTCCCCATGCTTCTTGGCCAGATCAGCACCTATCGCGGAATGGGACCCTTCGACCTCATGATCAACTGCCTTCCCGATGTCATGCAGCAGCCCGGCACGCCTTGCCCCAGGAACGCTTACCTTGAGCTCTGCTGCAATGATCCCGGAAATAAAGGCCACTTCAAGAGAATGTTGATACACATTTTGAGAGTAACTGCTCCTGAACTTCAGCCTCCCCAACAGCCTGACTATCTCCGGATGTACGTTGTGCACGCCTGCGTCAAAAACAGCCTGCTCGCCCGCTGACTTGATCTTGTCATCCAGCTCTTCAGCCACCTTGCCGACTATCTCTTCGATCCTCGCCGGGTGTATCCTGCCGTCGCTGATGAGCCGCTCTATGGCAATGCGTGCCACTTCTCGCCGGATCGGATTGAAGCATGAAAGAATGACCGCCTCCGGCGTATCATCAATGATGATGTCCACGCCTGTAGCTGCCTCCAGAGCCCGTATATTCCGCCCTTCCCTCCCTATGATGCGCCCCTTCATTTCTTCATTGGGAAGCGAAACCACGGAGACCGCGTCCTCGACCACGTACTCGCCGGCATAACGTTGAATCGCCAAGGCTATGATCTCTTTGGCCTTTTTGTCCGCTTTCTCTCGGGCTTCCTCCTCGATTTTTCTAGCGACCTTTACAGCCTCATACCGGGCCTCGTCTTCCAGCGTCTGCAGCAACATCTTTTTTGCGTCTTCTGTCGTCAGCCCTGATATCTTCTCCAGTCTCCCCCTCTGCTCCTTAATCAGGAAGTCATGCTCCCTGATTTTGCCGTCGAGCTGTCCCTCTTTGCTTGAGATACCCTTTTCCCTCCTTGACAGCTCATCCTCTTTCTTTTCCAGGAGATCAACTTTCTTGTCAAGATTCGATTCCTTTTGTGAAAGCCGTTTCTCGACATTCTGGATTTCTGCCCGTCTGCCTTTTATCTCTTGCTCCAGCTCATTTCTGGCCTGAAGGACTGTGTCCTTGGCCTGCACCGATGCCTCTCTTTTAAGTACATCGGCTTCCTTCTTCGCATCATCCAGGATTTTCTTGCCAATCGATTCGTATTCCCCTACTTTCTTGCGCTGGACAAACTTGGCAAGAATATAGCCTAGGCAAAGACCGACAATAGCGACAATACTAATTTCGATTATAAGGATTGTATCCAATGGCACCCCCTTCCGCACGACTTGCAAGGGGGTAGTACGAGGAAAAGCGGCTATTTACGTTATGGTAGACAACCTATGCCCGAAGCCCCCACACAACGCTCGAACTATTTATGTCAACGTTCTTTTTCCTCAACACTACCCCTGAAACTGCCCCCGCGATGCCGTGTAAACAGCAATTCTTGAACCTCTCTAGCAAAGTGGGTGCCTCATAGTTGCATCAGGCTGCTCGCACGAAGCGAGTCTGCACACCGCAACAAGAGAAAGCTCCCGGTTCTGAGGTGTTGGCTCTAAGTTTGCCATCTATCACGCACACCGCAGGGTACATCGAACTCTTCAACTTTCTGCAAGAGCCTCAGTGTATGATCTTCCACTCTTTCCACTTTTTCTCTTATCTCCAGATACTCAGCCGCAATGCGCATCATCGCCATCATCATAGCGTTCAAAGTATTAACAATGCTGTAATCTTTTATTACATCCCTTATCCTTGCGTCGACAAACTCTGCTGCCCGAAGAATCTGCTCCTCATCTTCACCCACGAACGTGTAAATTTGGTTCAGGATGCTCACCTCGACTTTTTTGCCCATTACCCTTCTACCTTCTCCACCTTTTCCAGAATACTTTTCACTTTCCGCATTACTATCTCTTTTTGGCCTTGGATCTCCGTCATCTTCTCCTTCAGCTCCCGATTCTCCGCCTCCAAAGAGTCGATCTTGGCTGCCAGTTTCTCCTTCTCAACCTTGACGCCCCTGTAGTTTGTCACAAGTGCGTCTATTTTTTCCTCCAATTCTCCAAGTCTATTGTCGCCGAAAAGGCCTTCCATTGGTTACTAATTAATCGCTTTTCTGCTCAAAAGTCAAGTATAAAAGGCACGCCTTCATAAACGCATCCAGCTCTCCGTTCAGTACACTTTCCGCATTATGCTCCTCAAGCTTCGTCCTGTGGTCCTTGACCAGTTTGTAAGGATGAAGTGTGTACGAACGGATCTGGCTGCCCCACGCTATCTCCTTCTTCTCCTTATTCAGGACGGCCATCTTCTCTTCCTGTTTTTTCTTTTCCAGTTCGTAAAGCCTCGACTTGAGGATAGCCATAGCGATCGCCTTGTTCTTATGCTGCGATCTTTCATTCTGGCACTGCACAACGATGCCTGACGGGTTATGGGTGATACGAATAGCCGATTCCGTCCGGTTCACGTGCTGCCCGCCGGGACCACTCGACCTGAAGGTATCTATCCTGAGGTCCTCCTCTTTGATGTCGACCTGCACGTTCTCGGGAAGTTCGGGGTAAGCATATACGGAGGCAAACGAAGTATGTCTCCTGTTGTTTGCATCAAAGGGGGAAACGCGGACCAGGCGATGGATACCCGACTCGCATTTCAGGTATCCGTACGCGTTGAGGCCGGAAACAATGAACGTGACATTCTTTATGCCTGCCTCTTCCCCCGGCAGAATGTCGACCACCTGTGTGTCAAAACCCCTTTTCTCAGACCACATGAGGTACATTCTGAACAGCATTTCCGCCCAATCCTGTGCCTCGGTACCACCCGCGCCCGCATTGATATAAACTATGGCGTTCTCTTTGTCCGTCTCACCCCCAAGCATACGCTCTATCTCATACCGGCTGAGGAGCTTGTCGAGCCCATCGACTCTTTCCGCAAGCTCCGCGGCATCCTTCGGATCATTTGTCTCTTTGACTATGTCCTGAAGGATGGAGATCTCCTCAAGCTCTTTCTCTTTCGCTGCCCACGCTTCCGCCTCGGTCTGGAGGCGCGCACGCTCCTTGAGGATCGCCTGCGCCTTTTCCTGGTCCTCCCAGAAATCGGGCTTGGCTATCGCGCTATCGCATTCTTCGATTTTTTTCCGGGTGGTAGCGAGGTCAAAGATACCCTCGGAGGGGTTCCATCCTCTGCTGAAGAGCCTCTATGCGGCTTTTTATGTCTTCCATCACGTTTGTGCGATCCTTTCTGTTACTTCGCGGCCGAACCGCGAGCATGAAACCGGCCTGACCGATTCCGTCTGACGTGCCAGATCGTATGTCATGAATCCGGCTTTTATGGTCGTTTCAAGGCTATGCTCAATAAGGGTGGCTGCCTCGGGAAGGTTGATGTGGCGGAGAAGCATGCAACCGGAGAGGAGAAAGGACGTGGGGTTGACCATGTCCTTGCCCGCGTACTTTGGCGCACTGCCATGGGTTGGCTCGAAGATCGCGATCTCATCGCCAATATTGGCACCGGGCCCAACACCCAGCCCGCCGATTAAGGCGGCGCACGTATCTGACAGGTAATCGCCGTTCAGGTTGGGGCAGAGCAGGATATCGTATTCTTCAGGCCGTAGGATTGCCTGCATGAACATGTTGTCCGCGATCCTGTCGTTGAATCGGATCTTGCCCTTCTCATGATCAAAGGTCAACCACTCCGCGTATTCGTGTGCCACCTCGTAGGCCCACTTCCGGAAGGCCCCCTCGGTATACTTCATGATGTTGCCCTTGTGAACCACCGTAATGACTTTTCTTTTATTCCTGATCGCATACTCTATGGCCCATTTCGTAAAGCGCCTTGTAGCGCCTCTGCTTATCGGCTTGATCCCTATGCCCGTGTCAACAGGAAGGGAAACATTCGCTTGTTCCCTCAGAAACGTGAGCATGCTCCGGGCTTCTTCGCTGCCCTCTTCCCACTCGATGCCCATGTAAAGATCTTCCGTATTCTCGCGCAGGATGACAAGATCAACACGCTCCGGGTGTTTGAGAGGGCTAGGAAGCCCCTGAAAATATCTCACCGGCCGCACGCACGCGTAAAGATCGAATATCTGCCTCAAAAAAACATTGATGCTGCGAAAGCCGCCGCCAACCGGCGTTGTGAGCGGACCTTTCAGGGCTACTTTGCGCTCCCGAATGCTGCTGAGCGTGCTTTCCGGCAGCAGCACTCCTTCTCTGGCAAGTGCCTTTTCACCCGCAACGAGTTCTATCCACTCGATGCGCTTCGCCCCCCCATGAGCCTTGTGCACGGCTTCTTCGAAGACTTCGTGGGAGGCGGCCCAGATGTCCGCGCCCACCGCATCCCCCTGGATGTAAGGGATCTCCACTCTCCTCCCCCCCCCCCCCCCTCCCCCTCTCCTTATTTCTTCTCCACCACGTTAACGAAAGCCTCCCTGCTTCTTTACGTAGTTGACGAGGCCGCCTTGGTTCAAGATCTCTTGCATAATAGCAGGCAGGGGGCTGAACCGCTTTTCCAGGCTCTTTGTCCGGTCAACGAGCAGTCCGTCATTTACCTGAAGTTCAAGTTCGTCGCCCTGCTCTATACCATCGACATCACAGATGATCGCCGCGAGACCCACATTGATCGCGTTTCGATAGAAGATCCGCGCAAATGACTTTGCCACGACAGCGCTTATGCCTGCCAGCTTTATAACAATCGGGGCGTGCTCTCTGCTCGACCCAAGTCCAAAATTCCGCCCGCCTATGATGATGCCGCCCTTCTGTGCCTTCTCGTGAAATCCGGGAGCAATGTCGGCAAACACATGCTTTGCCAGCTCATTCAGGTCGGACCTGAGGTGGAAGAATCGTCCGGGTATGATCTGATCAGTCGAAATATTGTCGCCAAACGTCCATGCCTTGCCTCTCAAGACCATCACAAAACCTCCCGAGGATCGGCGAGGCTCCCGGACAAGGCGCTGGCAGCCGCTGTGGCTGGCGATGCAAGGATGATCCCGGCATCCGGATTACCCATTCTCCCGAGAAAATTCCTGTTTGCCGTTGAAACGGTGACCTCCCCATTGCCGGGTACTCCGCCGTGCACCCCAATGCACGGCCCGCAGCCTGGTGGGAGGATCACAGCACCAGCCTCCAGCAGGCTCGCGAATAGACCTTCGGCAAGTGCCTGGGCATAGACCCGCTTGGACGCCGGGCAGACGATGAGCCTGACTTTTTCTGCTTTCTTCCTTCCCTTCAGGATGGCTGCCGCGATGCGAAGATCTCCAATCCTTCCGTTCGTGCAGGTACCGATGAAGACCTGGTCAACGCGCGCTCCTCTCACCGAAGGGTCGTCGAGGGTCTTCGTGTTGTCCACCTGGTGCGGCAGGCTGACCGTTGGAAGGAGAGATGCGAGGTCGATTCGGAAGACCTTTTCATACGCCGCGTCGGCGTCAGGTTGAATCCCGGTATACGCCTTTTCTCTACCGTGCTCTTTCAGGTAGCTACGTGTAACCTCATCGGAAGGAAACAGGCCGACCTTTGCCCCGGCTTCGACCGCCATGTTGGAGATGGTAAGCCGTTCCTCCATGCCCATGCGACTGACTGCGTCCCCTGCGAACTCCATCGACTTGTAGGTGGCCCCATCCGCGCCGATCATGCCGATTATAGAGAGCATCAGGTCCTTCGCGCATACGCCCTTCCGGAAGGTCCCGAAGAGCTCAAATTTCAGAGTCTCGGGTACCCTGAACCACGTCTCTCCAAGACCCATTACCACGGCCACGTCCGTGGATCCCATACCGGTCGAAAAGGCGCAGAGTGCGCCGCCGGTGCATGTATGAGAATCGGACCCGATGAGTACCTCTCCCGGAGCAACGTGTGCTTCGGCCATCACCTGATGCGAGATACCCTCTCCGACGTCGTAGACCCTTGCACCGAACTCCTCGGCAAATTTCCGGATCAGGAGATGGTCGTTGGAGAGTTCCAGACGCGGGCTTGGCGATGCGTGATCGATAAAGAAATTGACTCGGTCAGCATCAAAGAGCTTTTTGAACCCTATGGCCCCAAACTCTCTTATCGCAAGGGGTCCTGTCCCATCCTGCAGCAATATCCTGTCAACGCGTGCGATCACGGATTCACCCTGCCGCGCATCGCGACCACTCTTCATACTTAATATCTTTTCCGCAAGCGTCTTGCCCATCTATTCTTTCCTGTTCTGTCTTGCCGGGGAATAGCAGCAAGCATGCTGCGACGACGCGGCGTGGATGGACGACGGCCGTCTATTCCTCAGCCTTAGTCAAATCTTCGAATCGTATATCGAGTCCCAAAATCCCCAGGATCTCTCCCAGGTCGTCCCGGATCGGTCCAGAGACCGTTACACAGAGAGCACCCGTGATACGGGACGTGTAGAGGCTTGTCACGCTCACTTTTCCTGTCTTCATCGGATTTATGAACCACTCCCTGTCTGAGAAATCTTCGTGCAGATCGATTTTGGCGTACTTTGCCCTGTCAACGACCTGCGTAATATTTCGCGTGACCTTCACACCTTCCGAGTTGACAACATAGGCAAACTGAATGTAAGGGAACTCTTCTACCAGCTCCTTCAGGACTCCTTCCTGTTTTTCGGGCAACATGCTCTTGATCGCCGCATCCTCGATAAACCGCTCGATAAGATGGGCGGCCAGGTCAAAAGCCCTCTTCTTCAAGACATCAAACTCGGACGGGAATATCTCAGGCATGTAACGGCGCACGAGATGCTCCATCTCATCATCCGACATGCACGTTACCCTGCCCTGCTCATATCTCTGTACGACCGATCTATTGATCCTTGCGACATTCGGATGAGTCTTCTCAATCTTGTCCTGTCCCGTGAGCGCAAAGTGCGCGTTTATCCAGTGCGCAATACCTGCAAGGCCTGACTTATCGGTAATGTTAATGGTCAGGGTCCTGTTGAGGATCCTTTTGGTGTCAAAGGGCGAGTAAATCTCCTCGTTCTTGGCGAGCCCGTCTATGTGGACACCAGCGGATGTCGCGTTGAAGTCAGAGCCAACGAGGGGTTGATTTCTTGGGACGTGCTGCCCCATCTCCTTTTCAAAATAGTTCCTCACCTCGGTAATGACCGTGGTATCGCAGCCGTTATCCTCACCCGCAAGAGAGATATATTCCATGACGAGTCCCTCTATGGGTGTATTCCCGGTTCTTTCCCCGATGCCGAGCAGTGTTCCGTTCACGAACGAGCAGCCGTAAAGCCAAGCACTTACCGCACCGATAAATCCCTTGTAAAAGTCGTTGTGGCCGTGCCATTCAAGGCGTTCCGAAGGCACCCCCGCATCGTCGATCATGGCCCTGATGATTTTCCCTATGGAACGGGGAAGCGCTGCCCCGGGATAAGTTACGCCAAGACCCAAGGTATCACACAGCCTGATCTTTATCGGCACCTTCGCATCCTCGGAAATGCTCATCAGCGCCTGTGCGAAGGGGACGCAGAACCCGTATATATCTGCCCTCGTTATGTCTTCAAGGTGGCAACGCGGAATGATCTCATGTTCCAGGGCGGCCTCCACGATCTTTATGTAATCTTTGAAAACCCCAGCCCTAGTCTTCTTCAGTTTGAGGAAAATATGGTAGTCAGAGGCGCTCGTAAGAATGCCTGTCTCCCTGAGTCCCATCTCCTTGACGAGCCTCAAATCTTCCTTAAGGGCCCTTACCCACCCGGTGATCTCAGGGTACTTGTAGCCCTTCTCCAAGCACCGCTCTACTGCCTCCCTGTCCTTATCGGTGTAAAGAAAAAATTCGGACTGCCTGATGACGCCGTGGGGACCGCCGAGACGGTGCATCAGGTCGTAAAGGTCCTCTATCTGTTTGACCGTGAAGGGCGGCCTTGCCTGCTGGCCGTCTCTGAAGGTCGTGTCCGTGATAAAAATTTCGTCCGGTGGGTCTATCAGCTCTATCTTATGATCGAAGTTGACACGCACCATCTCGGTGTAAGGAAATATGTTTCGAAAAAGTTCCGGCTGCTCCACATCGATCAACGGATATTTCGTGTTCTTGACGATATTCTTAAAGATAAAACCCTTGCTCTTCTTCACTGCCTCCCCCTTTTACTCCTTAGCCGTAACCGTCCTGATCTTCAATTCGTTCAACTGCTTCTGCGAAACCCTGGACGGCGCCCCTGACAGAAGGCACGTGCCCTTCTGCGTCTTGGGAAAAGGAATCACATCCCGTATACTCTCCAACCCCATGAGCATCATAAGGATACGGTCAAAACCAAAGGCGATGCCGCCGTGAGGAGGCGCTCCCATTTCCAACGCTTCCAACAGGAAGCCGAACTGCTCAGCCGCCTCTTCCTCTTCAATCTTGAGGAGCCGAAACATGGCCATCTGCTCATCTCTCCGGTAATTTCTGATGCTCCCTCCGCCAATCTCAACCCCGTTCAGCACAAGGTCATACGCGTTCGCACGTATCGATCCAAGATCACCGGAGAAATCAACCATCGACTCCTTAGCTGACGTAAAAGGATGATGGCGCGCCACGTACCGCTTCTCCTCATTGCTATATTCGAGAAGAGGGAAATTGACGACCCAGAGAAAAGAAAATGTATCTTTCCGCACCAGGTCATACTTCGTACCCAGGTAAAGCCGGAACTTCCCCATTAAGTCATTCACCTTATCTCTAGCATCGGCCATCACGAAAAGCACGTCTCCGTCCTGAAGTCCACACGCCTGATCAATACCCGTTGTTTCCCGCTCCGACAGGAACTTCACGATAGGCGATTGAAGTTTCCCCGCATCTCTCCTCATCCATATGAGTCCACCGGCGCCCATGCTTTTTGCCATGTCCACTGCGTCATCGAGATCCTTCCTCGACAGGGTCCGGCCTTGCAGCGTTATCGCCTTAATAGCACCCCCATCTCCGACGACCTTTTTGAAAACCCCGAAATCGGTCTCCCGAAAGATATCCGTGAGTTCAACCATAGGAAGCTCGAATCGCAAATCCGGCTTGTCCGTACCATAGCGCTCCATCGCCTCATCATAATCCATTCGTCTAA
Organism: uncultured delta proteobacterium; assembly: GCA_963835605.1. Taxonomy (GTDB): domain Bacteria; phylum Desulfobacterota; class Syntrophorhabdia; order Syntrophorhabdales; family WCHB1-27; genus JADGQN01. Next base: position 84,844 of record CAWIHO010000024.1, on the reverse strand, counting down.
AAGGGGTCTCGAGTGGTTTGCCTTGCAGCGCCTCGAACACCGCTTTCACGATGCCCTCGCTGATTGCCACCACATCATCAACATCGACGAAGCTCATCTCCAGGTCGAGCTGGGTAAATTCGGGCTGTCTTTCTGCCCTCAGGTCCTCATCCCTGAAGCAGCGCACTATCTGAAAGTACCTGTTGAACCCGGCCACCATCAATATCTGTTTGAAGAGTTGCGGCGACTGGGGCAGGGCGTAAAACTGGCCCAGGTTTAGCCTGCTGGGCACGATGAAATCCCTTGCCCCTTCAGGCGTGCTCTTCGTGAGAAAAGGCGTCTCAATCTCGAAGAAACTTTGGGAGACAAGGTGATTCCTCAAGACCTGCAGAGCCCTGCTCCTCTCCACGAAGACTTTCTGCACATGCGGCCTGCGCATATCAATATACCGGTACTTCAGGCGCAGCGACTCATTAGGCTCCTCATCCTCCTCCAACTGGAAGGGGAGTGGCTTGCAGGTATTGAGCACCTCAAGCGTTCTGACATAAACCTCTATTTCGCCCGTTGCAAGATCCTTGTTCTCTGTCCCTTCCGGCCTTCGAGAGACCCTACCCTCCACCTTGATGACGTACTCCTGCTTGATCTCGTGCGCGACGCCATGGGCGTCGGGTGCGATTTCCGGAGAGAAGACTACCTGGATGATTCCGGTTATGTCCCGGAGATCAGCAAAGATAAGTCCTCCATGGTCCCGACGCCTGAATACCCATCCGGCAAGGACGACGTCCCGACCTATATCAGTTGACGATAGCTTTCCGCACTCAATATGTCGCATGATTGCCCCCGATAAAGCCTATTATTATATAGGCGAAACCCTAGGTAAGTCAAGGGCTAAGGCGCTACGTCGCAAGTTACGAGTTACGGGTTACGAGTTGAGGAAAAGCGAACGGAAGAGCCAAATAGCATGAGGTCGAGTCTCTCAATCGTAAAAGTCAGGGGTTGACCTGACGGACGCTGGACGGTTGGTACCCTTGGGGACAGGACGACTTGTGGGCTCATCCATCTTTTCGGCGAAGGTGTAGTGCGGCAGGTAGACCGTGAACGTGGCCCCTTGTCCTGGCTGACTCAAGACGGTGATCACCCCTTGGTGGCTCTTCACAATGCCGTAGACGACGGCGAGTCCCATGCCCGTCCCCTGGCCCCGCGATCTATTCTTTCTCAACATCAACCTTTGCTTCGGTCTTTACCCCACCTGCTTTGCCCGTACGCCCTTTCCCGCGCAGCCCGCTCAGTCTCTGCGTGGCCACATAGAAGACCGGCACAAAGGGAATAGCCAGGAGCGTGGAGGCAATCATGCCTCCAAAGACGACGGTCCCGATTGCCCGCTGCCCTGCCGCGCCGGCGCCGCTGGCGACCAGCAGAGGTGCTACTCCCAAGATGAAGGCAAGGGAGGTCATCATGATCGGGCGAAAACGTCGACTTGTGGCCTCGACGGCTGCTTCGGCCACAGGCATGCCTTGCCGCTGAAGGTCACGCGCGAACTCCACGATCAGGATAGCGTTCTTGCTGGCAAGGGCGATCATCAGCACCAGACCCACCTCCGTGAACAGGTTGTTGTCTAAGCCCCTGATGAAGAGACCCAGAAGGACCCCCACCAGCGCCATGGGCACTACAAGAATAACTGCCGCGGGGGAGGTCCAGCTCTCATACAGCGCTGCCAGCACCATGAAGACCAGGATAATCGACATGGCGTGGATGAAGTATGCCTCGTTGCCCACCTTGCTTTCTTGATAACTGGTGGCCGTCCAGTCGTAGCCCATCCCCTGAGGCAAAGCATCTGCTGCCAGCCGCTCCATTAGTTTGAGGGCCTGGCCGGAGCTGAACCCCGGAGCAGCTGAACCAAAGATGGCGGCAGCCGGGTAGAGGTTGTAACGGGTAATCAGCTCGGAGCCCTGGGAACGCTTTATCTCGACAAGACTACCGAGAGGCACCATCTCCCCCTGGCCATTCCGGGTGTACAGATTCTTGATGTCTTCGGGCTTCACACGGTCGCGAGCGCTTGCCTGGATGTATACCTGGTACACCTGGTTGAATTTGTTGAACAGGTTGACGAATGAAGAACCCAGATAACCGCGGAGCGTCTCAAAGACGTTATTAAGCGGTACTTGAAATGACTGAGCCTTCGTTCTGTCTATGTCCAGGTAAAGTTGGGGGCTGTTGTTGTCAAAGGTGGTTGTCAGGCCCCCAAGGCTCTGCTCGGAGTTGCCCGCACGGACAAGCTCATTTGTAGCTCTCTGGAGTTCTTGCAGGTCCTGGCCCTTCCGGTCCTCCACCATCATTTGGAAACCGCCTGCCTGGCCCAACCCCCTGATGGCCGGCGGGATCACCACAAACACGGTCGCTTCCTGGATTGCTGAAAGCTCCCGGTTGAGGCGCGGTACTATCTTTTCCTGGCTCAGTGCGGCGCCGCGCTTGCTCCAGTCGTCATAAATGATGAATGTACTGTTAACCGTGGAGACATTGGCCCCATCCAGAAAGGAGAAGCCCCCGATAGTTACCCAACTGGCGATGCCCGGAGTCTTTTTGAGAATAGCGCCGATCTTCTCAGATACTTCCCGGGCACGCGGCTGCGACGCGCCGTCCGGAAGACGCGCAAATAGCACGGCGTAACCCTGGTCCTCGGTAGGAAGAAATCCAGTAGGCCGGCTGACAAACTGCCAGCCCGCAAGGGCGATGATGATAAAAAAGAGGGCGACCATAGACCACGGCCGCTTCACCATCCTTCGCACGAGCCCTATGTAAGGGTTCTTCACGGCCTCGTAGGCTCTATTGAAACCGCGATAGAACCAGTTCAACGGCTTCTCCTTTCGCGGTCGCAGCCAGATGGCGCACTGCGCCGGCTTCAGGGTCACGGCGTTCATCGCGCTGATAACAGCTGTTGCGGCAATGACCAGGGCAAACTGCCGGAATATTTGTCCGGTAATGCCGGGCAAGAAAGCTGCCGGCAGAAAGACAGCGACGAGGGCCATGGTAATGCCCATAATCGGGCCCGTAAGCTCGCCCATGGCTTTTATGGCGGCCTCCTTTGGCGAGAGCCCCTTCTCGATGTAATAGGCGCTGTTCTCGACGATCACTATGGCGTCATCCACGACAATCCCAATAGCCAGAACGAGCGCAAACAGGGTCATGATGTTGATGGTGAAACCGAGCGCGATCATGGCCATAAAGGCGCCGATGATGGTCACCGGGACGGTAGTGGCGGGAACGAGCAAAGCCCGGAAACTCTGCAAGAATATCATGATAACGATCAGGACCAGAATACCCGCCTCAAAAAGGGTCTCGTAAACCTTGGACACGGCCCCCCGGACAAACTTCGTGGTGTCGTAACGGATCGTGTACTTCAAGCCATCGGGAAACTCCCTGCTCATCTCCGCCACGGCCTTGTAGACGTTGTTAGCGACGGCGATGGCATTGGCCTCAGGAAGGGCGAAGACGACGACCTGGGCTGATCTGATCCCCCCTATGTTGGCAAAGTTTGAGTAATACTGCTGGCTCAGCTCGATGCGGGCCACATCCCTGAGGTGCACTATCTGGGCACCCGGGCCGAGGTCGCTCTTCACAATGATGCTTTCAAACTGGCCGACATCGGAGAGCCGGCCGAGGCTGTTAATGGTAAACTGGAAGACCTGGTCCGTGGGCACCGGGGGGGCGCCCAATTGACCGGCCACTACCTGCACATTCTGGTCCCGGATGACGCCTAAAACGTCCGTGGTCGTGAGATTGAACGTCTTGAGCCGGCTAGGGTCCAGCCAGACCCGCATGCTGTAAGGGCCGGCCCCGAAGACCCTTGTCTGACCTACGCCCGGCAACCTCGCCAGCGGGTACTGCATACTGATGACACCGTAGTTTGAAAGGAAGGCCTCATCGAACCGATTGTCATCAGAGTATAAACTGACCACCAGCAGAATGTTGGTGGATACCTTTTTCACGCGTAATTCCTTGCGGGGTAACGTCGCCCGGGAGCTGGGCAAGTGCAGTGTTGACCTGGTTCTGGACAAGGGAGAGCGACTTGTCAAGGTCTGTCCCCACGTCAAAGGTGATGGTAAGCGTGTACGAGCCGTCGCTTGAGCTCGTAGAAGACATGTAAATAGAATTCTCAACGCCGTTAACAGCCTGTTCGATGGGTATTCCAATCGTATCGGCAATGACCGAGGCGCTCGCTCCCGGATACCTGGTACTCACCTGGATAGTCGGCGGCGTGATCGGGGGATACTGCTCCACCGGTAGGCGGTAGTAACTGACCAACCCGATAATGATGGTGACGACGGCGAGGACATTAGCGAGGATGGGCCGCTCGATGAAGAACTTAGAGATCATCGCTTCGCCGCCTTTGCGAGATCCTGTTTTTCCGGGGTCACCTTTCGTCCGGGGAATGCCTTCTGAACGCCCTTAGTAACGACCCACTCCTTTCCCGTAAGGCCTTCTTCGATGACTCGCAAGTGGTCCGCCAGAGTGCCGGTCTTAACATTAGTGCGTTGCACAACATTCTCCTGGTTGATCACCAACACATACGAGCCCGCCTGATCATCTCCGACGGCCTCTTGCGGAACCAGGAAGGCGACCTTCTCCTTGATAGGTATGCGTACCCGGGCATAGAGTCCCGGCAGGATCTTCCCATCGGGGTTTGAGAAGATCCCTCGCAACAGCAAGGTGCCGGTAGTAGGGGTGAGGCTTATGGATGCAAAATCAAGGCGGCCTTGAAAAGGGTAAGTCTTTTCATTGCCCAGGCCCAAATATACGGGCCACGGCTTCGCGCTGGCCTGCGCCGGGGTCCAGCGGGCTTCTCCCATCAGCCGGGCGAGATCCACATCACTGATAGTGAAATAGACGTAGACGGGATCAATCTGGTTAAGCTGGGCCAGAGTGGTGACCTGACCGGAGCCCACCAGATTGCCCGGATCCACCAGTCTCCGGTCGATACGACCGTCAAATGGGGCTCTTACCTCCGTATAACTGAGATCGAGAATCGAAAGGTCTTTTTTTGCTTCTGCCGCCAGGAGATTGGCCTTGGCCGAATCTCTCTGGTACCGCCAGTTGTCGACATCCGTTTGGGCGGCTGCCTTCTGCTTCAACAGATTGGAATAACGGACCAACTCAGTCTCCGCATATTCCAGTTGGGCCTTTTGCAACAAGATTGCGGCTTCAGCCTGCCGCAGATTTTCCTGGTAAGTGTTCTGCTGAATGAGAAAGAGCAGCTGGTCCTTCTTCACAACCTGCCCATCCTGGAAGAGCACCTTGTCCAGATATCCCGCTACCCGCGCAACCAGTTGCACTGTCCTGATGGCCTGCGTGTTGCCTGTCAAGTCCAGATAGTCGGTCACTGCGCGCTGAACGGGCTGGGCAACCGTAACGGTGGGCGGTGGCGGCGGTTTGGGCTTTTCCCGGCACGCTACCAAGGCGAGTATGCAAAAGAAGAGGATCAAAGAGAATCTTCGCCTAAATTTCAAATTGCGAGCACCAAGTTCCAAACAATGTCTAAACACTCCAAGTATAAAAAAACGGGGGTCTTCTTTTTGCTTCAACAATTTGAACTTTACTATTGTTTGCGATTTAGACATTGTGACTTGGAATTTGTCCCCCCTTTACCAATCCGGACTTCTTATCAAGGAGCGGGGCTCTTCGGATGCAGGCGGCATGTAGACGGCAGGACTCAGCAGGTTTCCCCAGTTCGTACGTTTTGCCATGGTCTCCTTCACCTCCGGTGGCACCAGGTCCATGTCTTCCCGGATCTGCCAGCCGCCACCCAGGGCCCTGTACACCCCTACGAGACTCTGAGAGATACTGCCGAGGGTACTGGCCAGGTTATCCTGCTCGTTGAGAAGAGCTTGCTGGGCGGTCAGCACCGTTGTGAAATCGGTGGCCCCTTCTCGATACTGAATGACCGCGAGATCGAGAGATCGCTTGGCAGCTCCCGCGCTGCGGGCCAAGAACTCAGCGCGGTCCTGGCTCCTCAAAAACGCCACCAGGCTATCCTCCACTTCCTGTTGGGCGCTAAGGACGGCCTTCTGATAGCCTATGAGCAATTGCTGAAACCTCGCGTCCTGTACCCTGACATTGTTCGTGAGTTGGCCGTAATTGAAGAGATTCCATTGAGCGCTGGGGCCGGCCACATAGGTACGGCTTCCCCATCGGAACATATCGCCCAGCGCAGAACCTCCGACGTTGCTCGAAAGAAAACCGAAGGTCCCGTTAAGCGAGAGCGCAGGAAAGAGTTCCGCCTTCGCAACACCGATCTGGGCGCCCTGGGCCATTGCCTGGTATTCGGCACTACGAATATCCGGCCTGCGGCGAAGCAGGTCAGCAGGGATGCCCACAGCTATCTGTGGCGGGGGTGCGGGTATATCCGAAGCTGAACCTGAAAGTAACCCTGTCAGGTCGCTCGGCGGGAGTCCAAGCAGCACGCTGAGGGCATCCTTGGCCTGTCGCAGCTGCGTTTCAAGGGTGGGAATGGAAGCCTGTGTGTCATTCAGCGCCGTTGTTGCCTGCTCCACGTCCCTCTGCGAGGTTGTGCCACCCTGAAACCGGGCCTCCGCGATCTTCAAGCTCTCAATCTGGGTTTCCACGTTTTGTCTGGCGATATTGATCCGTTTGTCCAACGTCCTTATCAGGATATAGGAAGTTGCCACGTCGGCTGTAAGGCTCACGAGCACGCTGTCGTAGTCCGCTACAGCCGCGCTTAAACTAGCGTCCGCTGACTCTATAGCGCGCCTGAACTTTCCCCAGAAATCGAGTTCCCAACTGGCCAAAAGCCCGATCTCTGACTGCGCGTAGGTAAGGTTACTGCTTATGAGCGCTTGAGGAGAATGCTCGCTGGTCCTGTTGTATTGAAGGACGCCAAGAGCCTGTTGGTTCTGTGGGAAAAATCCGCCAATTGCTATGCCGAGTTGGGCTCGGGCCTCAAGCACCCTGACGCCGGCAACTCTGAGGGAAAGGTTCTGCCGGTACGAGGTGTCGATAAGACGATTCAGGACAGCGTCATCAAATACGCGCCACCATGCGCGGTAGTCGGCGGCTCCGCCATTTATCCGGCGATCCTGCGCCTCAATCCATTTGGGCAAGACCTTGGCCTCCGGGCGCACGAAATCGGGCCCCACCTTTGTGCACCCGGACAAAAGCAGAAGAGCAAAGATCAGGAAAATCCGATTCAAAGATAAAGGTCTCATACTGACGGTCTCTTGGCGGCCCTCTGGTTTGATAAACCCTTCTGACCGGGGCGCTATTCACATATAGTGTCGATCCCGTCTACTGTCAAGGCATTGCCCATCCCACACACGAGAACTATCAGCGACCTATCCGGACATTGCCACGCTGGTGAAGCGCCCACCCGGACAGGGATGCAAAGTTAACAAAAAGAGGTAAAATAGTTGCACCGATTCAATCAGGTGCGGCTGAGCGTCATGCGCTTCCCGCAAATCGGCTTCGGCCTGGTTTTAAGCAGTAAGAATGGCAGCAAAGAGCAGAACTAGAGAATACGCGGAGCGCCCGATATTCATTACATTCTTGCGTTCCATGTATTTAATTGCCGAGGTAATAAATGAGATGCTGACAAAGAGAGAACGAACATGTTAGAAATTCTTCAGCATATGATGGAGTGAAAGAGAAATAACCGTGGAGGTGAAACTGTGTTGGGCAATATGCTGCGAATCCTTATGCTCGCGATTGCCTCTTTTCTCTGCTCGGCGCTGGATTGCGGGGCGCAAACAGTGCTTGGTTCTCCTCTCGAGGTAGTGGCTTCACATTTCGTCCCCCGATTTGTCGGGCATGGCCGTCACGGCAGACGGCCGCGTCTTCATCGGCTTCCCCCGCCACGCCGACAATCATTCGGGCCCAACGCTTGCAGAATACAAGGACGGCGCATTGACCCCGTTCCCCAATGCCGCCATGAGTTTGCCGGGGGAAAAAAATCCTGCCGATCGTCTGGTATCGGTGCACGGCATGACGATGGATACTCGAGGGCGGTTGTGGGTGATCGATGATGGTAAAGAGGCAGGACAACCGATCAAGGCCGGCGCCGCGAAGATCGTTGGTTTCGATGTGAACACCGGCAGGACAATCACGAAGGTGATCTTGTCTGCGCCCGTCCTGCTGTCGGTCAGCCACATGAATGATCTGCGGATTGATCTCACGCACGGTTCAGCAGGCACGGCATTCGTCACCGATTCGTCATTCGGAACAGAACCGGCGCTGGTGGTAGTTGATCTGGCCAGCGGCCGGTCACGGCGTATTCTTGAAGGAACGGCTTTTGTCGGCATTGACAAGAGCTTCATGACCTTTCTGGAATTCGAGCCCCACGTGTATTCGCGGAGCAAGGTGACTTTCCCGATCGGGGGCGCTGATGGAATCACCCTGAGCCCCGACAGTTCACGGCTTTACTGGACCTCTTTAACCGGCAGGCGTCTCTTCAGCGCGCCGACTGCCGTTCTGTCAAACCTTGACGCCAGAGAGGCCGAGCTTGTGATGTCTGTCCGGGATGAAGGCGAGCGACCACCTTGCGATGGCATTGCGACAGATCCAGAGGGCCGCATCTATTTTGGCGCCTTCGACCAGGAGAGTGTTGTCCGACGAAATGCCGACGGCACGTTCACCCTGATCGCTCACGACCCGCGTTTGACGTGGCCCGATGCGCTGCAAGTGGCAAACGGTTATCTCTATGTGACACTGGGGCAGTGGAACAGGCACGCCAGCTTCAACGGCGGACATGATCTGAGGGTGCCGCCCTATCTCTTGGTGCGCATTCGTTTAGATTAGATGGGCCGATAGATGCTTGTCACCGGAGGCGCCGGGCGCATAGCTGATGAGGAGGTCGATCGGCTTCGTAGGATAGGCTGACTGGCTCCACAGAGAGTTCGCCATCGTGACGAACAGCGAGTATCCAACTACCAGTGCAAAAAGTTTTGCGTTACATGCTTTTGCTCTCATAAGACAGACCTCATAGTCCTAACAGCTGGAAATAGTCTCATCATTTCTTTTCATCTTCTCTCGGTATTTTCAGTTCACGAATCAGCTTTCCGATGCGGCCGTACGCATCTTCCAGGTACTTCCTCGTATCAGCAGAGTTCCTATACGAAGGCTCCATCTCCAGTTTCGCCATCAAGCCATTGAATTCGGGATCAGCCATGCTCTTGTGGAATGCATTGTCGAGCTTATCGATAATAGGCTGAGGCGTTCCTTTGGGGGCTGCAAACATGAAAACCGTTTCATTGAAAGTGTCATAGCCGAGCTCTCTCAAGGTTGGAACATCCGGAAAGGTTTTGACGCGTCTTTCGCTAATCGTTGCGAGCAGCCGGACCTTGCCCTCCTTTATGTAGGGGACGCATTCGGCGGCCCCGGCCTGGGCTGTCACGTGGCCCCCGAGCAGCGCCATGAAGGCAGGCATAGTGCCCGGGTAGGGGACGTGTGTCCATTTGATCCCTTCCTGCTTTGCAATATACTCCATACCCATATGCATGGGCGATCCGACACCTGTAGTGCTGTATGTCACCTTGCCAGGGTTCTTCCTTGCGTACTCAACGAGATCCTTGAGGGTCTTGAAGGGCGAATCAGACCGCACCACGAGGGACGTTAAAATCGGCGTGGCGAAGTGCATGATCGGCGTGAAGTCGTCCCACTTATAAGGAACGGTTCTGAATTGCGGAATCCTCACGAGACCGGTACTCGCACAGCCGGCAAGGTTGTAGCCGTCCGGCTGCTTCGTAGCTGTTATGGCCACAGCCACGGAACTACCGCCCCCGCCATTATTGGTGATAACCATTGGCTGGCCAAGATACTTCTCAGCTTTGCCCGCGAGGAAGCGCTCTGAAACATCAACAATCCCGCCAGGTGCATAGCCGATGAGGAGGTCGATCGACTTCGTTGGATAGGCTGGCTGGCTCCCGACTGAGCTTGCCAGCGTGATGGAGAGCATGCATCCAAGCACTACTGCAAAAAGTTTTTCCTTAAATCCATCCGTTCTCATCAAACACCTCTCATAGCATAAATAACTTTGAATCCCCTCGACTATGTTTTTGCTACTCTTCATATGCCCCTGCCACATTCAGGGTTTGCCGCCGCCCTGACGCCGTTTCTCGCCAGCCAGCTTGATAATCATCTCCGCGCTGGTGTGGAAGCCGACAGCACCTGCATCGATGCACAGATGAAAGTTTCGTGCATCGGTCCAATCGACTCCGACCATATCCCGCACGAACTTGCTCCTTGCACGATCCGCCTCCTCCACCTTAGTTCTGGCTTCCCGGGCGTCAGTGATGTGCTGCACTTGCATCACCCGCTGGATGCGAAACTCAAGCGGAGCATGGATAAATATATGAATCACGCCGGGCCGTCCTCTCAAGACGTGAAATCCGGCCCGTCCCGCGATAACGGCGTTGTACTGATCGGCAATCTCATTTATGATTCTTGATTCCAGCGTAAACAAATCCTTATCGTAAACAGGCCGGTTCAGGGAAGGTACGTACGCTGTTTCCGGTGTTCCGAAGGAGAATGCACTGACAAGATTGTCGATAAGACCACACGACCTTCCATCATGGCTTTCGAGCACGCTCGTGTCCGTGCCAAGATGTTCCGCGGCCAGGCGGAGGATTTCGCGGTCTATGTACTTAAACCCTAGCTGTCTTGCCACAAGGTAGCCAACATACGAGCCGCCGCTTCCCATCTGCCTGGATATGGTAATCGTGGTGCGCGGTTCTTCTCTCATCAGCGCCTCTTCCTCCATCGGTTACTCCGCAATCACAGGTGCGCCGGCGCCCCTATGCGGGTCCTTGATGAGAAGGACCAGCGGCAGCGAGAGAAAAAAGAGGGCCGCGATAAGGAAAAATACATGGTTATAAGATAGCATGCTCGCCTGTCTCATCACCATATCTTCCAGCAGTTTCAAGGCCCCGGTCTCCGCTGTAGCCGGGTCGGCGCCCTGAGAAGATAACAATGAAAAAAGTGCGCGCGCTGTTTGAGAGGTGGTGTCGCTGAAGAGAGTCACGTGTTCCGTGAGTACTGCCCTGTTCCAGGTTTCTCCCCGGGTCAATAGTGTGGCGGCCAAAGCAATGCCGACGCTGCCGAAGACCTGCCGTACGACGTTGTAGAGTCCCGAAGCAGCGGTCATGAGCGGCTTCTCTATGGTGGAAAGCACGGCCGTGCTCAGCGAGACAAATATGAAACCAAACCCGATACCCTGTAAGAACTGAGGAAGGAAGATATCCCAGTAGCCCACGTTGAGCGACATGCGCGAAAGCTCATAGAATGAGACGACGTTGACGAGTAGCCCGGTCCCGACCAGGAACTTGGGCCCGGCCCTGTTATACAACCTGCCTCCAAGAGGCATCGAAATCGCCATGGCAAGGCTACGCGGCATAAGCATGAGCCCGGCGTTGTAAGCGGGATAGTAAAGGAGCTGCTGTAAGAAGAGCGGCAGCACAAAGATGCTGCTGAAAAGGCCCAAGCCGAGGAGACCGCCGAGGAAGGTCCCGGACGAGAAATTGATGTCCTTCAAGATGCGCAGATTAACCGCAGGCCTGTCCGTCGTGAGTTCGCGCCATACGAACAGGACAAGTCCAATACACGCGCTGATGGCAAGGTACCTGATGAGACCTGATGAAAACCAGTCTTTTTGGTTGCCCTTCTCGAGCATGATCTGGAGCGCCCCTAAACCGAAACACATGAACAAAAGGCCCGCAAAGTCCAATTTTCCCTTCTCCCGGACAAGATAGGGTGGATCCTTAATAAACTGCATAATCAGGAAAATGTTCACGATGCCCACGGGCACGTTGATGTAGAAGATCCATCGCCATGAGTACGTGTCGGTCAGCCATCCCCCGAGCGTGGGTCCGAAGGCCGGGCCCAGGATGGTGCCGAGCCCATAGATGCCCATCGCCGTTCCCTGTTCTTCGTGGGGGAATGTCTCTCTCAGCATAGCCTGTGAAATCGGTATGAGGGTGCCGCCGCCCATGCCCTGCATGATACGGAAGACGACGATTGACGTCAGGTCCCAGGCTATTCCGCACAGCATGGAAGCTCCCGTGAAGAGCAGGACGGAAAAGATATAGAAGCGCTTGCGTCCGAACCGGGAACTCAAAAGGGCGATGATGGGCATGATGATGACGCTCGCGAGCAAATACCCTGTTGCGACCCACGTGATCTCCTCAACCGAGGCTCCGAGCGATCCACGCATGTGGGGCAGGGCCACATTAACGATGCTGATATCGAGCGCAGCCATGATGGTGCCGGTCATCACCGTGAGGGTAATCATCCATTTATGCGCTTTGTGCTTCTCGTCCATGAAGGATGATCTACTTTTGTGACAGCTTAGGACCGGTCCTGCGGCTCACGTCCACGGTGGGGATAACGGACAGGCCGGGCCACAGGGGATGAGCCGGGTCAAACGGGGAATCCAAGACGATCTTTACCGGAAGGCGCTGCACGACTTTAACGAAATTGCCTGTTGCATTCTCGGGAGGGAGCAGGCTGAAGACCGCGCCCGTGCCGGGCTGCAGACTGTCGATGTGCCCTTTGAAGGTCACTCCCGGGTAAGCATCTGCTTCTATTTCCACAGGCTGTCCTACAGTCATTTTTTCTATTTGCGTTTCCTTAAAATTGGCTATCACCCACGTATCTTTTCTCACGATCGAAAGGAGAGGCTGCCCGGGCTGCACGTATTTTCCCGGATCAACATTCTTCCGTGCGATTCTTCCCGACATAGGCGCCACGACCATTGTCCTCTTCAACTCGAGTTGCGCGAGGCTCTGCGATGCGTCCGCCTCTTTGATCCTGAATTCCTGTGTAGCCAGGCGGGCCTGTACCGCCTCCACCGAGGCCTCCGCTTCAGCGACAGCGGCTGCTGCCGCCTCCCGGCGGGCGTGCGCGACCTGGGAGCGGGATTCAACCTGGTCGTACTGGTTCGCTGAAACTGCTTCTTCTTTGAACAGCCTGTCGTAACGCTTGAACTCTTTATTTGCCATATTTTCCTCGGCACGTGCGGCCTCCAGGTTGGCCTGTGCCTGTATCAGCGCCTTCTTTCTTGCCACTATGGAAGCGTGCAATTCGCGGTCTTCCGCTGTCAAGCGCGACACCGCCCCTTTTTTCTCCGAAAGGGTATGGGAATAATCTTCAGGAAAGATCTCGAGCAGGCGCGCACCTGCCGTCACATATTGGTTGTCGTCGAAATAGATGGCTCACCACCCTTCCTCTCACCTCAGCCGAAACGGGAACTATTATTCCGGCAACGTAAGCGTCGTCCGTACTTTCATGAGAAAGTGAGTGGATAAAGCGAAAGACCCCGTAAACGCACGCTATCAAGATCGCGAGCACGGCTAAGCCCCTGAACACCCACTTCTTCATACCGCTTCGCCTTCCCTCCGGTTCAATACTCACCGCGACCTTGTTTCAATGTTTTTCACGATGCGCTCAAGTAGGCTACGCATGGTTTGACGATCCTCCGTCCCGAGTCCCTTGAAGGTCAATTTCCGGTGATTCAGAACGATCGGAGCCAGTTCTTCCTGTGTTGCTCGCCCGGCCGCGGTTAGGAAAACACGGTAGACACGCTTGTCGGCCTCGTCGGCTTTGCGTTTAACATACCCCCGTTTCTCGAGCAGGTTGAGGATTCGTGTTATGTTGTGGCGATCCTTAAGCATTTTTTCGCCGAGCTGGGCCTGACTCGTACCTTCTTGTTCCCGCAGCCGGGCCAGCACGCCCCACTGTTCAGGCGTCACGTCATATCCCGCAGCCTGGAAGGCTCTCCGCAAAGCGTTAGTGCCTTGAGTGTGGACGCGGTAGACCCAGAACCCGAGAGACTCATCCAAGGAATAGGATTCCACTTTCATGGCGCTCCAACGTGGCTTCGCAACTGATTGAGGAATAACGTTGTCATGACAATGTTGTCACGACAACCAATATTACATCCGGCAGCAGCACGTGTCAAGCTCACTGACAACTGTAAGTCAGCAACCCCGTTTCGTTGGTTCAATTGGTTCAATTGGTTTCATTGGTTCTACAGACAGAGTCAACGATTCGAGCCAACCGAATCATTGAACAGACAGACTGAGAACGATCTGTTTTTGGTTCTACCAATCAAACCAATAAAACCAATCGAACAAGGCCTCAAACCCACGGTTATAGCTGGCCGGTCTGCTCTTGCCTATACCACTCCAGCAGGCTGTCCAGGGTGATTTCCTGGCCTGGCTCCATCTGGACGAACTCCTCATCCCAGGGTCCCGTGAGCAGCTTATGAAAGAGCCTCTGAGAGCCCTCGACAACCTTGTGGCAAAGGCCGAGCGTAGCCGCGAGTTCCTCTGTTCTGGGTTTGAATGGCGCGATGTCATAGGCTCCCGTATCGATCAGAGTGAGGTGCCGGTAGTTCTTGAGCATAGTCCGCATGAGTTTGAGTGCGCGCTCCGTGACCGAATTTCCTGACGCAGTATGCGTATTCATCCGCAAGATTATTCTCGGATTCCATCCATCCCCGCGTCAGGTAATAACTGCATGTTTCCTTCGAGAGCGCTCTTCTCCTTTCCGTGGAGCCGAGGAGCAACGATATGCAATCCTCCGCCTTGGGAAAGATGAGACGCGCCGTCTCCGATTTGATTCCCACCAGCGCATTCCCGCAATAGCCAAAGGCCAGTATGATCGTCGATACGTTGCTTATCCTGGAAATGGCTCCTTGAATCTGTTCCTTGAGCTTCTCCGGTCTCGTGTGGAGCTTCGAATCGATCCAGAGAACAGGATGGGTAACGCCTGTGGCCTGGATGGCCAGATTAAGCTCGTCCGCGATGGTGTTACAGGCTATAATGATCGTACTCATTTGGAAGGCAGGGCGCTTTAAGCCTCTTCCTCTTTGTAAACTCGCGCTGTGATATCCTCCAGGGAGGTCCGTATATCTTTGTTCTCGTATACGATGCGATATAGCTCTTCGGTAATGGGCATCTCTATGCGCGCGCGTCTTTGAGAGCCGGTATGCAGCATCGATCGTGTAGTAACCCTCGACCACGGCCTTCTGACCACCGACTATCTCCATGGCCTTTTTGCCCTGAGCCAGCTCAACGCCGAATTGACGGTTTCTACTCAAAGGGCCGGTGCAGGTGAGCACAAGGTCGCCCAGACCGGAAAGTCCCATGAAGGTTGCGTCCCTTGCTCCGAACGCTTTTCCCAATCGCCGCATCTCCGCGAGTGCCCGGGTGACGTAAGCCGCCTGGGTGTTGCTTCCGAGGCTTAAACCCTCTATCATGCCTGCGCCGATTGCCATAACGTTCTTCAGGGCTCCTCCCAGCTCAACGCCTGTGACATCCTCGCTCGTGTATACCCTGAATCTCTCGTTGTGGAGCAGTCTCCTGAAAATGTCCGGAGACCTGTTTACTCCGGGAGGCAATCACGACCGCGGTAAAAACGGCTCTTGCCACTTCTTTCGCGAACGATGGCCCGGAGAGGACGGCTATGCCGGCATCATCTCCGACTAGCTCAAAAGCCACCTCGCTCATCCTCAAGAAGGTTTCGGTCTCGAGCCCCTTGCTGAGGAGGAGGATCTGTTTGCCGGACAGGTAAGGCGCTGCCTGCTGCAGGGTCGGTCGCAAAGCGAAGGAGGGGGTTGCCAGAATGACGTCGTCGGCGCCTTTGACGGCTTGCTCCAGGGAACTGGTGCACTCAATGGCTTCGGGAATGCGCACGCCCGGAAGATAAAAGCTATTCTCGCCCGTCCGTCTGATTATCTCACAGAGTTCCGGCTCGTAAACCCAGAGGAGCGTCTGGACATCCTTTCGGGCCAGATGGATCGCACATGCAGTGCCCCAGGCACCACCACCGACGACCGCTACGCGCATTAATCCTCACCGATCAAGCCCACGCCCCGAATCTTTTCGTCGCCTGCGAGGTCCATGACCTTAACGCCGAGCCCGCCCCTGTGGTGCTCGGTAACGGTCTCCAGGTTGAACCGAATGACCCTGCCGGAGTCCGTGACCAGAATGAACTCATCCTTTGGTCCTGCCCGTTTCACTCGCACAACATCCCCATTCTTGGTACTGCATTTCACGTTGATGATGCCCGTGCCGCCCCTAGCTTGAACCTTATACCTGGAGCAGGCCACCATTTTACCGTATCCTTTCTCCGTCACGGTGAAGAGCCAGCATGACGCATCGACAACCTCCGCCGATGCAACCTCGTCCCCTTTCCGCAGGCGGATGCCGCGGACTCCGTAAGCGGTTCTCCCCATCGGTCGTATCTGGTCTTCCCTAAACCGGATGGACATGCCCTTTTTCGTGGCCAGGGAGACCTCTTGCTTGGGCTCCAGGGGAAGTACGTCGATCAGGTCATCATCCTCGGGCAGAAAGATCACTTTTATTCCTGAAAACCTCACGTTCTTGAGCGCGGCCAGACTGATCTTCTTGACGTGCCCCTTCTTCGTCACGAGGAAAAGATATTTGTCCTCGGGGAAGTCTTTCACGTGGGTGACGGCTGTGATGCGCTCGTCAGCATCGGTCTTAACGACGTGCGCCAGCTGTTTGCCCTTGGAGGAGAGGGGCGCTTCAGGAATGGTATGCACTTTCCGGACGTATGCTTTCCCCTTGCTTGTAAAGAAAATCATGTACGAATGGGTTGAGGCAATATAGAGATGATCTACAAAGTCGTCCTCTTTGACGATGATGCCGAGCCTGCCCTTGCCCCCGCGAAGCTGCTGTTTGTAATGGTCGAGCGATGTTCGTTTGATGTAGCCTCCGTACGTGAGGGTGACGACCACCTCTTCCTCTTTGATCATGTCTTCGATGGTGATTTCGGGCAGCTGATCGACTATCTCGGTGAGCCTCTCGTCTCCGTATTTTTCCCTTATCTCCGTCAGCTCCTCTTTGATGACCTTCATCAGCAGCGGCTCGTTCTCGAGTATCTCCCGCAGCCGCTTTATCTCAGCCAGGGTTGCCTTATGCTCGTCGAGAATCTTGTTTCGCTCCAGGGAGGTCAGACGGGCGAGCCGCATATCCAGAATGGACTGGGCCTGTTTCTCCGAAAACTGGAAGCGGGCGATGAGTGCGTTTCTTGCTTCTTCTGTATTTTTGGCTTTCCGTATGATCGACACGACTTCATCGATATGCTCCAGCGCGATTTTAAGACCATCGAGGATGTGCAGCCGATCCTCCGCCTTCCTTAGTTCAAAGGCAGACCTCTTGGTCACCACCTCTTTTCTGAAGTTGACGAACTGCTGAATTATCTGTCTGAGATTGAGGAGCTTTGGCTCGTTGTTGACGATCGCGAGGAAGATGATGCCGAACGTGGTTTGCATCTGCGTATGCTTATAGAGCTTGTTCAGGATAGGCTCGGCAAATTCATTCCGCTTCAGCTCTATCACGACCCGGATGCCTTCCCTTGACGACTCGTCCCGTATGGTGGCTACACCCTCGATCTTCTTGTCATTCACCAGTTCCACTATGGTCTCGATGAGGCGTGCCTTATTCACCTGATAGGGAAGCTGTGTGATGATGATAGCCTCTCTGTCGTCCTTCTTGCCTTTTTCGATCTTTGCCGTTGCGCGAAGGAGTACGTGACCCTTCCCGGTCTCGTACGCGTCTTTAATGCCGTCCCGGCCATAGATGATGGCCTCGGTGGGAAAGTCGGGCCCGGGAATATAGCGCATGATCTCAGCTATGGTGATGTCGGGGTCGTCTATGTACGCTATGGTGCCGTCGATCACTTCTCTCATGTTGTGCGGAGGGATATTTGTTGCCATGCCGACGGCGATACCGGACGACCCGTTGATAAGAAGGCTGGGAATTCTCGACGGCATCACGACCGGCTCCTGCAGCGACTCGTCGTAATTCGGCCTGAAGAGCACAGTCTCTTTTTCTATGTCCTTCAGGATTTCCTCGGCAATCCTGGAGAGCCTGACTTCCGTGTACCGCATAGCTGCAGGCGGGTCACCATCGATGGAGCCGAAGTTGCCCTGGCCGTCGACCAGCGGGTAACGCATCGAGAAAGTCCTGGGCCATACGCGCGATGGCATCGTAAACAGCCTGATCTCCGTGAGGGTGAAACTTACCGATCACGTCCCCGACAATCCTTGCGGATTTCTTATAGGGCTTGTCATGGGTATTATTCAGCTCATACATCGCATACAGGATGCGTCTGTGGACGGGCTTAAGTCCGTCTCTCACGTCAGGCAGAGCCCTGCCTATGATTGTGCTCATCGCATAATCGAGATAGGACCGCCTCATCTCGTCTTCTATGGGTATAACGACCGCTGTTGGGGTCATCATGAGCCTCCTTGGTTAGGTCACCTTGTTGCGCGATGTCTTTCGCTCTTGTTGATAGCTGAAAGTTACAAGCTGTTTTCTAAACAGGTACCATGCCGCACGCAGCGCTTGCGAATCATGAAAGCCGGTCTGTCGTCCAGGTTCTCTAACTTGCAGCCCGCAACAGCCGGATACCCCGGATACCCGCGCAAAGGGTGTTGAGTACGGCGCCGCAACTCGCAACCGCTTTCTAACTAATTTACCATAACTACTAACCCGTTGACAATTCGGCGTGCATCGGTGAGAATAGAGGGCTATGAAATATGTTTCAATACTGCTCGTAACCGTTTTTCTGATCCTTGGTTGCAGCGCATACGAGAAAGAGAACAAGAGCTTGAAAGAGGAGCTCGGCTGCTCCGGGAAGAGAACGACTATCTCAAGGCCGAAATGGTCGGGCTCAAGAAGGAAGTGGATGAGTTGAAGACCAAGCTCAAGGAAGAAAGAGAGAGCGTGGCAAAAAGGGTCCAGGAAGAGGTTCAGACTGTCAAGAGAGGCCAGGAGGAGCAGAATGGCAGGAAAAAACCGGTTGACGTGAAACCCGCCAAAAAGAAAACTCCGTGAGAAACATCTCTCTCGCACTTGCGTATGACGGGACAAACTATCACGGCTGGCAAAGGCAGCCCGGGATTGTCACCGTAGAGCAGAAGGTGCGAGAAGCCCTCCAAAAGATCCTCGACCACGAGACCAAGATTTACGCAGGCGCCCGAACTGACAGCGGAGTGCATGCAATGGATCAGGTGGTCAATTTTGTCACGGAGAAAGGGATAGGGCTCCAGAATCTGTCCAGAGGATTGAATAGCCTTCTCCCACCCGATATCAGGGTCATGGGCGCGCGCGACGCAGATGAAAGCTTCCATGCGCGTTACTCCGCGCTCAGCAAGACCTATGTCTACTGTATCCTCAATGACCTCTCCAATTCCCCCTTCCTTACCCGGTACGTGCTTCACTGGCCATACAGTCTTGATGTCGGGGCAATGAAGGAAGCAGTGAACTGCATCATAGGGGAGCACGATTTCAGCGCATTTAAGAAGAAGGATGAGTTCTACAAGAACCCGGTGAGAGAAGTGAAAAAGGCGCGGGTTACCAAAAGGGCGGAGATGATCTATATTGTCCTTGAAGCAACAGGCTTCATGCGGTATATGGTAAGGACCATTGCGGGCACCCTCATCCTTGCCGGGCAAGGCAAAATAAACTGCAGTGAATTTAAGGAGATTCTGGAGTCGAGAGAGCGGGAGAGGGCAGGCCAGACCTTACCCCCTCACGGGCTCTTTCTGAAAAAGATCACGTATTAAACCTGTTCGCTTTCATTCATAGACCCGTGTTTCGACACGGGTACGAACGTACCTCGCGAAAAGCTTATCTCCGCCGTCTAACTGCCGATAATACCATAGAACAGCATGTTCATGTGAAGATGAAGCTTTCATGAGAAGCAGGGCCTTTCCTACAACTGTTGTCATTGATCGCGAAAAGACCATCGAAGAGCTGATGCCGGTCATCAAGCATTTGGCCTATAAGATCTCCTATGGCTTTGATGACGACATGCTCATCGATGACCTCGTATCCGCCGGGGTGATGGGATTGCTCGAATCACTGGACCGGTATGATCCCAGGAAAAATATCAAACTGAACACGTTTGCCTACTGGAGAATTCGCGGCGCAATGATAGACGAGCTGAGGAGGCGTGACTGGATACCCAAGAACACCAGATCGAAGGCAAAAAAGATCACTGAGGCGATCCGTGATCTGGAGTCGAGGCTGGGCAGGTATCCGGAAGAGACAGAGATAGCTCGAGAACTGGATGTCAACCTGGAAGATTACCTGAACATGCTCAAAGAGTTCGGGAGCTTAACAGTCCTGAGTGTCGACGAACTGGCGGAGAAGACAGGGTTGCCGGCTGACGAGATCACGCGGTACGCCATGGAAGAAGAGACTGACCCGGAGCAACGCGCGGAATTGAAGGACGTCGAGCGTATGCTGGGTAGAGAGATAGAAAAGCTCTCCGAGCGACAGCAGCAGGTGCTGACTTTCTACTATTATGAAGATATGAACATGAAAGAAATAGCCGAACTTCTCAGTATCACGGAGTCGAGAGTCTCTCAGATTCACTCTCAGGCACTCCTGAACCTGAGAGCACGCTTTAAACGGCCCTAGTCAATAAGGCGGCCCCGTCCTGGATTCAGAGGCCTGTCTCAGAACTTTCTGAAGACGTTTGCTTGATGCGTCCGACCGGAGCCCTTGATCCTTTCAGTATAGCTGGTACGCAGAGTGATTCTCTCGTCCTTATCGGTCCCCTCTTCGACCAGCCGCACCCACTCCACGGAATTCTTGTTCAGTGCTATAAATCCCACGTGAATATCGGCCAGCTTTGCCTCTTCCTTTGCATCGGAGAGGATCACGAACTGTCGCTCATCATTGATGGCGTCACTCACGCGATTGAGATGAAGCGGAACAAAAAGGTTCCCCCTGTAAATCTTATCCCGGCCCTTCAGACGGACCTTGACGAACTTGCCCTCAGGAGGGCCGGCGAGATTCGAATGGCAGTGCTTGCAGATGCGAGCATCTCCCCGGATCGTTTCCGCGCAATAAGGACAATCCTTCATGACCTGCATGTTAAAGCCTCCTTCCCAAAAATGTGGCTCCTGTAATGATTTCTCCCCTAGATTTATCGGACGAACCCTGCCATTACATAAGCCAATCTGTACCCCCCATGGTCTCGCTGATAGCTATAGGGCCAATAGGTCATATACGATTTATAGAAGAACCATCTTTTAGGTAAGTTGCCTTAAATCATTAAGGGTGAATATATGTTTATACGTATAACCTTTTGATTCTATTACTTCTTTTCCTCCTTCTAGACGATCCAAAAGGACAACGAGCCCTTTGACGAGGAACCCTTCTTTTTCAGCGATATCTATCGCCTTGAGGGAGGAGCCTCCCGTCGTAACTACGTCCTCCAGAATGACTACGTTCATACCCTTTCGCAGGTTCTTGCCGCCCTCGATCCAGAGGTTTCGCCCGTGCCCCTTCGGCTCCTTGCGAATGAAAAAACCGGGTATGGGATCGCTCGCCGCATAGGATACCATGACCGTGGAGCACACCAGAGGGTCCCCGCCTATGCTCACGCCTCCGACCGCCTCTGCGCCTGGAATCTGGCGTACTTTGTTGTACATGACGTGACCGACAAGATACATACCTTCAGGATTGAGGGTTGTCTCCTTGCAGTCGATATAGAAGGTGCTTTTCTTGCCGCTGACCAGAGTGAACTCTCCCTCTTCGTAGGACAGGTTCTTCAGGATTCTTAGCAGTCTCTTCTTCTCTTCTTCCACGTCACACCCCCTAAGAAAGTACAGGTAAAGACTAGAGACGAAGGTTAAGGTTAAGATTGATACCATGAAACAATATGATAAGATATGAGACTATACGACAAGATAAGAGTACCTGCCTCTTCTCAACCTCTAACCTGCTTCTTCTCTTAACCTCAACCTTGTCTTTTCTTACCTTGCCTATTTCTTATCCTGTACGAACAGTTCCATCTGCTCGAGTTCCATCCCCCACGGAAAGCGCAAGGGGTAATGACCCGAGAAACAGGCATCGCAAAAGTTGTAGCTAAAGGAATCAGCCCCGTTCCCTATTGCCCGCTTCATGCCATCGATGCTCAGATACGTCAGTGTATCGGAGGTCATGTACGTGTTGACCTCCTCCACCTCGTGGGAGGACGCGATCAGCTCGCTGCGGCTCGGGGTGTCAATGCCGTAAAAACAGGGAAACCGTGTTGGCGGGGACGTAACCCTGAAGTGTATCTCTTTGGCCCCTTGCTGGCGCAACATCTTGATGATCTTCCGACCCGTGGTTGCACGGACGATCGAGTCGTCTACGACTACGATCTTCTTTCCCCTCACCGTCTCATGATCGGCATTCAGTTTTAGCTTCACCCCGAAGTGTCTGATCGACTCTTTGGGTTCGATGAAGGTCCTGCCCACGTAATGGTTTCTGATCAGTCCCATCTCAAAGGGTATGCCGGCAGCCTGGGAATACCCTATGGCCGCACTTATCCCGGAATCGGGTATCGGTATGACAAGGTCGGCATCAATCGGGTTTTCTTTTGCCAGCTCCCTGCCAAAGGCCTTTCTCACGCCGTACACCGTCCTTCCGAATACCTCACTGTCGGGTCTCGCAAAGTAGATGTACTCGAAAATGCAGAAGCTGTGCGCCGCCTTCTTGAGTGGCTTGAATGAGCGGGCGCCGTCTTTACTGATATGCAGTATTTCGCCGGGCTCTATTTCCCGTACATAACTGGCTTCCACAAGATCAAAGGCGCATGTCTCACTGGCCACGACAAAGGAATCCTTCAGCTTTCCGAGCACGAGTGGCCGAAAGCCGTACGGGTCCCGCACGGCGATCATCTCCTTATCGGTGAGGAGCAGTAGCGAGTAAGAACCCTCAACACGCCGGAGGGCACTGATAAGCCGCTCCAGTGTTGAATTCTCGTGAGAGAGTGCTATGAGATGAACGATCACCTCAGTATCCATGTTTGACTGGAAGATGGAGCCGTAATTTTGAAGTTCATCCCGGATGATTTTCGCATTCGTGAGGTTGCCGTTGTGAGCGACGGCGAGCGAACCCTTTGCGTACTCTACGACAAAGGGCTGTGCGTTCTTGAGGTCGCTCGAACCCGCGGTGGAATACCTGACGTGGCCTATAGCCGCGTTTCCCCTCAGTTTCTCCAGCGTGGGCTCATCAAAAATATCGGACACAAGACCCATCTCTTTGTGTGAGTACATGCTGTAGCCGTCGGTACTGACTATCCCGGCGCTCTCCTGGCCTCTGTGCTGGAGCGAGTGGAGCCCGAGATACGCGATATTGGATGCTTCACTATGGTTGAATATGCCGAAGATGCCGCACATGTTATGGTTCCAATCCTATTTTCTCTAGTTCCTTCTCAAAAAAGCCGATGATTTCCGCATCCATCAGACAGATAGTCGATTTCTTTGAGTGACGTTTTTTCTGACCCCGCAAAGGAGGCTGATCTCACCGACGATGATATGGGCGCAGTCCGCCTTCGGGAAACCGAAAATGCCTGCGCTGATGGCCGGCATGGCAAGGCTTTCAAAGCCCCGTTCCGTGGCCAATTTCAGCGTGCTGCGCACGGCGGACCTGAGCTTTACCTCTTCGTCGCCCTCACCCCACATCGGGCCCACGGTATGGATGACGAAGCGGGCCTTTAGCGCACCCGCACCCGTTATCGCCGCCTTGCCAACAGGCACAAAGCCTATTCTGTTACTCTCTTCCTGGATGATCCTGCCCCCTTTTCTCACGATGGCGCCGGCTACCCCGCCTCCGTGCTGGAGGTGCGAATTGGCTGCATTGACAATAGCGTCGGTACGAGCTTCAGTAAGGTCCCCCCGCAAGATACGCAGGCGAACCCCGTTGATCGTCACCTCTTTGAGGACTTGCATGGTCTGCTCGATAGCTTGTTCATGGCCTGTGGAAATATATGTTGATCTATGTCTTGGTCGCGTGCGTTGCTCGCACAGATATTGTAATATAAAATCGGCACAATGGAAATAGGCAATTCGTCACCCACCCTAACATCTGTCGATACGCTCAAAGGCGTAGGCCCCAAGATTGTTGAGCTCCTTCAGAAGCGGGGCATACAGACCGTGGAAGATCTCTTTTACTTCTGTCCGACGCGGTACGAGGACAGAAGGGTAATCCGCGCCATCGGCACAGTACGGGAGGGTGAGCGGGCAACGCTCCTCGGGAAAGTGGTAGCTTCCAAGGAGCATTATTCCAGGGCTTCCCGGAGGAGACTCCGCACGGCAGTCCTGGACGATGGGACCGGCAGCATCACCTTGAAATGGTTCCGCTTTGTCCGGCAGTACCTTCGGACTCTCTGCAAGAAGGGTAATCTGCTCCTGGTCACCGGGGAGGTCAAGCGGTTCGGCGACGGGCTTGAGATGGTGCACCCCGACGTCTTTCTTGTGGACGATGAGCATGACGTGAGCGAACGCCAGGGGGTGTTGCCCATCTACCCTGAGATTGAAGGGCTCAAACAGGGAACGCTGAGGCGCATCATCAAAGAGGCTTTTGACGAGTATGGTAATTATATTCAGAGTTTTATTCCCGCCAATGTCGAGAAGAGTCAAGCTGTTCCCAGCCTGAATGAGGCCCTCATGCACCTGCATTTTCCGGATGAGAGCATCCTCAGCGAAAGCTCACGGGAGTGGTACCGGAAGCGGCTCATCCTTGAGGAGTTCTTTCTCTTTCAGGTTGCGCTTTTGCTGAAGGGCCGCCAGATAAAGCAGGATAGAGGCCTGAGTCTCAAAAGCGAGGGTCCGCTACACCGCTCCTTCAAGGCCGGCCTTCCCTTCCCGTTGACGCCGGCTCAGAAAAGGGTACTGGAAGAGATCACGTCAGACATGGAGAAACCCGCGTCCATGAACCGCCTCCTTCAAGGGGACGTCGGCTGCGGCAAAACGGTCTGTGCAGTTGCTGCCGCGTGCATTGCGCTCGACAGCGGCTACCAGGTTGCATTCCTGGCGCCCACGGAGATCCTTGCGGAACAGCAGTATCTCAGCATTCACAGAAGCTTTGAGGCCTTGGGCACGCAACCGGTGCTCCTGCGGGGAGCTATCAGCCGGCGGGACAGGGAGCCTCTGCTCAAAGGGATTGAGGAGGGAACGATTCCCATCGTAGTGGGCACCCATGCCTTGCTCCAGAAGGACGTGAAATTCAAGAAGCTCGGATTTGCGATCATAGATGAGCAACACCGCTTTGGAGTGCTGCAGCGCAAGGCGCTGATGGAGAAGGGGCTCAGTCCTGACATGCTCGTTATGACTGCCACTCCGATCCCGCGGACGCTCGCTATGGTGGTTTTCGGAGACCTGGACGTGAGTGTCATCGACGGGATGCCGGAGGGCAGGCAGAAGATTGTCACAAAAGTGTTCAATGAAACAGGAAGAGAAAAGGCATACAAGCTGGTGGCGGAAGAATTACGCGCCGGCAGACAGGCGTTTTTTGTCTACCCGCTGGTCGATGAGTCGGACAAGTCCGAGCTGCTGGCTGCGACGAGAATGGCTTCACACTTAAAAGAAACGGTTTTCCCTCAGAACCGGATCGGTCTGCTGCATGGCAGAATGAAGGCTGAGGAGAAGGAGCAGATCATGCTCTCCTTCAGACGGGGCGACATCGATATTCTCGTCTGCACAACGGTGATAGAGGTGGGCATCGATATCCCGAATGCAACCGTGATGCTTGTTGAGCATGCTGAACGTTTCGGACTCTCGCAACTCCACCAGTTGAGAGGACGTATCGGCAGGGGACCCCATCCATCGAAATGCTTGCTCATTGTCGCTGCCAAGCAGACAACAACAGCGAAACGGAGGCTCCGGATCATGGAGCAGACTCAGGATGGCTTCAGGATTGCGGAGGAAGACATGGAGATACGGGGTCCGGGAGATATGTTAGGCGTTCGGCAAGCCGGCATCCCGAGGTTCAGGATAGGTGATATTGTGCGAAATGGGGACATCATGGGGCGTGCTCGCGCTATGGCTGAGGCCTGGATATGCCGACGCCCCCGCGACAGAGCTGGTTCGCATCGCGGAAGAATCAACGCGCAGGTGGGGTAAGAACCTGGAATTATATGAAGTACTTTAAAAGACAGGGTCCAGGGGCAAGGTCAGGGTCCTGTGAGAACAGAAAGCCACGACTGGAAGCGCGTCCTTGTCTGTATACATTTGTCTCTCTGAACCCTTGACCCTGGCCCTTGAACCCTGTCTCAGTTCGCCTGATTAATTGCTGACAGTTGCCACGGATTGCTCCCTACGCTCCGGGTAAACGTCCAGTACTCCTCGAATTTTACCGGGTCTGTCTTGCTTCCGGAAACGACCTGGCCATTGGTTTCGTCAATTACATAGTCAAGAAGATTGGCATAAAAAAGGACCGTTATATAGTCTTGGCCCTGTTCCTGCCATGCCTCCGTGATCTCTACTGAACGCACGGCTATGTTCTCCAGACGGTTCACCTTTTTCTCCGATCTTAATTTGTCGGCATCCGTCTGTATAGTCCTGTACATCTCTGTGCTGAGAAGGTTCCTGACTGATGTTACATCCCTTCCTGTCCAAGCACCCTGGATCTTGAAGAAGTAATCCATGCAGAGGTCCCGGAACTTCTGTTCGTCGAAGTAAGGATCCATTTGCCTGATGTAGCGTAGCCCTTGCTCCAGGTCTGTTTCCGAGGGCGCCGTGCCATAGTTGGGGTTAGGCTCATACGATTGTTGATGCGTGGGTCCCGAGGCTTCGGTCCCCTGATAGTAAGCGCCGGACATGGCAGCTTCGCGCCTTCTCTTGATGAACCGGTACAATAGGAAGAGCACCAGGGCGAGAAGCGCAATCTCAAGAAAACCGATGCCGCCTCCCATGCCATCGCCAAAACCAAGGCCTCTGAAGAGCATACTGCCTAAAAAGCCTCCGGCGATACCGCCGAGCATGCCTCTGAAGAAGCCGCCGCCTGGCTGCTGAGAGGGCTGCTGTGCTGGCGGCGTTGGGCTTGTTTGGCTGCCATAAGACTGAGAAGGACTTGGTGAAGGCCTGCTCGGGCTGCTGAACGACCTTGATCCGCGTGAGCCCGAGAAACCCCCTCCGCCGACTCTCGCCAAGGAGTCCGCCTCAAGCACGTAACCGACCAAAAAGAAAAAGGTGATGATAAGAGCCGCCAGTTTCACCCATCTATTTTTTTCCATCGAAACCTCCAGGATTAGTGGCCTTTGTTTGATTGTATCACAAGTTGTTGGTAAGGGAAAGGGCGGGTTGACTTAGGATGTCAACTTGCGATCTTGTCGGACCTATAGGCCAGATTAAGCTCGGCCTGCTGCTTTACTGCCCCCTTAGCCGGAGGACGCTTCTGCCTTTTTTGCTTCTCGGTGTACATTGCCCGATCTGCTTGGGCAACCAGCTCCTCCAGGGTCGCTGGCTGGCTGGGATCGAATTCGGCGGAACCCGCACTCATGGCTAGAACGTAAGGACGTGCTTTCTTGAGGTTAGCCAGGATACACCTCTGGTGGATACGATTGATGAGCGCTTCGGCCGCCGCGCCGTCGCTATCGACCGCCAGAATGACGAATTCATCTCCGCCTATCCGTGCGATGATATCCGATTCTCGGAAGACTTCTCTCAAGATGTCAGCGGCTTCAATGAGTGCGGCATCGCCTTCCATATGCCCAAACTTGTCGTTGATGCGTTTCATGTTGTCGAGGTCAGCGTACATGAGGAGCAATGGCCGTCTCGTGCGGCGGGCTAGTTTGAGCTGATGCTCACCCATGGTCAGGAGGCCTCTTCGATTGAAAAGCCCGGTCAGCTCGTCAGTGAAAGAGAGTGCGCGGAGCTGCTCTTCAGCCTTTTTGCGCTGGGCAATCTCTGCCTGGAGAGACGCATTGATCTCCTGCACTCGTCCACTCTGTCCTTCCCGCGAGCGGATGATGAGGTATGTCACCGGGACTAGACCGAGAGATGCCAGTGTGGCAAGAAAGGAGCCCATGAGCGAAAGCAGGTCTGAGAGAGGTATGTGGGCCCTGTGTGACTCCATCAGCTGATATATCACTGCTGAAAATGGAATGGCCATGAGCAGAAGAGCGACGGTTGTCCACAGCCTCGGTCTTTTCATGGACCGGCTCAGCTTTCGAAAGAGAAGGAGCACCGATAATTGAAGTGTTACGGAAATGAACAGGGCAGGTATCATGTATGCAACGAGCCTCCGCATGGATTGCCTGCAACCTGCGTGCCATGCACTGTGCCCTCTTTTTTGGACCCTTCTTCGACGCGGCACTACGCTGCTGTGCTACCCAGATAGGCTGCCGGGCCACAGGGAAAGCGGGCTGGCGTGACTGACCGTGCTTTCGATGGCAATGGTAGCCGATATTTTGTATGATATGACGGAAGACGGCGGGAGAAGACGTGCTCGACATTCTTATTTATTCACCGGATTTGGCCAGGACTGAATATGGGGAAACCCATCCATTCAAGCCGATGAGAGCAAAACTCTTCGTCGAACTTCTGAACAGGTTTTATCTGATGTTCGAAGATAATCAAAGGATCATAGAACCGGTGCCGATCAACGAGGAACTCCTCTATCTCTTCCACGAGAGGCAGTACGTGGAAGTCTTAAAGAAGGCGGATGCAGGCGAATTCACCATGGATATGCTCTGGGCGGAGCTCGGCACGGGGGACAACCCGATATTTAAAGGCATGTTCGACTTCATACTCAATGTGGCGGGAGCAACGTACCAGGGAGCACAGATGCTCCTGGATGATGGAGTGAGCATGGTGTTCAATCCGGTAGGCGGCCTTCATCACGCGGGCAGGGATCATGCTTCAGGGTTCTGTTATGTCAATGACATTGCCATTGCCATCGCAGACCTTGTAGAGAAAGGGCGAAAGGTCGGGTACCTGGATATAGACGCGCATCATGGCAACGGCGTACAAGATGCGTTTTATGACAGTGACAAAGTATTGACAATATCGTTGCACGAATCAGGAGAGACGCTTTACCCCGGGACCGGGTTCGAGAAGGAAATAGGGGATGGTGAAGGCAAGGGTTACAATGTCAATATTCCTTTTCGGGCGGGAACGGACGATGAGGTCTACCTGTTCGCCTTTGAAGCGGTGGTGCCGCCACTCATGGAACGCTTCAAGCCTGACATACTGGTGGCGCAGATCGGGGGCGACGGCCATAAAGACGACCCCTTCGCAGACCTCAATCTTACGAGCAACAGTTACAAGCGAGTTGTACAGTTAATGAAGGGCTTTTCGCCGAAGGTTTTGGCGCTGGGAGGAGGCGGCTACAACGTATTCAAAACAGCATCACTCTGGACCATTGCCTGGGCCACCTTGTGCGGCCTCGAGCCTGTTGACCAATACGCAGGGAAGGTTGGCGGGATGATGTTCGGCCCGGAGGCCGAGGCAGGCCACCTGGATGATGCGCCTTTCGTGCTTGAGGGAGCGGAGAAGGAAGCTTGCTTCGAACAGGCCAGGCGGGTCGTGGCCTACCTTCAGAAGACCGTGTTCCCGATACACGGCCTGTAATACCAATTCGTCTTCAAGTGTATACCTTCGTTGTCGCTGCGTCGCTCTCCTCGACGTACTTCTAAGTACGCCTGCGTCGGCTCCTCGCTGCCGCCTCGGTCTCCAGCTTGAATGCAAATCGGTATAAGGCGAGATCAATGGACCAACTGACTAATCAAAGTTTTCTCGGCTTGTGTGAGAATACTTCCACTGCCGCTTTTTCTTCAACCGGGCAGACATATTCACAGATACCGCAACCGGTGCAGAGCTTGTCCATTATGTAAGGCTTTTTCAGAACCAGCTTCTTCCCGGTGTAGTCAGTCTCTTCAACCGTTTCAAAGCGTATAGCCTTTTCAGGAATGGGACAGTGTTCTTCGCAGACGATACAGTTGAGTTTTTTTGCGTACGGGAGACAATGGTTTTTATCGACGACGGCGAGTCCGATAATGGCTGTTTTCTTTTCCTGGAGTGGCAGATTCGGTATGGCACCGGTCGGGCAGACCTGACCGCACAGGTTGCAGTTGTATTCGCAGTACCCAAGCCGCGGGATGACCATAGGCGTAAAGAGGCCATAGAGGCCTGCCTGGAGCGAGGCCGGATAGAGCGCATTTCTGGGGCAAACCTTCATACATTCCCCACAGCGCACGCACTTCTTCAAAAACTCATCATCTCCGTTAACACCGGGGGGCCGTAGAAGTCTGGACTCGGCCAACGGAAGCCTGAAGGCGAACAGCCTCGGGAGAAGGAAGCCTGAGACTGCACCCGTAAGTATCACCCTGCGAGCAGGGGAGAAGGCGTTGCTTGGCCTTTTGAGCATAGCCGGGCGGAAACTGACCCGCTTGAAACGGCACTTGGCGTAACAGTCGAGGCACCGGATGCAATTGCTCTTCTGCAAAATATCGCTGTCGAAGGCGGTCGGACAGTGCTCCTTACAGTCGCCACAATCAGAGCAAAGCCTGGATGGGAGCCTCTTAAAGATACTGAAATGGCCAAGCAGACCGAGCAGGCTGCCCAGAGGGCATAAGTTTTTGCACCAATTTCGCCGCTCATAGTGCTCGAGAAAGAGAATGGCTGTGAAAAGAAGAAGAGACAGAAAGGCAAGGGGGTAAAAGGTTTCCCGGAAAGGGAGTAGGTAGCTTTTGAAAAAGCTGTAGCCTCCCGCAAAGTAGTCTCTGTTGTCTCCAAGGAGATCGTAAAGGCTTACCCAGCCTTGACGGAAAGCGTATCCTACCAGTGGATAGAAGAAAAACGTCAGGAAGCGTATCAGTAAAGCGATAGGATCTAAAAGACCGACGAGGTTCATCCGGAAAAGGGCCGCGAAGAGAAGCGTCGCAAGCAGATAATACTTCAAATTGCCTCTGAGCCACATCAGAGGCTTGGTTTTCCGTATTTTGCCGGTTACGAGATCGAGGATCGTCCCTAAGGGGCAGATCCAGCCACAGAAGAATCGGCCCGAGGATTATCGAGAAGACAAGCGTGAGGACGCCCGGCAGCAAAACCCATGTGAAGGTGTTTGTGGCCAGAAGGAAGCTCACGAGAACGAGGGGATTGGCCCGAAAAAAACTGTTGACGGCTACGGAGATTTCATCCTGGCCTCGATAATCGGTGACGACGAAGAGGACGAGAAAGACGACGAGAAAGACAAGCTGGGATATACGGGACGGGGTAAGTTTCATGGACATTCGAACAGTCTTGGCTGATACATTGATACGTTGACGCGTTGATACGTTGATGCGTGACCGAAGGTAACACGGAGTTCTCCAGGCTGCGGGCCGCTGCCAGCACCTATCAACCGTATCAACCAAGATCATGCCTTTACCACTTTCACTTTACTAAGATCAATCTCCCCCAGCCCCCGCTTATGCGCAGTCACTGTTATCGGAATCTCTGTAGGTTTGAGGCCAAAAAGTCCGGTGGCATAAGCGTCCGCTGCAACCATATCAGTGGAGGCGATGAGCTTGTTAAGCACCTTCACGTCACGCAGGCTTCCTCCCGTAGGCCCGTGATTGGTGAGGATACGCGTAGCGTCGATGATGACGAGGTGGCTCTTTACCACGCTGTTCACGTCGGCCAGGGCATCTTCTATCTCTCTGTGGATATAGCCGCGATTGCCGCCCATAATACCCATAATGTTTTTGCATGCAAGGGTGAGCCCGGTCAGACTGTGGTGTTTGGCGATAGGGACACTGATGAATACATTAGCCGAGAGTGCTTCTGTGTAAAGCTCCCACTCCTTCAGGGCAACGCCGTTCAATTTGGTTTTCTTATAGCGTTCTTCTTCCATCTGCTTCACTTCGACATTATCCATGCCTTTCAGAGCGGCGGGTATCCCGCTGTTCTCATATGACCGTCTCGCGTCATTGCAGGGATTGTCAAAAACCTTGACCCTCTTTGCGCCAGCTTTCAGACACTCTTCCGCAATTGCCTTCATCACGAGCGGATGTGTGGTCGCTGCAAATTCGGGCTTCCTGTCCCAGCCCATATTAGGCTTGACAACAACGATGTCGCCGGCCTTGACGAACCGCTTGATCCCGCCAAGCGCATCAATCACGCTCTTTGTTATTTGCGCGTAATCCTTGCCCTCTGAGATGGCAACCACCGAAGGCTCCTTTGCCCAGAGGTCCTTCAGAAGCCAATTGCCGGCCAGAAGGGAAGAACCGCATATCCTTAAAAAGTCTCTCCGTTTCATCCGGTCACCTCGGAAGGAACATTATAAACTCTCTTTTTGCCTTATTGCAATTCGGTCACCGGACGCCAGACTTCCGACGCCCTTTATGCGATTGCTCTATACCGATTTGCATTCAAATAGACCGTAGGCGGCAGCAGAGCGACGCAGGCGTACTAGGTACGTCGGAGCGACCGCGACAACGAAGCTATACACTTGAAGGCAAATCGGTATCATTTCTTTTGACCTTCGCCTACGAGAGGCACGAAGGCCACAGCGCCCAACTCCTTGACCTCTACCTTGCCCAGTCTCTTTGTGACGAGTGTAAGGTTCTGGTAGAAGGTCGTGCTGCCCAGAGGCATGATAAGCCGTCCCCCTTCCTTCAACTGGGTAAGGAGCGGAGGAGGTATGTGATTTGCGGATGCGGTGACGATGACGGCATCGAAGGGCGCATATTCCGGCCAGCCGAGATAACCGTCTCCCTGCTTTAAATGAATATTCTTGTACCCGAGCTTCTGGAGCCTGTCGCGGGTCTTCGTATAGATCTCTGGTCGGATCTCGATCGTGAAAACTTCTTTGACAATCTCGGCAAGGATTGCTGCCTGATAACCCGAGCCAGTCCCCACTTCCAGGACGCGTTCGTCTCCCCGCAACGCCAACGCCTCCGTCATGAGGGCAACGACATAGGGCTGAGATATGGTCTGTCCGTCACCGATGGGCAAAGGATGGTCATTATACGCCTTGGGCCAAAGCGACTGCTCGACGAAGAGATGGCGCTGCACCTTTCTCATGGCCTTGAGTACCAGCGCGTCTTTAACGCCTCGCGCCTCAATATCCTGTTCCACCATCTGCAGCCTGCGCGCCTCAAATGGATCAGGCTGCGGCTGTGCCACGGCCGGGTTGTACATAGTAAGTATGAATAATCCGAGCGTCACGTAAGGAAGGAATCGTCTCATCGTCACTATTTTAGCACAAGCCGCTGAACATCGTTCCGAGCTCCTTAGGGGCGGCCATCTAGTCTAATTCATGGGAGTCATTGCATAACCTGTGAGACAATTGTATAAGTAAGCTTAGTATGGAAATATTCAGATACGGACAAACGGAAATCGACCATCTCAAACGCCGCGACAAAAAGCTCGGCGCGGCAATCGAGGTGATCGGCGTAATCAAACGGGAGATCAGACCAGACGCTTTCGCAGCGCTTGTCATGAGTGTGGTCGCCCAGCAGATATCCAATAAAGCGGCCAATGCCATAAGAGGGAGGCTCCACACCCTTCTGGAACAGATTACTCCGGAGCGGATTGCAGAGGCTGATATTTCCCAAATGCGGAAGTGCGGGCTGTCCGCCCGGAAGATAGAATACATCAAGGGAATAGCCGATGCAGCAATGCGCGGCGAGATAAACTTTTCGCGTTTCCACGAAATGGCGAATGAAGACATTATCCGTCAGCTGTCATCGCTCCGTGGTATCGGCGTGTGGACGGTCGAAATGCTTCTGCTCTTCTCCCTGTGCCGGCCGGATATTGTCAGTTGGGGTGATCAGGCTATCAGGCGCGGTATGATGAATCTGTATGGGCTCAAGAAGCTGAGGAAGGTGCAGTTCGAGCGCTACCGCAAACGATATTCACCGTACGGCTCGGTCGCCTCTCTCTACTTATGGGCTTTGTCGGGAATGTAGGGAACCAAAAGACGAAATCGCACCTGCTCTTTCACCTTATTTCTCGTGTGATATTGATTTATGTATGCTGTAACAGAGCATGTCCGCTCAGCCGGTTCGACACGATATTTCGGATAGTAATGCTATTAGAGCTTCGTGCTAATAAACTCTATGATCTACGGAGGCCGGGTAATCTTGAAACGGAGAAGTTGTCGCTTTAATCAACAAGTTTTCGTTCGGCAGGCCGATAGGACATTGACATTCTCAGCGCATTAGATAGACTCACTTCAGTCCTTTCGACGCCGGCGTCTGTCCCCCCTGCACTCCGAGCCGCCCGCCCGTGCCCAACCCGCCCTTCACTTCCTGCGCCTTGTAGTTACGCACTACGCTCACCAGCTTGTTGTAGGAATCCATGAAAGCGGCTGTGAGAATCTTTCCTTCTGGCGTGTTGGTGTAGCCACCCGCACCCCCGGCTGCCCCGCCGCCGAACATGCCGCCGAACAGGTTAAAATCGTAGTTCTTCGCGCTGCCCTCTGCTGCGGCCAGTTGCACGCCGGAGCGGTTGTCGATCAAGAGGAGCGTGGTGGAAGCTTCGTTCGCCTTCAAGCCACCCCCCACGACACCCGCGAGCCTGCCGACCGATCCAAACAAGCCCCCTATCGCGCCGCCCACGCCTCCGGTGCCTTTCTGACTGAAGTTAATGGACGGACTCATGGTGTAATCGGCGGCTACCATCTGTCCTTTGCCGAAGTTGCTGCCCTGGCGTATCTCTCCGCTCTGTTCCAGCGCCCGCTCCTGCATCATGTTGTTCATCGCCCGACCGCGTTCGACGACCACAAAACAGTTGGATTGCTGGATCAGCATGCGCAGCACCGGGACGGTGGAGCCGAGCTTGTACTGTTGCAGACCCCCATACCATGCTGCGGTCTGGTCTTCCACGACGGCCATCGTACCGAGCGATTCATCGCAATGCTCAAGCTGGCTACTGGCCCCTTCCGAAGTGGCGCCGCCGGCGGCCCCGGTCGCCGGGGTTTTCGAGCCCCCGAGGACCGGCTCCGTGGCCCAGCACTCCGCCAATCCCAGTGTGGCCACCAGCACCGCGCTGATACACCAAATGCCGACGCTTTCGGCAATATGTAGTCGTTTCGTCTTCATCGTTATCTCCTCCTTATCAATAGCGTCGTCTCCACGAGCCTGTGAATCAGGGACTCACAGGGGGCAGGATACGGTCTGCATGCTTATAAGCTGGGTCTCGTCTCAAGGACTGTTAAGAAATTGTCTTTTAGCATGAGAAGGAATTGTTACATGTGAAAAGGACATTGTCAAGACGAACGTGAAGATTATAAAGAAAGAACCACGATATGACTCTTCAATGATCTCTCTATCTTTGCCTGGACAAGGCTCATCTCCAGGCCCATGAATGGCCAGTTTGGGAGTCATAAAAACCCCGACTCCGAGGGTTTGAACTTTTCAACTCGTAATCTTTGACTTTTGATGGGAATCGATTTTCAGCCTTTGTAGGTAAAAACCTGAATCACCTGTCCACATCGCAAAATGCATTATTTGACAGTTGTACCGTCGATTTGTCCGTATGACCCCAACTCAAAGTAGCGTTGGTTTTCGCGCTCGTAACCCTGAAAGGGCTTCCCTCGCGGAGCGATGGAGGTTGGCCTTATGCGCCGACCGGCAGATTCTCCTTGACACTAAAGAACGGTGGTGCTAAAGCTTATCGCACCGATTCGCTCCCATGGCATACAAGGAGTGAGACGAGAAGAGACCGAATTAACCAGTGACACCGTTGCTGGAAAAAACAGAGGAGGCTAGTCCATGAAGATCGATATTTACACACACGTCATGCCTGAGCGCTATAAGAAGGCCCTTTACAAGTATGCCGACAAGTTTGCTACCGAAAAGGCCGTTCAGGACAGGCGGCCGGCATTGACCGACCACGAAAGGAGATTGCGCATACTTGAGGAGTTTCCGGACGTCGTTGAGGTATTGTCCGCAACCATGCCTCCCGTAGAGGAGATCATGGGGCCCAAGGAGGCGGTGGAACTGGCTAAGGTCTGCAACGATGAAATGGCGGAGTTGGTAGCCCGTAATCCGAAAAAGTATATCGCGGCCATAGCAAACCTCCCTCTGAATGACATGGATGCCACGTTGAAGGAGGCCGAAAGAGCGATTAAAGTGCTCGGTTTCAAGGGCGTCCAGGTGCATACCCGCGTCTTGGGCAAGCCTTTAACTACCGATGAAATGATGCCTCTCTATGAGCTCATGTCCCGCCTCGATTTGCCCATCTGGATCCACCCGATGCGCAGCTCCAGCCAGCCCGATTACGCTTCCGAAACGGTCTCCTATAATCAGATCTTCTCAATATTCGGCTGGCCTTTTGACACCACAGCAGCCATGGTGCGACTCGTATTCGCGGGGATTTTCGAAAAATTCCCTAATATCAAGTTCATCACCCATCACTGCGGAGCCCTGGTCCCTTACTTCCGCGAGAGAATCATTGTCCACTACAATAACGGACTGGAACGCCTGGGGGCAGACCATTATCCCGGACTTACGAAACACCCTATTGAGTATTTACGCATGTTTTACAATGATACGGCCCTGAACGGGAACCCTTCCGCACTCAACCTGGCCCTCGAGTTTTTCGGTGAAGACCGCATCCTCTTCGGCACCGATCTGCCGTACGACATCGAGAATGGCCGCCTCTCAGTCAGACAGACGATCGATGCGATAGAAAAGATGGGGGCGTCGGAGTCGACCAAGCAGAAGATATTCGAGGGCAACGCGCGCAGACTGCTGCATCTGTGATCTGAAATATGAGAAGTCGAGGTAATCACAACTATGCGCAAGAAAATCCGCAGTTTATTGCCTTTTCTCCTGATCCTCTGCCTGATTGGATGTTTTGTCCATGACCGCAAAGCCTTCGCCCAGGATGGGAAAAGCTTCTTATGGAAGGTGCAATCAAAAACATCGACACTCTATCTCCTGGGTTCAATCCACTTTTTGAAACAGGAGAATTATCCGTTGAATCCCGGGATCGAAAAGGCGTTTGCGCAATCGAATGCTCTCGTAGTCGAAGCTGATATCAGTGATCCGGGCAAGCTCAACAGCGATAAACTATTGCAGAGCGCTCTCTACCCGGAAAATGACAGCCTCGAGAATCATCTCTCCCGCGAGACGTATGAATACGTTAAGAAAGAGACGGGAAAGCTGGGCCTGCCTATTGAACTGATAGCCCGGCAAAAGCCATGGGTCCTGGCATTGACCCTGGAGGGCCTGGAACTCATGAAACTGGGCTTTGACCCCACACATGGGGTAGACGTGTACTTCCTCTCCAAAGCCCAGGGGTCAAAAAAGATTTTGGAGCTTGAAGGCGTGGACGAACAGTTCAATCTCTTATCGAGTTTCTCTGACAAAGAACAGGAGCTCTTTCTGGTTTACACATTAAAGGATTTGAACCTCCTTGGTGATGAAGCTAACGCCCTCGTAAAGGCCTGGTCGACAGGTAATGCAAACGGCATTGAATCCATCATCACAAAGACGGTCAGGGAAGATCGGAGGTTAGAGCCTATCTGGAAGAGACTGCTTGATGACAGGAACAAGGGTATGGTCTCGAAGATTGAGGGTTACCTGAAGACGAGGGAGACCTATTTTGTGGTGGTTGGGGCAGGACACCTCGTGGGAAACAAAGGAATCGTCCAGATGCTCAAGGAGAGAGGCTACTCTGTGGAACAGCTGTGAGAAATCTCAAATTCCATAGCGCTAGCGAAGCATCACGTACGTAATAGATTTGGAATTTGTGACAACGGACTCCAAGTACGTTTTTCCGGACTCCGCGGCTTACCGATCACTGTTCACTGTTCACTGCTCACTGCTCACGGTTCAAGGCTCGTTAGCCCCTCGCGGATGGCATACTTGGTCAACTCTGCCACGCTACGGATCTTCAGCTTATCCATAATCTGCTGTCGATGGGTCTCGATGGTTTTCACGCTGATACTGAGCGACGCCGCAATCTCCTTGGTACTCCTGCCTTCCGCCAGCATCTGCAATACTTCCCTCTCTCTGTGCGTAAGGACGGAGAATACGGACACGTCCCCACGAGAGACTGTCTGAAGATATTCCTTCAACACTACATCCGTGATCTTAGGGCTGAGATAGGATTGATTGGACATGACCGTCTTTATCGCGATGATCAACTCCTCGAAGGCGCTATCTTTCAACAGGTATCCGCTTGCTCCCGCCTTTAGCATTTGCAATACAAACCGTTTATCAGAGTGCATCGACAGAGCAATGACTTTGATTTTCCGGCTGTTTGCCGTGATTTCTCGAGTCGCCTCGATACCATTCATCTGCGGCATGCCGAGATCCATGATAACAACGTGCGGCTCCAGTCTCTGAGTGAGTCGAACCGCATCAAGTCCTGTTTCTGCTTCAGCCACCACTTCCATGTTCTCGTGTTTCTCGATCAGGGCTCGCAAGCCTTCCCGCACGATCTTGTGGTCATCGGCTATGAGAATTCTCACTCCCATGTCACTTTCTCCCTCCCCTGCCCTTCCGGAGGTTCAGCGGTGCCATCAATGTTATCGTTGTCCCTTCTCCGTGCTGCGATTTGATGTCCACTCGACCGCCGAGATGACGCAGTCTTTCGCGAATGCTGAAGAGACCAAACCCACCGGCGTCCCCCGCCGGGCCAAACCCCATTCTCGAGCTGTCAAAGCCAGCGCCGCTGTCCCACACCTGGACGACTATGTCTCCACCATCCCTGCGCGCTGATATCCTCACCCTGTCTGCTTTCGCATGCTTGGCCACGTTTACGAGCAGCTC
The DNA here is from genome assembly GCA_963835605.1 of uncultured delta proteobacterium. GTDB lineage: Bacteria > Desulfobacterota > Syntrophorhabdia > Syntrophorhabdales > WCHB1-27 > JADGQN01. Next base: position 46,342 of record CAWIHO010000024.1, on the reverse strand, counting down.
CCGAACAGCGGTAAAAAGAAAGATGCGAATCTCATCATCGACCGGCTTAGGCTCACCGTCCGTCTCGAAGGAACTGCGAATGGCGTGCTGCTCCTGAATCTGCTCTCCAAGCCACTCAAGTGCGGGCTCAAGACCAAGCTCATAGAGTATCGGCAGGCTCAACTCGAAGGTGAGAGAACGCGTATACTCTATCGCTTGCTCAACGAAGCCCCGCACCTCCTTCAAAGCCGCGGCAATGGAGGGCGTTCTCGCTGACTCAACAAGGGCCCCGAGCTTAATCTTCGATACAGCGAGGATCTGACCTATGGTATCGTGCAAAGCAGTAGCCAGTCTCCTTCGCTCCCGTTCTTCAGTCAGGGAGAGCTGGGAGGCAAGATATCGAAGCTGCTCTTGGTAGTCTTGAATCTTCTCCTCAGCTTTTTTCTGCTCGGTAATATCTTCCACGGTCCCTTCGTAGAAGAGCACATTACCATCCTCTCCCAGGATTGCCTTCGCGTTTTCCCTCACGAAAATGGCTGATTTATCGGGCCTTTCCCAAGCGGACACGAGACCCCTGACTCTGCCCTCCCGCTTGAGTCGCTCCCTGAACTGTTTACGCACGTAGGTCGGAAGATAGTCCCTTTTGTTCCGCGTGGCCGATGCCAGCTCTCCGAATGAGCCATAGCCCAGCATCCGCGCAAGCGTCGGATTGGCCATCAAGATGCGTCCCTCGGGATCCGTGCGGTATATACCGAGGGGGGAGTTGTCGAAGAGGTTCTTGTATCGTTCAGCCGCCTTCCTCAGCATCTCTTCGATCTGCTTTCGCCTTCCCAGCTCCTGCAAAAGCTTCTCATTCGCGCTTCGCAGCTCTACCGTGCGTTCTTGTACCCTCAGCTCCAGCTCGTCTCTTGCTGCTCGAAGCGCTTCTTCGGCCAGCTTTCGCTCAGTGATATCATGTATGATCCCCTGATACCCGAGCAGAGTCCCGTCATCTGCCCGCCAGAATGTGGACGTAACAAGGCAGTTCATTACCGAGCCGTCCTTGCGGCGGAATCTCACCTCATAATCGCGCACGAAGCCTTTCTCCCACAGGAGCGCTTTGAACTCATCCCGCTGTGATGGGTTAACATAGAGTGCCCTGGAGTTAAGGCCCGTCATCTCCTCTTTGGTATAGCCGAAAAGATCGAGCATCGATTGATTGCCGTCAACAAACGCTCCATTTAACCTGTTGAGGTAGACAGCATCCCGCGACTCTTCAAAGAGGGTTCGGTATCTCCTCTCACTCGCCTGCAACGCTGCCTCGGCCCGTCTCCGGTCGGTCACATTGCGGACATTTACCATAATCACACGCGCATCACCGACGGACATCAGCGTGGCACTTATTTCCACATCAATTAACGAACCGTCTTTACAGCGATACTGCCTCAAGCCGAACACGTCCTGACGGTCCTTCAGTACCTTGGCAATGCTTTCCTTTACCGATTCACTCTCAAAAACAACAATGTCCTCCAAGCTCAGCCGGGTGATCTCCTCTTCGGTGTATCCCAGCATCTTCAGGAATTGATCGTTGGCTTCAAGGATGCGGCTCGAACGCGGCTCCAGGATGTAGATCCCGTCGGATGACTGTTTCACGAGCGAGCGATACCGTGTCCAGGACTGCCTGAGCGCTTGCTCTACCCTGGCCCGTTCCTCTATCTCAAGTTCCAGTAATTCTTTTGATTTCAGGAGCTCGGCAGTCCGCTCCCCAACCCTTTGCTCCAGGTCTTCCCGGGTCTTTCTGAGCAGCTGCTGCGTCCGAACTTTGGCAGTCACGTCACGGAGCGTGAGCACCCTTCGCCCATCGTCAAGCAGGGCCGACTTGAACTCGATCTCTTTTACTGTTCCGTCTTTGCAGACAAAACTGAACGTCCACTCAGCAGCCTTCTGAATGGGATCATTCCGCCAAGCCTCCAGCGCCTTCTCGGCGTAATCGGGTTCCGGAAAGGCCTTGAGCACAAGGTCTCTTCCGGTAGGCACCTCTTTCAACGTGTACCCCGTTATTTGCGTAAACTCGGGGTTCACGTACACGTGTTGTCCGTCTTCGCCGACCAATATGACGCCGTACGGGATATTCTGAACTACAGAAAAGAACGTCTCCCGCTTCCTGCGCGGCAACTCGCCTCTACCTGCCATGTTTTTTCCACTATAGCATGTTTGAATGGAAGCGACAACACCGGTGCAGGAGACAATTCTTGATTGTGACTTCTTAATTATGAATGAAGGCGAACCGGTCTTAGGCGGTGACGTTTATGCGAAGACCTTTGTCCTGAGAAGAATAACGGACCTTCCCCTCGTGATCATAGGTTGTAGCGGTGGGTGAAGCATGAAGCGCCCTTTGCTCGCCTGCAAGACTGTAAGTAACTGCCCGCGCTGCTCTTGCGGCTCCCTTTCCGGCCCAAGCTCCGCCCTGCGGGATCAGCTCGATTACTTCTTCACCGGGAGTAACAGTGTCGGGGTTCGAAAAAGTGTCCGCGAGCTGCCCGTCACGCTCTCTCCCATGATCCCTTACGCCCGCGGGCCGTGAGTCATTGGGTAGGTTAAGGACAAGCACATTGATATTCATGGCTTTTAAGAAATATACACGCACTTTTTTTCTTTGTCAACTAAAGTATGCAAAAGGCAAATTGCATCCTCTCCGGGCAGATGCCGGCAGGTCCAATCCCCGCAAGGGTTTGAGCCCTGTTTGCTGAGGGAGGTGGCCCGGATTATTCACCGTAAAGCATTAAGACTTGGGGACTACATTGCATAGGCTTTCAGGCTTATCCAACCGGTATCCACCATAGCGGGCATCATCCGCAGCCGTCAGCCGCCCAGGTATGCCGAAACCACATGCTCGTTCTCGAGCAGGTCCTCTGCTTTCCCCTCCATGATAATCTTTCCCGGTCTCCATCACGTATCCTCGAGTAGCGATCTTCAAGGCTGCCCGTGCATTCTGCTCAATCAGCAGAAGAGTGATGTCCAGGGAATTGAGTTCACGAAGAATCCTGAAAATCTCTTCTACCACGAGCGGCGCCAGGCCCAGTGAAGGCTCGTCCAGCATCATCAACTTTGGCCGGGCCATGAGACCGCGACCAATGGCCAGCATCTGCTGCTCCCCGCCACTGAGCGTGCCAGCCATTTGAGTCCGGCGTTGCTTGAGGATCGGAAAGAGCGTGTAGACCCGCTCCAAATCTTCCTCAATCACGCTCTTAGGGCTTTTTCTGTAATGGTGGTAGGTTCCCATGTGGAGGTTGTCGAGTGTCGTGAGGGACTTGAAGATATCTCGTCCTTCCGGGACCTGGCAGATTCCGAGATGCACGATAGAGCTGGGACTCTGTCGGGTAATCTCCTTGTTATCGAAAATGATTTTCCCCTGCCGGGACGGAAGGATCCCGGAGATGCTCATGAGAAGGGTCGATTTCCCGGCCCCGTTTGCCCCCAGCACACTGACGATCTCCCTTTCCTTTACTTCCAGGGAGACCTCCTTGAGGGCCTGGATTCCGCCATAGTAGACACTCAGTTTTTCAACAGAGAGCATCATCACTTCCCTAGATACGCCGTGATCACCTCAGGGTTGTTCCGTATCTCCGAAGGGGTGCCTTCGGCGATCAGGCTGCCATAATTGATGACCACAACCTCGTCGGAAACACGCATAACGAGGCGCATGTCATGTTCCACGAGGAGAATGGTAATTCCCCGCTCTTTAATGCGAAGAAGATTTTTTGCCAACTGGTCTGTCTCCTTTTCGTTCAGCCCCGCAGCCGGCTCATCGAAAAGGACAATCTCGGGATCTGAGGCCAGGGCTCGCGCAATCTCCATGACCCGCTGTTCGCCCATCGGAAGACTCGTTGCCGGCGCGTTCGCCCGAGCGGCCAGACCAACAAACTCCAGCTCCTCCATAGCCTTGCGCCGAACCTTTCGCTCATCCTTGAGAGATCGGGGAAGGCGGAAGGCTGCTGAAAACAACCCGCTCCCCGTGCGCATGTCACAACCTACCATGACGTTCTCAAGCACGGTCATCTCAGCAAAAGGCCGCACGATCTGGAACGTACGGGACAGGCCCTTCTTTGCCCGCACGTGCGGCGGCCGTCTGGTGAGTTCCTCGCCCTTGAAAAAGACCGAGCCCCTGCTTGGTACAAGAAGGCCCGTGACCATGTTGAAGGTAGTCGTCTTTCCCGCCCCGTTCGGACCGATCAAAGCTTTGATCGTGCCTTGCTCTACCGCGAAGCTCAGGTCGTTCACGGCTGTCAAACGCTGGAAAAACCTGGTCAAGCCTTTAATTTCGAGAATCAACGTTCTCCCCTTAAGCGAAGGCGAGCGACAACCGCTCGTACCACGCCGATCAACCCCTGCGGCATATAGAGAAGAAGAACGATCAGAATCGCTCCTGTCACAACCATCTGGTAGTCGAGGAAAGACTCGAGAACCTCCGGAATACTTTTCATGATGGTCGTCCCGATAAGGACGCCGAATACCGTGCGGATCCCTCCGAGAACCGCCATGATGATCATCTCGACGGACCTCGAAAGATCGGCCATCTGAGGTGATATGAATCGATTGGAATGGGCATAGAAACCCCCCGCCAGAGAGGCATACACGGCGGACAGCACAAAGGCTTGAATCTTATATCGAGCAATATCAACCCCCATGGCGGATGCAGCCACATCATCGCCACGCAATGCGAGCATGGCTCTTCCGATCTTGGAGCGGGCGATGTTGCGCGTGAGAAGCAGGACGAGCATGGCCGTAGTCCAGATGGGATAATAATACTGTTCATCCGTCTTAAAAATGTACCCCGCCATCCTTAATGGAACGATATCCCTGAACCCGTCCGGGCCTCCCGTGTACGACGCAAACGTGACGAGACAAGACTGGATGATCAGACCGAAGCCAAGCGTGGCGATGGCGAGATAATAGCCCTTCAGCCGCAGCACGGGAGCCCCTACTCCGTAGGCAACAAGACCGGTGAAAATCATACCGATAAGAAGCGCAAGCATCGGGTCAACGTGATAGGTAGTGGTCAGAATTGCAGAGGCGTAAGCGCCAAGGGCAAAAAAAGCGGCCTGACACAAGGAGAGCTGGCCGGCGAAGCCGACTACCAGATCGACCCCTGTCGCCGCTATCACGTAGGTCCCGATGATCACCAGCACATGGATCCAGTACGAGCCCGCCAGTAAAGCGGGAAGCAGATAGATGAAGAGCGCGAAAAGAAGATAAGGGACGGCCCTGATCATGGCCTATACCAATTTGTATTCAAGCTGTAGACCGAGGCGGCAGTGAGGAGCCGACGCAGGCGTACTCCAGATGTACGTCGAGGAGAGCGACGCAGCGACAACGAAGGTATACGCTTGAAGGCGAATTGGTATTACTCATCCGACCGCTTCATAAGGCCCGTGGGCTTAATAACAAGGATGAGTAGAAGAACCAGGAAAGCCAGGATATCTTTGAAGATGGAGGAGACATACCCGGTCGCGAGGCTTTCCAGCAGCCCGAGGACAAGGCCACCGACCACTGCTCCGGGATAGCTCCCTATACCCCCGAGCACCGCACTGGCGAAACCTTTTAGCCCCATCATGGTGCCCTCGTCATAGACCATGAACGAGACAGGCGCGATCAGCATGCCGCCTACGGCGCCGAGCGCGCCGCCAAGAAAAAAGGAGATCATTACAAACGTTTTCACGTTCACCCCCATCAGGCTCGCGGCGCGCGGATTCTCCGCGCAGGCGCGCATGGCCTTTCCAAGGAGGGTCCGTTCAAAAAAGAACCAGAGGACAAACGAGACCGCCACCAACGTTCCGATTATCCAGAGCATCTGAGGGGAGAAGCTTGCCCCGAGAAAAGAGATACTTTTTAATTTTGTGAATGTAGGTGCTGTATAGGGGTCCTTTCCCCAGATCAGGAGCGCTACACCTTTCAGGAAGGTTGATCCACCGAGCGTGAGAAGGATCAGAAGCATGATCGAGGGTTTCTTCAGGGGACGGATGGAGAAACGATCGAAGAGAATGCCGACGCAGCCGACAATGAGCGTGGAGAGAACGAGCGCGATAGGAAGAGGGAGTTTGAAGCCGCTATACAAGGAGATCATCGTCATCGCCCCGAGCATGAGAAACTCTCCCTGCGCCAGATTGACGACGAGGGTTACGTTGTAGATTATATCAAACCCGAGCGCAACCAGGGCGTAAATGGAGCCGCTGGTGAGGCCCGCAAAAATAAATTGGAGGGCTTGCGACAGGTGCACGCTTTCCATAAGTCGACTGCCTACTTTGCCATTACGAATTTGCCGCCCTTCACCTGAATCATCAGCGCAGCATCCTTCTTGATCCCACGGTGGTCCTCCTTGCTGAATGTGTAAGTTCCCCCATATACGGCTGGATAATTCTTGATGAGCTCGATCGCATCCCGGAGCTTCGGGCTATCTTTAGGACTTTCGGGCTTCACCTGTCGCATGCCCTCGGCGATCACCCGCGCGGCATCATACGCGACGACTGCGTAAATATCGGCCTCTTTTTTAAACTTCTTCTGAAAGGCGTCCGCAAACTCCTTCATCAGTTTTTTCTGCGGGAAAGTGTCGGGGAGCTCCCTCCAGACGATGTAGTAGGCGCCGGGAAGGAGAAGGGTTTCCGGTTCGTTCCCTTCCATCAGTTTCAGGAAGGTATCGGAAATATTCCCGTGTCCGGTGACATAAGGAATCTTGAATCCCATCTGGTTGAAGTTCTTGGCGACGACCGCATTTGGCGCTCCGCTTACGCCGACGATGAGCGCCTGGGGATTGCTCGCCTTCAACTTCGCAAGTTGCGCCGTGACATCCACATCCTTGACGTTGAAACGTTCACTGGCGATTTCGAACCCATATTTTTTTGCACTCTTGTTAGCCTCATCGAGCCAGGTCTGGCCGGTCGAATCGGTGGCGCAGAGTGCGGCAATTCGTTTGATGCCCTTCTTTACGAAGTAATCGTAAATCGTCTCGACCATCCCTGACGTGTGGACCCAGGTAGCAAACGTGAAGGAGTCCGCATAAGTCGGCTCGTAGGAGCCGGAGAGCGAATACGTAACTACTTTCTCCTCCTGCGCTACGGACTTTGCGGCGTTAGAGGTCGCCGTGATGGCCGTACCGATTATGGCCGTCACCTTGTCCCGCTGAATCAGCTTCTTCGCGTTGCCGGAGGATTTTTCGGGATTACTCTCGTTGTCGTAGACAACAAGCTCCAGCGGGTGACCATCGATGCCGCCCCTGCCGTTCACCTGCTCAGCGAAGAGCTGAACAGCCCGCAGTTCCGGTTCACCCAGCCAGGCTCCATATCCCGTTATATCGAGGTTCACGCCCAGTCTGATGGCAGGCTTCTTTTGCGCCGAGGCAATAGACACCCCGCAGAATAACGAGAAGCAGCATGCCACCGATACGATAATTGCCAACCGCAAAACGCTGATCCTTCCCATAGTTTCTCCCCTCAACTAATGAAACAGATACCTACTTTGCCATCACGAATTTGCCGCCCTTCACCTGAACGATCACGCAGGCATCCTTCTTGGTCCCACGGTGGTCTGTCTTGCTGAACGTGTAAGTTCCCCCATACGCGGCAGGATAATTCTTTATCTTCTCCATGGCATCCCGGAGCTTCTGACTATCTTTGGGACCTTCTGGTTTCACCTGTCGCATGCCTTCGACGGTCACCCGTGCAGCGTCATAAGCAACGGCTGCATAAATGTCGGGCTCTTTTTTAAACTTCGCCTGAAAGGCCTCACTGAATTCCTTCATCAATTTTTTCTGCGGGTAGGAGTCGGGGAGCTCTCTCCAGACGATGCAGTAGGCGCCGGGAAGAAGCAAGTTTTCCGGCTCGTTCCCCTCGACTAATTTCAGGAAAGACTCAGAGATATTTCCGGCAGTCGATGCGTAAGGAATCTTGAATCCCATCTGGTTGAAGTTCTTGGCGACAACGGCGTTCGGCGCGCCGGTCACCCCGACGATGAGCGCCTGGGGATTGCTCGCCTTCAACTTCGCAAGTTGCGCCGTGACATCCACATCCTTCACGTTGAACCGTTCGCTGGTGATCTCGAGGCCATATTTTTTTCCACTCTTGTTCGTCTCTTCGAGCCAGGTCTGGCCGGTCGAATCGGTGGCACAGAGCGTGGCAACACGTTTGATGCCCTTCTTTACGAAGTAATCGTAAATCGTCTCAACCTGGCCGGAGCTGGCCACCCACGTGGCAAACGTGTACGAGTCCGCATAGCTGGGGTCGTAGGAGGCCGAAAGAGAATACATCACCACCTTCTCCTCCTGGGCCACCGACTTTGCGGCGTTCGAAGTAGCCGTGAGGACCGTACCAATCACAGCCGTCACTTTGTCCCGCTGAACGAGTTTTTTCGCATTGCTTGAGGATTTTTCCGGGTTGCTCTCGTTGTCGTAGACAACAAGCTCCAGCGGGTGGCCATCGATGCCGCCCTTGCCATTGACCTGTTCGGCGAAGAGCTGAACAGCCCGCAGTTCCGGTTCGCCCAGCCAGGCCCCATATCCCGTTGTGTCGAGGTTCACGCCCAGTCTGATGGCAGGCTTCTTCTGGGCTGAAGCAAGAGAAACGCTGCAGAGTATCGAAGACGCAGAAGCAGAGCATACGCTCAAGATCCATACTCGTTCGCAAAGCCTATTCAATCCGTTCCATGCGCTCTTTGTTCTCCTTTCGATAATCAATGACCGCTTGTAGCTTTCCTGCTCAAATAATTTTAGAAGGTCATTCTTTGCCACTTTTCCGCGCTGATTTCTGGGCAGCGCCGAAACGAATACGATCTTCTTCGGTATCTTGAAATCGGGAAGCGTCTTGTTGCAGTGAGAAATAATGTCGTCCGCGCAGGCCTGGAATCCTTCCCGTTTCACAACGAAACTGACCACTTCTTCTCCGTAGATCCTGTCAGGCACGCCCACTGTTGCCGCCTCAAGAATCGCAGGGTGTTCCATTATGCGTGACGTGATCTCCATGGGAGAGATGTTGATGCCGCCTCTGATTATAAGATCCTTCTTTCTGCCCGTGATAAAGATGTAGCCATCTTCATCCATGTACCCGAGATCTCCCGTAGGGAAACCTTCCTCGGGGAACTTTTCAATCGTACCATCCTCTTTTGAGTAGCACAGGCCCATGGCCTTCCCTTTCACAATCATTTCCCCGACTTCCTTTGGCTCGCACTGCTTTCCCTGCTCATTCAAAAAACAGACTTCTTTATGTTTGAGAGGTAAACCCACGGAGCCAACCTTGCGCTTTGCGGGCGGGTTCCCCGCCATCCAGCCTGCCTCGCTCATGCCCATCATCTGTTGGATCGGGATTTTGTACATCTCCTCGAATTTCAAATGGCTTTCCACGCTGAGCGGGGCTGAGCTGGAGGTAATGAATTTCAGACAAGGCAGGTCATTCTTGTGAAGGGGCACGGGCTCGTTGATAAGCATGTTAATCACCGCCGGCACACCCGAGGAAATGGTGATCTCATGCCTTTTGAGCCAATCGGGAAACCGACTTCGGGAGAACTTCTTCGCCAGGTAAAGAGTGGCCCCTTTGAGCATCGTGGATAGTATCGTCAATAGCTGGGCAGAAGCCCAGTTGTAAGCGCGATACTCAAGAACCCGGTCCGCTTCCGTGATGCCCGTTCTCTCGGCTATCTCATCCACCATATAGAACAGGCCTTCCCGCGATATATGAATGCCTTTGGGAAGCGTCATGGTACCGGAGGTATAGACTATCAGTGCGATATCTCTCCTTCCGGCGATGCATTTCCCGGATACCGGATCGTATTTCTCCAGGAGCCGAAAAAAATCACCATGGGGCCTCTTCCGTGCGTCATCTGAGAATCGTATCCATTCACACGCGTACCGGCCGGTGTCGAGCTGTAAATCGCTGTCATGGAAAATGAACCTCGGTTTCACCATGTTAATGATGCGATAGAGGTTCTCCTCACTCTCTTCGAAAAATATAGGGTTCACAACAGCGCCGTATTTCAGGATCCCATAGTAGATGATCATCGTTTCTATCGAGTTTTTCCCGATCAGGGTGACCCTGTCGCTTACCTTTGTCCGCTTTTCGCGCAGGAAACCGGCCACCCTGTTGCAGTACTCATTCATCTGGCCATACGTTATGCGCTTTCCCTGATCCAGACTCTCGATAAACACCTTGCTTGCGAGGTCGCGGCCATGCTCTTCAATTATGACCGACCAGTCCTTATAGTTCAAGCTCACTCCTCACCAATTCGCCTTCAAGTGTATACCTTCGTTGTCGCTACGTCACTCTCCTCGACGTACTCCCCAGTACGCTGCGTCGGCTCCTCGCTGCCGCCTCGGTCTCCAACTTGAATGCAAATCGGTATTAGAAACCTGTCCGCGCAAAAAGCTTTCCATACTCGGGCTGCGCCGCCTTTGCCTTCTCGATCTGGTCATCAGTGAACCATTTCTTCAGGTCCACTTTATCGATCGGATAGTGCGCCTTTTGGAACGCATCTACATATTTAAACGGAACGGTCGCGTCAAGGGCGATGGCGCCGGAGAACCTGATATTTGTCTGAGTCCAATCCTTTTCACCCGCGGAACTTCTCTCCGCCGGCTGGAAGGTCTGGCCCGCGCCGCCGGGCGCCACAATCATGATGCCCTGTGCAGCGTCAACCCTTGTTGCGATGGCCCACATCAGGTCATCCATACTGTAAATGTCTATATCCGGATCTACCGCGATTGCCAGCCGTGCGCCAATTGAACAGGAAAGGGCCGTAGACAGGATATTCTTCACGTACCCTTCATCGCGCTGCCTCCGCTTCTTCACCTGGAAAATGACGCCGCCCCAATCGGGGATGCACATAGGGATGTTTGTGTCTACGACCAGGCCCGGGCATACGCGCTCCGCGAGTTCAAAGAAGGACGCGGTTCTGACCATGGTATCGATGTTATGATCGTCGTAGCTGTGCACCGCAAGCGGGTAGTAGATGGGCCGGTCTTTCCGGCAGGTGATCGCCGTTACCACAAATTTGTAAGTCCTGTAGGCCTTACCCATGTATCCGGACCATTCCGGATGGAACGGATGGACTCCTTGTTTTCCATCCTTCTCCGCCAGTTCGCTTTCCCAGACCTTGCTGGCGGTGTCCAGATAGCCTTCAAGCACATATTCGGCGTTCGCAATAGAATAGGCATCAATGGTCTTTGCCTTGACTATGTCGACGGGAAATCCCTGCACTGCTCCCGCGATGCCGAGTTCATCACACCCCGGAGGAAGTATCGTGTAGACGAAACCGGCACCGGCCATTAGCGTGCACGCGGGAGGAACGCCCATATTGATGGTCAACGGAATCGGTTCTTTTCTGTAGAATTTTGACGCGATCATGTCCGTGTGGGAGCCCGGGGAGATCTGAAAGGTTGAGTAATTGGGCCATCTGAAATGCATCCTGTTGTAGCTGATGTGGGTACCGCCCCAGAAGTATTTGCCTGTGGCTAATGTGTTGCCACCGCCGAGTGTCCTGCCCGGGTCCGTCGGTGTGTGCTTAATCATGGGTATGATGGGCCAGACGTCTATATCCTTGTCTATGATCACCTCCTGGCAGGGGGCTTCCTTGACTACCTTTGGCGGCAGCGGGTGGCGAATCGCTTCAAGGATCCTGAGCTTGAAGGTTCTTTCATTCCCCGCATCAAAAAGGTCTGCCACGAGATTGCCGTCGGCGAAAAGGTTGGTGAATAATCTGCCGTTGGGATAGCCCTTCACCTTGTTAAAGAGAATCGGCAATCCTCCGTCGAGAAGCTTCTGAATGCCGGTCATTTCCAGTTCCGGGTTGATCTCGACATCAGTCTCCAGGAGCTTTCCTTTCTTCTGGAGGTAATCAATGGTCGATCTGAGATTGCTGAGATACGCGTTTGACATACTAACCTCCCAAATTTTTAGGCTTTTGAACCTTTTTATTACGTCAATGGTATGCTTTCTGATTGAGAAGGAGCCGCTTGTAACTCGTAACCTGTATCGGCAACTCGCAACTCGCAACCCGTCACTTGTCACTTTACGAGATGCCCCCACTTCTCCATGGTCTTCTTTCTTACCTCAGGGCTCGGCATATTGACCATGGGGAATCTGTCTCTCCATTCAAAGGGCCTCGTGGCGTCGATGATCGCACGCGAGTTCCAGAGCGCTCCCTTCGCCTTGTCCTCGGGACTGATTCTCGGATCAAGGGCGGTGCTCCACGCACGATGGATGATGTCGATAGAGGTTGCCGGATCGGAGCGCGTACACATGGCCCAGACAACTTCCTCTAAATTGGTAACATCGATGTCATCGTCCACCACAACGACATAACGGCCGCAGTAAGCGCCCACGTGACACTGGGAGGCCACATGGCCCACCTGGGTGGCATGGCCGGGATAACGCTGTTTTATGGAGACCGCCAGAAGCAGCCTTGCGCCCCCCGCCTCGTGACACCAGGCAGCAACGATATCGGGCACCCCTGCCTTTTCCAGTTCCTCTTTCAAGAGCGGGGAGCGCATGAAGGAGCGGTAGAAGGAGAGCTCATCCGGGGGCCGGTTGGGCGGGCTGCCGAGTATGATCGGGTCGTTCCGGTGGTAGATTGCCTTGATCTCAATCCTGGGCTCTTTGCGCGAGGCGCTCGCGTAGTAACCCGTCCACTCGCCGAAGGGCCCTTCTTCCTGAAGGTCGTCATAATGAGCGAAGCCTTCGAGAGCGATCTCTGCCCGGGCAGGGATGGGAAGGCCGGTGTACTTGCCTTTAATCACTTCATAGGGTGCACCGCGTACTGCGCCTGCCCAGTCCAATTCGCAGAGCCCGTAAGGCAGTTCGCTCGACCCTGCAAGGTAGAGGAGAGGATCCCCTCCGACCACCACCACGACCGGACAGGGTTCTTTACGGGCAAAGTATTTGTCCCGATGCATGCGGCCGTGCTTACCGGGGGATATATAAAAGCCGACATGGGTCTTGTCCTGTACCTGCACCCGGTAGGTCCCTACGTTAACCCAGCCATCGTCAGGGTCTCTTGTGATATTGTAGCTGCCCGTACCGATGTACCTGCCCCCATCCTCCTCGTGCCACTTGGGTGTGGGGAATTTCAAGACATCGACTGCCTCGCCCTCCAGGACATTTTCCATGATGGGGCCGCTCTCCACGTATACGGGAGGCAACGGCTTCTGCCCTTCGGTCCTCTTATACAGCTCCGTGCTCAGCTCAAACTTGGAGAGTCCCTTTCGCAGACCGAAGGTGATCGCCAGACGGTTGTTGCTCAAGAGTGCGTTGGTCAGCACCCTGAAGCCCTTGGGATACCCTGGGATGCTGTCGAAGATGGCGGCCGGCGCCTGCGGGGTATGATTCAGCAGTTCCGTGGCCATGCCGATATCCTCCTGCCAGGTAGCTCCTTCAATGGTCCTCAGTTCACCGGTGTCTTCCACAACTTTGAGCCATTCACGCAGATCCTTGTACTGTACCTTGGACATAGTGCCTCCCTCTTTAGAACCAGTGGTTAGTCTATAGTGAACAGTGTTTAGCGGTCCGGCTCAATCTTAATCTCAACCTTAACCTGTGTGCTTCCTGCAGTCCGGCTGCTTCAACGGAACGTGAGACCGAGAAGGGGCCAGTACCACGGGACAATCACCAGGAGCAAGAACGACTCCACAAAAAAGATGCATAACCCGAACTTGAAAAGGTCCTTGGTAGTGAAATAGCCAAACGCATAGCCGACGGCCAGCACTGCCGATTGGTATACGAATACCTTTCCTCCTGCCGCATATCCCCAGAGCATCCCAAGCGTGAGAGGGTTGAACCCGTCTTTGATAGCAAACTGCATTAAAGCGGGCATGGTCGCGCTGATCATGGACGGCTCATTGGCCAGGAACAGATGAAACAGGTTAGCGTACCAGTAGAGGAGCATGCCCGCCATGACCGAGGCAGAGCGCAATACCGGCTCCATCCATTGGAACAACATAGCTGTCAACGTTTTCAGGATCGCAGTATCGGCCATTACATTGCCGAGACACATGGCTGCGCCTATGAAGACCACGATCGGGAAATTGGCTTTGTTGAAATCATCTTTCTTCATTGCGCCAACCAACGGAAGACAGCCGAACAGCCCCCCGATCACTCCTATTATGGAGGCATCTATGTGATGCCAGTGATCGGTTGCCCACAACACGGTCGCCAAAGACATTATGATTGTTGCTTTGATTTCTCTTGCGGACATCGGGCCCATTTTTTCCAGCTCGGCCCGGCAGTACTCCTGGCCTCCCTCGAGGTTCTTTTTTTCCGGAGGAAAAAGTTTCAGTATGATCCACCAGCTTGCCAGGATAGTGAGCAAGGTGATGGGCAGGTAAGCGACCAACCACAAACCATAAGACACCTTGACCTTGCCGACCGTTTCGATGAGTCCCTTCGACAGAATCGTCGCTGCTCCGGCCAGGATAACCTTATCAAAGAGTCCGGACTGGTAGGTCATGGCGAGCATCAGGCCCCGACCGATATTACTCTCCTTGGTCAAACCGTAGCTCTGGATCAAACCGATGGCAATGGTACAGAGCACGAGTGTTTTTGCGAGCCCCGAGGGAATGATAAACGTGAGCAAAAGGTTAAGTACCATCATTCCCGCCAGAATCGATGAATAGTTGCTGCCCAATCGGCAGACCATATTGTAGGCTATTCTCTTTGCAAGTCCTGTGGATTCAGCCATGATACCCATCAGCAGCACGCCGAGGATAAACCACGGGGTACTGCTGTGAAAGCCGGAAAAAGCTTTCGCCGCGGGGATGTCGGCGAAGACCCAGTAGAGCCAGCAGCCAAGAAGGCCGGTGACGCCGAGCGGAACCGGTTCAGCAATGAACATAGCGATGACAAAAACAGTTATGCTGAGTGCCCTTCGGCCGGTTTCGACGGGGGTAATTGGTAGCAGGTAAGTGATCACACCCGCTGCAATGCAGATAAGCAAGTACAGAAAACGCTTCGTTTCAGGTTTCATTATCGAGTTGCTGGCGACTGTTGCTTGAGCCTCACTCATAATAATCCCTCCTTTGGGCAGCGGCACGCTTCACAGAGTGCCGCCTGAGACTATGTCAGAATCCCAACTCTCTCAGCCTTTTCACCGCGTCTTCCGGAATCCGGTTTCTTTCCGGGTAATCGGCAACCTCTTCGTGATGCGTTGCGTCGATTATGCAGACAGCGTCGCCGAGCCAGCCCCGGAAGCTCTGAACCTTGGGAATAATCGTCACATCCTTGTCCCACCTGGTTTGGGTGGCAACCGCCCACATCACCTCTGTTTGGTTAAAAACATCGATGTCGCTGTCGACCATGATTGCCAGCTTCAGGTTTGGCTGCTCGGCAAAGGCGATCATGGCCGCGACCGTGACATCCCGGTACGTTCTTTTGTTCACGGCGATATGTGCCGAGAAGCGCCCCATGGCCGAATGAGGCAGGTGCACGGCAGTCACCTCGGGTACTACGTTCTTCATCGCCCAATAAACAGTCCCCTCCTTGGGAAGACCACCGAGGATAATATGCTCGGCGTGACCGGGCATGAGCCCCTGCATCAGTGCGTTGTTTTTGAAGCAGATTGCCGTGACTTCAACCACGGGGACAAGCATGCGGGCCTGGTAGTGACCGGAGATCTCCCCGAAGGGATTCTGGTAATCCCGTACTCCCGG
Source organism: uncultured delta proteobacterium (assembly GCA_963835605.1). Lineage (GTDB taxonomy): Bacteria > Desulfobacterota > Syntrophorhabdia > Syntrophorhabdales > WCHB1-27 > JADGQN01. Next base: position 30,705 of record CAWIHO010000024.1, on the reverse strand, counting down.
GGGGATGGTGCCTTCTAGTATGATTTCAGCGTCGGCCGGGATCAGAAAATCTTTGCCCAAGGTAGCAGACGGCGTGAGTCGCAAGGGTTCGCCCATGAACGAGGCAATGGTCTTATAATCGTGGTTCCCGTAAGGCAACAGGGCACAGGAACCCAGAGAGAAGGCAGGGTGATGTCCCAGCACCACAGCCACGGGCGTGGGCTCATTAACCGCCTCGTACTCCGCGATGATGCGTGCCAGGTGGTGATGGCCATGGGTAGAGATGCTCATCCGTCTGCGGACCGTAGACCAGGTTCTTCGTGGGGGTGATGTCGTAAAAGTCGCCCGACTTGGCCCGCATCACGCAGTCCATGACAAAGTACGGTCCCACATCCTTCTCGTGGTAGCGCGCCGCGGGGAATATGGTAACGTCGGCCTTGTCACCCTGCAATACGTTTTGCAGCACCGGGGCATCCGCTTGCTTCATCACCTCAAGCGCGCCTTCCTTTTTCTCGATCTCGCCGAAGCGGATCGCCAGCCCCATCTGGCTGTTGGAAGGATCCTCCCCGATGGCTAAGGCGCAAAGTGAACGGGTCACGTAAAGATTGTGGATTAACGGAAACATCGATTTTTCGCCTTTAAGATTTTTCACGTTTTCAAAAACAACAACAGGGTTCTGGTTTTTTTCTTCGAGAAGCTTTATGAAAGCCGCGAGTTCATGCCGGTCCGGATCGAGTTGCTCCTTCACATGGAGCATCCTTTCAGGATAGTTCTCCTCGAGCATCTTCATGAAGCCGCTTAAACTTTTCGCCACGCGCACCTCCTCTTAACGTATCTCTGCTCTTGCCGATGATTGAAAGCTATGAGCTGTTCTATGTAAGTATAAACGGCTGCGCATTGTCAAACATTTTTTGTTTCATTGCATCCTTTTTTCTGTTGACAAATAAACCCGGTGTGTAATAGTGACTAATAACTAAACCCAAGCACGGGAGGACTACCATGGCGACAGAAACTCTCAATCAGGAAGTGATCCAGGAGCTCAAAGAAAAGGTGGCAACCGGTTGCCGTATTCTCGCGAAACTAGGTCTGGCTGACTACCTGGGACATGTCTGTGCACGCGTTCCGGGCACCAAGTATGTCCTGATAAAGGCACGGGGCGTTGATCTCGGCAACCTGCTCAATATGACCGCGGAACGGGTTATCATGGTCGACCTGGAGGCCAACCACGTGGAGGGCAAGTACCGCGCACCGGCTGAAGTAAAGCTGCATACCGAGATATTCAAAGCACGGCCTGATGTCATGGCCACGGTGCATACCCATCAACATCTTGCCACCGCTTTCGGGGCCGCAGGTAAGCCGATTCTGCCTATGCTGGGCATCATGTCTGTTGTTTGCGCCAAACCCATGCCCATATTTCAGTCCTCTTTAAAAATCGTAACCGCAGAACAAGGAGCGGCAGTGGCCCGCACGCTGGGCGATGGACTCGCCTGCCACCTCAAGAACCACGGCATTCTCATGACCGGCAAGTCGGTGGAAGAGGCGGTGATCAACGCGATCTGGCTCGAGATGCAGGCAAAAATGACGATGCTCGCGAGCACGATCGGCACACCCAGCGCGCAGACACCGGAAGAGGTTCAACTGAACGTGGAGCAGGCCGAGCCCATCGAAGGGCGTTGGAGATATTACGTAAGCCTGCTCGATCTGCCTTACGTTACTCTCTAGGTCACCTCAGGGCACGCTCCTGCCAAGACTCTCCTGGAGGCAAAGCGTGTTCTGCAGACTCACCTTGATCAACCCTGTCGCCTCATGGTCCAAGCACCCGGCTACACAGGGCCTCATCCAACTCTGCTTGCATCAAAGTGGGAGCCCAGGAGGGGTAAAGGACGTGTGAATAAGCAAATAGGCAATTTTGTTTGACATGAAGAACGGGCAGGTGCATACTCTCGCAAAAAAAGTTCTTATCATGGCTCCTGTTGGCCATGGCTGTGCTGCCCGAATAGGAGGTTCGGTTGGTTCGCGTGAGGAATATCCTTCAGATAGACGTTGAGGATTGGTATTGTGATCTGGATCCGCAGGACTGGAATAAGTACGAGCCGCGGGTTGTCGCCGCAACGGAGAAGGTATTGTCCATGCTCAGAGGCTCGCGCACGAAGGCTACGTTCTTCGTCCTGGGTTACGTAGCAGAACGGTTTCCCGGTCTGGTGAAGAGTATCGAAGAGCAAGGCCACGAAGTTGGTTCTCATGGCTACGGCCACAGAAGAATCTCTGACCAGACTCCTGAAGAGTTTGAGGAGGACGTGAGAAGATCAATAGCCATTTTGGAGAGCATCACAGGCAAAAAGGTCAAGGGGTACAGGGCTCCGCAATTCACGATCGTCAAGGAAACCTTGTGGGCGCTTGAGATACTCAGGAAGCTGGGACTAGAGTACGACTCAAGCATCTTTCCCGTAAAGACGCCCCTCTACGGCATACCGGACGCTCCGTTGTTTCCGTACAGGATCGGATCGGGAAGTGCAAACGAGGGCGACGGTCTCATGGAAATACCCTTGTCCATTTACACGATCCCGATTTTGGGGAAGAGAGTCCCTGTTGCCGGTGGATTTTACTTCAGGTTTTTCCCCTATTTTTTTATCCGCCATGCCCTGAAAACGCTCAACAGACGGGGCAACGTCGCAGTATGCTATATTCATCCCTGGGAGTTTGATCCCGAGAAACCGCGAATAGATAGTCTGAAGTGGTATCACTATTACGGGCTTGGGACCACGGAGAAGAAGTTTCGCAGGTTGCTGGCGGACTTTACATTTATGTCCACAGAGGAATGGATTCGAAATGAAAGAAGAGACTAAGGTAAAAGATTACTTCACCAGAAGCGCTAAAGAGTTCGACGAAATTTACGAGAACCGAGGTGGGCCCCTGACGAGACTGGCAAACCGGTTGTTCAGAAAGGGTATGCGCCAACGGTTTGAGTTAACGTTGGAACTGTGCGGCTCAGGGGACAGGTCGCTTCTCGATATAGGCTGTGGCACCGGGAGGTTTACCATCCCCCTTGCAGAACGAGGCATGGACGTGGTCGGGATAGACTACTCATCCGAGATGATACGTTTGGCGGACCGCTATGTGAAGGCGCGAAACGAATCCGGCAGCAAACCCGTCCGCGTCAGGCATCTTTGCTGCGACTTCCTCTCTGACTTCAACCCCCGGGAAAAGTTTGACGTGACCCTCGCCATAGGCGTTCTTGATTATATAAAGGACCCTCTCCCCTTCATAAAGAAGATGAAGGATGTCACGAAGGGCTTAATGATAACAGCCTTTCCCGCGATGTACACGCCGCAGATGCCCATCCGAAAAATGTGGCTCACCACCAAAGACTGTCCTGTCTACTTCTACACAACGAAGCGAATCGCTGAACTTTATGCTGCATCCGGGATCACCGACTATGAGATCATCCCCATCGCAGCGGCCTATCTTGTAAAGGCAAAAGCCTAGACTGCAGCTGAGGTGTCATAGAAAATATTACCGGTAATTTTCCAGGTTTCTCCGGCCAATAGACGTTGCACGCGAGCTTTATGCCGTCCGGCATGGTGACCATCACATCTTTCTCGATCACTACGCCTGCGGGGGTAGGGATGATTTCATAAGCCAGGAACCCATCGGGGCGGGGGAGCATTTCCATAAACGCTCTTGCTCATTTTGATGCATCCTCTTTATTGTCAACTGTACGCAATAAGTGAATTTGCGTTACTAGGTCTTGTCCGGAAGCCTCTTCTCCCATTCCCGCAGCTCTTCCACGTTTACCGGGTTGAGCGGTTTACAGAGGATCTCATTGACACGGAGCTTCTTAATATTGCGGGAAGAAGAGGCTTGCATCACGAGGGCTGTATCAGACCCACGGCCGGTTCCGGCCACGGCTATCACCTTTTCCCCGATTGTTACAAGGCCGGCATCAGTAGTCATGAGAACTATTTCAAAGCAGACCTTGATGCCCTGGCAGAAGCAGCGCAGCAAGTTGGCCATGAGGGTTGGAACATTTGATTCATAGAGATTCTCTGTGTGGAAAAGCATGGTGCCGACATGTACCTCATGGCCGGCGTCCTTGATGGGTTGAACCAATTCCTGACCGGAATGCGTGCGTTTCCCGGAAACCGAACTGGTGGGGTATCACGATCAGCTTGACCCCCTTCTCTTTGAAAAAATCTACGGCTTTCATGGCTGTGGCCCCGGTAGTTGAAGCCAGCACCACCTTCTTGATCCCCAAGCTCCTGGCCCTTTCCTCAACGAGCCGAAATGTGGTCTCTGTGTTTTCCCCTCTCACATCTTCGAAGTAGACTATCGTGCGTTCCATACGTCTCCCCTTCGTTCGGTTTCGGTTATGTCAAAACTTCAGAACCATTTCCATTCACCACCCGCTTCCCTAGAGGCACGGAGGGCACCGAGGAAAGCGTTGTGCAGGCTCTGAGCGGATATGGGGAGACGGCCATATCCGCTCAGTTCGCATCCCTTCGGGATAAGGGTATTGGCTACACCACGCGAAGCGTCGGTGTGTGTCCAGAACAGAATCTCCATTGTTCCGGACACGAATACTATCCTTTCTCCGTGGAGTACTTCTCTGTGCCCTCCGTGCCTCTAATCCCGCCTGCGGCGGGATGGGTGGTAGAATCGCTCGTTTCCGTGGACCCTGTATTTATTCATCCCTTGCGCAGGCGGACTATATAATCCCTGATCTGTTTGTCGCTTCTGTATCTGGCCTTGTCGAATCGGTCGTGATGGACCATCTCGGCCCTTTCCCTCACGAAACGCTCCTTCGGCTGAGACGCAGGATAGCCGATGACCAGCATGTCATAAATCTCCAACCCCTGCGGTATATCCAAAAGTTGCTTCAGAAGGGGCTTGACAAGGGGACCTCCGGTCGCGCTCACCCATTGTGAACCCAATTCCAGCGCGGTAGCAGCAAGGGTCATGTAAAGAAAGGCGCTCGCAAGGCCCGAAATAAAATGGGAATCACCGCGAGTCAATGTGGTGAACAGGGGATATGCCTCTTTCGTCCTCGGGTCCCCGCAGAGGAGTATAAAGACCGGTGCACTTTTAAAGCCGGGCTCACGCGCAGGGCCTTGCGTGCCGGGAAATCGCAGATCCTCTTCTCTTGCGACCTCTATTTTACGACCAGGCTCCCCTTGCTCGGTTACAAGAGCAGCAATTTTGTCCTTGGTCTCTTTATCTTTGATGACAATAAATTCCCAGGGTTGAGAATTGGCCCCTGACGGCGCAAAGCGAGCAGCTTCGACGATACGTTCGATATATTCGTCAGGAACAGGATCAGGCTTAAAACCGCGAATGCTGCGTCTTCTCTTTACCAGCTCTAAGAAAGCTTCATAATCCATAAAGCATCCTCCGTTGGTTTAATAGGAACCAAGCAGAAACCTACCGCGACGCCTTCTCTTTGTCAACAAAAGCACCGTCCGCATGTAACCCGCCAGTTACAGGTAAGTCGTCGGCTCACGCCATTCCTCCCGCTCGCCGGCACGAAAGGCCTGGCCCGTTGGACGTTCCGCCTCGCTCGATGCTTTTACAGTATGTCGTCCAGGGGATGGCCTCAAGGCGCTTCATGGAAATCTTCCTACCGCAGGATTCACAAATGCGGTACTCACCGAGCTCCATCCGGGTCAGGGCACGATTTATCGCCTCGACCTCCCTTTCTTCCTGCTCGTCGAATGAAGCCATCACATCTCCCAGGCTCTCCTTCTGGGAGGTCTCCTCGAACTCGACCTCCGGTTCCAATAAGGCGCGTCGCTGCTCTTCGGTACGCCGGTGTGCGTCGAAGATGGCGTCGCGCCTGCTAACCAGCCGCTCGTGAAGCTTGCTCAGTTTCTCTTTTTCAGTCATGGCAGACTCCTTATTTCGGTGGGCCACTTTCAGAATCCTCTATCTAGATATAATCCATAGATGCACCCGGTTCAACGGGGCGTCCCCAGACCTTTCATGCTTCAGGGCCCCCATTCTCTCCTCCTGTTCCAAGAATCATCGTTGCAATAATTCCCAGCTGTCTTACATTTGAAACAGGGACATGGTCGACAAGTGAGCTTTTTGCATCGGCGCAGACGCGGTAAGCTGATCACCAGGTGATGAAGGCCAATCGCGATATCTTCACTGATCCGTTATGAGAATGCCGAACGGCACTGGACGCTTGTGAGCATGGACGATAGAGATAAGGCAAAAGAGCAGGTCGGCGGTTCAGATCAACCCTCCCAACACACGGCGCAACCGGAAGTGTACGGTCCACAGGATCAGACGGAGAATGCAGTGGAAGAGAGCCGCCAAGGGTACCGTGCAGTTCTCGATGGAATAGCGGATCCCGTGGTGATCTTCGATGCCGAGACGGGGCGCATCAAAACGGTGAATCGCGCGGCCCTCATGCTTTTTGGCTACACAACGGAGGAGTTTCTTGCGCTCACCCTGGACGAGATCTCGTGCGAGCGGGACGAGGCAGGAGTCTCTGCGCACGTTCTTGCGGGCGGGGAGCTTGAATGGGAAGCACGGTCTTCTTTCTGCTGGAGAAAAAAGAAAGACGGGACGGTCTTCCCTGCCGAGCTATCGGTGGGCAGCTTCATGGACCGGGGTCGAAAAAATATTATCCATGTCACACGCGACATCAGTGACCGGCTCCTGGCTGAGAAGGAGCTCAGAGAAAGGGAAGAGCTTTCTCGCCGTTTAGTGGAACTGTCCCCTGACCTGATCGCCATGCACAGCGAAGAGAAATGGGTGTACATGAATCCTGCTGGAGCACGGCTTCTGGGCGCGCAAGGCCCTGAAGACCTCATCGGCAAGCCGATATTGGAGATCGTCCCTCCCGAATTTCAAGAGCTGGTGAAGGAGCGTGTCGGGCAGACCCGCATGGAGGGGAAACGCCTGCCTCTCTTGGAAGAAAAGGTCGTTCGAGTCGACGGGAAGCTTATCGACGTCGAGGTTACGGGTATACAGGTGCGTTACCGCGGCATGCCGGCAACCCATGTGGTGATGAGAGATATCACGGACCGGAAACGTGCGGAGGAAGCGCTCAAGCAGGCGCGGGGCGAACTGGAGTTCCGGGTACAGGAACGGACCGCTGAGCTCGATGCATCTTACGAGAACCTCGCAGCTGAGGTCATCGAGCGCAGGCGGGTGGAGGAACAACTGCGCAATACCCTGGAGAGCATCACCGACGGTTTTTACACCCTCGACCGCGCGTGGCGCTTTACCTATGTCAACAAAGAGTTGGAGCGCATCACGGGGATGAGCCGCGAGCGCTTTATCGGCAACAACTTCTGGGAGCTCTTTCCCCGGGCCGCAGGGACGGTATTCCATGACCAGTATCAGAAGGCGATGAAAGAAGGGGTGCCGGTCGCGTTTGAGACCTTCCTCCCGCGGCCAAAAAAATGGGTAGAGGTGCGGGCCTATCCCTCCAGGGAAGGCCTCTCGGTCTATTTCACGAATATCACCGCCCGGAAAGAAGCCGAGGAGGCCCTTCGCGAATCGCAGGAAAAGTTCGAAGACCTCTACGAGAACGCAAACGACATGATGTTCACCCTCGATCTCGAAGGCAGGGTGACCTCGTCCAATGGAAAAGCGCGCGAAGTATTCGGCGATGACCAGGCGAAAACCGTAAATCTCTTGAAGGTCCTTACGCGTGAGAGTGGCGCGTCGGCGATGGGCATACTTACCCGTGCGCTTAAGGAGAAATCTGACCTTTCTGATGAGCAGCCCTGGGAATTCGAGGCTGTCACGAAGGATGGAGCACCTCTTTACCTGGAGGTAAGGGCGCGTCTCATCCGGCAGGACGAACGCATTGTCGGCATCCAGGGGATTGCACGCGACGTCACCGAACGCAGGCAGGCCGAGGGGCAGCGGAGAAAACTCCAAGCCGCCATAGATGCGGCGGTTGAGGCCGTCTACGTCCTCTCGACCGACGGGACCATAGAGTACGTGAACCCCGCATTCTGCCGTATGTCAGGATATACCGGGGGAGAGATCATAGGCCGGAACATCAGGCTGTTGCGAGGCAGGACGCACGACGCCTTCAGTTTGCGCACCATCAAAAAAACGCTTGACCAGGGCAAGGCCTGGTCCGGACGCGGGCTCAGCAAAAAGAAAGACGGCACGCTCCTCCATGTCGATCTGACGGTCTCGCCTATTTTTGACAGCGGAGGCACGATCATCAATTATGTGGGGGTCTCCCGCGACATAACGGAAGAGGTAAGCCTGGAGAACCAGCTTCGCCAGGCGCACAAGATGGAGGCGATTGGCACGCTCGCCGGCGGCATTGCACATGATTTTAATAATGTGCTCGCCGCCGTTATCGGTTTTACGGAGATGGCTATCGACGAGGCGGTGAGGGGCACGCTCCTGAAGCGGAGCATGCAGCAGGTACTCAAAGCCGGCATGCGGGGAAGGGACCTTGCGCGGCAGATCCTCACCTTCAGTCGGAAAACCGAATATGAACGCAAGCTCCTCTCGCTTGCGCCGCTCATCAGAGAAACGGTTAAAATGCTCCGGTCCTCTTTGCCATCGACCATCGAGATCGTTCTCGACATCAAAACGGAATCGGATACGGTACTGGCAGGACCCTCGGAGATGCAACAGGTGCTTATGAATCTCGGCACCAACGCAGCCCACGCCATGTGGGAGCAAGGCGGAACCCTGGAAATCCGGTTGAATGATGCCGAGTTTCCTACGGGAGCAGCTCTGCCGCAGGAAGACATGGCGCCGGGCGCCTATGTCGAGCTGACCGTCAAAGACACCGGGACTGGTATGGAACCGGAGGTCAGAGAAAAAATCTTCGAGCCATTTTTCACGACAAAAAGCGAGGGCCAGGGAACCGGCCTCGGGCTCTCAGTCGTGTATGGGATTGTCAAAGGCCTCAAAGGCGGCATCAGCGTTTTCAGCGAGCCGGGAAAAGGTTCCGCTTTCAGCCTGTTTTTCCCGAAAGCGCAAGGCGAAGAAGCGCCCCAAGAGGAGCCAACCGGACCCATCCCCGGGGGCAAGGAACGGATTCTGGTGGTCGACGACGAGGAAGCGCTCGTTGAGATGGCCCAAGGCATGCTGGAGCGCCTCGGCTACCACGTTGTCGGTACCACGGACAGTGGTCAGGCGTTGGAGATGTTCTCCGATCACCCGGGTCGCTTCGACGTTGTGATTGTGGACCAGACCATGCCCCGGATGACGGGGATGGTCCTAGCCAGGAAGCTTCTTGACATCAGACCTGATACCCCGATCATTCTGGTTACGGGGTACAATGAGGTGATTTCAGCGGAAAGGGCAAAAGCTGTCGGCGCAAAACTGCTTATGAAGCCCTTCAACAGAAGGGAAATTGCGCAGACGATACGGTCCATGCTGGACCGGAAAAGGAAGTAACTGGTTGCCTCTCGTTCTCTGATCATCCATGTCTCGCCCCTCCGTCCTTTATCGCCGCACACTATTAAGAGGCGGACTACTGACGGAGCCTTGGGAGGCAGGCCACCAGGAGAGACAGGAATGGCCGTGCACTTCACCCTCCTTGCGATCAGCATAATGAACGCCTATGTTTAAACAACAGTACCCATGTATCCCACCGGGGAGGCTCCCATGAAAATCCTGATAACCGGCGGAACCGGCTTCATCGGGCCGCATCTCGCTGCCCGTCTCGTGCAAGATGGGCATGAGGTGACCATCCTTATACGACCGAGTGAAGAAAAAGCACGCGTTTCCCCTGGGGCCTCCTTCCTCGAGGGCGATCCCACACAGCAAGGTGCATGGCAGGAGGCCGTGCGAAAGCAGGATGCGGTAATCAATCTGGCAGGGGCTTCCATCTTCAGCAGGTGGACGGACCAGCAGAAAGACGAGATACGGGAGAGCCGGATCAGTACGACGCGCAACATCGTCGAGGCCACAGAGGCCAATCAGGAAAAGAGCTTTACCCTGTTCAGTACCTCGGCTGTCGGTTACTACGGATTTCACGAAGATGAAGAGCTTACTGAAGACTCACCGTCCGGAGATGACTTCCTGGCCACGCTTGCCGTAGCGTGGGAAAAAGAGGCCCTCAAGGCCCGGGAGAAACGGGCCAGAGTGGTGATCACCCGGTTCGGGATTGTACTGGGTCCCGGAGGAGGGGCGCTGGGTCAGATGGTACCCGTCTTTAAGAGATTTGCGGGAGGGCCCATAGGAAATGGCCGGCAGTGGTTCTCATGGGTCCACATGAGCGATCTGACGGAGGCCTTCGTCTTTCTGCTCGGGCATCCGGAGCTATCGGGCCCCGTCAATCTCTGCTCGCCCAACCCGGTAAGGAACAAAGAGCTGGCACAAGCCCTCGGGAAGGCCCTTCACCGCCCTTCATTTCTGCCGGCGCCTGCCTTCATGATCAAACTTGTTTTCGGAGAATTCGGGTCCGTCATCCTCAAAGGGCAGCGGGTCCTGCCCGCCGGCTTCTGGAGAACGGGTTCGTCTTTCGGTATCCCGAGATCGACAAGGCTTTAGAGAACGTGGTGCGTCAGTGAGAAGCTTATCGATGGCCACCAGACTTGTTTGCCGAATGTTGAGACCCCGGTTACGGAGGAACAATCTTGCGTCTTGCGCTCCTGTCATACGGCGCTTATAACATAACCAGAGGGACCGATCGTACTGGCCTATTACCCTTGCTTTTAGATCGTAGCGGCAAAGACCGGTCTTTGCGTTTGGACGCGCTGCAAAAAACGTAAAGGAGGTATCGTCATGTTTGTCGTGATCATCAATTTCCCACCTATAAAAGAAGGTAAAGATGCTGAGTTCCGCGAGTGGTTCTTCTGGTCCGGTAACCAGTTCGCGGGTTACACTGGTCTTATCAGCCGCAAACTTCTGAAGCCCCTGCAGGGCGGTACCTATGCAGCCATTGTTGAACACGAGAGCCGGGAGACCTTCGTGGCCATGCAGAACAGCCCCGAACATACCGAAACTGGCAAGCGCGCTGAACCGCTCTTTGACGGTCACCCGACACCGCACTTCTATGAGCTCGTTGTCAAGTAGGGGCTACGGTAAACGCTCGTTGCTAACATTGTGGGTATCCGGGAGGTTATTATGGATATGACAAGAGAAGAAAGGCTTACACGCGCGCTTGCCAAGGAAGATGAGGAGAAGTCCTTCTATCTGCAAGCGGCTTCAGGGGCAAAAAGCGTTTTTGCAAAACGGATCTTCGAAGAGCTGGCGCTGGAGGAAGACACCCATGGGAAAAGGGTCCTGGGGATCTTTGAAGGTCTCAAGAAGGATGAAGCGTTCAAGGAGTGGGTCACTACAATAGCCGGCCCCTCAAGGCTGCGAGAACTTTTCGCGGGGATTTCTCTGGAGAAGGCTGAGGGCTGTGAAGATGACCTTTGTGCCTTGCGGACCGGGCTCGAGATGGAGGAGAAGAGCGTTGCCCACTACGAAACCCTCGCGCAGGCTGCGGAAAGTGTCCACGAAAGACGCTTGTACCTCACCCTTGCTCATGAGGAGCGGGGCCATTACCTCCGCGTTATGGATGCCATCGAATATCTATCCGACCGGGTAGGATGGCACTACATTCACCAGAAATCGATGGTGGATGGGGGATGATGCTTCAGATCTTCTGTGGAAGGAAGGCTAGTGCCCGCATTTCTGCACCTGGTTCTCATCCAGCCTTTCTCTGTTGCGCTATCTTCGATAAAGACACAAATTCCCTTTACCGATGCAGCCGAACTCTGTCGACAAAAGAAGGCGCGTTAGCCAGCCATGACAGCGCCGACAATCAGATAGACAACACCGTTCACTCTGGGAGAAAGGAGGTAGGGCGCGAGAGCCAGATAGGCGACTTCCGCGAGGAGCATGCGCTGCACGGTGAAGGCTGCGGAGAAATAGAGGCCCGCCTTCATTCCCTGCCTGCCGCTTGCCCCGCCTATGGCATAGCTGAACGTGATGGGCCACGTGTGCTCATCCGGCAGGATACCGTGCAAGAGACCGAACAGAAACGAATATGCGAGCGCTTCCAGCGGGGACATAGTACACCGGCGATCCGGGTTCACTCTTGTTTGAACGTAATCTTTCGGTCAGAATGAGTCAATGCAGCCTGCACACGGAATCCTCCACTTTAAGGTGAAGAGGGTTGACATTCCGCACTATCGGTCAAAAGGTCTTATTATGAGAAGGAACACGGGATATTGACTATTCAGGAGGTCCCTATGAGAAAGGTCCTGCTGGCTATTTTCGCTATAGGCTTGGTTGCCGTCGCGCGACCGTCAGCGACGCAGTTGACAGATAACGAAATGAAAGCGGAGCGCTTCATCCAATACATTACGGTTGCGGACCCTTACACCGCATGGCGGACGTGGCCGGGTACAGGCAAGCTCGACAAGGGCAGAGCGCCCTATGGCCACGGCGCATTTGTAACAGTCTACGTGAATCACATCGCTCTCCAGTCCATCGCGGAGAAGGAGGGCATGGCGGCCGACTCAATCGTTGTTCTGGAAAATTGGACTGATGATAAGACGCTGGCAGGGCTCACAACCATGTACAAGGTTGGCGGGTACGATCCGGAGGCTGGCGATTGGTACTGGGTGGAAGCAACACCTGGCGGGAGGGTAATGAGATCCGGCAAGGTGCAGCCGTGTATCGATTGCCACCGTGCACAAGCAGAGAATGGTTACCTCTGGACCGGCGAGGTGGTCAAGGGAAAATATAATAAGACCGCAACCCCCTGAGACTGGAAAGCACTTCGAAATTGCCCGAAGCAGGGTTATTTTTTGGAAATCTCTTTCGCGTAGAGATCGGTCGTCCGCTCGATCTTGAATGCCAACAACGCACAAAACAGAGCTGCTCTTTTCATAACGAACCTCCTCCTTGTACACAAATTTTGTCTGCTAGGGCTAATGTACTCACCGTAGCTCATACCTTCAATCAAGTCTCCCGTGGTGATTACTTTTTGCATTCCCCGACAGAACCCTCCGCACACCGGGCTGCATTAACCCACAAGGCTGCGGACAGCTTCGCACCAGTGAGTACTGTGCCAGTTAGGTTTACGTCAACAAGAATTGCAAAGAACAGCTTTGCTTCGGTCAGATTTGCTTTGGAAAGGTTAGCGTTCGCAAGATAGGCATCGTTCAGAGAAACGGCACGAAGCCGGAGTAAATAAGGGGCGCAGTCAGGATAATGAGAGGCCGCGCCTCGACGATATAGCGAAAAAGCCCTGTCTTGAGGAGCCGCTGCTGATGGACTACCTCCTCGCTGAAGCGGATCCGCTTCTTTTCCACGATGAAGTGAATGTCTTCGCGTTTCTTCTGGAACTCAACCTCGATCTCTTCTTCCAGTTCCTTGATCTTCTCTATCAACTCGTCGATACGGTGTGCCATGGGGGCTCCTTAGCATCCGCTGTTCTCTCGATTCAAAAGGGTAGCAGAGTCGGGTAAAAAAACGGATTGGATAGCACGTTTAAGCCGTTCTGCGCTGACGTCCGCCGCTATATAGCCGGATAGACGGCCGCTCGCACCGGTTCGACGGCACGGGCATCGGTTTTCCTTCAATCCATAGTGCGCTCGTTAGGTTACCGTTATATCGGCGCTGCCTTCCCAGTAGCCATGGAGATTGCAGCGCTGACGTGCAATAAGCGTAACCTTGCCCTGGGGGCTCGATTCTTTTGTCAAGGTTACGGTGAACGTTGCCTTGGGGCTCAGGTATCCTCTGGGCTGAAAATCGATCCTGCCCGCGGGCTCATTGCCTATGTCAAGCGCTATGAACTCAATCCAGTGCAATTGTCCCATGGGATGAAGGACCTCCCCCACGCTCACTTCAACCGCAAAGGGTTCGCCACTCTTGACCATTTGAGGAGCGGTTATCACAGGGGCATGCGACTTCTCCAGCGGGGTTTTGTTCGAGGGATTCTTGACTCTGTTAATCGTCTCGAAGAGGCTTTGATCAACCTTCGCGGGGAAGTACTCTTCGGATGCCAGTGCTTTTGCAGCAGTACCAGCCACTGCCGCTCCAAGGGCTGCACTCTTTAAAAAGGTCCTTCTATCCATATCTCTTCCTCCTTTCTGATAGACTGATACAAAGAAATTCATGAGTTCTTGTAATATAGTATCTCGGTCACAAATTTGCTCGCCATCCGACGAAGCCTGGGTTATCAGGCGACGGCCGGTGATCAGTTGGGCCGATGTGGAGAATGAGACTGCACCCGAGCTACCCATCAACCCACAGCAAGGTGCCTAATCCAAGTAGTATCCGCATTGCTATATATGGCCGGCGGGTTCCGCACTTCTCCTTATACATTTCAATTGAAGATAAAAACTGCGGGCGCAGGATGGAAGGCCTCTCTGGAGTGCATGGTCCAAACGGTAGTCCTTCCATCTTAAATAGAATCCGCTCGGCCTTCTAAGCGGCTTCTGTCTTTTGACCGTCGGAGCTAGGTGCGGGAAATCGATCCTTCTTGCCTCGTGTATTTTCTTGCGGGAGAAACCTTCTCTATCGATGCGAATTCCGCATATCGCGCTCAAAAAAATGAATGTGTGGTGATAAGCGCCCGTTCAGGCAAAATATTTTGCTCCTTTAATCAAAAGAATAATTCCCATGACAATCACGGAGCAGGCTGCAACCCGCTCACCTGTTAACCTCACCCGTAGCGTGAATAGGGACGCGGACAGGCCGGTAAAGAAAAGGGCCGGAACCGTGCCCAGGCCGAAAAAGGCCATGGTCAGGAATCCATGGACCGGGCTTGCGGTGCTGGCAGCTTTCACGATCATGGCCCAGGAGAGCATACAGGGGAGAAACCCCGCGGCAAATCCCAGGGCCCATTTCGAGGCGATACGGTCCGAGGCCAACAGCCGGGGAAGTGCACGCCCAAAGAGAGAGTGCGGCCCAAAAGAAGGTAGAGAGAAAAGCGGCACACGAATTACCTTGAGGAGCACAAAGCCGAAAAGGATCATGAGAAGCCCTCCGCCGAGGATAACGCTGCTTCTCAAGCCTGCGAAGAACTGGCTGAAGTTGGCCATGTAACCAAGCGCAGAGGCGAGCGCGCCGAGAAGGCCGTAGCACACGATGCGCCCTGTGTGAAAGGCGAGATGGTGAGCAATGCCTTTTGACCAGAGCTGTGAAACGTCAGGTGCGCCGTCCGGTGGAGTCGACCGCATATGCAGGGAGTAAGCCACAACGAGCGGACCGCACATGCCGAGACAGTGGAGGCTGCCAACGAATCCCGACGATGAGGGGAGCAAGAAGATCAAACATCATCCGCTTTTTCCTTTTAGCGACCGGATGTAAATAACAACAGCCCACGCGTCCTCGTCAGAGACGGTGGTGAAAAGTTGGGGGTGCCTTTTGAACCCCAGTCTTATTTTTGCGTAAAGCTCGCCGTCTCTCTGGCCCTGCACGGCCGAAGACGATAGGTCTGCGGGCAGCGGAACAAAGCTCTGCCCGACGGTACCGTTGCCATCTGCCTTCGGTCCGTGGCACTGGATGCAATAATAGCTGTACGCCAGTGCGCCCTGTTCGACGGATGATTTCGAATACTGGAGAGGGTTTTTCAAGCGTTGCGGGTCGGCAGTAACAAGGGTTTGGAAGCCATCCTGTACAGGGACCGTTCGCGTGTCCATCTCCGGCATCTTTCGCCCGTAGGGCTTGACTACGTCCTGGTCGTACATCCGGCCGTAGTCGCAGCCACAGAGAAGAGAAAAGATGAGCATCGCAACTCCCGACAGTATCACTCGTGTCTCCTGGTCATGGCTTTTCCTTTTCGACGGCGATCTCGGCCTGCGAACGGCTTCTGCGAGACATGCTGAGGCTCCGGCGCGGCCGTTCCTCCGGTAATAGGCTCATTCGTGGAATAGACCGATTCTCCGGGGATATCCTCAACCGTACCGAAATCCCATCCGGGCGGGCCTTTATCGCCTATCATGTAGAACATAAAGAGGCCGTACAGCAGGAAGAAGAGCGCAAGCCCGCAGACGTAGAACCAACCCTTTAAGCTCGGCCTCTGCTCTTCTGGTCCTACTTCATTCTTATCACTCATGCCCGCTCTCCCGACCTGCCTTTATCCCGCATTACCGGCCGAGCAATATCGAATATCTAAGCTCCAAATCCTAAACAATTTTTGAATCTCCAATGAACAGAACCTCGTCAATGCCATTCCATTTCGAATTTGGAAAATTAGATATTGTTTAGATATTAGATATTGAGCATTGGAATTTGAAAGCTCCGCTTTCATAATGGTCCTCTCTGCAGTCCGAAAAAGATCACGTAGAAAATAAACCAGGCCACGAACCCGAGAAAGAGAAAGAGCAGCAACGGCGGGAAAGGATGATTCTCGATCTCAAGCCCGTCGGGGTAACCGGACTCCCGTTCCTCCTCTTGTTTTCGCGGCTTGGTGAACCTGGCGCTTCGAAATCCGAGATAGATAAGAATGGCACAGATCAGACCGAGGAAGATACCGAGGATCAGGTGCTGCGCGTCGAGCAAGGCAAACAATCGCATCTCTACCCTCCTCCCGGCCTGAGAAAGACCGTGATCAGCACAACGAGCAAAGCCGCACCACCCATGCAAAGAACACCCAGGAGCGCATAGACCTCATGGGTAAGTTTTGACGGGTGTGGGATGAGCGGCGGGCCGATCTCGCTTCGGAGCGGCAGGTAGCGGGCCCGCTCCTGCTCCGAGAACTGGCCGTGTTTGAGCGCCCAGAAAAAGGCCGCAAGGCTGACCCACAGGCTCACCACAATCAAGAGCACCCAGGGGAGATAGTACCCGCTCACGTCACTTTGCTCCCTGAGGAGATATGTAAGCCGCGTCGATGCCGCGAGGCTCGCCGTGGGCGTCGCTCTGCCCGATGAAGGTGACCGCCACGTAATTGCCGACGTCCCATATCTTCTCCGACTCCAGTTCTCGCTTGAAATAAGGCATGGCAGTGCCGGTAATGCCGTTCATGATCTGGTAGTAAAGGATCCCGCCAGTGATCTTCCGATCTTTCAGGATGGTAAAATTGAGCGGCGGCGGATAGAGATAGGGCTCGGCGGGCCCCATGCCGTCGCCGATGGGCCCGTGGCATCCGATGCAGAAACTCTGATATATCCGATGACCCCGTTTGAGGCCCACCTCCGTGGTCGGGTAAGGATTGGCCAGCTTCGTCCATGGTTCCGGCACCATCGAATGGAGCCACTCCACATTCTTTACAGGTCCGGACCTGTAGGCTTCCACTGCCTTGGCCTTCCAGTGCCGCTGCCGCGCAACCCGAAAATCAGCATCCTTGAAGCCGAGGGCCTGCTTATAAGCGATGAGCGACGTGATTTTTTTCTTGCCCAGGTATTGCGAACGCGGGCATGACCGATTCAGGCCTCACGTAGCGGGGATTGGTGTAGTGGGCCATGTGCCAATCGTCCGGATGCTCTCCACCCTCCTGCGAGAGGTCAGGACCCGTCCGTTCCGAGCCCAGGAGATGCGGCTGTTCCTCGATGTAGTCGCCCGATCTGGCAATCCTCTCTGCCCCGAGGCCCCAGTCGATGACGCGTATGAACTGCGTGTGACAGTACGTGCAACCGTTTTCGATATAGATCTGCCGCCCCTCGTTCTCAAGCGCGCTTCGTGCGCGAAAGATTTCGGAGGGCCGCTCGCTGATCGTCACCCACGGCAGGATAACGGAGATAAAGAGTACGGACGCGAACACGATAAGCCCGCCGCAAATGATAAGCTTCAGGGTCATCCTCACGGCTCTTCCTCCGTTACGTTTGAGCCGTAGAGGCTTCGCGCTATGTTGTAAAGCCCGACGACCGCACCGCTCATGATCAGAACCCCGAACCCGAGACGCCACACCCAGTAGATATGGAGTTCCGGCAGGACCACGTAAACCGTCTTGCCGTACAGCCAGCCGGTACCCTGGATGAGACCGGCCATAGTCAGGGCGAGAAAAAAACCGGACAGACCGATCAACACGAGCCAGTACTGGATGTCGGCCAGTTTGCGGCTGTAAAGAGGCCGGCCGGTGATGCGGGGGATGATGAAATAGATCCCGCCGAGGCCGATGAAGCCCGAAAATCCGAAGACAGCTATGTGGGAATGGCCGACCACCCAGTTGGTAAGATGCGTGACGGTCTGGACTGAGGGAAGCGCCTGAAAGGGACCCTGGAGACAGACAAAGAGGTACCAGACCAATCCCGCGAAGACAAACTTCCCGCCGACATCCGTGTGGATCTGCCCCAGCTTGCCCCGCATGGTGAGCCAGAGATTGATCAGCACGGCAAACACCGGAATGAGCATGCCGATGCTGCCGGTTATCGCCACGATCTTGAGCCACGTGGGCGCAGGCGTCTGCAGCAGGTGATGCGTGCCGATGTGAGGATAGAACATCAGGATCGTCCAGAATCCGACGAGCGACACGGCGTGGCTGAAGAGCGGTGCGCGGCTCACGATCGGGATCACGTAGTAGGCAAGACCGACGGCGAGTGGCGTCAGGAAGAGCCCCACCACGCCGTGGCCGTAAAACCAGGCCAGTATACCGTCGGGCATGCCGGTAATGGCGCCGGTGCGCGGGTTCCAGACGGCATTGCCGAAGAAGTAGATGAAGAAGGTGAAGATGAGCGCACCGAAAGCGTACCATATGGAGACGTAGAGGAGCTTCTCTTCGCGGGCCACGACCGTCCTGAACAGATTATAGAACGTCAGCGCGAGAGCTATAAGGACGAGGATGTCGACCGGCCATATCCATTCTGCGTACTCGCGGCTCTGCGTATACCCGAGGGCAAGGGTCACCGTGCCCGACGCGACCGTGAGATTCCAGAGCCAGACACCGGCGCGGCCCATGCTGCGGCTGTATAGGGGTGTCCGGGCAAGGTGCGGCACATAGTAATATATCGAGCCGATCAGGGCAGAGCCGACAAACCCGAAGATCATCATGTTGGTGTGCATGGGGCGCACACGGCCGAACACGAGCCAGGATATATTCTTATAAAAGGCGAAATCGGGTGCTACCATGGCTGAAGCAAGAAAGAGCCCGGCGAGGCCGGCTACCACGAACCAGCACGCCGAGGAGATGAAGAAGCCCTTCACCGCCGCATAAGTCATCGTCAGTCTGCACTCTGTTATCTGCCCTGTCATGCTCGTGCTCGATCACCTCGTTCACCATTAACCGTTTACCGTTAATCACTGACTTCACTCATATTCTAGCCCACCACGTCCTCTCGTCGTACATCGTTTTACCAATCAACGAATCAACTACTCAACCAGTCAACGGTCTCTCGTCATCTATGGCACGCCAGCCAGCAGTCGACCTGCGCGCTATTCTCCCGGTGACAGGTTATGCAGAAGTTCATTTTAAACTTCTTATATTGCAACCGGTCCATGGTCTTCACGTCTCCATGGCACTGTGAACAGTCAAACCCAGCCCACTTTATGTGGGGGATGTGATTAAAAAAAACAAAGTCCGGCACCCAGAAGATACGCACCCAGGGTACCGGTGTGTTCGAATCGAATAAGCCTTCTCTTTCTGGATTTCCGGATGGTCCGGGATTATATACTTGTGGCAGAAGAAGCACTTCTCCACCGGGGGCAAGCCCGCGTTCCATGACCGCTCCACGTCAGGATGGCAGAAGCGGCAGTTAATCTGCTTCACGCCGGCATGGATCCTGTGGCTGAATGAGATGGGCTGCTTTGAGCCTATGAGTGCCTCGGGATAGGCATAGTAAAGATAGAACATGACCGCGAAGAGGAATGCCCCAAGCACTATCCAGCCGTATCCTCGCTTCGGTTTGACTGTCTGTCGCTCGTTCTCAGCCATGATGTGCGACTCTTCACCCCTGACTTATACCGCCGCGGTTGCAACCTGTAACCCGTAACTCGCAACCCGTAACTCGTAACTAGTATTTCACGGTTCCAACCTCTCCGCGTTCTTCTCGACGAACTCCCGGAACAGCGGATCTGAAACGGGCAACAGGGGCACCCGTTGTAAAAAGGCCGTCACACTCAATCCCATAAGACCGAAAAAACCCGCTGTCACCAGCACTTCCGTGGCTCCGACAGGGATAGTATCCTGCTTCCAGAGGGACGGCACCACGAGGATAAATCGCTCCAGCCACATCCCCACCATGATCACAACTGAAATGACGATCACCGGGATCCGCTTCACCTTCACGCGCCTGCTCAGAAAGAAAAAGAAAGGCCCGAGAAATACCATCGAGAGGACCGCCCAGGCCAGCGGTTCCCATGGGGTAAGCTTCACCCGCAGGATCACGTATTGCGTCTCTTCGGGCAGGTTGCCGTACCAGATGGTCAGAAACTGCGCATAAAACAAATAGCCGGTGAAGATGCAGAACGCCATAGCCAGCTTGCCCAAATCGTGAAGCTCGCGCGGCCGCAGATACAGTTTGAAGCTCTCCGTATTGGCGACAAGCATGGAGAGCAGGTAAAGGGCGACGATGCCCGTATAAAAGCAGCCGATGAAGAAGTAGCCGCCGAAGAGTGTGCTATACCAGCGGGGGTCGAGTGACATGACAAGGTCAAATCCTATGAGACTGAGCAGGAAAGCAAGGGCGATAATGAGGGCCGGCGATAGCACCTGCTGCTTGCGCCAAGCGGCTGCCCATTCAGCCTCCTGTTCCCCGGCGGCTACCCCTGGGCCTTTGCGGTCGCTCCAATGCAGGTCGCCCTTCACCGAATAGAAAACGAGTGCCAGAGCAAGCAGCGTCATGAGCAGGAGGGCTGCGCCATCCCGGATGAAAAAGAAGGGCGTGTTGAGCCAGGCCGCCTTTTCGGGATTCGGCTGTCGCACCCAGTAGAAGACCTCTGCTTTGCCGAGGTAGAGCACCCAGAAGAGAATGAATGTCACCGGGAGAAAAGCGGCAAAGCCTTCCGCCAGTCGTTTCAAAGGCCGGCCCCACTTTGCGCCGGTAACGTTAAGCACAGCCACGAAGAGAACCGCGCCGAAGCCCATGCCCGTCCAGAAAAGAAAATTGACAAGGTAAGACTGCCAGGCCCTGAGCGGTTCATTGCCCGAAGCAGCAACGATAAACGCCAGCGCACCCGCCGCTGCGCAAACCGCGAAGACTACCCGCAGGAATCTGGGTATCGTGGCAACGCCGACGGCCACTGTGTCACCAGGAGACATCACGCACCTCTTCAGCTCCCGACGACTCCAGGAGGGTTCTCACCTTTTCCTTCTCCGCATCGGTGCACGAGACCAGGACCCCGAAGCGATCTTCCGAGAAGCGCGACTCGTAGGCCTGGGGTGAGGCGCGCACGCGGCAGGCGCCCTTTCAGGACCCATGCGCAGACGCTGAAAATCACCGCCAGCAGGATCACCCCTTCGAAACAGACGATGACCCATGGCACGCGAGGGAAAACGGGCTTGCCGCTCGTGATCAGCTTGAAGCTGAGATGCGCATATACTGCGAGCCCGACCATACTGATTCCCCCGACAATACCCCCGAGAAGCGTGATAAAACGAACGATGCTCGGCCTTTTTCCGAGGATTTCGTCGATCTCCCGCAGGCGGAACGGAGAGTAAACCGTCTCGATCCGGGTTGCTTGCTCCTTGAGCGTCCGGAGCACTGTGAACAAGTCATCCACGTACATAAAGATAGCGAGGAGACCCTGTTTACCGCGCATAAACGCCACCTCGCCGCAGGGGCGGACCCGCATCTTCCTTCACCTCGGCCATGGCGACTGATGGAAGAAACTTTGCAAAAAGCAAAAACAGAAAGAGAAAGAGACAGAAGGAGCCGATGGTGATGGTGATGTCTACCCAGTTAGGCCAGTAAATCCCCCACGCATGAGGCAAGAAGTCGTGGGACATTGAGCCGCAGATAATCACGAAGCGCTCCACATACATGCCGATGTTGATGAGAATGGCGATAACAAAAAGGCAGTGGATATTCCTTCTCACCTTTTTCCAGAAGAAAGCCAGCGGAGCGATTGCATTGCAGAAGCACATGATCCAGAAGAGAGGGGCGTAGTATCCGAACGCCCTGAAAAGGAAAGACTGTTTCTCGAAGATATTTCCGCTGTACCAGGCGATAAAAGATTCGACCGCATAAGCATAGCCGACGATCAACCCCATCAGTATGGTGGTCTTTGCCACTTTTTCGAGCGTGTCGAGCGTGATGATCTTCTCAAAATGGAAGATCTTCCTGAGCGGGATGAGAAGCGTCAGGACCATCGCAAGACCTGAATGGATGGCGCCCGCAACAAAGTATGGGGGGAATATCGTGCTGTGATAACCGGGGATGATGGCGAGGGCAAAATCCCACGAGACCACACTGTGCACGGAAATAACGAGGGGCGTGGCAAGACCGGCGAGCAGGAGGTAGGAAGCACCGTAGTGGTGCCATTGCCGGTCGGTACCCGACCATCCCATGGCAAATAAGCCATACAGCTTCCTGCGCAAACCCTGCGCCCGGTCCCTTGCCGCGGCGAGGTCGGGCACAAGTCCCGTGTACCAGAACAGCAGACTCACGGTGAAGTAAGTCGTGACCGCCAGCACGTCGAAGATCAGTGGGGACTGAAAATCGGGCCAGAGGAAACGCTGGTTCGGATACGGGATAATCCAGTAAAAGACCCATGGCCTGCCCAGGTGGATGAATGCAGGGAAGAGACCGGCAATCATGACGGCAAAGATCGTCATGGCCTCGGCAGCCCGGGAGATGCCCGTCCGCCACCTCGCGCGGAAAAGAAAGAGAATGGCCGAGATGAGCGTACCCGAATGGGCGATACCGATCCAGAAAACAAAGTTGACAAGGTAAACGCCCCACATGCCGGACGGGTGGTAGCCTGCGACGCCGAGCCCGTACCGTAACTGGTAACCCCACACCCCGCCGGCGAAAAGGACGAAAAGAAAGAGGAGCGACAGCAGTGCCCAGTAAGAACGGCCGGGCGCCTGGAGCGTCCTCAATATCTCCTGATTGACCTCACTGAATTTGAGGCCTTCTTCTTTGATCATAGCGTCGCTCACATCAGTACCTGCGTGATCTTCTTCAGGTATATCACGGCCGGCTTCGTATTGAGGTCGCTGAGCACCTGATACGCCCTCGCCTGCTTGATCAATTTTGAGACGCGGCTTTGTGCGTCGAGCAAGTTACCGAATACAAGCGCGTCAGCGGGGCACGTCTGCACGCACGCGGGACTCAGTTCGCCGTCACGTATCAAGCGGTCCTCGCTTCGCGCCTGGATCCTTGCTGCGTTGATGCGCTGAATACAGAAGGAGCACTTCTCCATCACCCCTTTTTCGCGCACGGTCACGTCCGGGTTGAGCTGCCACTCAAGGGGCTTGTCGTGCTTCCAGGTGAACCAGTTGAATCTGCGGACCTTGTAGGGGCAGTTCTGGCTGCAGAAGCGGGTGCCTATGCACCGGTTGTATACCTGGTTATTGATGCCTTCAGCATTATGCTGAGGACCGAAGACCGGGCAGACGGACTCGCACGGCGCCTCATCGCAGTGCTGACAGAGCATCGGGAGAAAACGGATGGAGGGCTGGTCAGCTTCGATGTAGCGCTGAATGTTGAGCCATGCCATGTGCCGGCCGCGCTCGACTTCCTGCCGCCCCACGACGCCTACGTTGTTTTCGGCGTAACAGCCTATGACACAGGCGCCGCATCCTATGCAACGGTCGAGATCGACGATCATGACCCACCGGTAGTCAACATGTTGGTGAGCTGGATAGTAATCGATCCGTTTGTCCCAGCCTTGCGGAAGAGGCAGGATAACTTTCGGGGCGTCCCCAATCGTGGATCGGTATTGCTGCAGGCTGATCGAGCGGACGAGATTCCGCCCGTGCTGAAAAGCGCTTCCATCCGTGTTTGCGATCGGAACGACGCGCCCCTCTTTCTCCACCGTCGCGGCCGCGGCCGGCCAGACAACGCCACCTGCTGAGTCGACCCGTCCGGAGGCAAGATGCAGCGGATTTGTTGTTTCACTTTGGGCATAGCGGCCAAAGGCCGAGTGGCCGTGACCCAAGGGCATGGCGAGCGCATCAGTAACGATTCCGAAATAGGGGAATGCTGCGCCCTTCACCATGCCCTGCTCTGCGCGAATGGTAAGCAGGTCACCTTTCTCTATGTTGAGCTTTCGGGCTGTCTCCGGGTTGATCTCCACCCAGCCTGCCCAGGTGATCTGCGTGACAGGGTCGGGCATCTCCTGGAGAAAAGGCCGGTTGGCCATTCGCCCGTCAAAGAACTGGATTGTGGGATAGGCGATGAATCCAAGGCCTTTCGCAGGACCTTCCGACTGGCTCGGAGCAGAAGCTTCAGGCTGAGGAGAAGGTGAGACTGCCGGCAATCACGCGGGGGTGTGTCGGCCTCTCTCCCTGGATCTCCCTCCAGAGCCCTCCCTTCTGGAGGCTTTCCTGCCAGAATGCGTCCGTTGGCGCAGTGGCAGCCGTCTCCTTTGCCTTCTTGCTCCAGGCACTGCGGAGCACCTCGTAAGAGTCTCTCTCGGGGAAGGCTTCCGGCTTTATCTTCCTGCCCGTGGAGAGGAGGAGATCACCCAGGTGGCGCGTATCAAAGAGCGGACCCATGACCGGCTGCAAGAGGCCATGGACACCGCGGCGCGGGCTGTAATCGCCCCAGGACTCCAGGAACGTGTGAGTCGGCAGGAGAAGGTGGGCAAACTCGCCTGTCTCATCCGGAAGGCTTGAAAAACTGACGACCATGGGGACGGTGCGCAAAGCCTTTTCGAATTGCCACGACACCGGAAGATTGAAGACCGGATTTGCACGGTCGATCAGAAGCACGTCAACCTCTCCGTTCAACATGGCGTCCGCCAGGGACTTCATACGGTCAGCCCTGACAACATCGGAAATGAGGAGGGGCTTGAAAAGTCGATCGTCTGCCGGCTGCCCGGGAAGAGGCTGCAGAGCAGGTTGGCTGCCTTCGCCGTCTCATAAGCCTTCGGGTCCTGGTAACCCATGCCCTCGGCCAGGATGAGCGGTCTTTCCGCTTTTGCAAGTAATCCGGCGAGTACGCCCAGGGTTTCAGGTTTCACGCCCGTGGCCCGCTCCACCGCATCGGGCGTAAATGGGGCAACGCTCGCCTTCAAGGCAGCCCTCTCATCAGCCGCCATACCGGAGGCTAAAATCCGCTATCTACTCGGCCCTTGGCCCCTGGTCCCTTGACCCTGCTCTAACAAGAGTCGCAGCACGCCCAGCGCAACCAACGATTCGCCCCCGAAGGGAACGGTAATCGCATTGTCCGCATTGGCCGCGGTCATGGAGAGGCGGGGCCCGACGTAAACGAAGACGTTCTTCTTCCCCTCCTTCGGTTCATGAAAGGAGGCAAACTGCCGGGCGAACTGTACGTTGGAAACCCAGGTTTCCAAGAAATTCGCGCCGAAGGAAAGCAGGAAATCAGCTTTGTCGATATGGTACGTGGGGATCGCATCCGCGCCGAAGACTGTCTGATTGGCCTTTCGCAGCGCCTCGTAGGCAAAGGGCTCATACATGACGTGCTGCGTGGAGCCAAGGGCAGCGAGCCAGCGCCCGATCAGATCTTTTTCGGTTCCGGTCACGAGGTCTGTCAGGAAGAGGACCCTATCGCCACGCCCCTTCGCCTTTGCTGAGGATAGCCCGTCGAGAAAGGCCTTCTCTGCCTGCTCCCATGAAACTGCCTCAAGCTTTCCGTTCCGGCCACGCGCCAAGGGCCCCCGGTAGCGGTCGGGGTTGTAGATACCTTGTACAGAGGCCTGCCCCCTTGCGCAGAGTTTTCCCGTGTTTACCGGATGGAGCGGATTACCCTCCACCTTGATCACGTGGCCATCGCAGTTTTTCACGAGCATGCCGCAACCGGCCGGACACTCACGACACGTGGTCGCGTACCACGTAGCATCGCCCGGGACAATATCTTCAGGTGGAATTATGTAAGGAATCAGCTTACGCGCCGTATCCGAGCAGGCGCCGACGAACGCACTCGTCCCTGCAACGCAGGCGGCTTTGAGAAATTGACGTCGTGAGAGCTTTCCCATCGTTCATACCAAGAGAGGTATACTAACCACTGTACATCAGAATGTCTGATGTCAAGGGGGGACTTTGCAAGGCGAGCGAAGAACCTAATGCTCACTCGTGCAGCGCAGGGCGGTAGCCGTCTTTCGGTTTTTCGGTCTTTGAGCGCGCTTCTAGGAAGGCCGCGCTCTCGTGCCGCCTTTACGTTGGGAAGGCAAATACCTATATTAGGCAGAGAGGAGATGTACGTCTATATTTGTTGCGTCCCAGACCTCTATCATTTCATAAAAAAATAGGGAGGTGGAATTATGCACGATGTTAAGCGCATCCTCGTGGTCAGCAGGTGGACAAAGGAGTGTAAAAAAGCGCTCCATTACGGCATCTCCCTGGCCCGGAGCTACCACGCAGAACTGAGCATCCTTCACATTATTCGCGACACGTTCGAAGTAACCGGCGGTCTCTATACGGGTCGCCTTGCCGATCTCGAGGAAGAGTACAAAAGCACGGTAGACGAAGTAAAGCGGGACTTCGACGCTATGATTGAAGCGGAACATGCCGCCGGAATGGTCATCAAGGAGACGATCAAGGACGGAGAGCCCGCAGTTGAGATATTCAAAGCAATAGAGGCGCATAAAATCGATCTGGTGATCGTTGCTCACCACGAGGAAGATCGCATCGAACATTATCTCTTCTGCCGCGACTACGAGAAAGTCATCAGGAAAATGCCTTGTTCTATCATGCTGGTGAAAACTGAGCCATGGAAGGACATGGACAAAAAGGCTTCCAGAAGAGGTGCGACTCACCGATGATGGGTTGACGTAGTTGGCTGAGGCGTAACCTATGTATCCAGTATGTCAAACAGTCTTAGTCGTCCGAGGTAGTTCCACTTCGAAAAGACAGCTCGGCGTCTTACCTCGGTCACAGCGTTGATGGACCGGAACCCCTATCAGCTCACTCATTAAGGATTCCATGGCAACGCAAATGCCCGCATGCGCGGCGACGGCCTCTGCAAGGGGGCACCCATAGCCCTTGATGATCAACCTTTTCCCTTCTTCTTCAATCTCAGCAAGCCCCCCGAGGCTCTCATAAAATTTGACGGCATCCTCAACCCGTTCTCTCAAGTTTCGTGCCGGGCGGGGCCTTGAGGCCGCAAGCTTTTGCCCGAGCTTTTTCATGACCGTCCGAAATTCTTTCGGAGACATCTGGTCAGCTAAGACATCGACCAAGTTGGCAAGCACTGAGGGATACGCCTTGGAGAAATATAAATCCACGTCTCGAGTAGGGCCGTAAATCACAGCAGGCTTCCGAGTGCCCCTCATCTCACCCACCGGTTCAACGAGACCTTCTCTCCGTAGCAGGGCAATCTGCGCACGGATGGCATTTTCCGTAATTCCAAGCTCTTTTGCTAAATGTTCAACCGTACACTTGCGCTTGCGCAAAAGCTGGACAATGCGGTTACGGGCACCGGTTACTTCCTTATTCAAGCGTTGCCTCCTGCCTAATAATAGATAAAGTGAAGCATGAATGTCAAAGAAAGATAATTACTCAAACAAGCACTTGACTTATTGTTCTTGGATGACTACGGTTGGCTATAAGGTGATAGGCGGCAACGGCCCTGCAGGCTCACGCAGGCCATCACGTATTGCAGATTAACGCGATCAATGCGAAGGACTTCGCCGCCGAGGCCAAAGTATGGGCCATGATGAAGGATCACATGTACGTCATCGCTGATGTGCTGGCGGACGGTATTGCCAAGCAGTTCCCGAAGAAGTTTTGATCCTTACATGGGGTGACACACGGGTTGAGGTCCATCATCAGCCCGTGATGAGAAGTAGGCAGGTTACAGAATAGTGGCTGCACAGGGCGGAATCTGACGCATCCGGCTGAGTGTCACGCCCGCAGCCATTGCATCGCATCTTTCTGCCAGAACGTACGTGAGGCATGCATTCATCAGGGCAGGATCTCCATGACGTAAGACGGTTGGCCGAAAAACTGTTCAGAGAGTTCGGCTTCCTTCCTTTTGAGCAGTTTGCGAAAGATAGAAGGAAGGTCGAGTCAGCTGTCATGAGGCTTCTGGTCTTGAAGGAGGGGTGGGTTTGGTTGTCGGATGCGGTGCGCCAGATGCTTCTCCCGATCGATTGGCAAGCGATTACCGGCACGTGGGACCACAAGGCCGATCGGCATGTGGGCGTCGATGATAAAGTACTCTGGGAGACAATCGTAGAGAAGCTCCCTGAGATGAGCAGGAAGGCGGAAGAACTCTTGAAAAAGGGACTGGCACAGGAAAATACCCTTTGAAATCCGCCTTGGGAGGATACAAGGTCATGGCAAATCTATCGTTCGACTTCACGGGCGAGCCGTATCAGGAGGCGGAAGTAAACTGTTTTGCCATCCCAGGCCCCGGCGTGTGCCTCAGCGTCAAGACCGACACGGGTAAGGTGGACCTGGACCTGTCCCGGGAGGTCTTTGACAGACTGGCCAAGAGCATCAAGGGGTACCAGGAAGGATGAGCGCGGCGATCACCAGATAGATGGCGAGGGTCATTCAAAGCCCGTCATTCGCTATATCGTTGCGGAGCATTAGGTTCTATCATAACCACGAGCCCGGTCAGATAGGGCAGAAGGAGGACACGATGAAAAAATTGCTATTTCCGGTTGCGCTGGCTGTCGCTGCATGGCTCTCGATGGTTCCATCCTCTATGGCTCAGCCGATGCCATGGGGAACCAGTGGTGGCTGGGGACCTGACGGCCATTACACAAAACTGTACAATCCGGCTACGGTGGAAACGATCACCGGTAGGGTAGCGAGTGTCGACGAGGTTACCCCGGTGAGTGTCTCGACTCGCGGCATCAGACTTATGGTCGTGACACCGAAGGAAGAGGTTTCAGTCATGCTGGGTCCTTCCTGGTTTGTGGCCAATCAGGATGTGAGAGTATGAGCCGCGAGACACCGTGGAGGTGACCGGGTCGCGCGTCGTTATCGAGGGCAGGCCGATGATCATCGCCCGTGAGGTGGTAAAGGGCGATCTGATGCTGAAACTGCGGGGGCAAGATGGAAGGCCTCTCTGGAGTGCATGGTCCAAACGGTAGTCCTTCCATCTTAAATAGAATCCGCTCGGCCTCCTAAGCGGCCTCTTTCCTTTGACCGCCGGAACCACGTGCAGAAAAAGTTGCCCTTCTTATTCGAGAAGAATGCGCGTGTGGGCGCTCCGGTTCTCTTCATGCAACACCACTCGCACCGGCCTCTGAAACCTCGAGACACTGGTCAGGCGCGTGGACTGCCTGCTTCATCCTCGTGATGCGGAGCGCATTTACAATAACCGTGAAACTGCTTCCGAACATGGCCACTGCTGCGATAAGCGACTGAGCAAACCGCTCACGGCAAGGGGTATGGCCGTTGCATTGTCCAGAAAACCAAAGAGTAGATTCTGTCGGCTGGTTCTTGTCACAGCGATGCTCGGAGATACGACTCCACCTCCTCCGAGTGTCCTTACTCGACCACGCATATTGCTAGCCCTGCGCCCTGGTTGATGATTCTGCTCGTGGTGCTTCCGAGAAACACTTCACCCACGCGCGAAACCGCATCGGCCCAGCACGAGCGTGAGGTACCCGCCGTCCCTGGCCTCTTCCAGAATGCTCTTTGCCACGTCCGTGGAGTCATAGATGGTTTTGGTTTCCATCCGTTCAGGTTGAATGCCTTTCTGTTCGAGGAGCTCTATCGCGTTGCGGAACATCGGTTCCGTCGCCAGTTTCTGGTTTTCGAGCCATTTGTTTATAACTCGTTGTCGCGCTTCCCTCTCCTCCTGATTCAGAATGTGGCCATCGTCCCAAAACCGGGGTGGAAGATTCGGCAGCACATGGAAAAGGGTGAAGGATAAATCCGCCAAGCCTGAAAATTGCTTTCCGCAGTACTCGATCGCCCGGGAAGCACACTCAGAGCCGTCTATAGCCACAAGAATCCTTCTCATGCCATCCTCCTGATTTCTTACATACAATGTATGTCTTCAAATCGGTGCGGTCAATGTTCGGTTCCAAGGTGCGGTTCCAAGGTTTCGCGTCAATGCCGTACTACCACGTTGTTTTCGTTGGCCTTGTGGTCACGAAGTTTCATAAGTTATTAACGGAATAAGGGTCCCTATTTACCATGCTAGCCTCCTCATGTGCACGTTTATAAATTTACCAAATACTATAAATGGGAGAAATCATCACCAGGAATCCCTCAATTCCGGATGCGCGATAACACTGTAGGCGAGGTACCCGGAGTTTCTCAGGAGCTTCGTCACTTCATAGGTTCCGGCCATTTCAAGGCCCGCCCTTCATCCTGCCTATCTTCCTTTTTTGAGGAAATAGATGATATAGACCAACGCGCCGGTCCAAAGTATTCCAAGAATGATCCAATGTTCATACTTTTTCACATCGACAATGACCGCCTTTGCCGCAGCCCCGAAAAGGTAGCCGACAAGCGCCACCACTAGGACCAGGCGAAGGCTCCGATCAAATTGAGGATAAAGAACGGCTTATGCTAATGCAGCTCAGACCAAATGCAAACGGTGTCACCGTGCGAAGGCCATACATGAAACGAAATCCGAGGACGACGAGGGTCCGGTACTGGTCGAAAAGCTTCAGCACCCTTTTAACCTTCGTCTCCCAGGCAGGTCGCCTGTGCAAGAAGGCTTTACCCTTTACCCGCCCGAGAAAGAAATAGAATTGATCGCCCGCCAGAGTCCCGCACCCAGGCGGCCAGTAAGACCCATTGCAGCTTCAGGTATCCACCGTGGGCTTATCAAAGCCCGCTGTAATCAAGACGGTTTCTCCCTCCAAAAATGTGCCAGCAACCAA
>CAWIHO010000023.1:0-24640 GCA_963835605.1 uncultured delta proteobacterium | reverse complement strand
CCTGGGATACAGCGTGAGGGCTGAGACGGAAAGTCTCAAGGCGTTGAGGACGTTTTCAGAAGAACCCGACCGCTTTGACCTTGCCCTCCTTGACCACGGGATGGCTGACGTTACAGGGCTGGAACTTGCCCGGCGCATGTGCGCCATCCGCCCCGGTTTCCCGGTCGTGCTCTATACGGGATACTTTGACGGACCCTCGGCCGAAGAGCTGGAGGCTGCCTGCATCGGTGGGAAGGTTGTCATCAAACCGGCGACCCGGAAGGAACTGACAGACGTGATACAGGAAGCACTGAGGGGGAGTAGGCAAAGAGCAGGGGCAAGCCCTGTGATAAGCAAAGGATCACTGGTCACTGGCGTAGTATAACCTCAACGTACCGTACTGCTTCTCTATAGCATCCTGAGACGCCCATCGGCGGCGAGGGGTCACTGCCAGACCCCCAACAAAAAGGAGCACCAGCATGGCTTCCGGACGGCGACCACACATTTTGTATCTGGAGGACGACAAGGATGTACACAGCATCACCACCGCCATGCTCGAGCACCTGGGGTGCAGCGTACGAGGCGAGACGGATAGCTTCAAGGCCTTGAGAACTTTTTCAGAAGAGCCCGACGCGTTCAACCTCGCTATCCTTGAGACCTTGATGCCTCAGCTGTCGGGACTGGAGCTTGCCGCGCGATTCAGGCGCATCCGCCCCGGTTTCCCGGTCCTGTTCTATACGGGACGCACGAACCGGTCCTGGGCCCACAAGATAGAGGCTGCCGGCTTCGGGTGGGTTGTTTTCAAACCCCTTCCCATGGACAAACTGGGAGTAGCGATAAGGGAAGCCCTTAAGGGAGGAACAAAGGGCGCGGCGCAAAGACCCTGAGTCCAACAGGGATCGCTGACACGGTTAAGAATACAAGCCAGACATAAAAAGGCTGGCTCAAAAAACCCGCAAAAGATGTTCTTCCAGTAACATCTGTTCGTCGAAGTCGTGATCGTTACATTTTAACATTGTCCAAAATGCTGACCTTCGGTCCCCTGCTTACCTCTTGCGTCCCTTGACCGATAATCCTTTAGAAACGCATCGTCCAGTTCGGAAAGGGACAAAAGGATGAATATAGCGATCCACCTCAGTAACCACCTGGTGGCAGAGGCCGTCCACCAGCTTCTGGTGAAGAACGGGTACGATCACGTGGTCACGAGTGAGAGCTTTCCTACCAAAGGGTTTGCCCCTGACGTGCTCCTTGTGGATATCACGACCCTCAGGCAGGATCTCCTTGCTCAGCACCCCGAGGCAAAGGTCCTCCTCATCGATACCGGCATAGAACCGGAGAAACTCTGCGCCACGCTCCTTGCGTACCGGATACACGGGATACTCTCCCCTGATACGGAGCTCGACCTGTTCAAGAAGGCCCTTACGGCGATCAACGAGGGGCAGATCTGGATCGACAACGGGTCGGTCAAGGCCTTGCTTAACAACGCCGGAAATATCTCACAGAAGGGGAGGATCAGCCACATCACCGGCAGGGAACAGGAGATCATCGAGTGCGTTTGTCAGGGGCTGAGAAACAATGAGATAGCAGGGAGGCTCGCCCTCTCACCGCATACCATAAAAGCGCATCTCAACAGGATCTTCAGAAAGCTCAACATCACGAACCGGTCAAAGCTGATGACACGGACCATGCATACCCAGTAGTCAATAATGATTATGATAGAGTTCATCACCTAGCTAGAGGGGAAAATGAACTGGTACAAAGTGGAGCTGACGGAAGACCAAATAATGGCCGGACACCTTAATCGCCTGCAGGATGAATTTCAAAAATGGTATGTGTCCCTCAATGCATGGAGAGACACTGCTCTTTTTTCTCGTGGCCGTGAGGATGACCGCAGCATGACCCTGTATATCTACTCCACATCGCCCGTTCACGCAGAGGCATTATGTCAAATGTTTCCGGCAAAGCTCTGTGAACCACCAGAACCGAATCACCATCAAGCCGTTCCTTCACGGACCTCCCTTGTATTGCGTATAGGTGATGTCAATCTGCGCAACAAAATCATAGAGGCGATCTCGCGAGACAAAAGGGACAATGATTGACGATACCGGGAGGCACATATCCGAAGGGATAGACCAGTTGAACAACAAAAAACAACAATTGGTTTTATTCGGTTGCGCAAATGATATAGACATTTCTATGTACAGGGGGTATTGTTAAACGATGAGCGTCTATGCCGTTTTATCCACAATAACGCCCAACCGTAAGCTGGAAGCTGCTATACAAGAACACTATCCCAACGATCATTATAAGCTTTCTGCAGATCAATGGGTGGTCTGTGCAGGCGGAACGTCTCAGGATCTGTCAAAGAAACTTGGGATCGACGACGAAAATGGTACAGGGCCAGCTATGATCTTCTCTTATTTCTAGTTATTGGGGAAGAGCAAGTCCAAATATATGACAATGGTTAGGAGTCATACCCCCGGTTTCTGAAGGGCCGCTGGCGATCACGTATCCTCGATTGCCTATGTTATCTTCCGAACATTTTCTGCGGCTGGTCCTTTCTCCCCATCCGACAGTTCCCTATCATCCAGTCCGCCATCATTGCCAAGAATCTCGGCCATGTTTCTTCCTTTTTTCATGACGTCACTCTCCTTCTTCTCAAAGATTGATCCAAAAGAACCCCTTTTTTGTTCCAATGCTCGGCAATTAGTATGTCAATAACCTTCAGACGGCCAGTAAGCGGGGAATGACTACCCATCCCAGGGGGGCGAAGTTGCTTTCGTGCTGTTCATGGGTGTTGTTTTTTTGACCCTGGCTGTCATCTCGTTTTGTTGCGCGGAAACAACGTTGTTATTCCTCGCCTTCGACGTTTCAAATGCTTCCCTGAGCTGCTCCACTTCAGCCCGAAGCTGTGTGTTGGTTGTCTTGAGGTCCTCTATCTCGGCAGTAGCCGTTGTAATCTCTTCTTTTGTGTTAGCTGCAGCTACCTCTGCTTTGAACGCATTGAGATCTTTGACAGCTGATCCGACTGCGGATTCAACGGTACTAATTCCATTGTCCAGGTAAAGAAAGCCTTTGCCTGCGGCGGCTATGGCAAGAATACAACAGCATGTCACGAGGATGTTTTGCAAAAGGATTTTATAGAATCTTTTCTTCTCAGGCTTTGCTTCTTGATCACCCGTGTCTGGCTTTACTTCTTGATTACCCATGGCGCTCAGCAACTCTTCGGCACGGGTCTCATAGCTCGTCCATGCGCTCTTTTCCATGAGAACCTCCTCAAATGATGTATGACGCATCTATTGTTACCTGCAAACGAGAGGCCAAGGTGACGCCCTTACTTGAATGCCTGTTCCGTGCCTATCCCCGCCTGTCCAGGACAAATTGCATATTATTATGCAGTACGAATATTCCTTGACACGTGGTGTGGGAGGCACCACAATGGTAACAGCACCTCTGTAACGTTCCAGAATCTAAGATGAAAGATAAGGAGGATCAGCTATGTATGCAGAACAGGTGATACTGAAATTAGGGCCAGGGATGCGGTCGGCGGGAGAGAAAATTGCTGATCAGTTTGCTCCCCTTCTGAAAGCCGCCAAAGGATTCAAAGGTGTAACGTTCTTCGCCGATTATGCAGTCGGTGAGTATCAGGGACTGGTACTATGGGAGTCCAAGGAGGATTACGAGGCTTACAAAAAAGTTGCGGCTCCCAAGTTAGAACAGGCTGTGGCTGGTATTGCCAAGGAGCCACCATTGATCAAGCTTTTTGAAGTATACGAACCAAAATCATAGCTGCAAGAACACTTCAATAGGATCTCTACAACCGGGTTTGGGCGCACTAAGGATTGACCGTCCGGACGCCAGAAAATAACTTCCTGAACTCTTCACTTTCTGGCTCAATCATTTTACTCTTCATTACAAGTGGTAATAAATGACCCATATGCAAAATGGTGTTGCGCTTTCTATAATGCTTTGTATGACTGAAGATACGGGGCAGAACTGACCAGTCGTTTTTTGGTGCCAATATCGGCAGATAATGCCTCGTAAGAGTGACATCCAAATGTAACCATATGCTTGACGCAAGAACAATCGGAAAATAGTATTCGGTCAATCATTTCCTATTGCAGGGGAACCAGATTAGTCGCAACAATCTCCTTGGCATCGAACCCCTGCTTGATGAAACCGTACTTGGCGCATTGGTCGATGGAAACCTGAATATCTTTCTTGTTCACGTTTGTATAGAACCTCGGTGGTGTAACCCTTCGAAGTAGGTTTACATCCAGTTTTGTATACTTTGCGATGACAGCGGGCATCTGATCCGGATTCTTGTTGATAAAATCAGTGGCCTTGGTGATGGCTTTGAGGAACCTTGTCATTTTTTCCTTGTTTTTCTCCAGAGACGATTTCTTGGCAAACCAGCTGGCGACCATCATACGGTCGGCTATCTCGGGAGGATAGTAGCCGGCGACGAGCAGCCGTGTTATTCCTTCCGTATCTCCAGCCGAAATAAAAGGCTCGGCACCATGGGCAGCGTCCACAGCTCCCTCCTTAATGGCCGGGACCTGGCTGGGCATAGGAATTTCCACAAAGTTCAAGGTTTTGGCATCCACGCCATAGAAGTCCGCCAAGACAAGGACAGCAAGATGATTCATGGACTGAAGGACGTTAACGGCGATCTTCTTGCCCGCTAGGTCTTTGAACGACTGCATGGGGGAATCCTTCTTCACGAGTATGCCAACGGTCTTTCGGTTTGTGGCATCGACAAATGAGCCTGGAGAGATGAAGGTAAAATCGAAACCCTTCACATGGGCCTGCGAGAGAGGAGAGACCGCAGTCCAACCTAAATCTACAGACCCGCTCTCAACCAGAGTCTGACTCACTGCTCCTCCTTGAGCAACCTGCCCTTCCACCTTGAGACCCTCTTCTTCGAAATAACCTTTCTCCCAGGCGATGTAGAGCTGCTGACAATCCATGATGGGAAGGTAGGAGACCTTCATCGGAAGAAGCTCCTTGGCGAGAACAGGGCCCGCCGCAAAAAGGGCGAGCGTGAGGCTGATACCCAATACCAGCCCAATCTTCAAGTTGCTCATCTTTTTCATGTTACCCTCCGTTGTTTGCATTTATGGCGGCATTCTCAGCCAATTGTAAGGAATGCCTGATTCTCTAAAGATTCTTACAAGCCAGGTTGCCTCTTCAAGTGATTAGAGGAACTCAATTTTTTTATAGTCCAGCCTGGCTTCAGCTGTGGAGGCATCACGAAGGGAGGGTTTACCCTTTCGTGCGGCCGGGCATGAGCGACTGCCTTCCCGCGGTGCATTATCTTTCTCCGTCATCCGGGAGACGAATGCTTCCTCATTCGCCTTAATGCGTGGGCATGCTCTCCACCATCATACCTCTTCCAGCATGGTGGTGAAAAGGTCGTGATGCTCTTCTTCGTCTTCGAGGATCTCCTTGAACATGAAAGCCGTTGTGGTATCTCCTTCCTTGGTAGCCCGTGCGATGATCTTCCGGTACATAGCAACAGCTTCCTCTTCCGCCTTCGTATCCAGCTCAAGGAACTCCTTAAGGCTACCTCCGATCTTGATAGGCGCAGGCTTGGTGGTGGGTGTTCCTCCCAGATACCAGAGCCTTTCCGCAATCGACTCTGCGTGCTTCATCTCCGCGATGGCCGTTTGTTTGAACTGATCCTTTACCGCAACGCCCTTTACCCCCATCACCTGCACGTGCTGCCACATGTACTGGACGCTTACCTGGATCTCCCTTGCAATAGCGGCATTCAGCAATTCCTTCAGCTTTTCACTTGCCTTTGTTACCGGTTTCAATGAGACGGCCATTTATTTCTCCTCCTTGTACGAATTTTAGCGGGTCCTCATTATAAATATAAGCATTGAGAAAATGATTTGCCAAGCCGGTAGCTAATTGGGTCTTTTGCAGCTGAGTCACCTTCGCAATGCCATAGTGCGCGTACGACAGCGGATGAGCAAGAAAGGGCGGTTCGTTCCATCGATGATCCATTTTCCATCCAGACCACGTCCTGGTAAAAACGATCGTCTGAAAAATGTAGGGGTCAGTCTATGAAAAGAGTCGACCTGCAACGTCAAGAGAGGTACAATGGGCAGAGAAGAATAACCAGCACAAATAACCCGCGTTCGGTCCCGCTAAAGGGGTTACACGGACCGTTGATAAGAAAGAGAGAGCGCATAGGGTCAACACTCACTGAAAAAGGGGGACTAATGCCTATTATGCTTTCTGAGAGAAAGGATCTTCTGTTTGTCGACAAGGATGAAGACGGCACAACGGTATTCCTTGATGTTCTCTCAGTCACCCGTACCCATGATCTGGTGGAGCTGACCGTCATAAGCGCCCCGGAGCGAGGCAACCAAGCCTACCGTGAAATCCAGGCTTTTCTGGAAGCTAACGACAAGGCAGGCCGAAGCTTCTATTGTGTTGAAGAGGCATGGGGCTTTGATCTCGGAAGGGTCACATCGGCGAAGTATGGTTTTAAAGTGAAGGATGCGAACAACCTCCCCGTGCACTTTGTCAGTTTCAGCAAGCCTGAGTGGGTCCCTATCCCCGACACAGGAGGGATAGAATATAAGATACTTCAAGCGGCACTGTCTGAACTATCTAGGAGGGCGGTAATCAACGCGCAACTGCAAAAAGACGCGGCCGGCAGGTAGCATGATCGTGCAGCCTGTCAAGGCCTTTATGGGCCAGCCCCCACCACATAAAAAAGCCCCTCCGCTGAACACCCGCCGAGCCTTGCTTCCTGAAATGCGCAGCCGCTTCCGGTTCCGAATAGCTGAACATTACAAGCGGCATGTGCGCCATGACTGTGGTGCATTTTATATAGATGCAACACGTGCTCGCTCTCGACCGGCACGATAATGTGTCCTGCACCGATTGGAGGAGTCGGGCAGAAGGGGACCGCAAAGCTGTGCTTGGTACCACAAGCAGGGTGTCATAAGCAGAGCGGTCTAAAATGTAGCGGACGGGAGCCATCACTTCCGGGCCGAGCTACCGCAGGATGTATGGTGAGGCGATCGAATCTGTGCCAGAAGCCTCTGTCTTGATGTAATACCTCCCTTTGTAGTGTGATGGCGCGGGAGGGCAATGCGGTGCGATCCGGGTGGGCTTTGCCGTCTCATCTGGAAGGTACGATTAAACCCGTATCCGGGGGGAGGTTATTCCTCTTATCCTTCTCTCCAGGGCCGCCAGGGGTAAAGCAGAAACCTAATCATCCGGGGGTTGAGGACGGGAACATGGGAACCGCATTCCGTCTGCCTGTATTCGTACAGGCTATCTGTGGTGACCAGGGAAGGACGGACGCGGGGCGGAGTCCCCGTAGAGTAGTCTGCGGGCGGGAAAGCCGTCCACAGGGCGAAGGGGGACAGGAGATCGAGGTCGTCCGAAGCCGGGGGAATACTCTGTGTACACAGAGCAAGGACCGATAGGTCCTATCCCCATCGCGCAGAAAGACGCTCTCAGCGGATGAGCTGAGTTTTGCCGTGATCTCCGGAGAGCCGGATACATAGCGAAAGGTGTACGTCCGGTTCGTTGAGGGGCTACGGGGCAACCGACGGTTGAGAGGCCGCACGGCGCCCGTAGTCTACTCTACTCGTGCTCAGTCAAAGCGGCATTAAAGAAGTAATCTTAAAATAATCCGCTAATCAGCAGCTTGGCAAAATCCTAGCGGCACCTCAGGGTAAGACCGTCTCACCGATTGCGATGAGAGAGCCTTCTTCAGGGGAATGATCATTCCCTGCAGGTTCTGTTGACACCCGTTGCGCGGTGCTCTAGATTCCGGTAAGGGAGCTATACCGTGGTATCACAAAAGCATGTTGTCTTCTTATTCGACGTGGACAATACGCTCGTAGACAACGACCGAATCATAGATGACCTCAAAGGCGGGTATGGGGAGACGATAGTTATCGTCTTTGCGATTCAGGGTATTGTCGATTTTTCTATTTCTATATCCTTGTTGTTGCCCGCCGAACCGTGTGCACGTTCGCTGGCCCTAGAGCATTTCAAGTCCCTATTTACACGTTAGCATCTCTTCTCTATGCGTTGTTTTCTTTTTAACTCAACACTTAAAACCCAACACTCAACACCGCTTCTCACGCGCTCTCTTCTTCTTTCTTGTACAGCAGCATTTCGGGCAGAGGAATCCTCAAGCTGATCGCGTCAACCGGGCACTCCTCGACACAGCAGTTGCAGTGGAAACAGAATTCAGGATACGTCACCAGGGGCAGCTTCCCTGCCTCTGTCCCGAAATAGACATCCTCGGCGCACACTTCACCGCATGCCCCGCATTGAATACATTTGATCGCATCTATTGTAGGTGGCATTTCACTCTCCTTACGTTCATTCTGCTTTTTTCCATTCCATGACAGGTTTTCCGTCCACCTGCCGCACATAAATCGCTTTATCGTCGAGCACAGGATCCGTTAGAGGGAAATCTGGCCTGTTGTGGAGAGCCCGCGTTTCTTTCCTTTCTCTCGCCGCCAGAAAGACAAGCTCTCCCAGGTCAAGTAAATTGAGTGTCTCAAGTGCGCGTGTGAGTTCCCAACGGTTCCGCGCGACGATGGAGGATCTTGCTTTTTCTTTCAGCCGTCTTACATAACTCAGTCCAGCGCTCATGAGTGTCTCAGTCCGAACTAGCCCGACATAATCCTGCATGATTTGCTGCAACGCAATGTTCGTCTCTTTCCAGTCAGGCCCTTGCTGACGATTGAGCATGCCCTCTACCATACTGAATTTTTCTTCGACACCGGCATTGGAGGCGCTGCCGAAACCATCGGTCGAGCGTGCAAAGACCGCGGCGCTCTTGCCCGCGATCCAACCGTAGGTGGCCGCAGGTCCTATGCTCACAATCGATTCGTCGCCCGCCGCGTAAAGCCCTTTCACCGATGTTTCTGCCTTCTCGTTGATCCATACTTTTGCTTCGGGGTAGATGTGGTACGTGCCGAATTCAACAGGATGTCTGCGCAGATCAACTTTTTCTTCTTTCATATAGTTTATCAGTGCCGTGAGCCCTTCATGGACAAAGGCTTCCATCATATAGGCGTAATCTTCTTCGGATATGCCTCGACAGTCCATATAGACTGGCCCTCTGCCTGACTTGAGATAATCTTCGAGAATCGTGCTTCTTGCCTCCATGGTCATGTCGCCATATCGTCTGTCAGGCTTTGTCACGTAAGGTCCGATCGGTTTCCCGTGCGGATCACGTAATACTCCTACCCAGGTAGCCTGTCCGTACCGGCCGAAATAACGCGGACCCATATGACGTTTCGGGCTTTCAGGACCAACGAGCGTAGCTCCGGCCCTGTAAGCCATCGTTCGACCATCACCCGTGAGGGAAAGGCATCCGGGTGTGCTTGCCATCCATCCGGGTACAGGCGACGGATAAAGTCGCTCGACCACTCCTGTCGCAACGATCACACTCTTTGCCTTGAAGATGAGCATCTTCTGCTGACGGGTGTCCACGCCCAGCGCTCCGCACACACCGCCGGAGTCGCGCAGAAGATCAAAGATCATTACCCTGTTGACTATTCGTGCGCCTTTCTCGATTGCCTTATTCGTTAAAACCTTTTTCTGCAAGTGACCTTTATATTTCAGATGAGTAAAGATGTCTCCAGGAAAAGAGTGGCCGGAGAATTCCCACTTCCCGTCATGCTTCATCGGGATGCCCCAGCCGTCCCAGAGCTTGACGACCTCGAATGAATTCTCGAGAAAAGTTCTCATGACCTTCATGCTCGTGCCTGCCTGCATGATGCGCAGTTTCGGCCCCTTGAGACATTCTTTGAGGAATAAATCCATGTCCGACCCATGCACTTCAGGTATGTAGCACCAGAAATGGTCGTTGCCGGCGCGGCCGCGACCGCTGTAAAGCGCATTACCTTTCTCCGCTATGACGACGCTTGCGCCGCCGTCCCTCGCGCTGATTGCGGACATGAGACCCGCAATCCCGCCGCCTATACAGAGCACGTCGGATTCAATGGTTTCTATCTGTTGTTTTCCCAATTCTCCATAACATCACACCTCCTTAATCGCCAAAATTCTCAATGCGCCTACACAAGACCACAACGTTTTTATCGCGATAAGAACCGATACTGTCTCTTGCTTATCTGATAATCGCGTTCAACTGTGAGAAGTTATTATTTCTGTTCACTGCTCACTATTTTTCACCACGAACTCTTCGATCGCGCGGTTCACCGCATCGGGCTTTTCGATCATGAGAATGTGGCCCGCATCAGGGACCAGTACAAGTTTAGAATTTGATAATTCGCGGTGGAGAAATTCAGAATACTTGATCGGGGTCAAAACATCGTCCTCTCCGCAGATAATCAATGTGGGTAAAGTAATTTTCCCGAGTCGGTCCATAACATTGAACTGTTCACAACTGAAGAAGTCGCTGTAGATTACTTCTTTTCGGCACTTCATCATCTCTTTAAATCCTGACTCTATGATTGTCGTCGTAGTTTTCTTCGAAAAAGCGTACTCTGCTATTTTGCGTACAGTTCCCTCTTTGTCCACGAGGACGCCCTGCAATATCTCGGGAAAGACGCGCAGCTTGGCACCTGTAGCAACAAGGATCAATCCATCCAGAAGCTCAGGGTAAGTGAGCGCATAAAGCATAGCGATCGCACCACCCATTGAGTGTCCCACCATGTAGCACTTGCCAATGCCAAGGTTTGTCAGAGTATCATGCACAGCATCTCTGCAAGCCTCCGGTGAAATATGATGCCCCTTTCCCCAGCCTATTTTTTCTGATCCGACTCCTTCGGTATCCTCAGTTCGGCGATCCATTTGCCATTCACCTCGTACGCATGTTTCAGGAACTTCATTGTATCTTCCGAATTTCTGAAGGCGGGTACATGATCGATCCTGGCGAGAACAGCGTGGTAGTCCGGGTCATTGAACGCCTTGTGGAACGCATCTTCAAGTTTCTTGACGATCGGCATAGGGGTGCCTTTGGGCGCCATAATCACGAAAGTCGTGTCATTGTAAAAGTCATAGCCGAGTTCCTTCATCGTCGGTACGTTGGGAAACGTTTGCATCCGCTTTAAGCCATGGGTGGCGAGCAAACGGAGGGTTCCATCCAGGACGAATGGCTTCCATTCCGTGCTTGCCGAGGTGGCTGTCACGTGGCCCCCGAGCAGCGCGGTGACCGAGGGCATGCTACCGGGGTAGGGCACATGTGTCCAGGTTATGCCTTCCTGCTTCGCAATAAACTCCATAGAGAGGTGCATAGGAGAACCGATTCCCAGGGTACTGTAGGTGACCTTCCCGGGATTTTTCCTCGCGTAATCGACGAGGTCTTTCAGGGTCTTGAAGGGAGAGTCGGCCCTCACGGCAAGCCCGCTTTCCGTGGACGCATGTTGCATGATGGGTACGAAGTCGTCGAGGCTGTAAGGAACCGTCCTGTACTGCGGAATCCTAATAAGCGTGGTGGACGTGCAGGAGAGGAGATTATACCCGTCCGGTTTCTGCGTCGAGACGATCGCAGCCGCAACAGCGCCGCCACCCCCGCCGTTATTCGAGAGGACGAAGGGTTGGCCGAGAATTTTCTCCGCTTTCGCTGTAAGAGCCCTCGTGCTAATATCCACCACGCCGCCTGGGGAAAAGCTGATCAGAATATTCACCGGTTTCGTAGGGTACGCCGATTGACCCCAGGCAGGACCTAACAACGCCCCTACCAATAGACAGCCGAACGAAGCCGCGAGAAGCCTCGGTCTGTAATCCCTCCACCCCATAACACACCCTCCTGCTCTGGATCAGGCTCGAGAACGATGCGCCTGAATCTCTTTATCTGCGGGATGCTGTCCGTGAGGATAGCGCCCGTATATTTACACTATAAGAGGCCTCCCTGGATGTCAACCTAAATCCACCGTCTGCTCTTCCGTTACCCCCTCTTTTGACCTCTAGAGCTTGGTTACGGCTGAAAGTACCGCGTTTCCAAAAAGGGTTGCATTGGATTCGTTCGTTTATGGAGACACAGTTACGCCACTCCTAAAATTATTAAATTTCCTACCGCCTCTTGGTTCTTAACTAGGAGAAAAGGTTAGAAGGGTATGCACTGGTAAGGGGACAACCAAATCTTTGCCTTGGTAATGGTGACTTTAAGACATCCAAGCCATATTCATTCTTTATAGCAGCTCAGCCGGTTGACTACGCTCCCGGCTCGTCCCATGAAAGCAACCATCTTGCAGAGGCCCTCCTCGATAGGATAGTATGCAGTACGTTCTGGCAGCTAAGACCTCATTCACACTGGTGTCAGAGTACCCGTGTTCTAGCATGGTTCCAGGCGTTTTCGGTTGTCCCATTGGTGACGCGATCCCGTTTAGGAGGACTCTC
The DNA here is from genome assembly GCA_963835605.1 of uncultured delta proteobacterium. Lineage (GTDB taxonomy): Bacteria > Desulfobacterota > Syntrophorhabdia > Syntrophorhabdales > WCHB1-27 > JADGQN01. Next base: position 12,307 of record CAWIHO010000023.1, on the reverse strand, counting down.
GAATTAGACCGACCTGGGCCAGGACGTACTAAACCATCCTAAGGAGTTGAGCAATGCAGCATAAGAAAAAGAACAAGGGTGCATCACGGAAGAAGTCTGGCTTCAGTTCATTCCCGATCATCAACAAGGACGCAGCCGGCATCGATATCGGCTCGGAGGAGCACTGGGTCGCCGTACCGGAGGACCGGGATGAGGAGCCGGTACGCTCCTTCGGCTGTTTCACGGCCGATCTCCACGCCATGGCCCAATGGCTCAAAACGTGTGGCATCACCACGGTCGCCATGGAGTCAACGGGCGTCTACTGGATACCTGCCCACCAGATCCTGGAGCAGTACGGGTTCGAGGTATTCCTGGTGAATGCCCGCCATGTGAAGAACGTGCCCGGCCGCAAGAGCGACGTGGACGACTGCCAGTGGGTCCAGCGTCTGCACACCTACGGCCTGCTCTCCGGCTCCTTCCGTCCCTCTGACCAGATGTGCGTCCTGCGCTCCTACTGGCGGCATAGGGAGAACCTCATTCGTTACGCCGCTGCCCACATCCAGCACATGCAGAAAGCGCTGACGCAGATGAATATCCAGCTGCATAAGGTGCTCGCCGACATTAACAGTGTAACGGGCATGCGGATCATCCGCGCCATCATCGCAGGGGAGCGTGACCGTGAGAAGCTTGCCCTCATGAGGGCACCGGGGGTAAAGAGCACGCCCGAAGAGATTGCCAAGGCTCTCGAAGGCGACTACCGGGAAGAACATCTCTTCGCCCTCAAGCAGGCGGTCGAGCTCTATGACTTCTACCATCGGCAGATAGAAGCCTGTGACCGGGAAATAGAGCGCTACCTCCACACGTTTGACTCGAAGGTCGACCTTATCAAGAACCCTCTTCCCCGTCCGAAACGGAAGGGGAAGAAGCTGGTCAAGTAACCAGTCTTTCGTTGACCTCAGGACCGAGCTCTACCGGGTGAGCGGTATCGACTTCACCCAGATACCCGGCTTTGACGCCCTTACCGTCCAGAAGATCGTCTCCGAGGTGGGCCTCGACCCGGCAAAGTTCCCGACGGAAAAGCACTTTGTTTCCTGGCTCGGCCTCTGCCCCAACAACCGCATCACCGGAGGAAAGGTCATAAGTACCAAAACGAGAAAGACCAATAACCGGGCGGCCGCCGCCTTCCGCATGGCAGCACAGTCCCTTGCCAACAGCACCAGCGGCCTCGGAGGGTTTTACCGGCGTATCCGTGCGCGCCTCGGCGCTCCCAAGGCGATTACCGCCACCGCGCATAAACTTGCCCGCATATTCTACCGCATGTGGACGACCGGACAGTCGTATAAAGACCTGGGGAGTGACTACTACGAGAATCGCTACAAGGAGCGGGTGCTCCGCAATATTACCAAGAGGGCACGGGATCTCGGATATGAAGCAATACTACAACCCCTAGAGCAGCAGGGAGTTGCTTAGGTGTTCTCAGCACTTCTGTCAGTCGAAAAATTCTTCCTGTAGTGTTGAATCTTTATTTGCTTTTTCTTGCGCTGCATTTCAAGCCGTAATGGTTAGGCACTACTCGCAAATCCTCGTGGCAAATATTCCACCGGCTGACCTAACAGCGCGGCCTTATTCTACTGCTCTTCTGCATCGGCGAGTCGTTCTCGCTTCTTTTTAAGTGAGGGTATCAGTGGCGTGATGAGAAACAGGATACCCAGCGTAATAAGAACGATCGAGATGGGCCGAACGAAAAAAATCATCACGTCGCCGTGAGACATAATGAGCGCCTGGCGCAGCGACCCCTCCATGATCGGGCCGAGCACGAGCGCAAGGAGGAAAGGCGCAGCATCGAATCCGGCCTTCCTGAAAATAAAGCCGAAGAGCCCGAAGACGAGCATGATAAATATCTCAACCGCGTTGTTGTTCAGGCTGTAGACGCCGATTAGGCAGAAGAGGAAGATAAGCGGGAAGAGAATCGTGTAAGGGATCTTGAGCACGCGCACCCATATCCCGATCAACGGGAGGTTGAGGGCCAGCAGCATGGCATTGCCGATATACATGCTCGTCATGATGCCCCAGAAGAGATCGGGATACTTGCCGATAAACTGGGGCCCTGGCTGAATCCCGTGTATCATGAGTGCGCCCATGAAGAGGGCCATGGTGATGTTGGATGGTATACCAAGGGAAAGGAGCGGTATAAACGCGCCGGCAGTGGCGGCATTGTTCGCCGACTCGGGGCCCGCTACCCCTTCTATCGTCCCGGTACCGAAGCGCTCGGGGTGGCGCGACGTTCGCTTCTCGACCGCATATGACGAAAAGGCGGCGATCGTCGAGCTTGGCCCGGGCAGGATACCGACGAAGAACCCGAGAACCGAGCCGCGTATGATCGGCCAGAAACTATCCTTCCAGTCCTGCAGGTTGGGCAGCAAGCCCTTGATCTTCGTGGTGGATACCTTGGTGCTGACCGGGAAGGCGATATTGTCTAGTACTTCTGCGATGCCGAACATCCCCATTGCTACCGGCACAATGCCCACTCCGTCCATCAATGTGTAGCTTCCGTATGTGAAACGCTGCAGACCGGACACAGGGTCCATCCCGATGGTGCCTGTGATGAGCCCGAGAATCGCCATGATCAGGGCCTTGGTTACGCTCCCTCGTGAAAGATAGGTGACGAGCGTTAGCCCCAGAAAGGTGAGCGCGAAGAACTCGGGCGGCCCGAAACTGAGGGCAGCCCTTCCGAGCACTGGCGCAAAGAACATGAGGCCGACAACCCCGAGCGTGCCTGCGATGAATGACCCAAAGGCCGAGATACCGAGGGCAGCTCCTGCCCGGCCCTTTCTTGCCATCTGGTACCCATCGAGGCATGTGACGATGGAGGCCGCCTCTCCGGGGATATTGACCAAGATCGACGTGGTAGAACCACCATACATCGCCCCATAGAAGATTCCCGCCAGCATGATGATGCCCGTGACCGGAGCCATCTTGAACGTGAGCGGCAGGAGCAGCGAAAGAGCAGCCACGGGGCCGAGCCCTGGAAGCACACCGACCAGGGTACCGAGGACGACACCGATAAAGCAGAAGGCGAGATTTATGGGTTCGAGGGCGACCCGAAAGCCTAAACCGATTAGTGTGAGAATTTCCACGCTACCGTCCATCAAATGCCGAGAAAACCGGCCGGAAAGGGCGTACCGAGAAGGGAAAAAACGATATAGGTGATCAGAGAGCTGGAGACGGCAACCACGAGCACCAGCCACCACCTGACCGGTTCGACTGCACGCATCAGGAAGACGAGGAGCAGGATCGTGCTTATTACATAGCCGAGCCACTCGAAGATAAAGCCGAAAGCGAAGAGCGCCGCGAGGCTGGCTCCCACCTTTTTCCAAAGTCCCAGTTGAAGGCCGGGTCCATCCGCAGCGGCACATCTTTTCCACGCCTGGACGATGAGAGCGATTGAAAGAAGCGCGAGCAACGCCGAGAGGAGGACGGGAAGGAAGGCAACGCCCGGCCTGCGCATTGTGCCGAAGGGGAGGCGCAACGACTCTTCGGCAACCACCAAGGCGAAACCCAGGAGAAGTAAACCTGTGATGAAGTCCGTCTTTCGCATACCGGCAGCCATGATGGACTAACTGTTATTGTGCCAACGCCTTGGCCGCCTTCGCCACCTCAGTCCATTTCTGGTCTTCGTCAGCCAGGAATTTCGTTGCCTCTTGCGGCCCTATGTCCTCTATCACCCAACCCAACTTTTCGAGGGATGCGACCACTTCCTTATCGGCCAGCGCCTGTTGGAAGGCATCGGATAATTTTTTCACGATCGCAGGCGGCGTTTTCAAGGGTACGAAGAAACCGTGCCACGCCGTGGTAATCAGTCTTGGATAGCCCTTTTCAGCCGTCGTGGGTACGTTCGGGAAATCCTTGAGCCGTTTTTTTGCCATCACGACAAGCGCCTTGAGTGTTCCTCCCTGAACCTGACTCAGGATCGCGCCGGATTCGGGAAATGTCATGCTCACATGCCCACCGAGAACCGCGGATATCGCCTGAGGGCCGCCACCCATCGGTACCATGGTGATATCGGTGCCTGTTACCATTTTTAGAAACTCACCGGCGAAGAAGTGGGTGGTGCCGACGCCCGGGACGGAATAGCTCAGCTTGCCGGGATTCTTCTTTGCCTCGGCTATGACGTCTTCCAGCCCATTCCACGGCGAATCGGCCTTGACCACCATCACGCTCGGCGCGCTCACCGCGATATTCACCGGTATGAAATCCTTGTAGCTGAAGCTCATCCCCTTTGTGGTGAGCGGCAGCATCACTATACCGGGGGGCGTTGACAGGATCGTGTAGCCATCCGGCGCCGCTATCTTAACGGATTGGATGCCCAACGCGCCGCCCCCGCCGGACTTGTTCATAATCACAACCGGCTGGCCGAGGATCGCCGAAAGTTTGTTGTCCAGACTCCTACAGACAATATCATTACCGCCGCCCGGTGGATAAGGGGAGACAATGGTTATGGTCTTAGCCGGATAGCTCGCGGCAAAGGAAAAAACGCTGAATGTGAGGACAAAGATTGTCGCAATAACCGTGGCTCGTTTCATACTACCCCCTTTAGACTTCCGATCGGCCCCCGCCCAGAGGCCGGAACCGACTCGTATATGCGCTTCCCGGGTCTAAAGCATTTCCAGCGGGAAAACGATACTGATCGCTTTCTCGGGACAATCCATGCGGCATACACCGCAATGCCAACACTCATCCGGATATTTCAACTCCGGCAGCTTCTGCTTTTTATGGAAGACGAAAAGATCCCCCGGGCAGTTGGCATAACAGTTCGCGCAGCCTTTACACTTTGTCTTGTCGATCACCGGCGGCATATCAAACCCTCCCCGCACTGTTGTCACCAGGCCGGAAAGAGACCTCCATCCCCTGTCGGCCGGCCTTGATAATGGTGGAGTCCTTTGCAACCGCGTCGCTTTCATCGGGATAATCTGCACGCAGATGGGAAAGACCCATCCTGCTCTCCTTCCGCGCGAGCGCGGATGTCACAACCAGCTTGCCGACGAGGAGCAAATCCTGGAACTCTAAAGCGCGCATCAGCTCGTGGAAGTTTTCGGCCTTTATCTGATCGATCCTCTTTTCGAGATCTTTCAATTTCTCCAAGCCGGTCTTGAGGCCCCGCTCGTTCTTGACGTATCCAGCGTAATCGAACATGATCTGGCGCAGTCTATCCTCCAAACGCTTGCAGTTCACGCCCTCCGATCGGTCATAAGGCGCATAGACACGCGCCATTTCTTTTTCGACCTGCTTCTCCCATCCCGAGTCCTTGCGCGTGAGTCCCTTGCAAGCCCGTGCTGCCTGCTCCCCGACCGAGTATCCTGTGGCAAAAGCACCAGACAGGGCAAAGGAGGGCACCGTACAGGCACCGGCCGCATAAAGGCGATCCACAGTGGTCTTACCCGTCCGGTCAATGATAATCCCGCTCACCGAGCCGGTGAAACCTGCCACCTGCATCTCGGAGATCCCTATTTCGACAAGATCCCGGTCGAGACGCACATGCTTCTGGTTGAGGAAGATGACGAGCGTATCTTTATCGATGGGGAGCAGGTTCTCGGTCAGGTGGGTCAGGGCCTCCTTCGAGAGGTGGCGGCAGTCGATGTAACACGGACCACGGCCTTCACTGTATTCCCGATAGGTGCCGAGCGCAAGCGTATTCCTCGGCGCCCCCTCTCCCATAGGATGATACTTTTGCATGTACCGCTCCCCGGCCGAGTTCACAAGGTAGCACCCCATGCCCGTGAAAGCGTTAAGGCCTGATGAGCTGAAGCCCTTGGGTACGACGGTGACGGCAGCGATCTCCATGTTGGCAAGCTCTGCCCCGACTTTGAATGCCATGGCGTAGCCCGCACCATTGTTGAAGGGGCTCATCCAGGTATTGAAGGGAAGGCCCGAGACATTCGGCCAGAGCCTTACTGCGTCACCTACGGCAAGGATCGTTACCTTTGCCCGAACCTCGTAAAACTCACCATTCCTTACATTGAATCCCATTGCCCCGAACACCTTCTTCCCATCTGATAAAAGGCCCGTGACGTTCACCCGGTTGATCACCCGCACGTTGCGCTTCTTCACTTGCTCTGCAAGCGCGGGCTTCAGGTTCTTCCCTTTAAAATTAATATAGTAGGGACCGGGCTGGCCGAAGGACTTTGTCCTGATAAACTGTCCTGTTTTTCGGTCCTTGATCGGGATACCGTAGGATTCCAGTTTCTCGATGATCTCGCTGATCCTGCTCAGATGGAGCACCTTGGCAACTTCGACAGGCGCGAGCCCCTGCGACAAGCGGCTGTAATAAGCCGCCATTGCGTCATCCGTATCCCATTCCGGACCACTGTTGAGATGGGCCAGGAAGTGGTCGTTGCCGGCGCCCGCATCGCCGCTTCGCACCAGTGCCGCCTTTTCAACTACGAGGACATCGACCGGTGCTGTGTCCCGGGCGGCAATAGCAGCCATGGAGCCTGCCACACCCCCGCCTATGACAAGCACGTCTGTGTTAAGGACCTTCTTCTGTACGTTCATTCCACCACCTCCAGTGCCAAGCAATAGTACATTTAACCAAAAAACGTGTCAACAAGAAAGTCAGATACACGGTGGCGTGAAGAAAGGGGGCAGAGACGAACAGAGGTAAGTGTTTTTTGACAACCGGTAATCTCTCGTCCTTCCTTACTCGCGATTTTCTGGCTCCACCATTCTTCACTTCATTACAAGCGGTAACATGGTCCACATACTAAGCTTTCTGTGATCTATTCATAATTGAGGATAAGGCATAGGAACATATGCCAACTACTTCATCGGCAGCCGCGTCCACGAGGAACTCACCGCCATGGAGTTCACGGTTCCCTCTCCATGGTCGAGTGTGTGTGATCCATGCCATCAGAAAGGAGAAGGAGCAGGTACGAGATGGGATCGAGCTTATAGAGGTACAGCTGAGAGCAATGGCTATCTTTGCAAAATTACCGGGCTCTGTTTTGGTACATTAACATGAGTGGAAGAGCGATCCTGAGCCTGATTGCCCCTTCATGCGGACAGGCGACCACGCACGCATTACAATGCCAGCACTCATCAGGATAAGTGATAACGGGAACGCTTCCCCTTACTGACGCGTAGAATACCTCGTTCGGACAGGCATCGGCGCATTTGCCGCAGAGCTTGCATTTATCCTTATTGATGATTGGTGGCATTAGCTACTTCTCATCTTCCGCCATTCCAATGCGGGCTTACCATCTACCTTTTTCACGACCAGCAGCTTTTCGAGGAGCGGATTGGCAAAAGGATAGTCAACCCGGATATGCTTCCCTCGGGTTTCCTTGCGTTCGAGAGCAGTGATGAATGTGAGTTCCCCGATATCGATGAGGTTGAGCACCTCCAACGCGCGCATCAGATCGTGCGAGTTTCCGGCAATCATCTCAGTCTGCGCTTCTTCCTTCAGTCGGCGCACAGCATCCAAGCCCGCACCGAGGAAGGTTTCAGAGCGGATCGGGCCTGCGTAATCCCACATGATCTGCTGGAGGAGTGTGTTCGCCTCTCTCCAGTCGGGGCCGCCCTCCCTGCTCAACATGCCGTTCAATACGTCTCTGTTCTGGGCCAGCCTCGGCTCAAGCAAGCACGTATCGGTGTCATCACACGCGTTCGCGTATTGAGCCGCATTTTCTCCGGCTATCCAGCCGAATACAGCGGCCCCTGATATATTACCCAAAAACTCGTCTCCTGCAGCGTAGAGTCCGGCCATGGACGTCTCAGCTCGCTCGTTGTAAAGAACTCCACCCCTTGGAAAAAGCTCATACTCGTAAGTAGTAAACTCTATGGGATTCCTCCTGATGTCGATTCCCTCCTCCCGGAAGTAATCGAGCACGGGCACGTGTGACTCATTGCGGAGCCAGTGGAGCATGTACTCGAGTTCTTCGTCGGACAGGCCGTCGCAATCCATGTAAACGGGACCTTTGCCCGATTTCTTGTAGTCGAGGAAGATGTCCTGGTAGATTTCAGCCACGGGGTCCCCGTACTTATTGTCAGGCTTATCAACGAATGGTCCAACAGGCTTGCCCGTCGGGTCCCGGAGCACCCCTGCCCAGGTAGCCTTGCCCGCCTTCGCCCAGTACTTCGAGCCGCACCTGATGAGAGGTATCTCTATGCTCGCCGACTCAGCACCCGCGCGGTAAGCCATCGCCCGCCCGTCGCCCACGTCCGTAGGAGCGTGACGCGTATTGAACATGCGACCGGGGGTCGATGAGGCCGGATAGAGCCGCATGCAGGAGCCGGTACTCATGATTATGCTCTTCGCCTTAATTACATATACGGCTTCCTCGCTCGTATTGACGCCAATGGCCCCGCAGACCTTACCTCCTTCGGTCAGCAGGTTAAAGCACATGGTGCGATTGTGAATCTCCACACCACGTTTCAAAGCCTCAGCAGTCATGACTTTTTTCTGGTTGGCCCCCGCATAGTGGATGTACATGAGCATTTCGCCGGGAAACCCATGTCCCGCAAACTCATACCGGCCGTTGTACTTCATGGGGATGCCCCAGCTGTCCCATAGTTTGACATCTGTAGGACCGAGCCAGCCAGGTCCGTATGAACGAGCGGGGTCTCAAGCCGCCCGATTGTCCCCGTTGAATTCATCCATGACGGGTTCGATGTCAGGACCATGGATCTCAGGGATGTAGCATTGGAAGTGATCATTCCCCGTGCCCCCTGAGCCACTATACAGGATGTTCGACTTTTCCGCAATGACTACCTTGCTCCCGCACTCTGCTGCGCGGATGGCTGCCATGAGGCCAGCTATTCCGCCACCGATGCAGAGCACGTCTGTCTCGATCCATCTTTCGGTCAGTCGACTGCCCCCCATACGTCAAGCGTAGTAAGAGAAGCGTTTTCATGTCAAGCAAAAAAACAGGTTTGTCAATTCTCTTGACGAAGAAAATTGCGTTGCGTAGCATCTGAGTGTTGCGGGGTAAAAGGTCAGGCTCCACGTTTAGCAGGCAGAGCGGACGCCGGGATGGTAAGAGTTGTCTTCTTTTCATATTGCTTTGCAAAGCTCCGGCCCAGGTGAATAAAGCGAGTCGGAGACAGTCTATTGCACGCTACACAAATATGAGGGGGTGCACATGGCGTCGATACCAAAACAGGTAGTGAGGACAGACCTTCTGGTGATAGGGGGTGGACCGGCCGGACTAATGGCGGCCATACGCGCAGGGGAACTTGGCGCCAGGGTGGTTGTGGCTGAAAAGGGCAACACTAAGCGCAGCGGCTGCGGGTCGGCGGGAACGACCACTTTGAGTGCTACATCCCTGAGTTTCACGGCCCGGACACTAAGCCCATCATCAAGAGTACTGTACCAGCCGGCAGGGGGAAGAAGGCCGGACCTGGCAAACATATGGCTGGAAAGGTCCTTTGAGATGGTGAAGCTCTGGGACAGCTGGGGAATACCCATGAAGTATAAGGGGAAGTGGGAATTTGCCGGTCATGCCTTTCCCGGGCGCCCGCGCATATTTTTAAAATATGCCGGCGGCAACCAGAAGCAGGTTCTGACCGAACAACCTTAAAAAGGGGCGCCCGGATCAAGAACCGGGTTACTGTCTTTGACCTGCTCAAAAAGGGACCGGGTGGTCGGCGCGCTCGGCTTTGACACGTGGGATGACCAATTGATAGTTTCGATGCCAAGGCTGTCTTCCTGGGGACGGGTTTCTGTGCCAGGCTCTACCCCAGCTCCGACACCGGGCTGGATGTTTAACGTGCCCTTGAACCCGGTGCTGACGGGAGACGGCCGGGCCATGCTGTACCGGGCTGGCGGCGAGCTGACCGACATGGAGTTTACGGGTCAGTGGGCGGGCCCCAAGTATTTTAGCCGGGCAGGCAAGGCCACGTGGATCGGTGTTTTGACCGGACCTGACGGCAAGCCGATAGGCCCTTCATCACCAAGCCGGACAGGGTGTATGGCGACATCACGTCCGATATATGGACCGCCGTTTTTGACGAATATATGCAATCCGGAAGAGGGCCTGTCTATATGGATTGCCGCGGGGCTTCGAAAGAGGACATCGAGTACATGCTTTACTGGCTCAGGAACGAGGGCAACCAGGGGCTCCTGGACTCATATGGCCGAGGACGGGCATAGACGTGAGCAAGAACCCCGTTGAATTCCGCACCTACGAGATTGGCGTCAAAGGCGGGGTGCGGTTCAACGCTGACGGAGAGACTTCTCTGAAGGGACTCTTTCTGCTGGCGATGAGTACCACGGCGCCATGGCCAACGCGGTAATCTGGGGCTGGATTGCGGGAGAAAATGCGGCGAGGTATGCGAAAGCAGCCAGCTTCGGCGACTTGAAAGGGGAAAAAGCAAAGTCAATGAAAAGGTGGCGATGCTTGAGGCGATCTTGAACCGCGGGGAAGGCGCCACCTGGCGGGAGAGCAACATAGCCCTGCAGCAGGTCATGTCTGAATACGCCGGGCTGGTCAGGTCCGAGGGTCTGATGGAGCAAGGGCTGAGGAACCTGGGCAGATTGAAGGAAAAGGTGAACAATACCCTGGTAGCCAGGAACGGGCACGAGCTTGGACGCTGCCTCGAGGTTCTGAGCCTGCTGGATGTCGGCGAGATGGTCATGCTCTCTGCAAAGGAAAGAAAGGAAACGCGGGCAAAACATAACAGACCCGACTATCCCTTTACTAACCCGTTGCTCGATAAGGCCCTGACATTAAAAAGGCGAACGGTAAAGTGGTTCTCCACTGGAAGGAAAAGGCTTGAGAGTTTGCATGACATTATGGCTGATGAAAACGAGCCGAAAGGAGGTAAGAGATGCCACCTGTGATCGATAAGAAGCACTGCAATGGTTGCGGTAAGTGCGTTGAGATATGCGAAGGAGATGTCTTTTACGGGTCAAAGAAAGGTACGTGCCCGTCATAGCATATCCCGAGGAGTGCTGGCACGATGCCAGCTGTGTACTGGCCTGTCCGATCAAGGGCGCGATCAGGTTGAGGACTCCGCTACCCATGATGATAAGCTACAAATAGGGACGGCAATGAGGAAATGCTCAACGAGGTTTGGCAGACAGGCCCTATATCCACGGGGCTAAGTCGCGAACGGGCCGCTCAGGAAATGGGCGATCTGCGGAATCCGAATCTATTTCATTGAAGGGGGGCATCATGAAAAAGTTTCTTATCAATGGCATCCTCGTGATCTGTTTGTTGACGGTGACAGTCATCTCAGACGCTATTGCGGCGGAAAAGCTTCAACGGAAAATCAGGCTAGGCGCTCTTCCAGGCGTCGGTGTGACCGGGCTTTATGCGGATTATATCGGGGCATGGAAAGCAGAGGGGCTGGACGTGGAGGTCAATATGTTCCAAGGCGGTCCGGCGATAGTCGAGGCCCTCACAGCTGGTTCGTTGGACTTCGGGGGCTTCGGCTACGTGCCCATGATACTCGCTGCCGGGAGAGGGTTGCCTCTGTATTACCTGGCGTCCGATGGGATTGCAACCAAGAGTATCCGATGTTCATGCTTACGGTTCGTCCCGATTCGAATATAAAGAGTTTTAAGGATCTGAAGGGAAAGTCGTCACCCTTCACACAAGGGGGACGCCCGAGGACCTCTTCTTGACCGTCGCCTGCGAAAAATACGGTATTAATAAGTCGGACCTCAAGATAACTTTGGTCCCGTGGCCACAGCAGGGAGGCGTTTTAATGCAAAAGCAAGTTGATGCAGCGTTTCCTCACCCGCCGTTTGAAGCTTTGCAGGAATTTAACAAGCAAGGGAGAGTATTATGGGATGTGTCAGCGGTCATGGAGTACACCGCCATCAGCGGAATTGTCGCCAGCCGAAAGTTTCAAATGATTATCCCGAAACAACACAAAAAGTTGTCAAGGGATTCATCAAGGCCAGTCGTTGGGTAAGCGACAATCAGAAGCTGGCGCGGGAAAAGGTGGTCACGGACAAAAAGTATATAGGGTTACAACCTGAAGTCGCTGATTTAGCCCATTTTCCGTACTGGCCAAGGAATGGTTTTCATGTGATGCCGAGCATTTGGAATACGTATTATTTGATGGTAAAGACAAATATGATGGCCCCTATGAACAAGCCCGAGGCCATCATGAAAGAGTATTTTATCGACCCTACAATGAAATTTACGGTCCCTGCGGGCCGGGAGTTGGGTATCAGCCAGGACCCGTACACGTATAAAAATCTGAGGGCCCCCTTGCCCTACCTGGAGAAAAAACCGGAGAACTACTTTGCGCCCTGGGGAAAAGATGATGCAAATATCATCATTTATAAACCCAGCATTGAAAAACTGAAGCCCAAAAAAAG
>CAWIHO010000022.1:0-121355 GCA_963835605.1 uncultured delta proteobacterium | reverse complement strand
AACTATATTCAATTGTCATCGTGGATAACGATGCAGCTGAATCTGCACGACAGACCGTCGAATCCTGGTCCCGGCAATCGAGAACTTCTATAAGGTATTGCGTGGAACCAGAACAAAGCATAGCCCTCGCCAGGAACAGGGCAGTGGAGAACGCCCGTGGCGATTTCGTAGCATTCATAGATGACGACGAATTCCCCACCCGGAGCTGGCTACGTAATCTCTTTAAGGCGTACTATGAGCTTAAGACAGACGGCGTATTAGGGCCTGTTTTGCCTCACTACGAAACGACGCCCCCTGAATGGATCATTAAAGGCAAGTTCTACGAAAGACCGTCCCACAAGACGGGGACTATTCTTGATTGGACTAATACGCGAACAGGAAACGTGCTTCTCAGAACGGGATATGTTTGATGGTAGAGATAATATGTTCAGGCCGGAGTTTGCAAGTGGTGGGGAAGATAGGGATTTATTCAGGAGGATGATTGGTCAAGGTTGCCAATTTGCGTGGTGTGCTGAGGCGCCCGTATTCGAAGTAGTTCCCCCGGAGCGATGTAAAAGATCCTTTATGCTGAGGCGAGCCCTGTTAAGAGGGAAGACTCCTTATAATCGAAACTTTGGGTCGTATCTTAAATCTTTGGTTGCCATCCCACTGTATACCTGGCCCTGCCATTCTTGCTCTGCACCAACCAGCACTCGTTTATGAAATGCCTGATCAAATGTTTTGACCATGTTGGGCGAATCCTTGCGTTTGTCCGGGTACACGTTGTCAAAGAAAAATACGTAGTGAAGTAAATTCATGATAAGTTGCATTGTCTAGAGTTCGAGGGCTTATGGCAGAAGGCGATCCAATAATCAATTATTCTGACCGAATTCTGATAACGGGATCAGGTGGATTCATCGGGTCAAGGGTAGTTGAGATGTTACTCAATTATGGGTATACGAATCTGAGGTGCCTTGTGAGGCCGTCGAGCAACCTGTGTGCGCTTGAAAGAAGCATCGCAACCCATGCTGGCGCCAAGGTCGAGGTCGTAAAGGGAAATTTGCAGTCACGTGACGACTGTAGACGCGTAGTTGAAGGTGTCTCGGTGATATATCATTTAGCTGCAGGGACAGGAGAAAAGTCGTATCCTGATGCTTACTTGAACTCGGTTATCACGACACGGAATCTGCTTGAAGAAGTGTTGCAGACAAAAACTCTTAAGCGATTCGTCAACGTCAGTTCGTTTACTGTATATGAAAATTCCAAAATACCGCCGGGCGGATTACTCGACGAATCATGTTCCTTGCAAGATCAGCCCCATTTGACGGGGGAAGCCTATTGCTATGCCAAAGTCAGGCAGGATGAATTGGTAATGGAGTACGGGAAGAAATACCACCTGCCCTATGTCATCATGAGACTGGGCGTTGTGTATGGACCTGGCAAAAAAGGAATAACGGGAAGGGTAGGGATCGGGACTTTTGGCATTTTTCTTCATTTAGGAGGTTCCAACAGAATTCCTTTATCCTATGTCGACAACTGTGCCGACGCCATCACGTTGGCGGGCGTAAGGGAGGGGGTTGATGGAGAAATTTTCAATATTGTGGATGATGACCTTCCGTCGAGCAGGAAATTTCTCAGGATGTATAAGGAAAATGTTGGAGATTTTAGATCGATCTACATCCCTCGCGCAGTGAGTTATGCCCTGTGCTATTTGTGGGAAAAATACTCCGGGTGGTCCCAGGGACAACTACCGCCAGCGTTCAATCGAAGGAGATGGTCAAGCTATTGGAAGGGAAACAGATATTCGAACGAGAAAATGAAGAAAATGCTGGGGTGGAAACCGAAAATTGGCTTTGAGGAAGCCGCTATGCACTACTTTAAATATCAAAAGGACGCGGGGAGAGAGAAATAGTGCTCAAAATTGGAATAATTGGCTGCGGAAAGATAGCCGATGAACATGCTGCCCAAATCCAACGGATTGCAGGGTGTGAGGTCGTGGGTGTCTGTGATCAAGAAGAATTGATGGCGAAGCAGTTGTATGAAAGATTTAAGATAGGAGCATATTTCAGGGATGCAAGAAGCATGATCGAGACGACTCGGCCTGATATCGTCCACATTACAACCCCGCCCCAAAGTCATTTCCAATTGGGTGCATTATGTTTGGAAAACGGTTGTCACGTTTATATAGAAAAACCGTTCACCCTAAACGCAGATGAAGCTACAAGGTTGATTAATCTTGCAACTGAAAAGAAATTAAAGATCACGGTGGGCCATGACGCTGCGTTCAACCATGCGGAGAGGCGAATGCGCGAGTTAATAGGGGAGGGGTACTTGGGGGGTGCCCGGTTCACATGGAAAGTTACTACTGTTATAACTTCGGAGATACATATGCGAAGGCGCTAACGGGAGACAAAGATCATTGGGTAAGGAAACTGCCGGGTAAATTATTGCATAACGTAATCAGTCACGGTATCTGTAAGATTGCAGAATATCTGCCGGCTGATTATCCGACCGTAATCGCGCACGGTTACACAAGTTCACAATTGAGAGGGCTGGGTGAAACCGAGATCATCGATGAGCTAAGAGTAATAATTGATGACAACGGTTCCACAACAGCGTACTTTACTTTCTCATCCCAGATGAGACCAACGCTCCACCAGTTCAGGGTCTATGGTCCCCGTAATGGCCTAATCGTCGATCATAACCATCAGACATGCATCAAATTGAGGGGAGCGAAATATACGAGCTATCTGGACACATTTGTTCCCCCCATGGTTTTCGCAAAACAGTATGCCGCAAATGCCATGAATAACGTGAATCGCTTCTTAAGGAATGACTTTCATATGAAGTCGGGCATGAAATTCCTGATGGAGTCGTTCTATCGGTCGGTTGCTATCGACACGCCACCACCGATACCGTACAGAGAGATTATCCTGACATCCAGGATAATGGATAGCATTTTTGCCCAGATAGGTCGCGGTAAAACTATTCACGTTAGAAATTAACCAAAAACGCCCACCCCTGTCCGATTTCGGCTAGCTTTGACACACGTGGATCAGGGGCGGCAAAAAAGTTTTCCGAGGTTCAAATAGATCGCACGGTTCGTGCTAGTTGTATCATCTATTAATAATTTCAGGAGGATAGGGGACGTCCCTACCGGACACAATTTAGATTCCCAAAAAAAGGTTGCAAGGTTGGTCCATTTTTTGCTAAGGTTATCCACCGTGGGTGATCCATGAAATCTTTTGGAAGTATCGAAATGAAAAAAGCAAAGGTGACGTTTGTGTTTATTTGTCTTGGTATCTGCCTTTTGGTGACCTCCAATACGTGGGCCGCTTGCCAGCGAGTCGGTACAACCTGCTATCCAGGAAGTCAGTCCAGCCTTACAAACACACAGGCTGATGTTCAGGACTGCGTTACCAATTATGCTCAGGCAGGTGATACGGTATCTATAGCTGCCGGTACACCGACATGGGCTGGCCCGGTGATCGTGGCCAACAAAAACATCACGATTAAAGGACCGGATTGTACCCTCAATGCTGCGGGACAACCCACTTCCTGCCCATTGACGATCACTATGAGCGGCAACGGTACTTGCACGGGTTGTCAGTGGGGCAATGTTGCAGCCTTCGACTTTTATACCGACTCAGATAGTGCGCTCACAACTGGAACGTCAAGCGCAGGGACGACGGTAAAAAAGGTATCGTGGAGACTCCACGACCTAGCAATCACCGGAAACCCCGGTGCTGTGACCAGCATTATCAACGTATTTACCTATGCGTATAACCCCTCCAATTTGGGCACTGACTACCCTATCATGGGCTGGCGTATCGACCATGTGAAGTTGGATTTTTCTGCATACACTAATATCTCCAGATTTTTCCTTATCGTAGGTGTTACGTGGGGGCTGGTAGACCATGTGAATTTGGTCGGGAGTCATGCAATTTATTTTTACCAGATGGGACTATTAAACCATGAGTACTACGATGGAGCAGGGCTAACTCCTCAACAATCGTATTGGGGTGACTTTGCATGGTCTATTCCTCTTCATCTTGGGTCCGATGAGGCGCTTTACGTTGAAGATTCTCTTATAACGGAAACTGGTTCGCCTCAGGGTTTTAATGACATGGCCTCCGGAGCTTCAATCGTGGTGCGACGCAGTACCATTGTAGGGACGCCAACACTTTATTCTCATACAGGAGAGGGGGGTCTGTTAGGTCGAGGCGGTGGGATAAAATATGAGTTTTACAATAATCAATGTGACGGTTCAGCGGGGTCGGCTTTCTACTGGATGGCGTTTCAGGACAGTGGCACGGGGGTCATATACAATAACAAGGTAACAGGATATTCACTCAACAAAGTATGGCCTTCGCTCTTTCGTGCGACTACAGCTTATAATTATACGAATTTTTTTTATGGGAACTGTTGGGGACCATCAAATTTTAACTACGGAGGCGGCGCGACACGAAGCTACGATGGGAACCTTGAAAGCAATGGCTGGCCTTGCCTGGACCAACTGGGACGAGGACCAGGGGTTGCCCTCGGAACCGCACAGCCATCAGTCCCTCTTTACGTATGGAACAATGGACCCCAAGATGCGTGTTACACCGGAAGTGGTAGTCCTGCCTGCGATGGGAGTGCCAATGTAACTATAAATGCTGCTGGCGGTACGAAGGTCGGAACGATGGCCGATTACATCAAAACAACGGCGCACAGCAACGGCGACAAAGATTATTGCATCGGGACAACGACCATGCCCACCTCGTGCGGGAACCATACAAATAGTTATGTGGCTTACACCTACCCGTACCCTCTGCAAGCGGGAGGGGGTACACTTCTTGCGGTGCCAACCAACTTGCGAGTCACACAGTGATGTTACCTAGTCATCGTGGGTAGTTTAATTACCTTTTGAACCATTCCTGAAGACATGCCGCAACCGCTCTTTTAGATTATGGGGTGCTTCTTGCAACCGGACAAATTGGAAGCAGGGGGCGTCCCGAGCCTGTAAGTATGATGAAATACCCTGCAACCCTGATTTGTGTTCTTTTCATTCTCTACCTCTTTTGGAAAGATCGTAAAAAAGGGGACGAGGGTCCTTCCAATGCAATATGGATCCCTTTTGCGTGGATGTTTTTTTGCGGATCACGATATGTTGCGGGATGGCTGAGCTTAGCGGGACTGAATTTAGGCGCTACGACGAGCGATGAGGGCAACCCTGTTAACGCCGCCTCTTTTTTCTTGCTTATTATAGCCGGGGTTTTTGTTTTATCTAGAAGGAAAGTCGATTGGGGCACCGTACTCACGCAAAATAAATGGATTTGGTTGTATTTCCTGTATTGCGGCGTCAGCATTGCCTGGTCCGACTACTCGTTTATCGCTCTCAAGAGATGGATCAAAGAATTAGGGAATCCGATCATGGTCCTGGTGATTCTGACCGAAAAGCATCCCTATCAGGCGCTGGGAGTGATTTTAAGGCGCCTTGCATTCCTGTGGTTACCCATATCGGTTCTGTTTATTAAGTACTATCCCGCCTGGGGAAGGGAGTACAGTCCGGGAGGGATGTCATGGGGTGGTATTAGCGGCGAGAAGAATTCCCTAGGAATGATCTGCTTGATATCCGGTATTTATTTTTCCTGGAATTTCCTGCTGAACCAAAAAAAGGGTTCCAAAGTGAGAGAGCGGGCCAGCATTAATGATATTATCTTAGTGGGAATGGTTGCCTGGCTTCTTTACATGTCACATAGCGCGACGTCGTTGGCGTGTTTAGTAGTTGCGGTGGGATTGCTTATCATAAGTCGTACAACATTTATGGCGCAGAATCCTGGTAGGATTATAGCCTTGATGATGGTAACAGCTTCCCTTTATTTCGTTCTGGATGCGACACTGGGTATCAGCGATATTGTTATTGGAGCCTTAGGGCGTGATGCGACTTTGACAAGTAGAACGTCTATTTGGAAGATAGTCGAAGAGTTCCACACGAATCCTATCCTGGGCACTGGCTATCAGAGCTTCTGGGCAGGTGATAGACTGCCAATATTATGGGCAAACGTAGGGGTCGGAATCAACCAGGCACATAATGGTTATTTGGAACAATATCTCAACCTAGGCTATGTCGGAGTAGCCTTTATCGGGATAATCATGCTGTCCGGGTTGCTCAAGGTCCGGAGATGCCTTAATGTGGATTATCCTGCGGCTGTCCTGCGGCTCTGTTTTATTGTCACCGCTGTTCTGTATAACTATACAGAAGCGTCATTTTACGGGCTCAACAATATGTGGTTGCTGACATTATTCGCAATCATTGAAATTTCGTCCCAGCAGGGACGCGAAAGCGCCGATAGCCGACGGTCTTGAGTCATGGAGTAGAATGAAATGATTTACCCCGATAAGCTGCTTTCGCGAATTGTGGGGAAATATCGCCGCACTGTAGCGGAGCGGTTCCGTCGACGGATGGTCACGATCGAAACATCGATTCCGATCATATCCTTTACCTTTGATGATGCGCCTAGAACCGCGTTCACCACAGCGGGTGGTATTCTCAAATCGTATGGCGCACCGGCTACCTTCTTTGTATCTCTCGGGCTGCTTGGCTCCCAAACGGAAGTAGGGACCATCGCGTCCTCGGGCGACCTCCAGCGCGCAGTGAATGAGGGCAATGAGCTTGGCTGCCACACATTTGATCACTGGGATACGTGGCAAACCAGCATAAGCGAATTCGTGGGGTCCGTTGTAAGGAATAGAGAAACGCTCAAAGGAATTCTGCCCGGAACAGAGTTCAGAACATTTGCATATCCGATAAGCGAACCCAGACCCGCTGTCAAATCCAGGCTTGAAAAGTATTTTATATGTTGCAGGGGTGGAGGACAGATGCCTAACATTGGTATGACTGACCTGAATCTGCTTAAAGCGTACTTTCTTGATAAAAGAAACAAAGTCGATATAGATCAGGTGAAAAGACAGATTGACTACAATAATTCATGCCGAGGGTGGCTCATCTTTGCCACGCATGACGTGACGGATAATCCTTCCCCTTATGGTTGTACCCCGAGGTTTTTCGCGGAGGTGGTGGAATATGCCGCCCGTTCCAGCGCCCTGCTTCTATCGGTCGAGAGAGCTTATGAGAAGCTCCAGGCTTCCAACTCAAAGCAAATTTCGGGTCATCTCTAACGGGATTACACACCCGTGAATTCAAAAATTCCAAAGCGTATCATCCAGACGGATAAAAGTCTTCGATTTGCCTTTGCTTTCGAAAGCCGCTGTCGCGAATGTAAGACTACTGAATCCTGATTTCGAATACTTGTTTTTCGATGATAAGCGAGTTGAAGAATTCATTGATGAAAAATTTCCCGGAATATCGAAGCATATTCGATTCGTTTCGCGTTCCAATCCAGCGGTACGATTTCTTCCGGTATTTGGCGGTTTATCACTTCGGCGGGTTTTACTTTGACCTTGACGTGTTCCTGGCGTCTGGTCTGGCGGATCTATTGGACTTCGGTTGTGTATTTCCTTTTGAAGAATTGACGATAAATGTATTTTTACGCCGGGAGTATGGGATGGACTGGGAAATTGGTAACTATGCGTTTGGGGCAGCGGCAGGACACCCGTTTCTCCATGCGATCATTAAGAATTGCGTAAAAGCGCAGACAGGACCCGCGAGTGGGCACGACGCAATGATGAGATCGATTCCACGAATGTTTCGTGAAGACTATTATGTTCCTAACACCACCGGACCGGGATTAGTTTCCAGGACGTTGGCAGAGTATCCGGATGCTGCCAAGCAGGTAAAAGTCCTCTTTCCGGAAAATGTATGCGATTCCACCAATTGGCACCGTTTTGGAGCATTCGGGGTCCATCTGATGGGTGGTACATGGCGTAAGGGAAAGGCATCCTGCGAAGGCGCTTGACTGTCACTTTGGAGTCGTGGCGGATGAAAAAGCTGCTTAAGGAGAGTCTGAGACTTGGCGAGAGCAGGTCATTGGAATTCAAAAGATGGACATGAGGCCTCATCTATGATGCATGGTCCGCCCGAAGGGAGGCGCCTCGTGGGCAAGTGGGCGTGTACGGCCACGCCCGTTTGGGGATTAGTCAGGCTAGGGGCACTCTTTCTGCAATGAAATTCACGATCGTAATCCCCACGCATAATGGTGGAAAATATTTGTATGATACCCTCATGTCTGCATGTAATCAAATTAGGAAGGCGGATGAGGTAGTAGTATCAGATGACGGTTCGACGGACGGCACCCTAGATATATGTAATTCAGATGTGTTCGAAGGTAAGATAACTATCTACAAAAATCCCGACGGCCCATCGGGCTTTGTCAAGGCTTGGATGAGGGCAATCCAGATATCTAAGGGGGAATACATTTCGATCTTACATCAAGATGATCTGCTGCATCCTTTATTCTTACGTTCTGTCGAAAGCGCACTGCGCAAATATCCAAACGTTAAGCACGTTTACGCTGCATGCGACTATATTGATGAAAACGGAAATGTTTTCAGGACTGCGAAAGGGCCATATTCCATAGAACCGGTATTGCTATCGGGAAAGGAATATAGAAAAAACTATTTACGGGCATCCATTGCAGATGCCGCACATACATAGGTGCCCAGGGGTGGTAACGCATAAAGAGATATTCGAATATTGCAGTTATCGTCCAGAAGCTGGACATATTGCCGACGACGATTTCTTTTTTCCGAGTGGGTAATTATACGGATGTCATTGGGATATCAGAACCGATGGCAAGCTACAGACACCACATACAATCTGAGACTGGCAAGTTAAGCAAGGCTGAACTCACACTTCGTCTTGCGAGAGATTATACGTACCAATCACAGTTTCACTCAAGACATGACTACTTTGACGCAGATGACTTGGAATTATTAAAGCAAGTGGCAATGGAGAGTGTGAATTCCCTAATGTATTACGGCCTGATACTGCAAAACACTGCGTATTTGGATGTGGCCCAGGCTTGTAAGTATAATCTTGTAAGCTCATCTGATAAGGAATTTTATAGATATGTTAAGCTGCACTACAGACTGATGTGGTTATTGGCAACGAAGTATAAACTTAAGAAGGTTTCACTTTGTTATGCTTCGATGATCAAACATGCTAGAAATATTAAGCGGATACTCAAACATCCTTTGACCAAGGTCCGTGGTTGAAGTTCCCGCCGTCATTCAAAAGGTAACTTTACTAGGGGGGAGGAACAGGGGCGGAGGCCTCGCTTCCGACCTCATGACCTACTTCCGGGAAGGGGATAACGGTTGGCTAAACTTTTTGTGTCTGACGAGGGTGAATTTGAGTATCGTACTTGGCCCCCGCACCCAGGCCCCGCATGACATTGATGGGGAAGTTCAATCAAGGAACGTTGGGGTCGCGACCGACCTGTCTCCTACGTAAGTTTTGATAGGAAGATTCGACAACGATTTGTAGTCGATTGTTTGGTAAGGGAATCCTTATTGAAGGAGACTTATGATAAAACCTTTTGAGAAACCTATTTATGTGACCAGGCCTTTTTTGCCGCCGTTGGAGGAGTTTCAGCAAGGGACTTGAAGAAATCTGGGAGAGCCGATGGTTGACAAACAATGGGCCAATCCTCCAACGTTTTACTCAAGAACTGTGCAACTTCTTTGAAACTGACAATCTCTGTCTTTTCAATAATGGGACGTTGGCCCTTCAGATAGCCTTGCAGGGGATGGGAATCTCAGGAGAGGTTATCACCACTCCGTTTACATTTGTGGCGACAACCCACGCCTTATTCTGGAACAAGATCAGGCCCGTCTTCGTGGACATCGAACCCGACTATTACACCCTTGACCCTGAAAAAGTTGAGGCTGCAATCACCCCCTGGACAACAGCTATCCTGGCAGTTCACGTTTACGGCCATCCTTGCAAACTCAATGTATTAGCCGACATTGCACGGCGGCACAATTTGAAACTCATCTACGATGCCGCGCACGCTTTCGGCGTCAAAGTCGGCAACAAGTCCATCGCCCACTTTGGCGATCTGAGCATGTTCAGCTTCCACGCCACCAAGTCGTTCCACTCCTTAGAGGGCGGAATGTTAATTTTTCGAGAGGCAGGACTGAAGGGCATATTTGATTATCTGAAGAACTTCGGTTTCAAAAATGAGGTTGAGGTAGTCATGCCCGGCACAAATGCCAAAATGAATGAAATGCAAGCCCTGATGGGGATTCAGGTTCTAAAATACCTTGACGAAATAATACAGAAGCGCGCAAAGATCACTGACTTATATCGACATCGCCTCAAGGAAATCCCCGGCATTCGTCTCGTGCCGGCTCTATCTCCTAACTATAAAACACAACCATGCATACATGCCGATCGAGGTGGATGAAAAGGAATTTGGGATGAGCCGCGACGCATTGTATGAAAAACTCAAACAATGGAACGTACATGCCCGTCGTTATTTCTATCCGTTAATCTGCGATTACCCATGCTATCGTCATGTGTCAGTCAACGATCCTCTGACTGTTGCCCGTCGTGCTGCCGACTCGCATATTGACGCTGCCGATCTACGACAGCCTGGAATTATCTGATGTTGAGGCTATTTGTGAGATTATTATGTCTCTTCAGCAGGGAAAGGACAGCCGCTAAAAGGTCGGCAATAGACTCCAGGCGTGTCTCCAAGATTTTTCTCTCCCGCAATGACGAGAACAACTAAGGGCGGTGCTTGGGAAGGCAGCACGGTAGCAGAAGCAATGCACCCCATATGTGAATGCCATATCAAGCGGCCTGCGCTGTGGATCTGTCTGGCGCTCGCCGCCGTCTTGGCTTTTTGCCTCTTGTTGTGGACGACCCCTTATGGAATCGGGGTTGACCCTGATTCCACGGTCTATCTTGGTGTGTCGGAGAGCATTCTAAAAGGAGATGGGTTCCGAATACGGGGCGAGCCAGGAGCAACCGAGGCTTTTCTGAAAGGAGATAGGTTTCAAATAGACGGTGAGCCGATGACGCACTGGCCGCCTGGCTATCCGCTTTTACTCGCTCTAGTTGGCCGCCTAAATGGGGATCAACTGCAAAGGGCGCGCTTGCTTCATGCCGTCCTGTTTGCTGCCAGCACCTTTCTTGTAGGCCTGGCCGCTTATCTCATTGCGGGTGGAAGTTTCCTCTCAACCATCGCCTCCGTTCTGATCTTCATTTGCTCCGTCGATATGCTCAAGGTGCATACGTGGGCTTTGTCTGAAGCACCATTCATTTTCTTTACCGTCGCGGCTTTTGTCGCTGTGGTGTTATTCGTAATGACGCGCCACTTGTTGCTCTTGGTGCTGTGCAGCTTTCTTATCGGTGTGTCGCTTATAATGCGCTACGTAGGCTTAGCAGTCGTTCCCCCGATTGTCGTAACGCTTCTTCTTCAAAGGAAACCTTTAAGAATAAGGATCAGGGAGTCATCCATCCTGATCGCGATTGCGTCCGCGCCGTTAATTGCTTGGCTCATTCGTAGTATATTTGTTTCAAATGCAATCGCAAATCGCCACTTCGTTTTTCATCCAATTGATTTCGAGAAAATGAAGCAGGCGTTGCGCACCCTGTGCCACTTTTGGCTGCCTTTCGAATTCGGAATGTTACATGGACCTCTCCTGCTGACAGCACTTATGTTATTGATGGTCGTTGTGTTTGGGCTGATCCTCTATGGATTCGTAATAGTTACGAAGAATGCTTTTGAAAATATAGATAGGTTAGACGTCGGAGTGCTTGCTCAAATAACCCTTCTTTCATTTTGCGTCACGTATTTCGTTTTTTTGCTTGTTTCGGTCTCTTTCTTCGATGCAGAGACTCCTTTTAATTATCGGATTCTGTCTCCGGTCTATGTCTTCGGCAGTATGTTTCTCGTTTCTTTCATCTGTAGCCTTATGAAATTAGGAAGCAAGCGATGGATCTCGTATGCCTTAATAGGGCTAGTAATTGTGTCAGTCTTTGCAAATGGATTGCGGGCAGTGTCGTCAACCAGAGAACTGAGAAGCGATGGAAGAGGGTACATGGCCAGAAAATGGAAAGGTTCAGAGACAATAGCCTTTGTCCGTTCGCTCCCTGCTGGGTTCACTCTATACTCAAATGCCTCCGATGCCATTCGATTCTTGGCAGGGAGAGAATCAAAGTTTCTCCCCAGAAAGATATTCTCCGCCTCCTTGTTAGCCAACGCTTCGTTTAATCGGGAATTGTCAATGATGGTCCATGACGTTCGAGAAGGGCCCGCGGTGATTGTTTACTTTAATGACAATGTCCGCCCGTGGTTGCTTCCAGAGACGGAAATTGCCAGTCTTCCCGGCGTTTACCCGATATTAAAGTTTCCAGATGGTAGCGTCTATGGCAGAAGGGACTGGGAGAAACCCCTCGCGGGCCAATATTGGGGTTCCCATAAAAACAGGCGCGCGAGCGAATAGATTACAAGACCTCTGAGAGGGAACGATGCAATGAGACCCCGTCGGTGCTACGTCTCCGACCGTTATTGTACGTGCTAGAGAGGCGATGATACTTGAGGTGGAGTCAAGACGATGAAGCGTAGATTCGCTATAATTGGTGCCGGCGGTTTTGCCCGTGAGGTACTCGATATTTTTGAGGCGTGCGAAGATGCTGGGCAGGATTACGAAGTGCTTGGCTACCTCGTGGAGGCACAGTATGGTCTGCCAGGCACGCTCATCAATGACAAGCCAATCTTGGGGGGGTTCGATTGGCTTACTGAGCACGCGTCAGAGGTTGAGGTTATTTGCGCGGTAGGCGACCCTGTGGTGCGCAAGAGACTGGTCGCACGCTCCCAGGATTGTGGTGCGCGGTTCGGCAACATCATTCACCCCTCGGCTGTTCTCACACGGCGCGTTACTATGGGCGAAGGCATTGTGATTACGGCTGGCTGTATCTTCACTAACCAGATTCGCATCGGCAATCACGTCCACGTTAACCTGCATTGCACTATCGGTCACAACGCCGCGCTGGAAGACTTTACGACTCTGGGTCCCGGTGTCCATGTATCAGGTTGGGTGACGTTGGGCGAGGGGTGCTACGTTGGATCAGGGGCCGTCATTATCGACAGAAAGAGCGCCGGGGCGTGGTCGGTAGTCGGAGCTGGGGCCGTGGTGATCTCTGACGTGCCCCCGTATTCGACCGTCGTGGGTATCCCTGCCAAGGTCATCAGAACCATGGAGCCAGGAGAGAAGCCTCACGAAGGCTAGACGATTGGGAATGACGCCGAGTAATCTCAGACAGCAGACAATCCATGCGCTCTCTTGGAGTTTTCTCGAGGCGGCGGGGCTGCAGGGTGTGCGGTTCGTCACCGGAATTATCCTGGCGCGGCTGTTGTTCCCTGAGCAGTTCGGCCTGATCGGGATGCTGAGCGATATTCATCGCGGTGGCGCAGACATTCCTCGACAGCGGGTTCGGGGCCGCTCTGATTCAGAGACGTGAGGCTACGCCAACCGACACCTGCTCGATCTTTTACTTTAATATCGGGGTAGGGCTAGCGGCTGCAGGCCTGTTGTGCCTTGTCGCTCCGTGGATTGCTGGCTTTCTACAGCCAGCCGATTCTGACGCCCCTGACCCGCGCACTATCGCTGACTATCGTGATCAATTCCTTTGGTCTGATCCAGAGCACCATCCTTAGCAAACAGATCAATTTCAAGACCCAGACCAAGGTAAGCCTGATTGCCAGCGCACTTGTCCGGCACCATCGGGGTCAGCTTGGCCTACTGCCGGTTTTGGGGTATGGAGCCTTGGTTGTCCAGCAGATATCCGGCGCTGTTTTTCGGACTGCTTTCCTGTGGCTCTTGAACGCCTGGCGGCCGGCACTCATCTTCAGCCTCAAATCCCTGCGGGAGATGTTCAGTTTCGGCTCACGATTGCTGGCTTCGGGATTACTTAACCAGATATTTAACAACATCTATCTGTTGGTCATCGGGAAGCTGTTTTCGGCAACTGATCTCGGTTTTTTTACACGCGCCAAGACCTTTCAGGAACTTCCTTCGCAATACGTTGTCGGGGATGGTCGCCAGGGTCACTTTTCCTGTATTCTCCACCATCCAGGATGACCCAGCTCGCTTGAAAAAAGGATTGAAGAAGGCTTTGACCACCCTCGTTTTAGTGAATTTCCCGATGATGGTTGGCCTGGCGGTAATCGCTCGTCCATTGGTGTTGGTGCTATTGACCGAAAAATGGGCCCAATCCATACCTTACCTTCAGTTGCTTTGTTTTGTGGGGTTGCTGTATCCGCTGCATGTGATCAACTTAAATTTATTGCAGGCGTTGGGGCGGTCCGAGCTTTTTCTGCGCCTGGAGATTATCAAGAAGGTTCTGATCGTCATCAACATTGCTGTAACCTGGCGGTGGGGCATATCCGCGATGATCTATGGCATGATTGTGACGTCAATCATCTCCTATTATTTGAACAGCTATTATACTGGGGTTCTGATTGGTTACCCGATCCGAGAGCAGTTGCGTGACTTGTCCCCCTATCTTATCTCATCGGCGATTATGGGGATGGTGGTATACGCGGTTGGGTTGCTGCCGTTGGTCAGCCATTGGCTATGCTTCTCGCACAGATTACTCACCGGTATTGTTGTGTATCTGTGTCTGTGCCGGCTGTTTCGACTGGCTGCATTTATGGAGATCTGGCAAACGGGTTGGACTAAGATGCCGTTCTTCAAAGTCGGGACCGCAGGGTAAGCCAGATCAGGGCGCATCTTTTGCGGGCAGGGATTGTCTGAAGGGCCTGTGACGGTAAACAATAGATTCATTCTCAATTTTACTCCCACCGGCATGATTCCCACCAGGGAAATGACGCCTCATGTTCCGATCACCCCGTCAGAAATAGTGCAAGAAGTTCTGGACGTGACGGATCTCGGCGTCAGCATGGTGCACCTTCACGCCCGCGAACCTGACACCGGCGAGCCGACTCACAAAAAAGAGATTTATGCTGAAATTATCAGAGGAATAAGAAAGAAGGACAAAAATCTGATCTTGTGCGTTTCGACATCAGGTCGGTATCACAATGAATTTTCGAAGCGCTCTGAATGCCTTGACCTGGAAGGCGATGCTAAGCCTGATTGCGCGAGTCTGACGCTTAGCTCCCTGAATTTCAATAAGCAAGCCAGCATAAATACACCAGAGACTATTCAACGGCTTGCGAAAATGATGTTGGAAAAAGGAATAAGGCCGGAACTTGAAGTATTTGATCTCGGGATGATCAATTATGCCAAGTACCTGACCAAGAGAGGCGTTTTGACCTTACCCTGCTATTTCAATCTTATACTTGGTAACATTGCATGTGCCCAGGCCGATCCCCTTCATCTGGGTTTGATGATCAGGGAATTACCGGAAGAATCTGTGTGGTCGGTTGGGGGCGTTGGTAATGATCAGCTTAAAATGAATATCATGAGTATACTTTCGGGCGGCGGTGCCAGGGTTGGGTTAGAAGACAACATCTGGTATGACACGGACAGAACTAAGCTGGCAACCAACCGTGAACTGGTAGAGAGGGTAGTGTCTATTGCCCAAAGCCTTGGATTTAGCCCCTATAACCCTGAAGACGCCCGCCAGCTTCTCGGCCTCTAATTTTATTCGCGATCATCAGTAATGGAAAAGAACAGAAAAGAAAAATTGATTATTCTCGGAGCAGGTTTATTTGCAGAGGAAATTGCAGACTATATTTCCGGAATCGGAGGGTATGAGCTTGTAGGGTTTGTGGAGGGGCTCAGCCGCGATAGATGTCGCGAGAAGCTCCTAGGCCTCCCGGTGATTTGGGTTGATGATGTGGCTAGCTTGGGCGGTTCGTGCAAAGCTGTGTGTGCAGTGGGAACCACCAAACGCAAGCTTTTCATTCAACAAATAGCAGGTTCAGGGTTGGAATTTGCAACGATTGTTCACCCGGCAGCAAACGTTTCCTCTACCGCCCGGCTCGGTACGGGCACCATTGTCGGCCCGGGTACTGTTATTGCAGCCGGCACAAAGATTGGATCTCACGTCATCATAAACCGCGGCTGTTTGATCGGGCACCACGTTCAAATCGGGGACTACGTGACCATCTCCCCTGGCGTCAATATCGCCGGTAAATCAAGAATTGGAGATCTCTCTTTTATCGGGATGAGTGCCGTTATATTAGACGGAATTTCAGTCGGCAGCAATTCTGTTGTCGGAGCCGGCGCTGTTGTGACAAAGGACGTCCCGGGTTCTGTTCAAGTCATGGGTATACCTGCACGCATCTCAAAAGAGATTGTTGATTAGAGCGAGGATTCTAGGGGTCGAGGATTCAGGGATTCGAGTGAAATGCTTAGGAATTATAAAGACCTAAAGGTTTGGCAAAGATCTTACGAATTATGTCTAGAGATATACAGAATAACAAAGGGATTTCCGAAAGAAGAAACATACGGCTTGACATCTCAGGTAAGAAGGGCTGCAGTGTCCGTCCCATCTAACATAGCAGAAGGCTACGGAAGAAAGACAACCAGGAAAACAAACACTTGATCTCTTGAGTCCTGCAATTTAAACAAATCCTAGACCCCCTGAACCCTAGAATCCTCGAACCCTTTTTAGTATCATAGGAATTTTTTCTATGGCCGACCCTTTAGTCAGCGTCAAGATGATCACGTACAACCATGCGCCCTTCATCGCCCAGGCGATCGAAGCGGTCTTACAACAGAAAACGAACTTCCCCTTTGAACTGGTGATCGGAGAGGACTGTTCGACTGACGGAACACGGAAGATTGTTTTTGAGTATCAAGAAAAGTACCCGGATATCATTCGAGTGCTCACGTCAGAGAAAAATGTCGGAATGAAGAAAAATAGCTACCGCACCATAAAGGCCTGCCGGGGAAAGTACATTGCCTTTTGCGAGGGGGATGATTATTGGCATCGTGAGGATAAGCTCCAAAAGCAGGTGGCTTACCTTGAAAGCCACCCGGAATGCGGGCTGGTCTTTGCTGACTGCGATGTGTATGATATCGGGTCAAAAAAATTGAAAAGAAGTGTGAGATATTCCGATGGGTACCGCTCGCCCGCTGAAATTAAGTATCGAACAAATCATGGGGTTCGAGAAAATAGGAAGCATGGCCATGGACTTGCACCGTCATGGTCAGAAGAAATCTGTACGAACAATTAATTGAGGCAGATCCTTATCTCCACCAAAGTGATCAGTTTCTGCTGGGTGATGTTCAGCTCTGGGCTGAGCTTTCCTTAATATCAGAAGTCACATATATTCCGGAGTCCTTAGCGACATATCAAGTCACCGGTCAATCCGTCACAAATAACAAAGACCCGAGGAAGCACTTACTTTTTTGGATATCAATCTCAGAAATGAAAATGTATCTATGTGATAAACATAAACTCTCAGAAAATATTCGCAGAAAATCGGAATCGATATGGTTAGACAAGTCCCTCCAGTTGGCTTTTTACGATAGAAATCCCGAATTGGCAAAGGAAGTTAAAAGAAAAAAGCAGACATTTACGTGGAAAGAATGGCTTTGGTATTTCGGTGCGAAATATGTAATGGCACATTATGGATATCGTGCCGCCGTTTTATTCCGCAACTTATTTAGAAAAGAGCGCGATGAATGGCCCTAAGACCTCCCGACGAGGGGTTGACGTTTGCGGATGATGCGGGACAGGCCAGGAGTGGCAAATCGGGTATGAAACCAAAAGCGTGTGTAATTTTGCCAACCTATAATGAAGCTGAAAATGTGAAGCATGTCATACCATCCATTTTTGAGCAAACAAAAAAAATAGTATCACATAGTCTGCATGTTCTCGTTGTTGATGATAATTCTCCAGATGGCACTCAAGATGTTGTTCGTGAACTGATGAATCAGTTTCCAAACCTGGATTTAATTACCGGACAAAAGAAAGGATTGGGTGAGGCGTATAAGCGAGGAATGGAGCACGCTATCCAGCAGTTATCCCCTGATCTCATATTTGAAATGGATGCCGATGGGCAGCATGACCCTGGCCTGATACCTTTATTTATTGTCATGGCTAATCATGGTTTCAGTTTAGTGATAGGCTCACGATTTGCGCCAGGTGGTGCAACCCCGTCTTTTTCAGTCAGGCGAAGAATGATCAGCCTGGCAGGAAACTGGATGGTCCGCTTTTTAGGCGGCCTCCCGAGAATTCATGACTGCACATCCGGTTTTAGATGCATAAAGGCCGAATTAATCAAGAAATGCAATTTACGATTCCTTTCAACCCGGGGATATTCTTTCCAATCATCTTTGTTGTTCGAACTACTTCGGAACGGAGCAAGGGTAATTGAGATTCCGATCGTATTTCCTGAAAGACTCCATGGCCAATCAAAACTGTCCTTGAGGGATCAGTTTGAGTTCGTTCTGAACATAGCCAAAATAAGGTTTCGTCAGTCTGAAGAATTCATGAAATATTGTGTCGTCGGTTTTTCAGGGATTCTTGTTAATCTGGGCGTGTACGTCTTGTTGACCCGTGTATTTAATGTCTATGGTGCTCTGGCTTCTCCTATTGCTATAGAACTATCAATTCTTTCAAATTTCTTCATGAATGATTTCTGGACATTCGGTAAACGCCGGAACGGTTTGCCTTTGCACGAGAGGTTATTCCGATTTCATGCGGTCGCTGGTTTAGCAGGTATTTTGAATTATTTGACTTTTCTCGTATCGGCATACGTGTTTCAACTTTACGATATTCTTTCGACATTCACAGGAATAATCGTGGCAACTCTCTTAAATTATTCTCTTAATTCGTTATGGACATGGAAAAAAACTCCACCGGACAGTGATTAATTTCCGCGGTCGCAACTCGCATATCATTGCGTAATGACATTCAATTCCACCACGAACATGAAGGAGGTGTCCTACGATGAAGTAATGCACAGTGACCGATTGCATTACCTGGTCATCGTGCCGGTCCTGGTTGCCGCGTTTTTTTCCTTTCTTTACCTCGACACGAAATCATTCTGGCTGGATGAAGTCTATAGTGTATCCTTTGCAGAGCTCAGCTGGTCCCGCCTGTGGGCGCTTATCTGCCAAAGTGAGGCCAATGCCAGCCCGTACTACGTGCTGCTCAAGATATGGGCCGGGGTGTTTGGGGACGGCGAATTTGCGGCTAGGTCGCTCTCGGCAATCTTTGGAATTGGGGCGGTGTTCATGACCTGTGCGATCGGCGTACGCCTGTTCGACATCAGAACTGGTCTGGCGGCTGGTCTCATCCTTGCCGTTAATGCCTTTTTCATCAGGTATGCCCAGGAAGCCCGGGGTTACACACTGGTGTTGCTGCTTGTAACCTTTTCCATGTACTTGTTCATCCGCGCCATCGAGAGCCAGCAGTACAAGTATTACCTGGCACTCGGGCTGACAAACGCACTCGTCTTGTATGCCCATTTCTGCGGATTCTTCGTACTAGTTGCCCAATTTATTTCGCTGGTTTTTGTGCCGCCCGGAACAATCCGATGGAAAAGAGCGCTCGCCTGTGCCATGGTGACGGCATCCTTAGCGTCACCGCTGGGTGTTTTTATGCTGACGCACCAATCTAATCCGCTGGGTTGGGTGTCAAAGCCTTCTTTACGGGACCTCTATAGTCTGTTCAAACGTGTCACGGGCACGGAAAAGGGCAATTTCCTGCAGAGAATGTTATTTGTTTCTTATTTCATCCCCTGTTTCTTAAGTTTCGTATATGCGATCAGGATCACTGGTGCGTCTGAAGCGGAGCCAACTCCTGTGGCGGTATGGGCTGCTTCTTTGCTGGTTCTTTGTGCCAATACTGAGCCTTTATCTCGTTTCGATTTTCAAACCAGCTTTTGTATCGAGGTACCTGATCCTCTGTCTACCGGCACTTGTCCTTCTGGCTGGGGCCGGCCTGTTGTCTTTCAGAACCAAGAGACTTTATATGGTGGGCACGGCTATTCTGCTCATCCTTTCACTCCATGCCGTCTTTTACGTATATTACCCCGATAAGAAGCAGGACTGGAGGTCTGCCGCACGTTTAATCGCACAGAATGCGAAAGCGGGCGATGCGATTTTCTTTTACGGTCCGCCGGCCATAATCCCCTTCGAATACTACTATAAGAAAATGAATCGTCGGCCAGATACCTTGGTATCAGTCTACCCGGCTCCCCTGGGGGGTCCCTTATTGACTTGGACCTCAAATCCCAGCGAGCGTATGCTCGAATCCCTAAACGAAAGGTTCAGCCGTCTCTGGGTGGTCCTGGCCTACGACGTCGTCCCGGGCTACGGATGGGACAGTCGGCCGATAATCCATGCAATCGAAAGGAACTACATTGATCGGGAGAACATTTCCCTCACGGGGATCGACATCAGGTTGTACGAGAAACAGTAGGTCCGTTTTCGACCGGAGGGGCGTTGTTGACTTTGTTGACTAACTCCGATCATGGAGCCGCTGATTAGCTGACTTATTACTGGCTGATTGCAAATACGGCTGATAGGTTGACTAGGTGACTGGTTGCTGCCCGTTCAGTGGTCGGGCTTTGATGGAATTCCTGGTCGATAGCTGCGTATGGCGGGCATCTCACAGGTGACAAAATGATAGAAATGGCAAGGTGCACAGCTATATGAGTAAGGCCTTGAATGGTTTTTCGGGAAGGTGGACACGTGAGGCACACGTGAATCTGCAGATCTCGATATTCTCACTCTTCACGGTTATTGCGGGATTTCTTGCGTATAGTTCGCTGAGCGGTCTCGTCAGCATTGGCGGAGTGCTGGGATATGGTCCCGTAGGAAAATTCGTGAACGTGAGCGCCCCGGCCGACAGTGACTACTACTCACATATACTGCTCATTCCGTTCGTTTCGGCATACTTCCTCTTTGAGGAACGGAAGAGGATCCTGCGGGGCGCCAGATATTCTCTTTCGGGACTTGCTGTGGTGGCCGGCGGACTGCTTGTTTATGGAGTCGCATTGTGGCTAAGGGGCTGGCTGGGACAGAACGATTTCGCCTCGCTCGCGACCACGGGTTCTCTCATTTTCTGGTGGGGAGGCTTCCTGCTTGCTTTCGGCCCCGACGCCTTCAAGACCGCACGATTCCCCTTGCTGTTCCTGCTTTTTGCAATCCCCATCCCCCAGTTCCTGCTGGATTGGTTTATCTATATCCTGCAGGTGGCATCGACAGAAGTGACCGAATGGCTCTTCCAGCTCACGGGCACCGACTACATCAGGAATGGGTTTATTTACAGGCTGCCGAATATTACGATTCAGGTGGCAAAGGAATGCAGCGGTATCCGGTCGAGTATAGCACTGATTATTACAGGGGTTCTTGCAGGGCATCTGTTCCTTCGCACGGGGTGGAGGAAGCTCATCCTGATCGTCGCTATGGTGCCCTTCACCATTTTCAAGAACGGCGTAAGGATAGTGACGTTGAGCCTGCTCGCCATCTACGTGGACACAAAGTTCATAACCGACAGTTTCCTGCACCACTCCGGCGGTTTTATCTTTTACTTGCCGGCGCTGGGGATGCTCGGCCTGCTGCTCTGGTGGTTCAGAAAATCGGAGAGAGGGAAAAAGACGGATAAGGGATAACGGCTGACGGCCAACGGCTCAGAGACCGTGTCTCACACCCGTTCCCTCCGGTCACTAGAGCCCACAGAGGGCACAGAGAAGAGCCCGCTACGAGTCCATAAACACCATTGATACGCTGAATTCCAAGTCACAGTGTCCTTGACATGGTGTTACATAAGTGATACACTTGTTCTGCAAGGAGGAAGGGATAAATGCCGACCAAGAACGCAAGGGTTAATGTGGTAATGGAAGAACCTCTGTACCGGGCGGTAGGTCAACTGGCGAAAGAACGAGGCCTTTCCATGTCCATGGTCGTTAGGGATCTGGTAAAGGAGGCTATAGAGTTGCGCGAAGACTTAGCACTGGCGAGATTTGCCGGTGGGAGGGAATTGTCCCTGAAACAGTTGAAACCCCTTTCGCATGAGGAGGTCTGGGGTAGGTGAGTTACGCAATTGCGTACCACCCCTCAGTTGCAAGCGAAGACTTACCCAAGCTCGATAAAAAGGCCCTGGCAAGAATCAAAAGAGCGATTGAAGAGAGACTGATGGTGGCTCCGCAGGAGTATGGAGAGCCGTTGCGGAGAACTCTGAAGGGATACTGGAAACTTCGCGTTGGAGATTATAGGATAGTTTTCACGGTACGTAAAACAGAGATCATGATTCTGGGGATTATGCACAGAAAGGAAGTATACAAGATTATCGCAAAAGGCAGAACCTCCTAGATGACGATTCCAATGGGTTAGCAACGCTTTGCTTCCGGTTAAGCGGACATAGTGCCGTCACCTATCACACACGCCTTTATTGGAGCTGCCCTTCCGGCCGCGCTTCTTGGCCGCAAGGCCGGAGTTCGCGTCACGCTGCTTTCTATCGTCTGCTCGATCAGCCCCGATTTTGATAAAGTTGTCGCGAAGCTGCTTTACAAATCGTTCGCTATCAGTCTCGCGCCTATCTGGTCTGAGCGCGGGATCTCGCACTCTTTCCTTTTTGCCCTGATATTGGGTCTTCTCGCTACCTCTCTCGCGGTGAGGCGGCGCTGGTCCTCAGAACACTGGCGCACTCTCTTCCTGGTATTTTTTTGCGTAACTGCCTCTCATGGTCTGATCGATCTATTCGTGGGAACGCATGGCGTGGCGTTACTTGCCCCGTTCAGCACCACACGCTACCTGCATCCGATCGTGGCAATCCCCGTCATCAGGTTCCGGCAATACTTCACTCCGGCACTTGGTCCTTTCCTCCTGCAGGAAGTCCTGTGGATATGGTTGCCTTTGAGTGCGCTGTTCGTGCTGATTCGCCATACTCACGCCCACCCCTAAGACCCGCTGACTGGTTGACTCGTTGAATAGTTGATTCGGAAAATAAGATTATCTCAGCCCGTCGCAGAGACTGCCAGAGCTCAGAGCCGCAGAGGCAAAGCCGCAGAGGAGAGACAGGACTGTCTCACACAGAGATCACAGAGTTCACAGAGGTGCCAAGCGTGCTTGCTCTGAATTCTCGGAGAGAATTCCTCACATCGCATCCGGCTGCGCCGGAAGGGAGCAACCTTCAGGGCATTGGGTCTTGCAGGTGATTATTAGTAGACGGTATAATTAGTCATGATTAAGGTCGCTATAAAAAGAGCCATTCCATGAAGACCTTGCCTTTATCTGAAGTAAAAGTGAAGTTGAGTTCGCTGGTCGATCAGGTAAACGGCACAGATGATGAGATCATCATCACGAAGAATGGACGACCGGCAGCCGTACTGGTGAGTAACGAGGAACTTGAGAGTCTCAAGGAGACTGCGATAATACGGTCTGATCCCATTTGATGGCGATATCAAGCGG
The DNA here is from genome assembly GCA_963835605.1 of uncultured delta proteobacterium. GTDB lineage: Bacteria > Desulfobacterota > Syntrophorhabdia > Syntrophorhabdales > WCHB1-27 > JADGQN01. The sequence goes on along the minus strand of CAWIHO010000022.1, from coordinate 98,084 downwards.
GGCCTCAGAGAGCTGAAACAGAAGAAGGCGAAGCTGTACACCCTCGAGGAGCTTCTTGACGACACCGCCCATAGGTAGCTTCAACACATAACACTCAACACGTAACACCTAACACCTAACACTCAACACGTAACGCTCTTCCATGCCTCTTAACTCCATCATCTGTTACGCTGCTGCTTTGCTGACGGCGGTCATCGCCATCGTGGTGCTCTACCGCGATCCCGGCGCCTTTGTGCACCGAACCCTTGCCATTGGCCTTGCCGCCTGCGCTCTTGAGGCCGGGATGACCGGCCTGGGCTTTCAGGCGACGTCCGCGTCGGAATTCATGCAGTGGAATCGCATTCGCCTGATGACCGCGGCCTTTCTGCCCGCCATCTGGCTTGTCTTCAGTCTGAGTTTTGGCCGCGGCAACTACAAAGAGTTTCTCTCTCAATGGAAATGGGCTATTCTCGCCGCGTTCGTCATCCCTATCGTCCTCATCGCGTTCTTCAGCGACTCGCTGATTGTGGACAAGCCACTTATCGACAAGGCGGGCTCAATATTCCTGAGGCTCGGTTGGTCCGGCTACGTCCTCTATCTGCTGTCACTGCTCTGCGCTGTGCTGATCCTGATGAACCTGGAGCGGACCCTCCGTCATTCGAGCGGGAGGACACGGTGGCAGGTGAAGTTCCTGGTCTTCGGCGTCGGAACCCTCTTTGGCACTTACATTTACACCGGCAGTCAGGTCCTTCTCTATCGTCTGCTCAGCACGAACCTGGAGGTTGTGAAGGCGGGCGTGCTTCTTCTCGCCGATCTCCTCGTGATCGTTTCCCTAACCCGGGCACGCCTGCTCAAGTTCGACTTTTATGTGTCGCACGTGATCATCTATAACTCCTTTTCTCTCTTGCTCGTTGGCATCTACTTTATTCTTGTAGGCGTTATGGCCCGGCTTGTCTATGCATGGAAGGGAGCGGCCGGTATCCCATTGCTGGCCTTTTTTCTGTTTGTTGCAATTGTCGGGCTATCGGTACTCTTCATGTCGGACAGGCTCCGCCTGCAAAGGAAGAGGTTCGTCAGCCGCCACTTCAAGCGTCCGATCCACGATTACCAGCGGGTCTGGAGCGAGTTCACACAGAAGACAGCAGCCCTTTCGCAGACTCGGGAGTTCTGCTCAACGCTGGCGCGCATAGTTTCGGAGACGATCGAGGCACTTTCTGTTACCATCTGGCTCTTCGATGAGCAGTCGGAGCGCCTCAATTTTTCCGGCTCGACCGTCTTCTCTGAAGCAGATGCAAACAAGCTGGGGCTTACCGGCAAGAGTGGAACGGCGTTGGCGCAGACGATGCGGGACCGGACGATGCCTGTCCACGTGGCGGGCTCAACGGACGAACAGGTTGAGGAGCTGAGGCGTCTGTATGGGGATGACCTTGAGGAAGCGCGGATTAAATACTGTATCCCTCTGAGCGCGGTCGGACGCTTCGTGGGCCTGATGGCAGTGAGCGACAAGGTCGGAGCTGAGCGCACCCTATCACCTGAAGATTACGACCTGCTCAAAACGATTGCGGACCAGGCAGCGGCTAACCTGCTGAGCCTCCGGCTCGCTGAACATTTGCGGCAGGCGAAGGAATTAGAGGCATTCCAGGCCATGTCTGCGTTTTTCATGCACGATTTGAAAAACCTTGCTTCAAAGCTCTCCCTCGTCACGCAGAACCTGCCTCTTCACTTTGATAACCCCGAGTTCCGCGATGACGCTTTGAGAGCGGTCTCTCAGAGTGTCTCCAAGATCAATGCCATATGCACGAGGCTCTCGCTGTTGAGCCAAAAACTGGAGTTACGCCCGAAGGAATCTGATCTGGTGCAGTTTGTAGAGGAGACCCTGTCCGGGCTTGATACTTACCTGAAGGTCCCCGTCGCGCGAGAGCTTCATCCGGCCCCTTCGCTTGCCATCGATCCTGAGCAGATGCAGAAAGTGCTTATCAATCTGCTGATGAATGCCCACGATGCCATTGCGGACGATGGGCAAATAAAGGTGTACACAGGTTACCGGGATGGCTGGGCAGAGATAGCCGTAAGCGACAATGGCTCTGGTATGTCGAAAGAGTTTGTAGACAAGTATCTTTTCCGGCCGTTCCAGACGACGAAGAAGCAGGGCATGGGTATCGGTCTCTTTCACTGCAAGACCATCGTCGAAGCCCACGGCGGCAGGATCGAAGTGGAGAGCGAAGAAGGAAAAGGAACAACCTTTCGGGTGCTGCTGCCTGCGAAACAAGAGATGAGATAGAGGCAAGAGCGTTGTCTCACGCCCACTCGACGCAGCGGCGTCTTCGTTCGAGGCCGCAGAGGCGCAGAGGAAAAGACACAGGCAAGCCTTAATGAGCTATAAGATCTGATTGTGCACCAGAAAGCATAGAGACTCACTCTCGAGAATCTACCGAGTGACCGAAGGATATCCTAAGGATGAGCTGTACGGCTTGGTATCTCAGCCCGAAGTGGAGTTGATGATTGGTACCATCCCATGTAACATAGCGTGACGGCTATCGGCGCGGAGTGGAGGAATACGCAGATGTCTCTGGATCGCGTAGGGCTCGTGCGGAGAGCTGGAAACGCTGGTTCTGTCGAAAGACCTCGGTTTCATAGGCCAAGAATCTCAGCTGAGTACATGCAGATACTACAAGTATCTCGCTCCTGAGGAGCTTATCTCTGCGACTCTGCGCGCCCTAGTGACAAGGAGAAGAGATGTGGATAATGGATATTACACGCAACACCTGCAGGTGCTGCTGGATAAGCCTAAATTACTGATCGTTGACGATGATGAAGATTTGCGGACGCAGATGAAGTGGGCGCTGGCCCAGGACTACGAAATCTTCCTCGCCGAGGATAGACCGAGTGCGCTTGAGGCAGTCCGCACCAGGAAGGTGCCGGTCGTTACCCTCGACCTTGGATTGCCGCCGTGGCCGGCCAGCGTTGAGGAGGGGTTTGCGGCCCTTGCCGAGATCCTTTCCATAGACCCGCTTATCAAGGTCATCATCGCTACGGGACGCGGCGAGAAGGAGCATGCGCTGAGGGCTGTAGCGGACGGTGCGTACGACTTCCTCTATAAGCCTGTTGAGATTGAAGAACTGAAGGTGCTCTTAAAAAGGGCCTTTTATCTGTCAGGGCTGGAGCGGGAGCACCGGGAGTTGCAGTCGAGAGTTGGAGATGAGCCCTTCCAGGGCATCCTCGGCACGAGTCCCAAAATGGGGGAGGTCTTTGCCACTGTCCGGAAGGTGGCGACGACGGATGTTCCCGTGCTGATCGCCGGCGAGAGCGGCACGGGCAAGGAGCTTGTAGCAAGCGCTATCCATCGTTTGAGCCGGCGCAAGAACCACCCTTTTGTGGTGATCAACTGCGGGGCAATACCGGAGAACCTCCTCGAGGCGGAACTTTTCGGCCACGAGAAAGGGGCATATACCGGTGCGCATGTCCAGCGCAAAGGGCGTGTGGAAGCGGCACACGGCGGCACGCTCTTCCTCGACGAGATCGGGGAACTCTCTCTTGCTTTGCAGGTGAAGTTGCTGCGATTCCTGCAGGAGCAAGTGATCGAGCGGATCGGCGGGCGTGAGCAGATCAAGGTTGATGCCCGCGTGATCGCGGCCACGAACCGGGATTTGAAACAGGCGATGAAAGATGGAACGTTCAGGGAGGATCTCTATTTTCGCCTCGGCGTCATCACGATCCCTCTACCTCCGTTGCGGGAGCGGCAGGGGGACGTCGTGCTCCTCGCAAACGCATTTCTGCGGAGGTACGGGGCAGAGAGCAAGAAGAAACTCACGGGCTTTACAAACCAAGCCGTGGGTGCGCTGGAAGAATACCCATGGCCGGGGAATGTGCGCGAGCTGGAGAATCGGCTCAAGCGGGCCGTGATCATGGCTGAAGGAAATAAGATCACCCCTGTCGATCTGGAGATGGAGACCCCTCGGGACAAGTATGAAGGGGCGAGTCTGAAAGAGGCTAGAGAAGCTTTAGAGAGGGATATGGTCACGAGGGTCCTGGCAAGAAATAATGACAATGTAACGAGGGCCGCGGAAGAGCTGGGCGTAAGCCGGCCAACATTATATGAGTTGATGGAGAAGCTGGGAATAGGGAGAAAGTGATAAGAACTCGACACTTAACACTTTAACCGTACGCTGTTGGACTGGAAAGGCCGCTGGGATGGGATTCCTCAGCGGTTTTTTGTTGCCGGTCAGGTCCATTTTCCTACGACCATTGGCTGTGCCATTTCGCAAAGACAGGATCGACAACGCAGTAGCGTCCGTCAGCTCTTTTTTCGATATAATCGAGATTCAGAAGTTTCTTGAAAGCCCCCTGGATGCCGCCGTATGATCCAAGGTTATGGTTGAACATGTATTTGACCGAGAAGGGGTTTGCCGTCGGTTCGTTAGAAATTGCCGTAAAGAGTCTTTTTTGTTGAATCGAAAGTGGCACAAGAAGAGATTCGTAGTATGCCTTCTGTTCCTCTATTGCCTTTGCAAAACCACGATCGTAGTCATCAGCACCGATCACAGTGCCCTGTGACACCTCATACATGGAATAAGGTATTCTCTGGATATAGAAAGGATAGCCGCTGACTGATGTGTAGATGTCCCTTGCAATACCGGGAGTGCATTTCTTTCCGCCAGCCTTGAACCGTTCTACAATGAAGCCAACCGCTTGCTCTTCCGGCAATGGACCGAGGGCGTAATTGATGGCACTCTGAAAGAAAGGCCGTTTCTTTTCATTGAACATGGCCAGAAGAATTCTCCGTCTGCTTCCCACAAAGAAATAGGAAATATTGCTGTGCGTCTGTATGGCGGACCTCATTACGCCTTCTATCTGCCTGGCCTCGGGAATCTCGGTGAGCTCCTGGAATTCGTCAAAGACGACGTGAAAACCGTCTTTATGTGATTTTGTTACTTTGCCGAATTCTTCGAGCGTTTCTCGAAGCAGGTCGATACCTCGCCTTTTCTCGGAGGGCTCGATGGAGAAAGAAGCGCTGCCGTCCCGCGGGTCGATGCGCATGACGGGGCGCAGGCCCGAGAAAAACCATTTCGTCTTCTTATGGACATGGCAGTATTTATAAAAGCAGGACACAATCTGTTCGACAATACCCCCAACGGAATCAACCCCGAAGAAGTCCATATAGAGGGTGATAACCCCTTTCTTCGCTACATCAGCCTGCACCCTCTTGACCAGGGACGTTTTGCCATAGCGCCGGGGGGAATAGAGAACGACGTTGGCCTTGTTGAGTGCGTGAGACGAAAGTTCCTCCAGCTCCTTCTCCCGGTTGCAGAATGTTTCATCAACTGCCAGCTCGCTGAACGTAAAAGGGTTAACCATGGCTGTTTTTCACCTTTATTAGTTTATAATAACTAGTTTATAGTTATTATAATAAACAGTCAAGCTATTTCTTGAGGGGTAGTTCAGATCTTACGAGGTCTTGCATCATTCCAGAAAGTGGCCCTAATTCCTCCAGCCTCAACCTCAACCGAACCACGGAGAGAATTCTTCGCATCGCGCTATACACTGTACACTATACACTGCTCCTATCCACTAAACACTGTTTCACACTATCCACTGTTCTCAGAGGACGTATGACGTAAGAAAAATCTTGGCAATAGAGGCCCACTGACCTTCGCGGTTGGTGGGCCTTTTCTTTTGCTGCACACCCGAGCCTTTCTGCCTATTCATATTTTTGAACCTGCGGACGATAACTGACCAAGGCAAATTTTATTTGCTGAGATCCAACAACATAACAACACAGGTTAAGGAGAGAGCACACATGACTAAAATAATGCGTGTATGTCTGTGCGGGTTGTTCATGGTGATGTTGGCGGGCTCGTATGTCATTGCAAATGATGAGCTCGAGTACGTAAAACAGGCCATCGCTGCTAAGGGCGGTAGATGGCACGCTGAAGAAAACAGTGTGTCGAGGCTCTCTCACGAAGCAAGAAGGATGAAACTGGGATTAAACAAGGCCCAGATGCCTAATGCGCCGCTGCTCGCCGCACCTGCTCCATCCCAGGTGACTGCCCTGTCAGCTACCTTTGATTGGCGGACTTACAACGGCGGGGGTTGGGTCACACCCGTGCGGGATCAGGGGCAGTGCGGCAGTTGCTGGGCGTTTGCAACGACGGCCAACCTTGAGTCTGTAACGCTGATAAAGAACAATACCCCGGGTGTTAATCTGGACCTGGCGGAGCAGATACTGGTCTCCTGCAGCGGCGCCGGGAGCTGTTCTGGCGGGTCGCCCGGCTCTGCTTCCAATTATATAAAGAGCACAGGCTTGCCATTGGAATCCGCTGACCCTTACACCGCGAACAATAGCGCGTGCTCCAACGCGAAGCCTAACTGGCAGGCATCCGACTATAAGATCTCGGGCTGGTCCTATGTGACTACAACGGCGCCGACAGTCGATGCGATCAAGAACGCCTTGAATACCTATGGGCCGGTGAACACCACCATGGAGGTCTATTCAGACTTCTTCTACTATTCAAGCGGCGTCTACCATTACGCCACGGGTACATACGAGGGCGGCCATGCGATACTGATTGTCGGCTACGACGATGTGAACCAATGTTTTATCGTTAAGAATAGCTGGGGCACCGGTTGGGGTGAAGCAGGTTTCTTCAGAATTGCATATTCCGAATTGAATTCCGTCACTCAGTTCGGAGACTACACCATTGCTTACCAGGCCGGCCCCGCACCGCCCCCACCTTCTTGTTCTTATTCGCTATCTTCGTCCAGCGCGTCCTATTCCGCTCCGGGAGGCAAAGGCACGGTCTCCGTAACGGCAGGCAGCGGCTGCACCTGGACTGCATCCAGCTCAGTCAATTGGATCACGATCACAGCGGGCGCAAGCGGGACAGGAAACGGCACGGTGGCCTACACCGTTGCTGCTAACACAAGCACTTCTTCGCGCCCTGGTAAACTCACCATCGCCGGACAAACCTTCACGGTCAGTCAGTCAGGCGCGCCTACATACATCATTACTGCCAGCTGCCGGTGCCCATGGGACAATATCTCCCAGCGGTCAGGTAAACGTGGTAGGCGGAACGAACCAGACCTTCAAGATCACACCGGCTACCGGTTACAAGATAGCGAGTGTGATCGTGGACGGCTATTCCATTGGGGCGCCGAGCAGTGTCACCTTCACCAACGTAACGGCGAATCACACCATCAGCGCAAGTTTCACTCGCTGTGACCTACACGTTGACTATTTCGAAGAACGGCACGGGTAGCGGCACGGTGAGCAGCAGCCCAACGGGGCCAACCTACAATGCCGGAACGTACGTTACCCTGACGGCCGCGGCCGGTGCAAATTCGACGTTTGCAGGCTGGTCTGGCGCATGCTACGGAAGATCAAGCAGCTGTACCGTAGTAATGAACGGCAACGCTGCCGTAACAGCGACATTCAACTCAACGAGGGGAGCGCGGTAAGACATTTAATAACCAGCCCATATCCCGCATAGGGAGAAGGAGGCGCCCGATAGCACGTCGCTGTCCGGCGCCTCACTAATCACTATCCATCACGCACTATACAGAGTGTCGGGATTCTTTACGATTCTGCGGAAAGAAGAAAATTTTTCTATCTAAATTGTTTCGATTCAGTAGGACTCGCGTTGCCTATGATATCGCCACGTTAGCAGCCATTTTATCTTATAGGCCTCGTTGCGGATCTTCTGGGGCACGGGTATTGCACACTGTTCACTCGTGGTGAACGGGGCAACAATACAAGGTTAGGATTGAGGCTAAGGTCAAGGCAAGATGGAGGGAACCCCCCAATCACATGATGTGAAAAGACAAGTCTCAGAATTACAGATATGAGAATCCACCGTAAGGTGATAGATGATGACAAACGTGATGTCGGCGATTTTTGTGGTTGTGCCAGAGCCTGCGACGGTTGTGCTTCTCGGCGTCGCCCTGGTCGGTTTGGCTGCATACGGAGTATATAAGCGAAGAAAGCGCTCGGGCAAACAGGCAGAGCCGAGGCGCCCGGAACACCGGCTCTAGCAGTGGTATCGCTGGCGTTAAAAGCCGGATGAGCCGAGAGGTTCACGTCCCGATCCGTGAGGGCGTGGGGGTGCTTCCCCGCCCGTGGTACTAACAATCCGCGTTCGCGCAGAGACAGCGTATGTATTCACCTACGCTTGAAAGCGTGGTCCTCTGCTGGCTGGCGCCGCCGCCCGTAAGGAATCTATCTAACGAGCACCGCGAGTGAGAGGGGGAGGCTCCGGCGGCTTTGCCGCAGGAGGGGGCGACGCGAGCCCCGGGAATAGAAAAGGCAGAGCCGGGTAACGGGGCTCTGCCTTTTGATTCGAATCGAATGGATCCTTTTACTTCTTTACTCTCCGGGCGGTTACGCCGAGGGAGACAAGACCCATACCCAGGAGTAGGAGGGTAAGGGGCTCGGGTACTGGGGTAGTCGTGACCGACCCGAAGGCAAAGATCAGGTCGTTGTAGTCCTGGTCCGAACTGGCGAGTGGTCTATCCTCATAGGCAACGATAAGTACATTTCCCGCATTGTTACTAGCGAGATTATTCAAGGCGGTTATTGCAGCAGAACTGAGGGTTATCCCATATACTGTATCTATGGCGGCGGGAGACGTAAGGGGGTTATACGACGTAATGGGGTCATACGACACGTTTGTCGACGCCACCCCGGTGTTGAAGGTATCGCCCGTGGTGATATCGTGTAGCTGGAACGTGAGGAGCTGGCCGGCAGTATATCCTGAGAACGACCTCGTATCACCGATAGGGTACACTCCTAGATTATTATTTTCGAAGATCACCCCTGTCGCGGGTGCGGCCAGCTGAAGCAAATCGCTCGTGTCAGCTGCGTCTGCATACAAGAATGCGGCCGTCCAGCTGGTACCTCCGGAAAGGATGTCCCGAGGGATCGTATATGGTGCACCAGCACCCGGCGGCAAAGCAAGGGCGCTGCCGGCAAACATCAGTGCTGCCACCGCTGCCATCAGTAAGCACATCAACGATTTTCCTCTCATAATCCTACCTCCTCAAACGTTTTCAATATAGGACATTTGATACAACTTCTGTGCCATGATGCTAAGCAATTGATATTGTTTATGTTTCATTGGTTTCTCCGCGATCGGCCGGAGATACTATGTAAGAGAAACCGACACGCCCGTGGCACCTCTCCCTGATTATCGTGGCAAATCGGACCGGAGGATTCACTGCGTGATCCCCATTAAACCTAGTGCCACAGGCTTAAACAGCAATTGTCATACCGCAATTCTCCCGGATTTGGTAGCAACGGTGGCTGTGTCGGTTTCGTTTACAGTAGTCGCCGCCCATGGCATTTCCCCCTGGTTATCGTAGCAAATCGGACCCGGAGGATTCACTGCGTGATCCCCATTAAACCTAGTGCCACAGGCTTAAACAGCAATTGTCATACCGCAATTCGCCCGGATTTGGTAGCAACGGCGGTCGTGTCGGTTTCGTTTACAGTAGGCGCCGCCCGGGAGGGCCGTTGTCTTGTCACCTTCAACTGCAACGATTTCATCCAGCTGTGAAAGATATACATGGACTCCAACCGCCCCCAACTGCGGAGTGGTAATAGCCCTTCGTTTTTTAAGGGGTGTGGGTTGCGGCTATCACAGTCCTTCAAACGACCCAGAGTTTAGGTGGCACTACCACTGAAACCCGTTTTGACGATGTCGCAGCCGGTGTGCTCTGGACCGCGGTCTTCTCGGCAGACGGATATTCGGTCGACTTCTTCTCGCCAAGCACTGCCGCCAACCTCACCTCTGGAGACGCTTTCTGGGTTAACATCGCTTTTGCGCCGCCCCCATCCGTGACGGGACTGAGCGAAGACGATCTCTCTTTCACGGCGCATTTCACGGGCGTTGCGGGCGTCCCCGAACCAGCTACCCTGCTTCTGCTTGGTTTCGGGCTCTTCGGTCTTGGCGCGGTCGGAAGGAAGATAAAGAAGTAAGCCCATTCCTCATCATTACAACTGAGAGCGGCAGGGTCCAAGCGGCCCTGCCGTTTTTATTAGTGCGCCCGGCAGCGCGCACTAACTCACCAAGCGCGCGCCTGAGTATGCGGTCTTGACAACTGAAAATGGCGAAGGTGTTATTGTCTACCTGGTTAAGCCCGCCTGGCTCACCGTGAACACCTGACCCGCGATCGTGAGGTCGGCGGCTCGCGGGCTTCCTATCTTATTCTGCTGAGCATTGGACGCAACAGAATAGATGACGGTGCCATTGGCCGTGCCGATTGATCCCGAGGTTATGGTAATCCAGCCTGGTGGGGTCGAAGAGCTCCACGCACAGCCTGCAGGCGTGCTAACCGTCACGCTGCCCGCCCCTCCCGACCAACCAAAGGAGGCGCCCTTAGACGACAGCGAATAGGTGCATGGCTTTGACCCATTGGTTCCGGCGGGTGTGGTGTATGTCACTTCGTCCGAGAACGTGCTTTCCGCAGTGCTATTGTACGCGGTGACAGCGAAGTAGTATGTGGTGCTACCGCCAAGGCCCGTTACGGCGTATGAGGTCACGTTCCCCGCATTTACAGCCGTTGCGTAGTTTCTGCTGGCAGTGCCGTAATAAATTTTATATCCTTGTAAGCTACTATCGTTGACAGCATCCCACGTGAGATTCATCTGGGCAGCAAAAAGATTTCCACCGGCAAACATCAAGGAGATGCTCATCAGTAACGGGGAAGACATTTTTAACAAAGAAAAACGTGACACGCTGTTGCCTCCTGTGGCTGGGTAGCTGCGATTTTATAGCGGGCTTAATCAAATCCACATATGTTATTAGGGTGCATCCTGTCTGTCAAGTCTTTAATCACATTTTTCGAACACCACCCGTCCCGCTTCGCATTTAGGCACAGAGGTCACAGCGCGGCCAGGGCCGCAACCAAAAATAAGATTTATCTCACGCCCGTTCAAATTCGCTAGAGTCCGCGGAGGGCACAGAGGAAAAGCCGCAGAGGGAGAAATTGAGGAGAAGACGGAATACGAATTCTTTTTTTATTTTCCGGTGAGAGGCCGGAAAATAAAAACCGTCAGCCACTCCGTGGCACGGTAATAACGCGAAGCCGGACGGGATACCATCTTCACAAAAAATGCGGGACTGGTTTCGCTGGAAGGGAGGATTTCCAGCGGTTCCACCAGTCCCGCATAGGGAGAAGGAGGCGCGTGAATTACGCGGTGAATGGGCTAGCTTGTTCTAGCTCTAGTGGCCTGTATTACCGTACCTCCCGGATGAGTTGAATGTGGCGGTCACAGAAAGATTACCGGTCATTACAACGGTACACATGCTGGATGTTCCGGAGCATGCTCCTGACCAGCCGGCAAAGGTTGAATTAAAACCCGGCATCGCATACAGGGTAACGGACGTACCGGCGCTAAAGGTTGTCCCGAAGGGCTTGTTGTACACCGCGCCAGTCCCTGAGCCGCTCTTACTGGTGGTTAGCGTGTAACTAACTTGGGACCGGGCAAAGCTCGCCGCTATCGTGTGGTTAGCACTCACAGTTGAGAAGGTATAGGAACTGACCGCCCCAACGGATGAGCCGTCTGCCGTAACAGCTGCCACCTTATAGCCGCTCGCCGGGGTGATGGTGAAGCTCTGGTTTGTCCCGCTATTGACACTGACGTTCCCCGATGGAGAGATAGACCCGCCTGAACTGGCGCTGGCAGTAATGGTATAACCCTGAAGGTTGAAAGCTGCTTGAATGCTGAGGTTCGAGTTCATGGCAACGGTGCAGCTCGATGACGTCCCGGAGCAGGCACCTGACCAACCTGCAAACGTCGAATTTGCGCCAGCTGTGGCAGTCAGGGTAACGGACGTACCGGCGTTAAAGGTTGTCCCGGTTGGGCTGCTGGTCACCGTACCGTTACCCGCGCCACTCTTGGTGATAGTCAGTGTATAATTAACTTGAGACTGGGCGAAGCTCGCTTGAATCGTGTGGTTTCCCCTCACGCTGCTGAATCCATATGAACTGACCGCCCCCACAGAGGCCCCATCGACTTTCACATCCGCGATTGTATATCCCTTCGTTGGAGTCATGGTGAAAGTCTGGCTCGCCGCCGCTATTGACACTGACGTTCCCCGATGGAGAGATAGACCCGCCTGTACTGGCGCTGGCAGTGATGGTATAACCCTGAAGGTTGAAGGCTGCTTGAATGCTGAGGTTCGAGTTCATGGCAACGGTGCAGCTCGATGACGTCCCGGAGCATGCCCCTGACCAACCTGCAAACGTTGAATTTGCGCCTGCTGTGGCAGTCAGGGTAACGGACGTACCGGCGTTAAAGGTTGTCCCCGTTGGGCTGCTGGTCACGGTACCGCTACCCGCGCCACTCGTTGAAATGCTCAGTGTGTAAGTCAAGGCGGCGAAACTCGCGCTTATGGTATGGCTGGCTGACACGTTGGTAAAGGTGTAGCTATTGACCGCCCCGACCGAAGCGCCGTCTACGAGAACATTCGATACTTTGTAGCCGGCGGCCGGAGTTATCGTGAAGCTCTGGTTCGCTCCGCCATTGACACTTACATTCCCCGCCGGAGAGATAGACCCACCCGTCCCGGCGCTGGCCGTGATGGTATAGGTCGGCGTCCCCGCCTCGGTGACGGTGAAAAGTTGCCCGGCGACGGTGAGGCCGGCCGTGTTTGAGGTAGTGCCTGTATTGGCGGCGACGGAATAGGCCACCGTGCCGCTTCCTGTTCCACTCGCGCCTGAGGTGATCGATATCCAGGAGGAACTGTTTGAGGTGGTCCAGCTGCATTTAGAGCCGGCAGTCACGGTTACGGTCCCTGCGCCGCCACCTGCACCAAATGACTGGCTGGCAGGCGAGATGGTGTAGGTGCAGGCGGATGGCACGGTGTAAGAGACCTCATTGGATAATGCGCTCTGGTTGCCGGTAGCGTCGTACGCTGTTGTCGCAAAGTAATAGGTGGCCCCTTGGGTCAGACTGGAGACCGTATAGGTTGTCTGCGCGCCGGCGTTGGCCGACCACGAGTAGTTTTTAGAGACGGTGCCCCAGTAGATCTCATAGCCCGCGACGCCAGGGCTGGTGTCCGGGTCCCAGCCGAGCGTTACCTGTGCAGCGAATGCGCTATCGGTCGATGAAATAAGGGAATAGGTGAAGATAATTGTTAAGAGGCCCAGGGCGAGTAAGGCTGGTTTGGCCGCGCGCCCGGAGGAAAGGTGTCTAAATGTCATTGCAGCACCTCCATGGCTGATGTTCGTTTGGGCCAGCGAATGCCAACACAATGAAGGTGCTGCGTTCGCCTGGCAACCCTGCTACCGTATCCCCCGTCACAGGAGACTTAGGCCAGTGGCTTTGCGTCCCACCCTTTCGGATGGTTTGCCCTTTTCAGGTTCAATTTCGTTATCGTCGCCTTCCTGTGAAACTTTATGAGTCGAAAGACCTAATGCGCAGAACGTTGTCTCACACAGAGATCACAGAGGAAGGATCACAGAAAAGAGACAGGGCTGTCTCACACAGAGATCACAGAGTTCACAGAGAAATGCAAGAGATTTATCTCACGCCCGCTTCGCTAGAGGCCGCAGAGGTCGCAGAGGAAAGACCATGAGGAGAGAAATACGTGAGGGTACCCAGTGCTTGCTCTGAATTCTCGGAGAGAATTCTTTGCATCGCATCGCGCTAACGCGCGAGTAGTCGTGGAAAACCCGATATATGTTATCTGCTGCTTCGCAGCAGACTAACCCGCACAGCCCGACTGAGAGCGTACCAATTATTACCGCGCCACGAAGTGGCCGACGGTTTTTATTTTCCGGCCTCTCACCGGAAAATAAAAAAAAGAATTCGCCTTTTGTCCCCTGTTCAATTGTTCCCTCTGCGATCTCTGTGAACTCTGTGTGATCGCGCCGGGACAAGTCCGGCACATCTTGCGGGGTGAAAGTCCCCGTCGGGAAAGGATTAGCCACCCACCCGTACCGAGTGTTGCACCTGTGGCGGAGTTCAAGAAGAAAGGAGGAACGAACAAGACAGGTGAAGCGTACACAGGGAATCTTGCAGGCCATAGGGGTGTCCGTGCACCCTGAAGTGCTGGTACAGCTTCGATATGGAACTGGTGCGGACGTCGAGGGTTTTAACACATGCCGAAGACAACACAAGACCATCCGTAATGGCTTGGATGGAAAGGTCCGTCGGAGTCCTCAGGCCGTGGCATGCAAGAAGAGAAGTGCTTAAGGAAACCCGGGAGGCCCTTTTGGTCCCCCGTACGACATACCGCTACTGAGGCACACAAGGGGAAACCCGGATACGGAGCTAAGCGGGAGTCTAAACAAGGATGGGGAAGGCAGGGAAGTACTGTAACAGGGAATGCCTGCCGCATACGAAAAGGGAGTCTTATCACGCATAGTACTCAGAGATGGGGAAAGCCCATTACAAGGGGAAGGACGTGACGGAAGTACGCAGCCCGCAAAGGAAACTTGTGCCGGACATCGTAGGGTCGGATCACCGCAAGCCAACCTCACTGCGGGGAATAGCAGACAAAGCGAAAGCCGACAAGAAACACCGATTTCAAGACCTCTACCGGCATCTCGACACCGATCTCCTCGTGCACTGCTTTTACACCCTCAACAAAGATGCGTCCAGCGGGGTGGATGGTGTCACCTGGCGCACGTATGAGGAGAACCTTCATGCCAATATCGAGGCGCTGGTTGAGAGACTGAAGTCAAAGACGTACCGGGCGCGACTGGTTCGACGAGGGTACATTCCAAAAGGTAAGGGGGAAAGGCCGTTAGGGATACCGGTCATCGAGGACAAGATGCTTCAGGCCGCAGCAGCGAAGGTACTGGAGGCAATCTATGAGCAGGAGTTCCTTCCGTTCAGTTATGGGTATCGACCGGGGAAAGGGGCGAAGGATGCCGTACAGGATCTCACCTTCGAACTCCAATACGGCCGGTACGGCTATGTTGTTGAAGTTGATATTAAGGGCTTTTTCGACAACCTGGACCATAACTGGCTTCTTACCATGCTCACGTTGCGTATCGATGATCGGGCCTTCCTTGGTCTCATACGGAAATGGCTGAAGGCAGGGGTGCTGGAGACTGATGGCACCGTGATTCACCCGGAGACGGGGACGCCCCAAGGCGGGGTGGTTTCACCCGTCCTTGCCAACGTGTATCTGCACTATGTCATGGATCTCTGGTTCGAAAAGGTGGTGAAGACCCGCTGTCACGGGCAGGCGCTGATAAGCCGCTATTCCGATGATCTTGTCTGTGCCTTTCAACTCAGGCAGGATGCGGAGCGGTTCTATCACTCGCTTCCCACACGACTCGGGAAGTTTGCCCTCCAAGTAGCACCGGAGAAGACGTGTATCTTGCCGTTCAGTCGTTTCGACCCGACCATGAAGCGACGGTTCACCTTTCTCGGTTTTGAGTTCTTCTGGAGCAAAGACCGTAAAGGAGTTCCTCGTGTCACCCGTCGCACGGCCCGCACGAGACTCATCAGTGCGGGCAGGAGGATAAAGGAGTGGATCAGAAAGAACCGGCACCTACCCGGTAAGGAGTTCTTCCGGGGCTTAAACATCCGGTTGCAGGGCCACTACAACTACTATGGTGTCTATGGAAACATTCTCTCGCTCTACCGCTTCGTCAGATGGGTCAGACTATGTGCTTTCAAATGGCTCAACCGGCGGGGAGGGAAAAAGAAGAGCTTCACCTGGGAGCAGTTTGCTGCTATCCTGGAAAGCGTCATGGCAAAGCCCCGCATTACCGAAGTGAAGTACCGGAGAGTGCATGCATGATCGGCTTATCGCACACGGAAGCGAGTACGACCGAGGAACCGGATGCGGGAAATCTGCACGTCCGGGACTGTGCGGGGGGTGCCGGGTAACCGGCATTCCTACCGCGGAGATAAGCCTTCAGGTTTGCTTCTGTCCGTATTTCTGGCGGGCGAACTCTATGACCCCGGGCAGGATCGAGATAATGATGATGGCGAGGATGGCGAGAGAGAAGTTGTGTCTCACGATGGGAACATTGCCGAAGAAATATCCGGCTAACACCAGAATCGTGATCCAGAAGATCCCCCCCATGACATCATAGGAAATGAAGCGTATATAGGTCATCCTTCCTATGCCTGCAACAAAAGGCGCGAAAGTGCGAATGATCGGGACAAAGCGTGCAATAATGATGGTCTTGGTTCCGTATTTCTCGTAGAACCTATGGGTACGATCGAGATATTCTCTTTTAAAGAAACGTGATTTCTTTTTCGTGAAGACCTTCGGTCCCACAAGATGGCCAATCAAGTAATTGAGGTTATCGCCTGCGATAGCTGCGAATGCGAGCGAGGTAATTAACCAGGTGAGCTTCAATGAGCCGAGTGCCGCAAACGTGCCGGCGGCGAAGAGCAGGGAATCGCCTGGAAGGATGGGCGTGACCACAAGCCCCGTTTCGCAGAAGATGATGAGAAAGAGTAACAGGTGCGTCCAGAGGCCATAGGTTCGTATGACCACATCCAGATGTTTGTCCAGGTGGAGAATGACGTCGATCGCCCACGTAAGAAGTTCTGTCATTGCGGCGACAAAAGATAGCATCATCGGCTGTCGAAAACAAGAGACAGAGACCAAGACTGTCTCACACAGAGATCACAGAGGTAAGCGAATTCTTTTTTGATTTTCCGGTGAGAGGCCGGAAAATCAAAACCGTCAGCCACTTCGTGGCACGGTAATACTTTGGTACCTCTCCCCTTCCGGCGGAGCCGGACGGGGTTTGCCCGGAATGGTCCTCTCAACCATTCCGGGCAAGACTCAAAGGTTCTTCTGCCCTTCTCTGCGAACTCTGTGATCTCTGTGTGAGACAGTCCTATCCCTCCTCTGCGACCTCTGCGGCCTCGAAGGAGCGCAGCGGCTGGGCGTGAGGCAATGTTTTTGTTTTTTGCCCAGCGGCGACTTGTAAAATCGTCGGTGTTCTTTACAATCTTGAGATATTGAGCTAAGTGGCCGTATTCATATATCTTATTGGCTTAATCCTCCATCAATCTGATTACAAAGTGTAGAGATACTTTACAAAAAACCACTTGGTAAACATTTGTCAAGGGCCCTGGATGGTGCACTTGGTCCTTTAAAAAGATAATATTATCAAGGTGATACATCCCATTTCAGCAGTGCCGGCATCTCACGGCATATCCCTTGCTAAAGCCTAAGGCATGAGCCACATGAAAAAGGAGGACTACAAAATGAAAAAATTGGTTCTTTTAGCGGGGTTGTTAATGTGCGGATTGCTCGTAGCCGGTAACCTGTCGGCGCAACAAATTGCTGCCCCCACGAGCACTACATTGGACGTCTTGATCGCGGATACGGGCCCTACTGATGCTAAAGCCATCTTCAGCCAGGATAAACTGTTCTATAATTTTACGTACACCCCCACTGGGATTGCGGGTGCGGCCAGCACGGTTAGCGCCAACCTCATCTTCCAAAGTACGCCTGGATTGGACATCCATGGCTGGAACTTCGGCAGCAGCAACTGGGCAGGGGGGACTACACCTGCGGGGTTTACCCTTAGCTACACGATGGAAGTGTGCCCATCCGGCTCGGTATGCTTCGTTAATGTCGCACCGGGCACCACAATCACCGGAGCAGATGCAGTCTACGCGCCGGTATCGACCTCTCCGCCAGGCCCTGAGACGGTGAACTGGAGCAACGGGACAAGCGTGGCGCTCACCAGCGGGATCCCCGGTCCACTGCCTCCAGACGGCAACATCGGTTTTAATGGGGTCGGTCCGATCAGCGTGACGGCCGTTTTTTCCGGAACCGGTGACATCACGCAGACGACGCTACGCTTCTATGAAACCACCCCCGTACCGGAGCCGGGGACGCTGCTTTTGCTCGGCTTTGGCTTAGTCGGCCTTGTCGGGGCTGGGAGGAAGTTCAAGAAATAGATCGGTCTGATTACGGTACAGGAAAGGCGGGGCTTTCGGCCCCGCCTTTTTTAGTTCCTGGGTTTGGCAGGGCGGAATCATATAGCGCGAGCCGTCCATGAAATTTACCCGGTCAGTTTTTCGATTGTCGGATTTTATTACACCTCGCTCAGACCTTAGCCCCCGCTCTCACTGTGTTTATAAAAATTTGAGCTTGACAGGATACCGGTTCTCCGGGACTACTTCGCGCAAGGCGCGATGCGGTGCGAAGAATTCTCTCCGAGAATTCAGAGCGAGCACATGCATACGTTTACGTATTTCTCTCCTCACGTCTTTCCTCTGTGACCTCTGTGGGCTCTAGTGACCGAAGGGAACGGGTGTGAGATAATGTCTTCTGAGCTTTTCAGCGACGTTAAGTTGAAGCGATGAATTTCTTTATTGCCTCGAAGTACTGATCGATGCCGGTGAACATGATGTCGTTGTGATCCGCTCCAGGGATTATGACAAGCCTCTTCTCAGCACTCCCCAGGTTATCGTAAAATCTTTTCGCCTCTTCCAATGGTACGAGCGTATCGTCCTCACCATGAATGATAAGGGCCGGCAGCTTGATCTCGCGCACCATGGCGAGAGCCTCTTCCAGGATCTTGTCAGCCTCGGCATCCATCTGAAGGGAAAGGCCCAGGTGTTTCATAACGGGAAGGATACTTACAAAACCGCTTTCGATAATGAGTCCCCTAACGTCATGTTTCGAGCGATAGGCCAGCTCGATTGCGGAGGTACTCCCGAGCGACCTGCCCATGATCCAGAGGCCGCCTGTAAATGTTCTTCTGGAAATCTCTTCTTTCATTGCCGCGAATATCAGATGACAGTCCCTGGAAATTGCGGTCAGCGTCGGTGAGCCCCCACTGGCCCCGTATCCCCTGTAATCGACTACCACGAGATTAAGCTCTCTCTGGTTGTAAATAGGCGCGATGTGGTCATAGTCACTCACGACTTCGCCGTTGCCATGAAAGTAGAGAATCAGGGGCCAGTTCCGGTCACCGGCATAGAAACGGCAGGAGACGTCAACGCCCGGCTCCACGGGGACAAAGAGGTCAAATGCATCCTTGGGTGGACGCGTGAAATCAGGGCGAGGATAAAAGATGTAGTTCAGAAGATGTGAATCATCAATCCGAGTGTAATCCGGCATAACGCCTCCTTACCTATCCTACTAAAATATGGTAGAGTAAGCAAGGTTCCGCGGTGCGGTACCACATGGAAGGGAAGGAGTATGGCCCGGCTGCGCGGTCACCATCTGATCTGCCTCTATTTTTTTGAAGGTGATTTGGGCGAGCGAGCCTATGGGTTAAACAGAGAGCGTATCCTCGCAAGCGTCGAGGCCGGAGAGCCGGTGGAAGTTGTTAATGGCGCGGATGACCTGTGTGCATCATGCCCCCATCTCACTGAAGCGCGATGTACCTATAAGGATGGGGCGGAGGAAGAAATCAGGAACCTCGATAGAATGGCGGCAGAGTATCTTGGCGTCTCAGTGGGTGCGAGTATATCATGGCGGGGCATTGCTCAGCGCGTGATCGATGCACCGGGGATCTGGTTTTGGCGAGTTTTGCGATGGATGTGATTGGCGAGCAGATTGTCGGAGAGGTCGTTAGAGGTGAACATCACCTATGGCATAGCGGAGGACATAGGTTTACGTCCGAGCATGGAAGACGCGCACGCGATCTTTGATATTCAGGAAGAAGGCCTATTCAGCGCGGAAGTGTATGACGGCCACTCGGGCAAAGCGGCCGCTTATGCTGCCTCAGAAATACTGACCCCTCATTTCTTATCTCTATTGAGGTCTGAACGCTCGAAGCAGGCTGATGACAGGAGACCCGATCGCGAATTGCTGAGAGAAGCCTATCTGGCTGCTGACAGCTATATGACTGATCGCGGCATTGGGAGTGGAACCGCGGCCGCTACGTTCCACATCATTGGTGATAGATTCCTTGCCGCCAATGCGGGCGACTCGCGGGTGATCATAGGCACGCGTCGCGATGCTGTCCAGCTTACACTCGATCATAAGCCGGATGTCCCTGCCGAACGTTCCCGGATTGAATCACTGGGCGGGCGGGTCATTACCTATGTTGTCCCCAGAGTGCAAGGCATGCTTGCCATGAGCCGGGCCCTGGGAGACCCGGCCCTCAAACCATACGTCAGCCCGGAACCACGTATTGTCGAAGGCCTTCTTGGCTCCGAAAATGATTTTGCGGTTGTTGCCTGCGACGGTGTGTGGGACGTGCTCAAGCCACACGACGTGATGGAAGTCGCGCGCGACGTGGGTGACGCGCAAGCCGCGGCGGAACGCATCGTCGCAAAAGCGCTCGCGGTCGGCACCAGCGACAATGTAACGGTGATAGTCCTCGACCTGCGACAGCACACCGCACAACTCACCCGCCGGAAACTGAAGATCCTGGCAGTCCTTGATCACGCGAGTCAGCAGTGAATAGCTGACCTGAAAGAGCAAAAGAAGAAGTTTATCTCACGCCCACTCCGACACACTAATGTCGTCGTTCGAGTCCACAGAGTTCGCAGAGGAAAAGCCGCAGAGGGAAGACAGGACCGTCTCACACAGAGATCGCAGAGCTCACAGAGAAGAGAGAAAGAATGTATGCTTCTTGCCCGGAATGGTTGAGAGGACCATTCCGGGCAAACCCCGTCCGGCTTCGCCGGAAGTGGTGGTGAAAAGGCCAGTCTGCCGCGAAGAGGCAGACAACACGAGTGCAGGTTCCGCGACTAATTCGCGCAAAGCGCGATGCGATGCGAGAAATTCTCTCCGAGAATTCCGAGCGTGCACACACATATCTCAAGCATTTCTCTCCTATGCTTTTCCTCTGCGCCCTCTGCGGCCTCTAGGAGCAGAGCGACTGGGCGTGAGATATTTCCTGCCGTTCTCTGTGAACTCTGTGGGCTCTGTGTGAGATGAGAATTTGTCTCTGGTTCTATTTCACTAGTGCCAGGGCGGCTTTGAATTCGTCGGTTCCCGCTCGCTTGAGCAATTCGTAGATCACCATCTCTGTCGAGGTGATCGTAACGCCGCTCGCGCGCATTCTCTCGACCGCAGTATCCCGGTTATCAACCGTCCGCGAGGATATGGCATCGCGTACGACATGGACCTTGAACTGAGGCACGGCATACAGCGCGGTCTGCGCAACGCAGATATGCGCCTCGAGCCCTGTCAGTATGAGCGTCCTTCTTCCGCTCCGACGAATTGCATCAGCGAACTCATCAGATAAAAAGCAGTTGAACGCTACTTTTGAGATTGGCTTGATTGTCTGTTTGCGGAGAGAAAGATCGAGCGCTGTTGGGCCGAGTTTCTCCTGCTCTGTAACCACGACCGGAAGCCCGATGATATCGGAGAAGGCAAGGAGTCGGTTCGCGTTCTCAATGATCGTTTCACGATGCGCCATAGCCGGCAGCAATCGCTCTTGCATGTCGATGATGACTAAAAGGCTCTCTTCTCTTTCCAATAAATTGTTGTCGCCAAGAGTGTTGGATGTCATGTCATACCCTCCGCGCTCGCAATTTCTGGTCTCAGGTCTATCTCGTCTGTTTCATCTGGTCCTTGTCTCTCCGGACTAATAGCCAGATGACCAATGACTAGAAAGACTGAATGCGGCGCGGAAGGAATGGTAGTCTACAACGGGGAGCTCGAACAAAGGGTGATAAAGGGTGGCGAATCGGCGGCCCTAGTTTAGTTTCACCCTTTTGCGATGCGTTTACTGCTTAATCTGCATCTCTTCGCCGCAGCAGATAATGTCACACGCTCCGCAGTCGCACGTCTCGTCTACGGTGAGCACAATACCGCACGTGTCACAGTAGAGCTTACTACCAGCTTTCTTCGATGGAGCCTTCTTCTTCGTCTTAGAGGCAGACGCTTTCTTCTTCGCCGGAGCTGCTTTCTTCTTCGCCGGAGCTTTCTTTGCTGCCTTCTTAGGTGCTGCCTTCTTAGGTGCCGCCTTCTTCGCCGGTTTCTTTGTAGCCACTCACATCACCCCCTTTCACTTACCGAGATATTTCCGCCGACTCGCCTTGTTGAAGAGCACGCCGCAATAGCGTTTGCGTGCTGAAACTATTTTGCGTAGTTTTAGCAAACAACCTTTTCTGTCAATGTTATTGAGCATGCTCGATACCTATCCTTGAAGGCCTCTTGAGACTCTTCAAGATTGTAGGATCACCGTGCACCCTTCCAACAAGATTGACAGCGCTCGCGGGAACAGGCTCTGGACCAGGGCTTATCGGCGTCGGGCCGAAAAAAATTGCAAGAGCGGATCCGGGAGGCCAGTAACCAATGTCACCGACACTCACCTTCGTCGTCGCTGTTTCATCGAGAGATCGCTGAACAGGAATTTCAAAATAGAATTCATCGCCCCACACGGCCGGCTTTGTCTCAAGAGGAAGAACCGCGCCAATGGCTCTTGCGCAGTCGGTGTCGAAAAGCTCCGCGTCGAGCTGAACCTGATCAACGGAAATTGTTACCCGTGTCGGCAAATTTTGCATCCTTCCCAAATCCTTGTGGAACAAGCCTTCATTAGAGATAAGAATAAGACCAATTACGCTGCGATGCAAGAGAAAAATAAGACAAAAACAAAAAAAATAAAAAAAAGTTTAGGAGAGAGCTGTGCGGAAGTTGGTGATTGAAATTTTTATTCATCTGAGTTAATCTTGCTGAAGCGCTCCAGGAGCGGTTTCACACGTATGGGTATGTATGCCACTCATCATCAGAAGAATATGAATCGAGTCGAGACATTTTTTTGCAATACGATGAGTGAATTTGTTTTCAGATTGGCTAACAGATGTGATCAACCAACCAAGGTGATCCGTATGTCGCGCGCATCCAGTCGGCGCAACGGTTTCGAGGCGGAGCAGGTATGACCATGTTCGTGGTTTCTTTTTTTCTCTCTACAGTTTGCTTCACTTTTATATTTTTATAAAAGCAAAATCCGCTCTTGCTCTCAGTCTCCGATCAAGCCTGATACTTGTCTTCTTCATGCTTTTCATGGTCGCCGCGCCGGCCATCGTTCGGTACCTGGAAAAATATGAGCTGGAATTCTTGGCGCGTGTCGTGGCGTATATCGGCTACACGTGGCTGGGGTTTCTCTTTCTTCTCGTTTGCAGCTCGATCGTCATTGATGCTGTATCGTTTACTTCTCTATCGTTGCGAGCTTCGTCCCGGGCATTGGCGCCGGCATCGACGTCGTGAGGTCCGCGCTTTCGGCGAGAGCTTATTTTCTCATCGGGTTGTCGGTTTCTGTGCGGCATAGTTGTGTATGGTAGTTTTGAGGCGAGATGGATTCGTGTTGAGACGGTCATCGTCAGGAGCGCTAAAATTCCGGCGCGTGTGAGCCCTTTACGTATCGCGCAGATTTCAGATGTGCACATCGGTTTGATTGTGCGTGATGACAGGGTCAGAAGAATCATGGAGCAGGTGAAGGCGACGAAGCCGGATCTGTTTTTATCGACAGGTGATCTTGTGGACGGAGAGGTGAAGAGCCTCGGTCGACTTGCGGATATGCTTCAGGAAGTAAATCCTCGTTACGGTAAATTTGCGATCACCGGTAACCATGAGTTCTACGCCGGTATCGAGCAGGCTATGGCCTTCACGAAAAAGGCCGGCTTCACCATGCTGAGAGGAGAGCGCACGACGATTGAAGACTTCCTGACGATAGTCGGCGTCGACGATCCATCAGGGCCGGGCATGATCAAAGGCGACAGCGATCTGGAGAGAAAGCTCCTTGCGGAATCTTCGCCGGAGAGATTTACGCTGTTGCTTAAACATCGACCAGACATAGAGAAGGGCAACTTGGGTCTATTCGATCTTCAGCTTTCCGGTCACGTGCATAAGGGACAGGTTTTTCCTTTCAGGCTTATCACGCGTCTCTTTTATCCGATGTACGCGGGGTTTTACAAACTTGCGAACAATTCCTCACTCTATGTAAGTGGAGGATCAGGCACCTGGGGACCGCCCATCCGCTTCCTCGCACCACCGGAAGTCACGTTGATAGAACTCGTGCACGCAGACTAACTGATGCAAGGCTTTATCTCACATCTGACACGACGTCGTCGTTCGAGGCCGCAGAGGTCGCAGAGGAAATACGTGAGGAGAGAAACGTGAGAGTCGCTTGTTCTGAATTCTCGGAGTGATGAGGCTTCGGAATATTGAAACCGTCTGTATTGTCGCCGCACGGCAGACCGACTTCTACCCTTCCGGCGAAGCCGGACGGGGTTGTCCGGAATGGTCCTCTCAACCATTCCGGCAACGCATCAATCGCTCTCTTGCTTTCCTCTGTGACCTCTGCGGCCTCAGTGACCAACGGGCATGAACGTCTGTAGTCACTCTTTCTCTGAACTCTCTTCCTTTCCACAGCATGTAGATTGCCGGGTAGATGATCAGCTCCAGGATCGTGGACGTAATCACGCCGCCGACCATGGGCGCCGCAATCCTCTTCATCACGTCGGAGCCGGCGCCGTGGCTGAACATCACAGGGATAAGCCCCGCAAGGATCACACCCACGGTCATGATCTTCGGGCGAATCCTCTTTACCGCGCCGAACATTATGGCATCCTTCAGGTCTGCGATGCCCGCGAGTCTTCCCTCCTTCTTCCACTTGTCATAGGCAAGCTCCAGGTAGAGGAGCATCACCACGCCTGTTTCCGCATCGAGTCCGGCAAGGGCGATGATGCCCACCCAGACAGCGATGCTCATGTTGTAATTGAGGATATAGAGGAACCAGAAGGAGCCGACCAGAGAGAAAGGCACGGCAAGAAGGACGATGATTGTTTTCGTCACCGATTTGGTGTTGAGGAAGATGAGCACGAAGATGATCAGGGCCGTAAGCGGGATGACCAGCTTCAGCCTTTCGTGCGTCTTCACCAGATACTCGTATTCGCCGCTCCATTCAAGGCGGTAGCCCTCCGGGATTTTCAAAGAGGCAACCCTCTTCTTCGCCTCATCCACGTATCCCCCGACATCGCGACCCGCAAAATCGACGAAGACGTACGATGAGAGAAGACCTTCCTCGCTTTTTATGCTGGTTGGTCCCCGGACGATCTTAATGTCGGCAAGCTGCTCCAGGGGAACCTTTGTTGATCCCGCCGCTGAGGCAGCGGAACCACCCATGCCGGAACCCGCAGCCGGAAGCCGCCTGCGGCTGCCCCATCTGCGGCACCGGTATCAGCACTCTTTTGAGCATTTCTCTGCTATCCCGGAGTTCTCGTGCATAGCGCAGATTGACGGGATAGCGCTCTCTTCCTTCGATCGTTGTGGTGAGGTTCATGCCGCCAACAGCCGATTCTATCACTTCCTGAACGTCCTCCACCGTCAGGCCGTACCGTGCTGCCTCCTCGCGCTTTACGTCGAAATCGAGGAAGTAACCCGTGGTGACCCGTTCCGCATACGCACTCCGCGTGCCCGGAATATCCTTCATGCGCTGCTCTATTTCCAGCCCGATCTTTTCCAGCTCTTCGAGTTTGGGTCCGAGGACCTTGATGCCTACCGGTGTCCTTATGCCCGTGGCGTTCATGTCGATCCGGGCCTTTATGGGCATGGTGAAGGAATTGGAAACGCCGGGGATGTCGAGGGCGTCGTTCATCTCATTTTTAAGTTTGTCGACCGTCATGCCGGGGCGCCACTGCGACTCAGGCTTCAGGTTGACGACCGTTTCAAACATCTCGAGAGGCGCGGGGTCCGTGGGCGTCTCGGCCCGGCCGGCCTTGCCGAAGACCTGGGATACCTCGGGAATCTTCATCAGCAGTTTATCCTGCAACTGAAGGAGATCCGTGGCGACGGATATAGATGCCGCCGGCACCGTGACCGGCATGTAGAAGAGCGTGCCCTCGTAGAGAGGAGGCATGAACTCTGAGCCCAGTTTCATAAACGGAAACACCGTCACGCCGAGTATGATAATAGCGGCCACGATCACAAACTTCTTGAATCTGAGTGCGAAGCTCGCGACAGGGTGATAGAGCCAGTGCAGGATACGGCTCACCGGATTTTTTTCCTCAGGCCTTATTTTTCCCCTGATAAAGAGCGTCATGAGCACCGGTGTGAGCGTCACGGCGAGGAACGATGAGAAGAGCATGGCGAAGGTCTTCGTGTAGGCCAGAGGCTTGAAAAGCCTTCCCGCCTGCGCCTGCAACGTGAAGACGGGAAGAAACCCGACAGTGATCACGAGGAGTGAAAAGAATAGAGACGGACCCACTTCCTTTGCGGCTTCGATGATAATGTCAATCCTGTTGCGAGTTGCGAGTTGCGAGTTGCGAGTTGAAGAACTCTGACGCGTGACCGACCCGTAACCTGCTTCTTCGAGCTTCTTATGCGCATTTTCGACCATGATGATCGAGGCGTCCACCATGGCGCCGATGGCGATGGCAATGCCGGAGAGGCTCATGATATTGGAAGTCACCCCGAGATAGTACATGCAGATGAAGGACATGATGATGGCTATGGGAAGCGTCAGGATGACGACCAGGGCGCTGGGCAGATGGAAGAGAAATACAAGGCAGACCACGCCCACCGCGATGGAGAGTTTTATAATCTCTTCCTTCAGCGTGGCTATAGAGCGGTTGATCAGATCCGACCGGTCGTATGTGGTGACGATCTTCACGCCCTTGGGCAGGGAGGGTTCGATATCTGTTTTGAGTTTTTCTTTCACGCGGTCGATCACATTGAGCACGTTCTCGCCGAAGCGCACGACGACGATACCGCCGGCAACCTCGCCCTTGCCGTCAAGGTCTGCCACCCCGCGGCGTATCTCTGGCCCGAGCTGAATGTTGGCCACGTTCTTGAGGTAAATAGGCGTTCCGGTAGCGGTTGTGCCGACCGGGATATCTTCGATATCCTTGATGGTCTTGATGTAACCTCGCCCTCTCACCATGTACTCGACGCCCGAAAACTCGAGTACCCGCCCCTCGACATCGAGATTGCTCCTCTTCACCGCTTCCATGATTTTTGTAATTGGGATGTTATAGGCAGCCAGACGGTTCGGGTCGACGGTGATCTGGTACTGTTTGACGAATCCGCCCACGCTTGCGACCTGCGAAACGCCCGGAACGCTTTCAAGCGCGAGCTTGAGCTGCCAGTCCTGGAGCGAGCGAAGCTGCGCCAGGTCGAGGTTTCCCTTCTCGTCGACCACGGCATAGGAGAACCCCCACCCGAGGCTTGTCGCATCCGGGCCGAGTACAGGGTTGACGTCTGACGGAAGTTTGTTTCTCACGGACTGGAGATACTCCAGTACCCGGCTTCTCGCCCAGTAAATATCGGTCCCTTCTTCGAAGATGACGTAAATGAACGAACTTCCGAAAAAGGAGATACCCCGCACAGCCTGCACCTTGGGTGCGGCAAGGAGCGTCGAAGATATGGGATAGGTGATCTGGTCTTCGACGAGGTCAGGACTCCGCCCCGTCCAGTCGGTGTAAATAATGACCTGTGTGTCGGAGAGGTCGGGAATGGCGTCAAGCGGAGTATGCTTGAGAGCCCAGTAGCCCCAGACAATGGCAAAGAAGACCATCAGGAATACGAAGAATTTATTTCTTGCGCTTAATTCGATAATCTTAGCGATCATCCTGTTAGCTCACCTTCGCGCGCATTACTTAGCCGACTGCGTCGTCGCGCTCCTCGACGTACAGAATGTACGCCTGCGTCGGCTCCTCCTGATCGGCGTCGTCCTGCACACGAAATTGAGCCACCAGGAAGTCATCTACGTGTTTGTCCATCGTCCGACCGAAGCGGTCTTCCATCATCCCTCGGTCCTTAGTGCCTGTGCGCGGGTGGCGCAGCCGCTTGCTTCCTTGAACCCTCGGCCCCTGAACCCTCGGCCCCTGCTCTTGCATCTTCAGCGGCTCCACTCCCTTCAGCTTCGCCTCGGAATCGATAAGGAAGTTCGCCGCGGATGCGACCTTGTCACCGGCCTTGAGCCCTGCCGTGATCTCCACCATCTTCTCGGCCCGCACTCCAACGCGCACTTCGCGCGGCTCGAAATTGCCGTCTCCTTTATCGACATAGGCTATCTGCCTTAAGCCTGTATCTATAACCGCATCCTCGGGAACGGCCAGTTTTCGTCCGAGGTTGATCTGAAGCTCTACATTGGTGAACATCTGCGGTTTCAACTGCATGCCCGGGTTCGGAATGACGAACCTGGCCTTAGCCGTCCTCGTGTCGCCCGTCAAGGTTGGGTAAATATAATCGATCCTCGATGAAAACTGCCGACCGGGGAAATAGCTCAGCTGGATCGTTGCAGGCTCTCCCACGTTGAGCATGGGTAGCTCATATTCGTAAATATCCGCCATTATCCAGATCGTTGAGAGATCCGCTATGTCGAAGAGCTTCTCTCCCGGCATCACCTTCATGCCCTGGAGCGCTGTTTTCTGCAGCACATAGCCGCTTACCGGGCTGTATATGGTCAGGGTGCGGATCGGTTTTTCACTCTCTTCTATCTTCTTGATCTGTTCTTCGCTGATGTCCCAGAGCCTCAAACGCTGACGGGCCGCCTCCACCAGGGTTTCGGCATCTTTTGCGACCATGTTTCCGAAGGCAGATGACGTCTCGGTTTGAGCCGACTCGTTCTTGTTCTGAGCCCGCTTTGCCCATCTGACCACGTTGATAAATTCCTGTTGCGTTGCCCAGAGTTCCGGACTGTAAACCTCCGCAAGAGGTTCCCCGTTCTTCACCTGTATGCCGGTGTAATTGACATAGAGCTTCTCAATCCAGCCCTCCACTTTAGTGTTCACGTTGTAAAGCTTTCTCTGGTCATAATCGACGGTCCCCACGGTCCTGATGATTCTTTTGAGCGGCTGAACAGAGACGGTCGCTATCTTCACGCCGATGAGCTGCTGTTTCTCGGGAGAGATCTCGATGGTGGGCGCTTCCTCGGTCTTTGTCTCCTGTGCAGCCGGCGCTTGGACCCTTTGGCTTCTCGGCCGGCATGCCGGGCATTCCGGGCATGCTCCCTTGCGGCTGCCGCCGCTTGAGCCGGCGCCTCAGCGGCCTGCGGCGGTAGTGACCTTGGAACACCGCCCAGAAGGCCTGTCTTCGCAAAGTAGACATGCAAGGACCGCCAGAACAACCACTCCACTGATAATCATCAGGTTTCTTCTTTTCATTTCGTTCCTCCTGCCGCTGCCTCCGTTGTCGTGGTCAGTGCTTCGAGTCTTGCTATGGCCTTTTCCCTCTCAGCATATTGAGCCCAGTAGAGGAGTTCGACATCGAGTAATGCCTTGAGTCTCGTGGTTACCGTGAGGGCCTCGGTTTTGCCCGCCACATATCCTGACAGGGCCAGCTGAACGTCCTGCTGCGCTTTTGGAATCAGCCCGTCCTTGTACAGCGCCATCAACCGTCCGGCGGTCTTTGCCATGGAATAGCTGTCGCGGATGGCGGAGGCGAGCATGTAATCGGTGGCCTGAAGCTCCTGTTTTGCCTCGCTGAGGGAAGCCTTGGCTTCGAGAAGGGCCTGGTCCTGTTTCGTCTTCTGGTAGATCGGAAGCGGAACCGACGCCGTAAGGTTCCACATATCCAGAAAAGGACCGGTTCTGTAGAAATAGTTAGCGCTAATCGTAAAGTCAGGATAATACTCTTTCCTGGCCAGCTTCACCTTGGCCTCCGCTCCCTTGACCATCTTCTCCTTCGCCTTTACTTCGGGCGAGCGCTCCTTTGCCAGGCTGAGGCTTTCGTCCAGGGTGAGGCTCAAGGGCGTCTGAGAAGTTTCTACAGGCCGCCCCAACTGATGATTCACATCTCTTCCCATGGTCGTGTTGAGCATGCCCTGGACCGCCTCTATCTTTTGTTGCTGCATCTCTTCCTTCTCCAGCAGCATGTACTTCTCAGTCTGGGCCATTATGACTTCCTGCTGGGAGCCCATGCCGGACGCGTAACGCGCTGTCGCCGCATCTTCGACCCTGGAGAAAAGGTCGGTCCTCTCTTTCAGGATGTCGATTGTCTTATGGGCAAGGAAGAGATCATAGTAGAGTTCCTTGATTTTCGCCGCGAGCCTCAGTTTGGCGGCGTTGTAAAGATCCGCAAGTCCCTGAGCGTCGCGCGCTGCCATCTCCTCTTTGAGCGAGCGCTTTCCCGGAAAGAAGAACATCTGGGAGAGACCGAACATGCCCATGGCGCCTATCTCCTGTCCCAGGGTGAAACTCTGGAAGCCTTCGTTCTGATAACCAAACATGAACATCGGGTCAGGAAGGCTCTTTGCCTGAGGAATCCTGTATTTTGCCGCTTCCACCCTTGCCTCGAAGGCACGAAGCTCCGGGCTGTTCTTCAGGCATTCATCGATCAGGTCCTGCAGCCGGAGTGGTTGATCCGCGGCCCTGGCCATCCCCGGCGAGATCGCCAGGAGCAAAGCCAGCAGAAGCGGCACGGCAGACAGCCAGGCACCACCCATACGCAACGATGCGTGTAACGTGAAATTGATCTCAAAGCAATCACCTCCTGACCCAGATCTGTATGATGTGCGCGGAACAGCGCGCTCCTCCGCATGCTGTTCCTACTTTGCATCTACAGTGAATTTAGCCGTCTGAGTTTTGTTGGCCCGGGTCACCTTTATGCTGACGTTCCATGAGCCTGACATGGAGAGATTCATCGCTGCTTTATATGCGTCACCCTTAAGCTGGGCATCGGCCTTGTAGTTCATGGCAGGCATGCCCGGCATGGCAGGCATGGAATATTCGACCAATACCTTGGCATCGGTGACTGCCTTACCGCCTGCATCTTTCACGACGATTTCCATGTTGTTGGTTCCCGAGATCGGCGGGTTCCTGTCGATCTTGACGTCCACGGTGAGGTCTCCCGCCTTTTTCGTTACCTCGTAATCCTTCGCGTAGGCCGTGCCCGCGAGCAATAGAACCATGACCACAAGAACTGTCAATCTTTTCATATCCATCCTCCTCATCGGTTTTTTCGCTGCCCGGCAAATAAGCGGGCAGTGTAATTAATGGTAACGAATCGTATTTAACGTAAGACAGAATTGTCGGCTGCTCAATGGCGCGCAGGGGCGCACCGAGAGCATTTGAGTGGAGGCGTTACATCAACAGATGAGTTTGGTTGTGTCGGGGGGTGATGTTTCTGAAGGAGCCCTCGCCTGGGCCCAGCCCGTGCCGGGGATTTTCTCCACAGCATCGGGGATGGCGGCGACGTTCTGGTTTAAGGCGCCGGCGTGGATCGGATCAGAAATAATAGGATTGGCGGCAGAAACGACAAAGCAGACCCCCTGGTTCAGTACCCTGCGTGAGGTCGCAGTCACAGGCGGGGTCTTGGCAACAGCAATGCTTGCTTTGGCCGGTATGGTGCTGCCCGGCGCAGTGGTGGTCTGACTTGGGGCCACTCGCCTGATGATGGCACAGCCCGTGCGTGATGCCTGCTGCAGCGTGCATTGCCTGCCCTGTGAAAAGGAGTGCGGCAAGCAACAGAGCACAGGTCACGCGAAGAGTCGCTATCCGGTTAGGCGCCGTCTTGCTCATGAATATCCAATATAGTACGAGTGTTACGCTTTGTCAACTATATTAGTAAACAACACAATTAAGGCTTTACCGCACCGCTGTGGATTACTACTTCCCTTCCTGCCTACCTGCTACCCTATGTATGAGTACCCCGGGTCGAAGCTGTGAAGAATTGAGCAGGCCGGATTGCACCGTTTTCTCCGCTCTCTGTTAGCGGACGGAGGGAATAGTGCGAGCGGACGGATTACCCTTGACTGGCAGATAACGTAAAATAGCGATAAGTCTGTTGAAATAGCGCCATTGTTATGATAGATTAGCCTGAATTGCGGCCCGCTATCCTATGAATGTCAGAGAGAGGTTAGAGGAAAGAGAGGAGCGTACGCTCTCCGCGTTTGCCCAGAAAAGTTCTATGACGAGGGGCAGGCGAAGGCCGGAACCTGCGTGTGACATACGGCCTGCATTTCAGCATGATCGGGACAGGATCATACACAGTAAGTCGTTTCGCAGGCTGAAGCACAAGACGCAGGTTTTTCTCTTTCCCACGGACGACCATTACCGGACCCGGCTGACCCACACGGTGGAGGTATCCCAGATCGCACGGACG
Organism: uncultured delta proteobacterium; assembly: GCA_963835605.1. GTDB lineage: Bacteria > Desulfobacterota > Syntrophorhabdia > Syntrophorhabdales > WCHB1-27 > JADGQN01. The sequence goes on along the minus strand of CAWIHO010000022.1, from coordinate 66,165 downwards.
ATTGCGAAAGCACTCTTTCTCAACGAAGATCTCACCGAAGCTATCGCGCTGGGTCATGACCTGGGACACGGACCCTTCGGGCATGCCGGCGAAGAGGCCTTGAACAGGATACACAAGGGCGGCTTCAGCCATCAGGAGCAGAGTCTGCGGATCGTAGACTGTTTAGAGCGGGATGGACAGGGCCTTAATTTAACTCTCGAGGTCCGCGATGGCATTGTAAAACATGCTAAGGGCAAAGGTGATATCCTCGCGAAGGACGAGAAGGATAAGCCGCTAACGCGTGAAGCTGAGGTGGTCAGGATTGCCGATGTAATTGCGTATACCAACCACGATGTGGACGATGCGATTCGCGGCCACGTAATCGAGCCTTCCGATCTGCCGAAAGAGTGCGTGAAGTCTCTCGGAGAGACACATGGACAGAGGATTGACGCAATGGTGCGCGGCGTCATCTGGCCGTCTCTCGAAAACGAAGAGCTGGGCATTTGCATCAAGGAGAAGATTGAGGAGCGGATGGAGGAGCTGCGTGATTTTTTGTGGCAGCGCGTGTACGAGAGCAGGCTCGTGCACGAAGACTTCGAAAAGTGCTCAAGAATCCTGGAAGAACTGTACGCTTATTTTCTGAAGAAGCCGGCCGCCTTTCTGGAAGAGACCGGCAGAGATGATTTTTACGATGAGCCTGCCACCTGCGTGTGCGACTATCTCGCGGGCATGACAGATAGATACGCGTTCAACCTTTATGAAAAGTTATTCCTTCCGTTACCTTGGAAGATAGCCATTTAAGGGAGGGCCACTATGAAGAAAAAGATTCTGATCGCAGACAAGGACGCCAGCCTTAAGGAAGCCTTCCGCATCATATTCTCTGAGGATAAGTATGAAATCCTCTATGCGGCCTCGGCAAAAGATGTTGACAGGCTCGTGGCCACGGGTCAGCCGGAGATCTACATCGTCAATGTCAATCTTGTAAAGAGCAGCGGGATAGAGGTCTACAGGAAACTACAAAAAGAGAAGCTCCTCGACAACGCCCGGTTCTTTTTCATGAAGGACGAGAATGACAGTACGGAGCTCCTCGGTTTTCAAGCCGAAGGTGTGATAGAAAAGCCTATCAACTTTTTCAAGGTCCACGAGCGGATTGCCAAAGATGACGATCTTTTCGTCCTCACGGATGAGGTGGCAGAGACGGCAGAACAGACGGTAGAACAGACAGCACAACAGACAGGAGAATCAGTTACGAAGGAGGCTGCTGTGAAAGAAGATATCGATATGAAGGTCGGGATAGCGGGGCTGGCCAGGGAGTTGAGCAGTCACGCTGCCGTCAGCACTGAGGAGATGGCGCCGGCCCTGGAGGCTGAGCTGCGGAGGGTCCTGAACGTAACCATGGAGGAAGTGGTACCGAAGTTTGTGGACAGGATGACCCCCGTCCTTTCGACGTTTGTAGAGGATTACACGCGGCGCGTGCTCTACGAAATAGCCGAGAAGGTCATCAGAGAAGAAATAGATAAGTTGCTCAAAGAATCTGGTTCATGACAGACAAGATCTACCAACCAAATCCGGTCGAACGGAAATGGTACAGCTTCTGGCTGGAAAAAGGTTATTTCAGGGCAGAGAGCGTTTCCGAAAAACCTCCATTCTGTATAGTCATACCACCTCCCAACGTGACGGGTGTGCTCCACATGGGTCACGCCTTGAACAACACGCTCCAGGACATCTCCACGCGATACAAGAGGATGCGCGGGTATAACGCGCTCTGGTTGCCCGGCATGGACCACGCGGGAATAGCGACGCAGAATGTGGTTGAACGGGAGCTCGCGAAAGAAGGGCTCACCCCGGAGGCCCTGGGAAGAGACTCTTTCATTGGAAGGGTATGGCAGTGGAAAGAGAAGTCGGGTGGAACTATCATCGAGCAACTGAAGAGGCTGGGCTGCTCCTGTGACTGGTCCCGGGAACGTTTTACCATGGATGCCGGGCTCTCCCGGGCGGTGCGTGAAGTCTTTGTCAGGCTCTACGAAGAGGGGCTCATTTATCGCGGCAATTACATCATCAATTGGTGCCCCCGTTGCAAGACCGCGCTTTCCGACGTGGAAGTAGAGCACGAAGAGACAAAAGGGCATCTCTACTATATCCGGTATCCGCTTGCGGAAGGCGACGGGTTTGTCACAGTTGCTACCACACGTCCGGAGACGATGCTGGGAGACACCGCGGTTGCGGTCAATCCTGAAGATCCGCGGTATCATCGTTACATCGGGAAAGACGTGATCCTCCCCATTGCGCGAAAACGGATACCGGTGATAGGCGATACGTATGTCGACATGACCTTTGGAACAGGAGCGCTCAAGATAACGCCGGCCCATGACTTTAACGACTTTGAGATCGGAAAGGTGCACTCACTCGACATCGTTAAGGTCATAGACGAGGAAGGCCGGATGAACGAGCACGCCTTCCACTACAAGGGTATGGACCGGTTTGAGGCGCGCGAGAAGATTGTCGAAGAGCTTCGCCGGGAAGGCTTGCTTGAGAAAATCGAGGATTATGGCCTCATCGTCGGCAGGTGTTACCGCTGCAAGACTGTAGTGGAACCGATGCTCTCCCTGCAATGGTTTATCACCATGAAGCCGCTGGCGGCTCCCGCCATCGAAGCAGTCAGGGCCCGCCGGGTGCGCATCATCCCCGAGATGTGGGAGAAGGTCTACTTTGAGTGGATGGAGAATATCAAGGACTGGTGCATATCGAGACAGATCTGGTGGGGGCACCGGATTCCGGTCTGGTACTGCGATGCCTGCCAGAAGATGTATATATCGCGAAAAGACCCGACCTCGTGCGACCAATGCAAGGGCGAGCTGCGGCAGGAATCGGACGTGCTCGACACGTGGTTTTCATCAGGGCTCTGGCCGTTCTCGACCCTTGGGTGGCCCGACAGCACAGACGACCTGCACACCTTTTATCCAACGTCCCTCCTGGTGACCGGATTTGACATCCTCTTCTTCTGGGTAGCGAGGATGATCATGATGGGGCTCCACGTCATGGAAGATGTCCCTTTCAGGGAGGTTTACATACACGCCCTTGTGCGAGATGCCGAGGGGCGCAAGATGAGCAAGTCGAAAGGCAACGTGATCGATCCTCTTCTGATGCTCGACAAGTACGGTACCGATGCCTTCAGATTTACACTTGCGATGCTGGCCGCTCAAGGCCGCGACGTGCTCCTCTCGGAAGAGCGCATCGAGGGGGGACGCAATTTTGTCAATAAGCTGTGGAATGCCTCCCGTCTGACAACGGCATTGCTCGATGGCAAGGAGTTTGGCGCAGAGAAGGTGAAATCCGCTTTCCTTCCGGACCGCTGGATACGGTCGCGTGCCCGCAGAGTGGCCGGGGAAGTTGAAGAAAGCATAAATGCGTACCGTTACAGCGAAGCGGCAATGACACTCCACAGTTTTGTCTGGCACGAGTTCTGTGATTGGTATCTGGAGCTGGTCAAACCAAACCTCTACGGCAAAGTCACCCAGTTCGATGGGGAGGCAACTGCTTCAACCCTGCATGGCACCTTTCTCGACATCCTGAGGCTTCTCCATCCTTTCATGCCCTTTATCACGGAAGAGATTTATCAACGAATGCCTCTCAGGGAAAAAGAAAGCATCATGGTCGAGCCTTTTCCCCGATACGAGCTTTTAGAGATCGACGAGCAGGCCGAGGCCGGCATGAATATGCTCATGGGTGTTATCGACGTGATCAGAAATATTCGCGGTGAGATGGGCTTTGCCCCTAACCTAAGGATCGAGGCACGCATACGCGCCAATCGTCACGCCCCTCTCCTTGAGGAATACGCGTACTATATCAAGGAGCTGGCAAAGGTCGAAGAGCTTCTTTTTGTGACGGACGGGGTATCGGAGCGGGCTGCCATCGGTATTCACGAAGACGTCGAAGTCTTTATCCCTATCAAAGATCCCGCAAATCATCGTCCGGGAAATCGGCAGGATCGATAAGGAGCTGGCGAAAATCGGCCCTGAGATCGAGAGGGCGTTGAAAAAGATCAACAACGAAGAGTTTCGAGGAAAGGCCCCTCCTGACGTCATCAAGAAAGAGGAAGTCCTTTATGAAGATCTCTGCCAGAAGCGGGAGAAGCTTGTCGGAAACAGAGCCACGCTGGAAGGCTTGCTGAAGACTCTAGTCCATCTAGTCTTCATGGTCGTCTAGTCTGTCTGGTTCGCAGACGAGATAGACCAGAGATAGACCAGATAAACCAGAGATAGACCAGAGAAACTAGATAAACAAAAGGGCGTTTAAGACATGCCGCTCAATTTTTCCATCGTCGAGCGTTTTGCGTCGGAGTACCAGGAAGCGATGCGGGACAGGACCCTTGTCAGGCATGATCGCTATCATATGCTTTCAGCCTTGAGAGAGAGGCTCTATCACGCGATGCGGGACTATGAGACGTTCGAAGCAGAGCTCTCGTCAATGATCACGTCGATAGAACAGGCCAAAACCTACGAGGAGCTTGGTGAGCATCACCAGCGTTCTGTCGCCGGGGTGAGGAACTATTTTTTGGAAGAGCAGACGATCGTTGATGTCCATGACCTCTTCGGCCACATCAGGGATGCTATCACGGCGCGGGTACTCTCCCTTGTGGAACAGGAAATGGAGCGGGAAGGACTGGGACGTCCTCCTGTGGAGTATGCCTGGGTTGGGCTCGGCAGCGAGGGGAGGAATGAACAGACCTTCGTGACCGACCAGGATAATATGATTATTTATGAAGCCGGAATCACGGATCTGATCGCCTCGTATTACGGAGAGTTTGCGCCGGAGGGTTGTTGAGAGGCTTCATACAGTCGGCTTTAGCAAGTGCAAGGGCGGGATCATGCCCTCAAATGAGAAATGGCGCGGTTCCGTTCGTGACTGGGAGAAGAGAATAGAAGAGACTCTCACGGAGGACAAGAAGACGCTCGAACTGCTCGATCTGATTATCCTATCCGATGCTCGGCGCATCTCCGGAGCGAAGCGTATCTTCGACATCTTCCTGAAGCGGTTTCACGCGACGCTGCGGGAGAACCGTGCCATTATGAAGGAGCTGACACAGTCTGCCGTGCTTATGCCCACCGCTTTAGGTTTCTTCGGTAAGTTCAAGGTCGAAGCAGAAGGAGAAAACAAGGGCAAACTGAACATCAAGCTGCACGGCTGGGCGCCGCTCATCATGTCTGTGCGGGCCCTTGCGCTCGCGGAGGGACTTGATGATACCAACACCCTGAAAAGGATCAGAAGGCTGCGCGAGATGAACCTCATAAAGCGCGAGACGGAAGAGGAGCTTGTCGATGCGTACCTCCTCTTTGTCAAGTTCCGGGTGATGAACCAGATCAATGAGCCCGACAGCGCCAACGCAAACCATATCAACCCGGACACGCTTGATTCGGAAGAAGCGGGAAGACTGCGCAAGGGGATGAGGGTTGTGGAGTCTTTCCAGAAATATATTAACGAGGTTTTGTTGTTCGGACAACCTTTGTAGGGAGGGTCAGATGAAGGTCGCAGAGGTCATGAACAAAAACGTAGTGACGTGCCACCCCTCTGAGAAGTTAACCGTGATTATCAATAAGTTTGAACTCTTCCACATAGCCGGTATGCCGGTTACGGAGAAGGGAAGCCTCGTCGGGATCGTCACCCAGACGGACGTGCTCAGAGCGGTAAAAGATGGGTCAATCCAGGATGCGATGGTCAAAGATGCCATGACGACAGATCTGGTGTTAGTGTCACCGACAGACTCGGCAACACACGTTGCAAGGTTGATGATAGAAAAAAGGATCAATAGAATACCGGTGGTCGAGGATGGGAAGCTCGTCGGGATCGTGACGAGGGGAGATCTCATCCGGGCGGCGGCGGTCTGCGAGTGAAGCAGTGCAAGTGGAACATTCGTTACGCGAGTTACGAGTTCCGGGTTAGCGCGGCTTACAGGGTGGTTTCAGGTTACAGGTTAAAAGACGGTGTACTGAACGATTGGACAAGGAGGAGTCGCTATGAAAGTGACGAGAGATGTGATCGAATACGTTGCCCATTTGGGCAGGCTTGAGCTTGATCCGGATGAGATCGAGCGCTACACGTCTCAGCTTGACGCTATACTGGAATACATGGACAAGCTCAACTCGCTTGATACATCGGGCGTTGAACCGACAACCCACGCAATCCCGAACGTGAATGTCTTCAGGGAAGATAATGTTGCAGAGTCGTTCTCGACAGAAGCGTCAGTGGGAAACGCGCCGGAAAGGAAGGGCTCGTTTTTTAAGGTCCCTCCTATTATAGAAGTGGAATAGATTCTCACGGGTGCCGCGAGCCCCGGAAATAGAATAGAGGTAACCATGGAAGGACTTCTCGGAAAAGATATTGTGGAACTGCGGAACCTGCTCGCAAGGAAAGAGATCACGTCCGTTGAACTGACAAGATTTTATCTTGAGCGGATAAAAAAACATGATGGCGCGCTCCAGTCGTATCTTAAAGTAACAGAAGAACTGGCCATCAACATGGCAGAAGAGGCCGATAAGAAACTTGCAAAAGGGGAAGGCGATCTCCTCACGGGCATTCCTCTTGGCATCAAGGATATCCTGTGCACCCGTGATATGGAGACGACCTGTGCGTCTCAGATTTTGCGGGGGTTCATAGCGCCCTATGATGCGACGGTGATTCAGAGAATGAAGCAAAGCGGTTTTGCCCACCTTGGAAGACTCAATATGGATGAGTTTGCCATGGGGTCGTCTACCGAGAACTCTTCGTTCCAGGTTACAAAGAACCCGTGGGACCTGGCGCGTATTCCCGGGGGGTCCAGCGGGGGCTCGGCAGCCGCTGTTGCGGCCGGTCTCTGCGTGGCAGCCCTTGGCACCGACACCGGCGGCTCCATCCGTCAGCCTGCAAGCCTGTGCGGGACAGTGGGGTTAAAGCCGACCTATGGAAGGGTTTCGCGGTACGGGCTCGTTGCTTTCGCGTCGAGTCTGGACCAGATCGGTCCTATCACTCGAAGTGTCAGGGATGCCGCGGCGATGCTCCAGGTGATTGCGGGTCACGATGTCATGGACAGCACGTCTATTCCTCAGCCCGTGCCGGATTACTTATCGTACATCGGCCGTGACATACGGGGGGTGCGGATAGGCATCCCTCGGGAATACTTCATCGAAGGGATGGATCAGGACGTTAGAGAGGCGGTAGAAGATGCGGTCAGACTATTTGAACGAAATGGCGCTACTGCGGTCCCGATAACATTGCCGCACACAGAGTATGCCGTGGCAACGTACTACGTAATATGCACCGCGGAAGCTTCTTCCAACCTGGCGCGCTACGACGGCGTAAAGTACGGATTCAGGGCTCCGGGGAAAGACATCATCGAGATGTACAAGAAAACGCGCTCTGCCGGTTTTGGGAAGGAGGTGAAGCGACGGATCATTCTCGGTACCTACGTGCTCTCTTCCGGGTATTACGACGCCTATTACAGGAAAGCAGGCCAGGTGCGAACGCTGATTAAGAATGATTTCGACAGGGCCTTTGAGCAATGCGATCTCGTGCTAACCCCTGTCTCTCCGACAACGGCCTTCCGGATCGGTGAAAAGGTAGAAGATCCTCTGACCATGTACCTTTCAGATATCTTCACGATACCGGTGAACCTGGCCGGACTCCCCGGCTTATCAGTACCCTGTGGATTCGATCATCTGGGGCTGCCGATCGGCCTGCAGATCATAGGGAAGCCGCTGGATGAGCCGCTCATGCTGCAGGCTGCGTATGTATTTGAAACTGAAATGAAGCTCAAGAAGATACCGGACAGGTTTGCGTAAGAAATACCCGTTACGGGTTGCGAGTTCCGAGTTACGAGTCATGACGCCAGTGGCGAGTATCCAGTGACCAGTGAGCAGTGGACCAGACAGACTAAATAGACTAAATAGACCAGATAGACGAGATAGACCAGATAGACCAGAACAGAAACTAGAGAAACCAGATGGACTCACATAACGCACGTCAATTTCTGGAAGCCCTGAAAAAGATGGGCATCGAGAGCTACTTCTTCGAAAGAAAGAACGAGCTTACCCTTTCTGCGCTGCAGAAAGAAGTCAAGGCATGTATGAAGTGCCCCCTTGCGCAGACAAGGAGAACCGTGGTTTTCGGCGAAGGCAATGAGCGGGCCGATGTCGTCTTTGTGGGGGAAGCCCCCGGCGAAGAAGAGGACGCGCAGGGGAGGCCGTTTGTCGGCCGGGCAGGGAAGTTCCTGGACCAGATGATACAGCAGGTAGGGCTTTCAAGAAAAGATGTGTTCATCTGCAATGTACTCAAGTGTCGACCTCCCAAAAACAGAGAGCCGGATCCGGCTGAGGTGGAGAGATGCAAGGATTACCTGTTTACGCAGCTTCAGCTTATTCGTCCAAAGGTGATTTGTGCCTTGGGCAGGCACGCATACAATACGTTGATGGGAGTCGATGCGCGTATTACAAAGATACGCGGTCAGTTCACCGAGTATAACGGCATAAAGCTTTTGCCCACCTACCATCCGTCCTTCCTCCTCCGTAACCAGGAGCGAGTAAAGGAAGCTATGGAGGATATGGAGAAGCTGAGAGAGGCGCTTAGAATAGTTTAATTGGTTTAATTTGTTTTATTAGTTCCATTGGTTAGAAACAAATTGAAGCAAATAGACTGGATTGTGTTGGTTTAATTTGTTCCATCAGTTTTTTTCAACGAATTAAACCAATTAAACTAATGAAACTAATCGAACTGGATTTTGCGTTCCCTCAGAATCATCTCATGCAGTTCCTTGAAATCCTTTGGCGGGATAGCGTCCGATTTCCGGATGAGCCTGACCGCACTGGTTGGGCAGGGTAGGGCGCAGACGCCACAACCTATACACCAGTCCGTGTCGACCACGCAGGTGTCGTTGTCAAGGCGGACGGCTTTAACCGGGCATATGTCAACACAGGCGCCGCAGGCGCTGCACTTCTCCTGATCTGTCTCCCGGATGAAATAGGTAGCCATCAGTACGTCGCGTGGAATCGTTCTCCTCTTGATGGATCCCACTGACCAGCAGCAGCAGCCGCAACAGTTGCAGGTGTGCCTGATGCCCTCTCTGGCGTTATCAACCAGGTGCACGAGGCCTTTTCCCTCGCAGCGTCTCGTTATCTCAATGGCTTCCTGTCGCGATATCTCTCTTCCTATCTTCTTGTCGATCAGGTACTCGGCCAGGTCATCGTATTTGATACAGACCTCCAGCTCGTGACTGCATTTTCGTCTGTTGAGCAGGTCCGCCGTCATCCTGCAAGGGCAGTGTGCAACTGCTATAACCTGCACCTTGTTGATCAGCTCTTCCATCATCTCGAAAGGGAAGACAGCGTTTGAATCAGGGTCCAGACTTTGTGCTGCGGGCACGTAGCGCATAGCTTTGGTGGGAGTCTCGCCGTAAGCCTTTCTTATTTCCTCCCTTTTTGAATACTTGACGATCATTTGCGCCATTTTCCGGGAGAAAGGGGTGTCGGCACCGCCCCACAGGAAGGTTTGGGGAAACCCATACCCGAACTGCTGCAGGGCATAACCCATTTCGCCGTCAGCCATTCTTTTTGAGAACAGGAGGCCACGATGGGCCAGTAGCGCAAGCTTCCGCTCCAGCTCTTTTGGCGCCATGCGCACCCGGCGTGCGATGTCCGATACGCCAACGGGCTGGAACGGGATCACCCTTGTCGGGATCGCGAGGGCGATCTGGGCTTCTTCCGGAGAAAAATTCTCCCTCAGAATTTCGATCAATTCATCTTTTTCCGGATAGCCCATGCCCAGCGCAGACAGATGTTTAGCGAGCCTTTGATATACGTCATGTCCTTTCTCTTCGGATTCCATACTCCTCTCCTTTCTCATTCACCCCCGCTTCGCTGACACAGCTCAGTCCAGACAGGCAGGAATAGGACTTTATCTCCGGCCACTCGCTCCTCGTTCGAGGCCACAGAGGCGCAGAGGGTTCGCAGAATGGACTTCGTGGCCCGATGCGGAAAACGGCGCATCACGCCAACCCGCATCGCTCTGCGAATGGTTATTCGCATCACGCGGTACAGGTCATCCTTCCTTTTCCCAGAATAGCATCTTTCGTATCCTTGCGAGGATATCCTTTACAGCCTCCGGTTTCCTGATCGTTTCAGTCTGTCTCCAACTCATCGAATCGCCGAAAAGTTCGTGGTACAGCTCGGCACAGCCTCTATGAAAGAAGGTGTGTGCCTCCGGATTCACGCGCCGGCTGCAGATGCTCGACTTCTTCGAAAAGCCTTTCTTTTCTTTTTCATTGGGGGCTGAAAAAACGATGACCCTCGTTGGTTTCTCTGCGTCACCGGACCCGAACCTGCCCTTTATCTTCCGCTCCGCAAGAAATGCTCTTTCAAACTCAGCGAGCACCTGCGTGCACTCCTCATCATTTGCCAATACCGCCACGACCTTCCAGCAGCTATAAGCCGGCCCCAGGTTGATCTCAATTTCGCCTGCCTGTAGCTGTTCATACAGGTTGGATATGCATGGGACGCATTTGCCGTAGATGTCCTTCTTTGTTTCCTCCAGGTTGGGCGTGCTCTCAAAACTGACCCATCTCACCGGCTTGTCAGCGTAATAGCGTTTATCGAGGTAAAACTTAGCCATGGGCTACTTCACATTATCACACTCTCACAGCCTTTGCATCCCCGTCTATCTCACGCCCGCTCTCCCGCTGAGCCGGGATCGCTAGAGTCCGCAGAGACGCAGAGGAAAAGCCGCAGAGGAAAGATAGGACTGTCTCACACAGAGATCACAGAGTCCGCAGCAGTACAGAGGAAAGACCGAATGTATTTTTTGATTTTCCGGTGAGAGGCCGGAAAATCAAAACCGTCAGCCACTTCGTGGCACGGTAATACTTGGCACGCTCCCGGGCGGGCTGTGAAGGTCAGTCTGCTGCGAAGCGGCAGACAATACGAAGGTATTTTCCTCGGCTACTTCCCGCCAAAGGCGGGAATGCGGTGCGAAGAATTCTCTCCGAGAATTCAGAGCGAGCATGCACATACTCTCAAGTATTTCTCTCATTTTGCTTTTCCTCTGCGCCTCTGCGGCCTCGAAGAAGCGTAGCGACTGGGTGTGAGATAATCTCCTGCCCTTCTCTGTGCCCTCTGTGATCTCTGTGTGAGACGGTCTTGCCCTTCCTCTGCCGCGCACCCAAGAAATTTATCTGTAATCTTTTTTGACAAAATCTGCTATGATTCTTGTAATGGGCAATTTTCTTGTGATTGGCACCTGGAATACAAAAGGCGAGGAACTGGAGTTTGTTTGCCAGGAACTCGCAAGAAGAAATCATAATCCCATCAGGTTGGACCTCTCAGCTACGAAAGGCTCAGGGGACAGAAACACAGCCCTGCTGAGTGTTGTCGAAGGGGCAAAGAAAAAATTGATCACGCTGGCAAAGCAACAGCACATATCGGGTGCGGTCTCCGTCGGTGGGGGAACCAACCTCGGTATGGCTATCAGAGTCATGACAGAGATGCCGCTGATGGTCCCAAAGGTTATAGCCTCGACCATGATCGCCAACAGCCTGACCATGCTTAGAACCCACAAGGACATCGTCTACGTGCAGATCCCGTGCGATTTTGGGTGGCTAAATCCGGTGAGCAAAGCTGTCTTGAAAAACTGCGTGGCGCTGGTGACCTCCATGGATGGAGCCATGCCGTGCCCTGACAGACCTGCTGTTGCCATCACCAACATCGGTATCACCTCCGGATATCTTCCGGGCGCAAAGGCGTTCTGGGATGAGTTGGGTTATGACCTTATCCCGTTTCATGCTGTCGGTGAGAGTACCATGGCCATGGCAGAATTGGTGGACAAAGGTTTTTTTAAGGGGATGCTCGATCTCACCCTTCACGATATCCTGGACCATGTGGCCAACGGGGCTTATGGCAGGTTAGACGAAAGGAGACTCTATGCGTACCTGTCCGCCGATCTTCCCACGGTTATGGCTCCCGGAGCTCTCGATTTCATAGCGTACATGTCTATGGATGGTATTCTGCCTCGCGCCTTTGCCAATAGAAAAGTATACAGGTATGATTACAGGTGGTGTATACGTGCCAGCGTGAAGGAGGTCGTTAAAGTTGCGAAATGGATTGGCTCAATCCTGGACAAGACACACCCCGAGCACGCCGTCTTCCTTATGCCGCTCGGCGGTTGGTCCGGCGTGGGCGTGCGAGGAGGCGAGTATTACGGCGTAGAACTGGTCGAGGCGTTCAGGGAACAGATGCTAAAATACTGGGACGCGGAATCCATAATAGACGTCGATCTTCCGCTCGATGACCCTCGGTTCGCAAGGCTCGCCAGCGAGCGCCTGTTTGGTTTGATGCAGAAAAAATGGAAAATGTAAAAATTAATCTGGACAATGTTATTGCGTTTCTCTTTGTGGCGAAAGAGAAGAGCTTCAGCGCGGCCGCTGCGCAGCTATTCCTCACGCAACCGGCGGTGACAACAAAGATCAAGTCCCTGGAGAGACAGTTCGGGGTCAAACTCTTCATGAGCATGGGCAAAGACCTTCAGCTCACGGAAGTGGGCAAACAGATTCTTCCCCTGGCGGAAGAGATATACAAGAGGTCTAAGGAGATCGAGCACGAGATGGCCTCATTCAAGGAGAGCAGAAAGGGCGTGCTTCGACTGGGGGCGGCACGGTCGATTGCGCAGACCTATCTCCCGATTCTCGTAAATATGTTCAACGAGCACTTCCCTAACATACAGATCAGCGTCACTGAAGGGCCATCTCACGAAATAATTCAGAAAATCTCCGAACTCAAACACGACCTGGCCATTATCCCGAAGGTGCCTCTCAGTGCGAAATTTGTGGCGCACACGATCTCCAGTGAAAAGATGGAATTCGTGGCGAGTGGCGGTCACCCGTTTGCCCACAGGAACCACATACCCATGCAAGAGCTGCTTCGGCAGCCCTTCATCATCCAGGGTGAAGGATCAGCAACACGGTTGGCCGTATTAGACATATTCGAGAGGAATAAGGTAACCCCGACGATAGCTCTGGAGGCAGAGAATCAGGAGATGATAAAAAAATTTCTGTTGGCAGGGAAAGGGATAGCCCTTATCTTTCCGGCCGTTGTCCGCGATGAGCTGGAAAAAGGATTGCTCAGGGTGCTGAATGTCGAGAGCCCGGACATATTCATCGATGTACAGCTGGTATTTCTCGCAGGTCCGGCGCTCAGCCCCAGTGCGAAAGGCTTTACCCAAATGACTCTTTCAACCTTTGCTTCGCAACATCTCTAAAAAACGTTCGGCCAGAGCCTGCGCAAAGGCCTCATCCATAATCGAGCAATCCAGCTCCACGATCTCGACGTTTTTGTTCCGTAGGTGTTTCTTCAAATTTTTGATGAAGACCTTATCCAATTCGGGATCATACAAAGGCATCCCCTCAACGCTCAGCGAGGAAAAGCCGCGCAAAGGGATGTGAAGAGAAACCATGGCTTTTGCCGCGTTCAGCTTCTCCGCGAAAGCCTTCGTCGTGACCTCCAGCTCTTTTTTTGATGTCCGTGCCTGGATGCGCATCTCATCCTGGAAATAGAGCTTTCTCTGTTCAAGCTTCCGTTTTTTCCAGATGGGGTCCGTGAGTCTTCGCTCGTAAGGGCCGCAGCTGAACATGTCGAAGCCGCACAGACTCATGACGATAGGAATAGTGGTTGAGAGCTCGCCCGTCAGCCGTTCCATGCCCGCATTACGGTTACCTCCAAGGATTGCCTCCGATAGCCCTGCAGGAGAGAGATCTACTAATCCCCGGAAAAGCCCATCTACAATCATCTCTTCCATTACCCGCTCGCCAATTCCCTGGGCATGGAAGGGGATTACCTGGAGCCCTTCTCTTTCAAGTACGTTCGCGACGCGCCTCGCGCAGGCCTCGCAAAACTGAAACTCAGCCATTGCTATTTGACGCCCATCCGTCAACTGTTCAACCGTGCCGCGGTTTGAGACGCCGGCCACCATGGCTGCGAAGCGCTGGAGGACGTCCCGCACGAAAGGGTTCATCCCGTTTAGGTCGACACATGAGTGAAAGATGGTGATGTCCTTGTATCCGTAATAGCGCCCGGCATACATGGGCATGGCGGCTGAACTTGAAAGGATCATTTTGGGGAATCCGAACGGGAGCCGTCTCATCACCCAGGAGAGAAATGTCGTATTGCTCGCACCGCCAAGTCCTGCGATACAGTCAATCGAACCCTTAGCATAGAGCGCCTGCGTGATCTTTGTGGCGCCCTTGATCATGTGATCCATAGGTTCTGACGTGCCCTTGGTGTTCCGTATAAAATCGAAGGTGACGCCAGCCTCCTTTGCCACATCAATGCAGCTATAGTCGGCCGGGCTCTCTTTATACGCACCCAGAGATACATCCATGAGTATCACTTTGCAGCCATGTTCTTCCAGTAAAGTTTTTGCGTACAGAGTCTCCTCGTATCTCGTGTCGAGACTGCTCAGAAGCAATACGGTTGGCATCCGGGAACCCTCCTAGATATACAGGTAAAAGCAAATACCTGGTCTATCTCTTTCCTGACCTCTCCGTCAACCTGCTTTATCTTTTTCCTGTCTTTCAGAGTCCCTGCTGTTAGCCCCTTGATGAAGTACGGGAGCTCCACCCTGCGCGTTGGGGCCAGGATCCTGCTCTGGTAATCCATTACGTACTTTGATTTCAGGGTCCTTGTAAGCATGCGGTATTCATCCGTGTCTATAGCTTTGGCGATCTCCTCTATCGCCCGATTCGTGCCTTCCACAAGTATAAAAGGACCGGAGCCGATTACCGCTTTCCATATGTTCGTTATTGTTATGCCAAGCTTTTCCATCCCCGGAATGAACTCTGCTTCCAGGAACCGCCTGTAACTTTTTTCCATACCGGGAAGGATGTTGAAGTACTGATTGAATTTCCACACGCCGAGCTGCACTTCGTATCTGTCAACCTTGATCGGACCATACGATACATAGAGCTTGCTTGAATAATTTCTGATAAGAGGAAAGATCTCTTCAAGAAGATCCGCATATTCATCAGATCCCAGAGCCTTCTGAAACATGAGGAGGTCTTCCGTGGTGGACACTCCGATGATGCGCGGTCCTGCACCGACCACCACATAGTACGCGCCGGTGAGCCGTAAGCCCGTCTTCTCATACGCGGGAATATATTTGCTAAGAATAAACTCCTGGTACTCTCTTTCCTTGTTCTCCACCACGTCCCAGTACTGCACGAATAGTATAGCCATGGGCTCCTCCTAAAATATACGCAGGATCATGGGCTCAGAGCTGGCCGTCACTTCGTATGACTTGAGCGTCACATCCTCTGTGAACAGTTCTTTGAACCTACCCACGATCTTCTGGTAATCTCCGCTCCGCTCGTAGTTCTCCAGGTCTCCCCTCGTATCCCAGGCTGTTATAGAGATGCCCTCGTCCCGATTTTCCATATTCTCGAAGAGGTGCACGAACCTGATACCCTTGTGGCTCGAGTGAGCAGGAATGACCTCGTTCACGTAGATATTGCGCAACTCATCCATCTTGTCCGGCTTGACCTTGAAGAACGTCATTCTCACATACATGGGAAATCCTCCTACCTTCTGAATAGCTGCAGCATGAGATCGATCACATACTCCTCGTCTTTATGCACCTCTTTCTTGGCATATTTAGCGCCCCTTGCCTGGACCCAGAAAATGCTCTCAGGAAAGGAAAAGCGCTTGTCAACCACCCACTCCATATCTTGAGGAGCAGCGAAATGCGTCTCAACACCCTTAGCGATCTTCACTATCTCAAGGATTTCGTCGTCGTTGAGGCAGGGTTGATTTTTGAGTTCGTCCGACACGTCACAGACGCATGTGCCACAGGTATCATAGACGACCATCTTTGTCTTTTCAGCGACCGACTTCGATTCAATGGTCATTTCATGCTTGTGAACAACGAAGGAATCGGGTGTGATCTCTCCGCTGACGACGCTCTCTCCGAGACCGAAGTTACCCTCTACAATGGCCCGGTCCGTATCACCGATGTTCGGCAGAAGGGTCAATATGACGCCCGCACACCTGGCTTCAATCATCATAATGACAGCCACGCCGATCGGCGCCCATGAAATGGGCATATTCTGCTGAATCCTGAAAGCGATAGCCCTGGTGGTAAAGGCACTGCCCCAGACCTTTTTCACGTGCTCGATAATGGCTTCCTCGCCTGCGACGTTCAGATAGGTCTCCATTTGTCCGGGCATACTTACGGCGCCGCTTGATCTCACTGCGCAAGCCACCCGGTCGATGGCTACTTTTTTTTGCAGTCCCGAATAATAACGGCCTATATCGGCTGCGAGGTCGGGGGGCATCGGGCACCCCTCGATTGCCCCCCTTATCTGCGCACTCGTTTCTATCATTTTGTCCATATCCTGTTCCACATTAAGGCCCGTGGCCACCGCTTCTTCAACGATTTTGCTCACCCTTTCCTTCAGTCCGGTGGCTTCCATGAAATGCTCATACGCCTTGACGGAGAGCGCAAAGCCGTGGGGTACGCGAAGCCCCAGCTTTATCAGCTCTCCCAGGTTGGCGCACTTCTTGCCCACAAAATCGTTGTATTCCTTCGATAGCTCATCGAGCCAGTAAATCTCCTTCACTTCCATAGCACTCCCCCTATACCAAGTTGCCTTCATTCATAGACCCGTGTTTGGACACGGGTACCCGCTTGCGGGTGCGGTGTGCGATCGGCACGACTCTTCGCCACGGCTAACCACCGCACCCGCCTCGCTCTATTTTCGAATGCAACCTGGAGATGAAGCAGTTACGCCCTACGTCTCACTTGTTTAGTATGAAGACCGTACCCATGTTGGCGTCCAACCTGACCTTCATGCCATCCTTCAGTAATTTCGTTCCTTCAAACACGTTCATCACAACGGGTATGCCGAATTCTCTACCGACGATAGCGGCGTGGGACAAGCTTGCGCCTCTGTCGACGATGACGCCGCCGAGGAGCGAGAAGACGGGTGTCCAGCTCGGGGAGGTAGTGGGTGCCACGAGGATGTCACCCTTCTCGATCTTCGAAAGCTCGTTCTCAGTCCACACCACTTTCACCTTGCCTTCGATCACTCCGGGTGAACCGGAAACTCCGTAAAGGTCTGCCTTCAGTTCCGGCCTTGCTACCGGCATGGTGCCGACAACGACCTTGAGGGCGATCGGATCGAGAGATTCGACCAGGGCCTTCATCGCCTCCTCAATGGCGAAGCCTTCCTTCATGATCATAGGCACGTTGCCTTTTTCGTTCCAGCTCTTCCAGTCGGCTTTTCTCCGGTTTACGATGGACCTCATATTGAACATGCCGGGATTGATGCCGGCCCTTCTGACTTCATCCGGGATCAAGAAGAACATATCTTCGGCCTTGTCAATGGCACCTGCCTTGACCCAGCGTCTTCCAAGCCCCAGCGCACTTCTTCTGATCATCGCGTGCGTGTACAGATCGAGGTAATGGTTGTGCTCTTCGCTAAACCTGGAGGAGCTCTGGGCTAGCTTCAGGATCATCTGGAACCAGCTCCTCTGTTCCGGAGCGATTTTTGCCAGTACCTCCTTCTCTGCCACCACACGCTCTGCCTCACGTTTTTTGCGCTCATCATCCAGGCTGTAGCTCACACCTCTCTCAAGGCTCATCTTGATCACGTTGAAGGCAGGCGTCGGATCTTCCAGCCAGGTGGGCACGTTGATCTCTGCCATGCGCTCCATCCTTATCCCCGCGTCCTTTTCCATGAAGTCATCAAACTTCTTCATGAATTCCTGACCCTTCGGCGCGGCCTTCAGGGCATCTTTCAGTTTTTCACCCGGCGTCTTGAGGAACGTATCCTTGAGGCCCATTTCCTGAGCGAGTTTCGCCAGCTCGAAGAGCCCCTTGTCAACCTGGAAGCTCTTGTTATCGAAGCCACTGGTGAGCTTGTGGAACTGGGGGCTCGTATCATCGATGCCGAGGAGCTGCTTCGTCAACTGTTCGAAGAGCACGAACGCGGTGTAGACGCCGTACATCATGTACATATGTATTTCCCACATGCGCCGCGTGGTATCGATCGTCTCCTCAAAATTTGCGAGGAGCTGGATGTTGGATGCGGTATCGAGGTTGAGTGATTTCAGTTTCTCGTACCGACCTACGATCTCATCCACAAAGCCCTGCCAGATACCGTCGAAGTTCTCAATAAGGGGCCGTATGGCAATCTTGAAGCGCTCCTCGCGGGCCTTTCTTTCGTTCGGGTCGGTAACCAGCAGCAGTGCCAGATACCCGCCACCATCCTTGAACCTCCAGTCCCACCCCTTGACTGTCGGCAAGGAAAGCGATTCGGCTCCATACTGCATGCCGTGGCGGCAGAAGTTGATCCAGAACCAGCCGAACATGGGCGTCCAGGGCGGCACTGAGTGCGTCGCATCCTGGAACCAGCAAGGAGATATCTCGAAATCCGTGCTCTCATCAAACTCAAGCCCTGGTACGCAGTCATACACTTTCATAATTACTCCCCCTTTTTGTTTATTAGTGCATCGCTCTTCCGCCATCGACGAGGATGGTCTGACCTGTAATAAAGTCGGCCTCGTCTGATGAAAAAAGTAATGCAGCACCCACGATATCTTCAGCCACACCGAGCCTCCGTAAAGGCGTCTTCGACGTATCGTACTTGGTGACATCGGCAATGGTCCTGCTTCCCTCAGTGTCGGTAAAGCCCGGAGCGATGGCATTGACGCATATGTTGTGGGGCCCGAGCTCTATGGCAAGGGCACGCGTGAGCCCGACGATAGCGCCCTTGCTGGCAACGTAATGGACAAAACCGTGGGACCCGGTAAAGAAGACTTCGGAAGTCATGTTGACGATCTTGCCCTTGCCTTGCTCTCTCATGTAAGGGAAAACGGCTTTCACAGACTGCCAGGTCCCCTTTACGTTGACGCCCATCAGGTTATCCCACTCTTCCTCGCTGATCTCGTAGAAGTTCTTTCTCTTGAGACCACCGTAGAACGCGGCATTGTTGATGAGGATGTCTATCTTCCCGAACCTGTCTTTCGCGAACTTTGCCATTCTCTCGGTCTGCTCCCTAGAGGTGACGTCAATCTGGAGCAGTTCGCCTTCCGAGCCCACCTCTTTGACGTTTTTCACTGTCTCTGCGAGACCCTCCATGTCCTTCCTCGTGACGGCCAATATCTTTGCGCCTTCTTTGGCCAGCCCCACGCAGAAAGCCCTTCCCAAGCCTTTTCCCGCACCGGTTACTATGGCAACTTTTCCCTCAAGCCTTTTCATGTCCCCTCCAGCTTTACAATCGTCGTTCCTATGTCCAGGCCCGTCTCGCGGGCTATGGCCGGACATTTTACCTTGAGCATAAAGATTGCGGGCTTGCGTCCAAGCTCGTCTTTCAATGCTTCGTAGCTTCCTGTCCCCTTGGCCAGCACGAGATCGCTCTCTGCGAGGGCTCGTTCGACTGGAGGCTCTAGGTTGCCGGGCGCTAAGAAGCCGGATGTGGCCACGATCTCGTCGACCAGGCCGTCCAGTCCGAAGAAGAGAGCGTCACTTATCGTGGCGTCCTCGAAAAAGGTTTTTTCCTTCACAACTAGTGTCACGTGTTTTCCCATTGCCTTGAGCTGCGTCAGGACAAGTGAGTCGAACCCGATCTCGCCGGCATTGTCCGTCACATAGAGCACGCGGGAGGCAGCCTTGACCGCGCCATAGGCGTCACCCACAACAGCTGGAGCAGGGCTCTCCCCAGTCATGAGGGAGCGCATTTCCGAGAAGGTATACGCGCCTGAAGGCGCATTGAGAGGAGACACATTGGCTGCGGCCGCGAGGAAGCAGGCCCGCTCGAACGCCTGCGCGGGCCGTATCGGCATTGACGATGTGCGTGGCTGCTTCCGGCAGGAGATGTCTTGCGTGTTCGTTGCTTTCGGCTTTCAGCTGCTCGTAATGTTTCGCGAGAGCAGGGGCGGTTTCAAGAGCGGCCCAGACCGTGCTATTGCAGAGAGCCCCTACGTTGGCAGTAGGCGTGGTCTCTTTAAGAAGGATGCCCACAATCCGTCTGATCAACGCGGAGGTGTCCTCAGGAGCGGTATGTGCCGCGGCCCGTTCATAGACCCAGTGAACAAGGCAAGCGCCGCATTCCGGATGAGGCTTCATGCGCAGGGCTCCTCTCTCAGACCATTTACCATTCGCAGAGCCGCAGGTGGAAGCACACTTCGCGATTTCCTTCCGCAGCGACCGCAATATCAATATCTAAGCTCCAAATCCCAAACAATCTTTCAATATCAAATATCAAATGACACCGCTTCGATGCTTCCGTTTCGAAATTGGAAATTTGACATTGTTTAGATATTGGGATTTAGACATTAGAATTTGCTTTAAAATGCTCTTCCCTCCCATGGCTTGTACTCCAACTTGTAGTCCTGGGAGATTATCTTGTAACAGTTGTATCCGCTGCCGCGACCGATGCCGTGTGCGGAGTGCGCGGCCGATGAACAGAGGTAATAGTTCTTCACCGGCATCCGGTAGTTGGATATTTCCGGGAAGGGGCGCATCCTGCCGAGATGGCTCAGGTCAGAATCGAGTGCTCCCCATCCACCACCGGGCATGCACGGATTACGGTTGACCACGTCATCAGGCGTCGTGATGAAGGCTTCGATGAAGTTGTCCATCGTGACATTCGGGGCATACTTTGCCCACTCTTTCATCATTCTTCCCACGACCTCCCGTTTCATCCTCAGCCACTCTTTTTCGGAAAAGTTGCGCCACGGGCACGTGAACTCTTCGAGAAGTGCGGTAAACCTTCCCGCGGGCGCTCGGGTTCTATCCCATTGCGAATCCGGAGCAACGAGGAGATAGAGCTTGTTGGCAATACCCAGATCCCAGCGTTCCTGCTGATACTTGCCGCTCAACAAATACTCAGGGTCGGCTTCGCCGAAATACAAGCGCGGCACCATGCCCAAATCCGGGTTCATCGGATACTTGGGCGCCTCCATCAGAGCAATGTTGCCCCAGAAGAGCTGTGTGCGCTCATAGCCCGTATCTTCCAATCTCGGAGGCTTTTCCTTCAGCTTCTGCGCCTTAGCCCACACGGCCGGAGGTACATACTCTTTACCCAAGGCCTCCAGCGTCAGTTCGACGCTGAGGTCACTGACCACGATGTCGGCAGCGATCTCGGTCCCATTCTTCAGCTTTATCCCTTTGGCAGCTCCATTCTCCACCAGGACCTTTTCGACCTCGCTCAGCACGTAGAACTCACCGCCGTAATTTTCAAAGGCGCGGAGCAACGCATGCGTTATGGAGTGAGTTCCACCTATGACAATCGCAGCCGCGTCCATGGAAAAGACAAGGCCCAGGGCGTGAATGTGATAGTAAAGGCCGGGCTGGTCGCAGGGAAAGAGCCCGTTCGAGGTCTGCATGGCCCTCATATAGAAGGTTTGCACCTCGGGACTTTCGAACAGGTCGGTAGCAATCTGCCCCACGGTCATGGTCGCGTACTTCGGATCGATCCCATCTTTCGGATCATCGAAGAGCTCTTCCAAAGGGTCTTTGTCACCCCACTCCCCGGGGGCGGTGTAGCGGTACTTGCCGAACGCAGCCCTCCATTTGTTCTTGTATTTGTAAATCAAATCTTCGACAACGTTAGCATCATGTTTGCTGAACTTTCCCACTTCGTCGACCATGAGCTGGGCATTGGCGGATGAGAACTCGGCCCTCCCGGTCATGGGGTCCACTACGTGGAAGATGGTCTTGCCCAGGATGTATTTTCCGCTGGGATAGATCCATGCCTCGTTATATTCGGGGAAAGTATAGACGAGCCCATATTCCCTCAGGTTGAAATCGGCATAAGCTGGATGAGCATAGAACCGCGTGAAATGGGCACAAGGGTTCTGCGATAAAGCCTGGGAGCGGCAATTCCTCCCCGCAAGCGCCGCCGCCCATTTCGTGCCATCTCTCGAACATGGCGGTCTTGAGGCCTGCCTTTGCTAAATAGCAGGCAATGATCGTGGCGTGATGTCCGCCCCCAACTATCACCGCATCATATTTCTTATCCGGCATGCTGACCTCCTTGATGTATGCGCTTCATCATCGTCTCGGTGGAATGGGTCCCGGCCCGTGGGTGGGCGCTGGCGGAATGGGTCCCGGTGCTGTCCTGGGTGGAGCCGGAGGCATTGGTCCAGGCCCCGTCCTGGGCGCAGCCTGAGCAGCCGTCGCGGCGGCTGGTCCTGGAGCAACTGCACCGGCCGTCTGCGCTGCTGCAGGTGTTGCATAAACCGGGTCCTTGGAGAAAAAGAATTTAATCCCCTTCAAGATCAACATGGGATTCGTAAGGACCACCTTTACCATATGCCTCAGGTCTGACGGGTCCACAAAGGCCCTTACCGTCCAGTTGACCGGATTAACCACTTGTATGACCATGAGCATTCTCATCGGCTCGACTGTTCCCTCTTTAGGGGGCTCCAGCGTCGACGGCACAACTTCCGTGGTCTCTATCTTTGCCACCTTGGCCGAAAGCAACGTTCTTCCTAAACCGGTCGATCGTACGAACATCGTTCCTCCCTTTCTGGTCCATATAGTCATCTCGTCTATTTAGTCTATCTTGTCCGGAAACCGGTTAGACCAAATGAACCAGATAGACTAGATGACCAGACAGACATTTTTTGTCGTCAAAACAGCCCGATGTCTCTGGCTTCTTTAACGCCCCTGGCTTCAGGCCACCATTTTTTGATCCCTAAATCCTCAGCTATTTTTTCCGCTGCATTGAAGCCGGGACCGTACGTGATCATGCCGCCCGAGTGCGTGCAGGCGCCCGCAAGATAAAGCTTTTTTATCGGTGCGTCGTGCTGGCTACAATATTCATTCGGTCTGAAATAGCCCATCTGCAAGGGTAGATACGCGCCTTGCTTGAAGCAGCCCTGCTTCATGTCCGGGAACTTGTTCTCGGTATCGAGCGGCGTCCCTATGTAATCCCAGACCATCGTCTCCGCGTTCATATTGGGTGCATACTTACCCAGCGTTGCCTTGCAACGCTCAGCATACTCCCTTCTCATGCGGTTCCAGGCTTGGGGTCCGCCGTTCTTGAGGTTGTATGGCGCACATTCCATGGAGATGAGGCCGATGTGCTTGACGGCGCTGTCAGGCCGGCGATGGACCCTGATGGGATCATGCAGCGAGGGAAAGCAGCAATTAAAACCTCCGTCATGCAGCTCGCCCCGCTTGGAGGCCTCAAAATGGCTGACAAGGTCCTCTTCGCTCTCATAGCCTACGACGTAGATGAGCGATTTAGACAGTTCCGGGTCTCCTTTTAGAGCGGTAAAGCGGGGTAGTTCCGTGAGTGCCAGATGGACGGTGAAGAAACTCATGTCCGAATAGTGCCACTGATCAAGCCGCGTGATCAGTTCCGGCTCAAGGTATTCTTTCCCGACGTAATCGTAGAAGGTCTGGTGAGGGTTGATGGCGCTGCAAACAAACTTGTTTGCCTTGATTATGGTGCCGTCATCAAGCTCTACACCTTTTGCCTCGCCCCCTTCGATAACGATCCGTTTGATCGTGCAGCCGCTTATCACCCTGCTGCCATGTTCCGAAATATACTTTCCCATCAGGTGGGCGACATGGTGGGACCCTCCGCGGGAGAGGCGGAAGTGCCAGCCGCGATTGATCATGAGGGGCACCAGATACCCGAGACCCTCAAGGTCATAGTCGAGCCCCCACATGGTTGCGAGGTAGAGGAACAGGGCGCGCACCCGGTCATTTTCGAACCATGAGTCTACGATCTGCCTCGGTGTGTATCCGGTCAGTTCATCGTCCCACTTGGTTGCCGGATGCAGCTCCAGCTTTGCAGCCTGCTCCAGGCTCGGCAGCGGGTTCACGTAGCTTGCGGGCGCGAGGAAGATGTCCATTGCCTCCTCTGACCAGGCGACGAAGTTGCGGAAGGATTCCGCATCCTTCTGAGAAAATTTGGCTATCGACTGCGCCGACTTTTCCGTATCCTTGTAAAGGGCGAGGTAGGTCCCGTCCTGGAATGGCATCACGATCTGGACATCCGGATAGATCCAATCGAGATCGTAGCGCTTGTCCAGCTCAAGATCACGCATCGGCGGCGCGTATTCGACCATCATATGGTAGATGGCGTGGCTATCTACGAGCATGCCCGGAAGAAGGAGATTTTCTGTGGCCAGCCCGCCTCCGATTTCATAACGCCTCTCAAGGACCGCCACTTTCAAGCCGGCCTTGGCTAGATAGCATGCCGTCGTCAGTCCGTTAGGGCCGCCGCCGATTATGATTCCATCGAATTCAAGCATGATTCCTCCTTTAGACAAACTTTTCGCTACCTTAACTTCTAGCACATCCTCTTCTTTGTACAAGGTAAATTAATTTATGGCCGCATAAAAAAAAGTAATAGCCAAGGCAAGGGGCAGGGTCCAGGGTCTCTGGGCCAGGTGACAGGGCCATCGCTCGTGAATGTTTTCGTTTGACAATGATCCTCTATATTGATAGAAATAGAAGAAAATCTGCTGAAGAGGTGCGCTATGCAACCGGAAAGATACTGGAACCCGATCTTAGAGACCCTTCCCCCGGAGAAATTAAGAGAGCTGCAGTTCAAGAAATTCAAGAGGATCTTCACCTGGGCCTATGAAAAGTCCAAATTCCATAGAGGCTTGTATGATCAGGCGGGCATCAAGCCGGAGGACATAAGGACATTCGATGACATCAAGAGGGTGCCGAAGGTGGAGAAGTCTATGATGCGTCCCATCCAGCGCAAGGACCCTTTTCCTTATGGCGATGCGCTCTGCGTGCCCCTCGAAGAGGTAGTCATTTTCCGGCAGACAAGCGGGACAACGGGGCAGCCTGTATACCAACCGGACACCTGGGCCGACTGGGAATGGTGGAGTGAATCGTGGGCTCATATCCTTTACGCGCAAGGATACCGCAGGACGGACAGAGTCTTCTTGCCTTTCGGGTACAACATCTTTGTGGCTTTCTGGGCCGCACACTACGCCGCGGAAAAGCTTGGCTGTGAGGTGGTACCCGGTGGCGTCCTCGACACGGAAGCCCGGATACTGAAGATGCAGGAGCTCCGTGTAAATGCCTTCATGGCAACGCCTACCTACGTGCTCGGCATCGCCGATACTGCCAAGAACAAGATGAATATCGATCCACGATCGCTCGGTATCAAGAAGATCACCTGTGCGGGTGAGCCTGGAGCATCCATACCTGCGACGAAGAAAAGGATGGAGGAGGCATGGGGCGCGAAAGTTTATGACCATGCAGGCGCCACGGAGATCGGGGCCTGGGGTTATGAGTGCGACGAACAATCGGGAGGGCTGCACGTGAATGAAGGACTGTTCCTCGTGGAAATAGAGGACGTGGATACGGGCGAGATCATAACAGCACCGGGCAAACGGGGGAAAATGATTATTACGGCCCTTGACCGTATTGCCCAGCCTTGTGTGCGCTTCGATTCAAAGGACCTCATCGAATGGGCTGATTACTCGTGCGCCTGCGGAAGGACTTACCGGATTGCAAAAGGTGGAGTTGTTGGAAGGGCTGACGATATTACCAAGGTAAAGGGTGTGTTGCTGGCGCCTTCTGCTATCGAGGAAGTGGTGAGGTCGTTCAAAGAGCTGAGTGATGAGTTTGAGGTGATCGTTACGAAAAAAGGCGACATCGACGACATCGCGCTGAAGATCGAGATCAAGCCCGAGCATGAGGGGGAGAAAGAAGGCATCCTGGCGAGACTGAAGGACCAATTGAGGGTTAACACCAATCTCGGCTACAAGATTGAAGTGCACCCGTTCGGCACTTTACCTAGATATGATGTGAAGGCTAAACGATTCAAAGACCTCCGCGACAAGCACTAGGCGGGTGGCAGGCTGCCTTTTGCGCCTCCCTTCGTTGCCCTTCGGGCTGTTCTACCTCGACGTACCCCAAGGTACGCCTTCGGTAGCCCAGCCCTCGGAGCGCCTCGGTATGCATCAAAACTCAGCCTGCCACCGACGTGTATTGAAACAGATCAACTCCCCTTTGTCGCCATGGGCATCCATCAAAATTAAGCGTGCCATCAGGATAACCTTGCGCTACCGCAATGACCGTGATTATCTTGTTGTTGGATAAGACGGTGATGTATGATTCTGGTCAGACCAGGTAAGAAATTCTATCTGTCGCTCTTTGCTGCTGCAGCAGTTTTTGTCACGTTTTCACTCGTTTGCGTAGAACCGTGCTATGCTGCAAGCATGGCACGAGAAGAAAATATCATGGATGCGAAGTTAAGCTTGCCGTCGGAAATCGACGGGTGGAAATGGGATGGGAAAGAGGAGCGATACGACGGTAAGACAATCTTCAAGTATATCGACGGTGCTGGTGAAGTCTATCTGGCGTATGGGTTTAAGGGTCTCATCACCCGGCGATTCGAGAAACCCGGCAGGCCTCTCCTCACTGCTGATGTGTACGAGATGGGCTCTTCCGCCGATGCCTATGGTGTATTTTCATTCGAGCGGCAGGACGAGGAGGTTGGTATTGGTCAGGGGTCTGAGTTTGGCGGCGGACTCTTAAGGTTCTGGAAAGGAAACTACTTTGTGAGCGTCAACGCGGAAGGGGAGGGCGAGGACGTAGATAAAGCGATCCTGGGCCTTGGGCGGGCAGTTGCTGCATCGATCACGAAGACAGGTCCTATGCCGCAGCTGATCAGCTATATACCGGATAAGGGGTTCGGCCTCGTTGAGAAGAACATCTATTTTTTTCGGAGCCACGTGCTTCTGAACCAGCGCTTTTTTATAGCACATCAGAATATCCTGCAGTTGGGTCAAGATGTTGAGGCAGTACTGGCGGAGTACCTGGTAGGGCAGCATAAGGTGCATCTGGTGCTCATCCGTTATCCGTCGGAAACACAGGCACTCGATGGTCTGTCGAGCTTCAGGAAGGCCTACCTGCCCGACGCGCGTGGCAGAAAGATCGTCAAGACTGAAGACGCGAAGTGGACGGGAGCCATGCAGTACAGAGACTTTGTCGCCATCGTCTTCGGTGCAGCGTCGGAAGCGGACGCAGACGGCCTGCTGAAAGCTGCCGAAAACAATGTGAAAGGAAAAATCCAATGAAGGAAGAAAGCGCGATTACCCGAAGGGATTTTCTGCGCGGAACAGCCGGGCTCCTCGCCGGCGTGGCTCTCGGCTCAAGCTGTTCGCTGGAGGCGAGGGCCGAGCAGCGCCCTAAAGTAGTTCTCATCCGCCACGCTGATGCGGTTGCGCCCGACGGATCATTCAATGGCGACGTCATCCAGTCCATGCTCGACGAAGCGGTGAAGGCCCTGCTCGGGGAGAATGAGCCGATGCAGGCCTGGCAGAAGCTCTTTAAGAAATCGGATGTGGTGGGGATCAAGAGCAACTCATGGAACAGGTTGCCAACGCCCAAAGAAGTTGAGAAGATGCCATCCATCGCCGCCTGATAGGACATTGGCATTCCGGAAGAGAAGATTGCCATCGACGATCGCGGTGTGCTCAATAACCCCATATTCATGAAATCTACGGCACTGGTGAATACCCGGCCTGTGAGGACGCATCACTGGTCGGGTGTCGGGACCTGCATCAAAAATTATATCCAGTTCGTTCCTGAGCCTTCGGCATATCACCCGGAAGCTTGCTCGGATCTGGGCAAGATCTGGACCTTGCCCATAGTGAAAGGCAAGACCCGCCTCAACGTGCTCTGCGCTTTGACGCCTCAATTCTACGGGAGGGGCGCCAGTTTCTTTGATAAGCGGTACGTCTGGCCTTATAAGGGGCTGATCGTGGGTATTGATCCCGTGGCTGTGGACGCGTTTGGAGCAGAGCTTCTCAAAAGGAAGCGCATCGCTTTTTTCGGGGAAGATAGGGCGCTCGATGTCCTGCCCATTCACATCACGGTGGCAGACAAGAAGTATCATCTCGGGGTGAGTGATTTATCGCGCGTAGAGCTGGTCAAGCTGGGCTGGGCAGAAGACGCTCTGCTGTAAAGGCAGGCTAAAGGCTAAAGGAAAAAGGCCAAGGGCGCAAGCAACCTTTATCCGTTAGCCTTGCGCCTTTAGCCCAGAGCCTTAAGTGCAGCGCTTATGACGGCGGCTGCGAATTCAGGATCCTCCATGTTGGCATCCACCTCGATCACTTCAATTTCCTTTTTCAACGTCCTTTTCAGGCCCTTCACAAATATGGCATCCTCTTCAGGGTCGTAGGTCGGACTGCCTGGTGATTCAATCGACGACCATCCCCGGAGGGGGATGAGGACCCTGACTGTTCCCGATGAAAGATTTAATTTACGGGCAAATACTTCTGACACTTCCCGCAATTCATCGGGGGTCATGCGAAACCACGTCCGAAACCTGTCCAGGTGGTATGTTCGGCGCTCACGGTGTCTCGGCCCCACCATCGATCTCGATGGCGTGATATGGTTTACACCACACGTCGATACGATCTGTGGAATGCCCGCCTTTCCTGCGGCCTCCAGGCGATGCGGCCCGGCATCGCGCATGAACCCATACAGATGTTCACCCACACCTCCCGGTGCAAGGTCAATGACACCCCTAAACATCCCTTCTGCAATCATCTCCTCCATGGCCCGATCACTGATCCCGGCAGCATGAAATCCGATGACCTGGTAGCCTTCTTTCTCCAGGGCGAGCCGGACGGACCTGGCGCACTTCTCGCAGGTATTGAGCATGGTCATGGCGATTGCCTTACTTTTATCGATGACTGGATCGGCAATAGGACCGTGCAGTATCCCGCTCAGCGCATAAGCAGCCCTTCCAACCACATTCCGGACAGGATCGGAGAGGCCGGAGATTTCAATGACAGAGTGAAATAAGATGATGTCGCTCGTTTTGAGAAACTGGTTGGAGAGACCGGGCAGGGCAGCCGCAGACGATACCATGATCTTAGGCAGCCCGAAGGGCAGGGCCTGCATCACGGCAGTAATCATAAAAGTCCCGGTATAACCGCCTATCCCGATCACACCACGGACCTTCCCTTCCTTTACCAACGTGCGAGCTATTCTCGTGGCACCAGCGACCATAATTTCCATGTTGGTGCCCATTTCCCTGGATTCGCTCAAGATCTCCAGATTGCTCCCACCAGCCCGAGCCACTTCCTCAGCTGAAATTCTTGATCGGGCCACCGGGTCCCCGTATCTCATGGAAAGGTCCATGAGGAGGGGTTCCTGCCCGAGGTCCCTGAGCGTGTCGCACAGGTAGAGAGCTTCCGGACCCTTGGTGTCCAGGGTGGCGAGGATAAGAACGCCTTTGTCGTCAGACAAGGCACATCTCCGTTTGCAATCGACTAAAGACGGGTCAGCATCAACTTCAACGAAAATGGCACAGGGGTCAGACAGGCCTCACGGTCGCATGTATTTCCACGAGACGGAGTGCTTTCGTATTTCGTCCAGCGGAAGATCTTCAAAGAAACCCCGGTCTTCTATATATTCTACGTTCAGCCTACCATCGAGGGTATGGAGGGGCAGCAGTGCGTCGTTTTCCCCATTGAAGGCAATGGGCATGACCCCCACTTTTTTGCAGTATTCAACATCGTAGGTGGGTGTCGCCCTGACCCATCGGCCATCGATATTCAGATCGGCAAGCCCGTGGCAGGGGAAGAGATTGCTCCCTCTCTTTTCGAGGAACTCTCCGGAAGTCAGGTGTTGGCGTATTTCCGCGAACCTGAGCCGGGCAGGGATGCGCGCGGCACGCGCCAATGCAACGAGCAGCACCGCCTTCTGGACGCAATAGCCCTCTTTGCGTGAGAGGACATGGCTCGCCTTGAACTCTTCAGGAGAAGGTCTTGGTGAATAGACGTTGTATCTGATCTGATCCCTTACAAAGTTGAAGATGTGAATTGCTTTGTCCCGCACTTCCAAGATGCCTGCGGTAAGTTCCCCGGACTTCTCCATGACAGCCGGTGAATCGCAGTCAATAAAGAAGGTGGACCTTAGATACTGCTCTGTTCATGTCCTCTTCCATGGCCTGTTTCCCATCGGCCAATCCCCAGATTTCCCGATCCGCGTTTCGATTTCCCCTTTTCTACGTATCCTCGACGAGCGTCAAAGCAATTCGGGGCGCACCACTCGACGCACTGCGGGTTCGGGGGGTCGCCGCAAAAGTCGCATTTCAGGGCTATGCCCGTATCAGGTTCCTTATAAACCGATTTCACGGGGCACGATGCCCTGCACACGACACACTGCATCTACCTCCACCCCTTCCACCATCAGGGTGCCTTTCGAGTTGCATGCAGGCCTCGGTATAAGGGACCGGCAATGACCGGCAGACAAAATTCCTCTCCGACGTAAACCCGGATTCTCGACCGCCACGGATTCACGGCCCCGTGTGCGCCAGAGAGCAGACGATTTCGCACTGCTTGCATCCCGTACACGCTTTGTGATCTATCTTGATCTTCTCATATCACCCAAGCCCCTTCCTTTTCCAGTCCCAGCTCCTGCAATTTCTCCCGGGTCGGGACGCCGTTCTGATCCCACGCCTCTATTCGATAGTACTCGGCGAGCAACTTGTCGAGCTGAGACCACGCGGTTCTTCACACGGGGCTCTCTCGTATTCTCGGCGGCAGGGTAGTCATCCTTCCCTGTCACGCCGGCCCTCATATTGAAAAGTCGCTCAAGGTTCCAGATTCTCTCTCCCAGCCGTTCGAGCCCTTCCAGCGTGTATGCGCCGTACCAGTCACATACGTAAGCCACTCGGAAAGTTTTTCTCCCCACAGCGGACCATGGTAGATGATCCAGCAGAGCACGCCTGAATCGGCGGCCGCAAGTAATCCTGGTCCTTTTTTGTGAATTCCACGAATGGGCAGGGTCTTTTCGGCCCTCATAGAAGGGCATGGTCGACTTCGTGTGGGCGCCCCCCGTATTGCTGGTGGCGTACTGGAGTCCCAGGGCATCGAAGTGCCTGCGGATGCCAGGCCGGCATCCCCATACCCTTTACGCCCATGAACAGCTCAGGATGCCCGTATTTGGACGCAAAAGCCACACCGCCCTCAGCCATGAGATCGCCGATTCCCTCTCTGCTGGGCTATCTGCTTGAGCAGCCTGAGCATATTCTTGTTGCCGAACGCGCAAAGGATAGCCGAGGTCTTTCTCCGGCAGGTGGCCTTCCTCGAAGAGCTCCATGGCACAGGAGATCATGGCGCCGGTGGTGATCGTGTCCATGCCAAGCTCGTTGCAGATATAATTGGCCCGGCAGATGTCTTCCATGTGCTCCGAGACCGCAATTCGATCCCAGAAGGGCCATGGTCTCGTGCTCGGGACCTTTCGCCGTCAGCGGGTATTCGGGATCACTTGATGCGGCTTCGCTTGCCGCAGGCGAAGGGGCAGGAAAAGCATGCCTCATCCCGCACCCGGATGAGGTCACGAATAACCTCCGGGTCTTCATATTTGACAAATGCTTCAGAGTACCCTTCCTTGAAATTGAAGGCTGCCTGGCTCTTGCTCGCGTTGGCCCGGCCCGGCAGCGACCATGTCCCATACCTCCGCCGTTTCTAAAGCTCGCCGTTGTCGCGGCCCTCCTGGTAAAAATCCATGACCGCCTTTCGGAAACCGTCAACGTCGGCAATGTTGACCTGTCCCTTCCCAAGGGAAGCGACGGCCTTGAGATTTTTCGAGCCCATGACCGCGCCGAGGCCCGATCGTCCTGCGGCCCGTCCGCCATCAGACATGATGCACGCAAACCGCACCAGGTTCTCTCCGGCGGGACCGATATCGGCGATGCCCATGGCATTGAGGGCCCAGTTGTCCAGGCCATCTCTCGACTTCATCTCGGCCCGGATCGCCTCTTCCGTCTGAGGCGTTTTCCCCCAGAGATGGCCTGCGGGTCTCAGCTCTACCCGGTCGTCACAGATGCTCGCGTAGACCGGCTCCGGCGATCTGCCTTCGAAGATAAGGAGGTCGTACCCCGAGTACTTCAGGTTGGCGCCGAAGTAGCCTCCGCAGCAGGGACTGGATACGCAGTTGCTGAGGGGGGACTTGGCGGACACGATAAAGCGGCTCGCTGCCGGCGCTCCGCTGCCCGTCAAGGGACCCGTGGCAAAAATGAGCTTATTCTCCGGGCTGAGGGCATCGATGCGGGGGTCTATCTCGTCAAAGAGGATCCTCGCGCACATGCCCCGGCCGCCGATGTACTCCTTCATCAGGCGGGTCGGCAATGCCTCCGTCCTGATGTTCCTTGCGTCAAGATCGATTCTCAGGATTTTTCCTTTCCAACCAAACATAACGCTCCTTATCTAGAAATGTGCCTCTCCTGTCAAACCGGCGAGCTCCGATTGGGAAAAAACCGGTCCATCGCTGCAGACGTATTTGCTTCCCACATTGCAGCGGCCGCACTTCCCTATGCCGCACTTCATCCGCATCTCCAGAGAGAAAAGGATGTTTTCGTCGCTGAATCCCAGATGCTTGACCACCGGCAAGGTGAACTTCATCATGATCGGGGGCCCGCAGACCACGGCCACGGCGTTTTCGGCGCTCGGCGCCACGGATCGCACCACATTGGGCACCAGGCCGACATGGCCCTGCCATCCTTCCGCCTCCGGTCCACCGTGAGATGCACCTGGAGGTCCGCCCTCTGCCGCCAGGCCTCCAGATCCTCCTTGTAGAGAAGGAGCCCCGGTTTTCTTGCCCCATAGATGACCGTCAGATTTCCGTAAGCCTTCCTGTTCTCCTCATGAAGGATATAGTTCGTCAGGGACCGCAGGGTTGAAAAGCCGAACCCGCCGCCGATCAGAAGGAGGTTCTTCCCTTTGAAGGCTTCAAGGGGATACCCGTTCCCCAGGGGTCCCCGCACGCCCACGATCTCGCCCTTCTCCATGTTGTGGAGGGCGCCCGTCACCACTCCGATCGTGCTCACGCTGAATTCAAGGCGCTCCGGCCGGGTGGGTGTGGAAGCCATGCCGAAAGGCGCCTCACCCTTGCCGAAAACAGAGACCTCCGCGAACTGGCCGGGCACGTAAGTGAACCGCTCCCTATCCTCGCTCCCGGACAAATGCGAGAACAAAGGTCTTTATTTTCCGATCCTCTGTCTCGAGGACGATCTCTTCGATTCTCATGGGAAACGGGATGTAGGGATTTTCCATCACGGTGCCTCGGCCCTTGAGAGCTTCACCAGGACCTCGCGGATGTCCAGGTTGACCGGGCATTCCGTCACACACCGGCCGCACCCTACGCATCCGTTCATGTTCACGTTCCCTGGAAGATAGCTGAACTTGTGCATGATCCGCTGCCTGAATCGCTCCTTTGCCGACGGCCTGGGGTTGAAACCGGACGCCTGCCGGGTAAAAAGAGGGAATTGGCAGGAGTCCCATATCCTGATCCTCTCCCCTGTCGCGACCGCGGCCTCATCGTAGATGTCGAAACAGTGGCACGTGGGACAAAGGTAGGTGCAGACCCCGCAGCTCAGACAGGACTCCGTGAGGTCGTTCCACAGAGGGTCGTCGAAAAACGCTTCCAACCGCTTTTCCAGGCCCTCGCGGCTTCCCCCTGCCCAGAGGGCCGCCGGGTGCATGGAGGACTCGGCCTCTTTCTTTATCTTCTCCGCCTTTGCAAGGGATTCGCTCGTCGGCATCCTCAAAAAGCCTGTCCGCCAAGAAGGGCCTTTCCCTTTTCGCTTGCTGCCTCGACCAGGTAGCGATCCCCAAGGTCAAAGAGAAGAAGATCCGACCCCTCTGTGAGAGCAAGGGCCTCCACCCAGGGCAAGGCAGAAGCAGGAGGGTCGGGATGCGTGCATGCCAGGCTGACCACGAGGGCCGTGCGCCTTTTTTCCGCATAATAGGGATCTTCGGTACTCCTCCGAAAACTCGGTCCAGGAGGAGTAGCGCCCTTGCATCACAGGGATGAACCCCAAACAGGACTCGCTCCTCTTCCCCTGTGGAAGCTGCCTCTATCTGCGGGACCTTCCTCCCCATGCCGGTAAGCAAAGAGCCTTTCCGTCTGAGGGAAAAGGGCGCCCTTTGGAGAGTTCTTCGTGTTCCCCTGGCCTAAAACGGCGTCTCGGGCAGACTCGATCCTCTCAAAGAGAAGCGTTTCTCCCTTTCTTACGGGTGCGAATACAAGCCGATCCTGAAGAAGCGCTTCAAGAAAAGGCTCCAGCCGCTCCTTTCTCAATATCCGGGTACTTCTCGAATCATCGATGTCATGGATCCACCATAGACGGCTCGGGTCATCGGCACGGAAAGTCGCCAGGGGACAGACCTCCTCAAGGCTCAGCCCTGCTTCGTGGCTGAAAAGGTCCTTCACATCCTTCTGCAGCTTTCTATTCAGTTTCCTGATGTCCACCCCTACGGGACAGGCACTGCTCGCAAGCCCCGCAGGCCACGCAGCGTCCTGCCAGATGAAAGGCGCGGACCAGGTGAAAGACCATCGTGTCCGACAGGCCCGTCGACTTGCCCACCCATTGGGGCTGCGAGGCATCCACGAAACACTCCGGGCAGTAGCATAAGGGACAGGCATTCCGGCATGCGTAGCAGCGAATGCACTTGCCCATCTCTCCAGCCAGGTAGGCCCACCGCGCTTCCTGATCGAGTGCACCGAATGCCTCCACGTCGGAGAACGCATCCTTCGGCGCCTCTCGTCCCCGGCTGCCCCACGAGCACGTCGTAGAGGACAGGATCAGGGTGAGTGCAGGCCTTGCAATGTACGTGGAGGAACTCGCGGCGGTCAAGGACCTCTTCCGAATCGGCTCCTTTCAAGATCAGCTTCTCCCCGGTCTCGTCATCCTCGACAACCGAGCCGCGACCC
The DNA here is from genome assembly GCA_963835605.1 of uncultured delta proteobacterium. Lineage (GTDB taxonomy): Bacteria > Desulfobacterota > Syntrophorhabdia > Syntrophorhabdales > WCHB1-27 > JADGQN01. Next base: position 31,461 of record CAWIHO010000022.1, on the reverse strand, counting down.
ATCTTCGCCTCTATCCTCGACCTGTCGATCATCCCTTTGCACGCCACACCGATAATGACGACCTGGTCCCTGACGACCTGGTTCTCCTTGATCAGCTCGACCAGGGCGCGGCTGTCACACCCCTTTGCCACGATAGCCGCCTTCTCCTTCCTCTTGGGCAGATAACGTGCCACATTGGTCTCGCAGAATCCGTCCCACACGAGCCTGTCCACGTCCTCCTCTTTTCTGACGAAACAGGGCCGGCTCCGCAGCGGCAGGCTTCCCCGCTCAAATCCTATGACGACCTGGACCTGACCCGTCCCGCAGGAGTTTGCGGGCAGCTTCCCTGATCTCCCGGGTGAGCTGCGACATCGATTGAACCTCCGGGGATCTCTTTCACCAGTTTCTTTGACGGGCCCAGTGCCTTTATCCGGGCTGTCACCTGTTCGACCACTTTCGCGAAGCGGGCCCCTTCCGATGCCGATACCCAGCTGAACTGCACCCGGCCTTCTTCAAGGCCCATATATTCGAGAAGGCTTTTCAGGACGGCAAATTTTCTCCTCGCGCTGTAGTTTCCCGGTCAGATAATGGCACTCCCCGGGATGGCAGCCGCTCACCAGCACGCCGTCCGCCCCTTTCTGCAGGCTCGCCAGAATGAAGAGGGGGTCAATCCTTCCCGGAGCAGGGCACCCGCACCACCCGTATGTTGGGGGGATACTGGATCCGGCTCGTGCCTGCCAGGTCTGCCCCTGCGTAGCTGCACCAGTTGCACAGAAAGGCGACTATTTTGGGTTCCCATGCATCCGATTCCATCATTACTCACACCTCCTATAAGGCCTGGATCACAGACCATGTCTGCTTGTCGCTCACACCGCCCAGATCGAGGGCCCCGCTCCTGCAAGAGGAGACGCAGACGCCGCACCCCTTGCAGAGGGCCTCGTTGACCACGGCAACCCCGTCTTCAGCCGCTGAAATGGCCTGATAAGGGCAGACATTCCGGCAGACACCGCACCCGCTGCATTTGGCCGGCGTCACCCTGCTGACGGGACCCCCTGCCTTGAGCTCCTTCTGGGCAAGGACGGTCATGGCCCGGGAGGCGGCGGCCTGGGCCTGGGCGATGCTCTCGTCGATAAACTTCGGGCTGTGGGCCGTACCGCACATGAAGATGCCGTCCGTGGCAAAATCGACCGGGCGAAGCTTCATATGGGCTTCCATGAAGAAGCCGTCTTCATTGAGGGGCACCTTGAGAAGGCGCGAGAGGGGTCGATTGCCCGCGGGCGGAACCGATGCGGCAGCCACACAGACCATGTCAGCATCGATCTCGAGTCGCTGGCCAAGGATCGGTTCCGTTGCGGTCAGCCTCAGGAAGGCCCTGCCGTCCTCTTCGACGGCCTGGATTTCCGGTTTGTCATCCGCTTCGTAACGGATGAAGATAACCCCCTGGTCGGACGCCTTCTTGTAGTAATCCTCCTTGAATCCGTATGTCCTCATGTCCCGGTAGATGACGTAGACGTCCATCTCCGGCTTAAGCTCTTTCAGCTTCAGGGCGCTTTTCACCGAGTGGGAGCAGCAGACCCGGCTGCAATAGGGTCTTTCCCCATCCCTCGATCCCACGCACTGGATGAAGACCACAGAATTGCAGTCCTTGAACCGGTCGCCGTCCTTCTCCATCGCCTCGTCCAGTTCGAGAAGGGTCTTCACCCGGTCATCCACGCCGTAGAGGTACGATTCCCGGGGCTTCAATTCCTCGGCACCCGTGGCCACTATGGTCACGCCGTGGCGGATCTCCCTGAGGTCCCTGCGGTGCCCACCCTGACCACGGAGGCGAACTTCCCCACGTACCCGGAGTACTCTGCCAGCTCGGCATTGGTCAGTACCTCAATGAGGTCGTTGCTCGCCGACCTCGGCGATAAGGCCCTCTACGAAGCGCCTCACATCCCCTCCTTCAAGGGTCTCGGGGATCTTCACGGCCAGTCCGCCCAGGCCATTGCTCTTCTCGATGAGGTGGACCTTGATGCCCTGATCGGCAAGGCTCAGGGCCGCCTTCATGCCCGCTATGCCGCCCCCGATGATCAGGGCGGACCGGGTGACCCCGTAGGAGACGCGATAGAGGGGCTCCAGGAGAGTCGCCCGCGCGGCAGCCATTCGGAGGAGGTCTTTTGCCTTCTCCGTTGCCCTGTCCTTGTCCGCCATGTGGACGAGTGAACATTGCTCACGGATATTGGCAAACTCAAAGAGATAGGGGTTGAGGCCCGCCTCGCGAAGGGCGTTCTGAAAGACGGGCTCGTGCGTTCTCGGGGTGCAGGCGGCCACCACCACGCGGTTGAGACCCTCTTTCTCGATCGTCTCCGACGATGTGGCCCACGGAATCGACGGAACAGGCAAAGGTCTCCTCGGCCGCATGGACCACGCCGGGAAGTCCCTTCGCATATTCGACCGTCCTGCGGCACGTCAACGACTTTGGCGATGTTGGTGCCGCAATCGCACACAAAGATTCCGACCCGGGGCGGCTCCCCCGTGACATCGCGCTCCTCGGGAAAGACCTTCTCTTCCACCATGGTCCCGCGCTCCTCCCACAGCAGCTGGGAGGCCAGCGATGCAGCGCCTGACGCCTGCGTCACCGCATCGGGAATATCCATGGGGGCGTGGAAAACACCGCAGTTGAAAACCCCGTCCCTCGATGTCTCCATGGGTGAAAAGGCAGGACTTTCGCAGAATCCGTGTTGATTGACCTGTATGGCCAGCTTCCCGGCCAAATCCCGGTTGCCCTCCGGTGCATGCAACCCCACCGAAAGAACCACCAGATCGAACTCCTCATCCTTGACCTCGGTCCCGTTAATACGGTACCTGAGGACCACGTTCTTCGTGTCGGCCCGCTCGCCCACTATAGCGGCCTTGGCCCATACGTAGCGGACGCCGGCCATATTCTTGGCCCGCTCGTAGAATCGCTCGAATCCTTTGCCGTAGGCGCGGATATCGTTGTGAAGGACGACCGCCTCCATCTCGGGATGGTGCTCTTTCGAGAGGATTACCTGTTTCGTCGCGTACATGCAGCATACGGCGGAGCAGTAAGTACAGCCCGAGGATTCGTCCCGTGACCCTACGCACTGAATCCAGGCGATCTTGTGGGGAACCTTCCCGTCAGAGGGGCGGTACAGCTCGCCGCCATTGGGGCCCGAAGCGCTGATCAGCCGTTCGAATTCGAGGCTCGTCACGATATTTGAGAACCGATCGTACCCATACTGGCTTTGCGTGAGGGGATCGAAAGGCTCATACCCGGGCGCCAGGATCAGACTCCCGACCTTCAGGGTTGTTGTCTTCGGCTGCTGGTGGAAATCGATCGCCTTGTTCTTGCAGGCGGGCACGCAGATCTGACACTCTTTCCTGGTGAGAAAGAGGCATCGAGTGGCATCGACTATCGATTTGGCCGGCACTGCCTGGGGAAAGTGGACATGGATGCACTTTTTCTTTGACAGTCCCTCGTTATAGACGTCAGGGACAAAGACCGGGCAGTACTCAGAGCATGTGCCGCACCCCGTGCATTTCTCCTCATCGACATAGCGGGGTTCCTCGAAAAGGTGGACGTCGAAATCGCCTGCTTCCCCCTCGACCCCCTCGACCTTGGTGTTCGTGATGATGGTGATGTTAGGATTCGTGGCGCATTCGATGAACTTCGGGGACAGGATACACATGGAACAGTCATTGGTCGGGAATGTCTTGTCCAGTTGTGACATCTTCCCGCCGATGGCAGGTCCCTTATCGACGAGGTACACCTTGAACCCTGATGCGGCGGCGTCCAGGGCGGCCTGTATACCACCCACGCCGGCTCCCACCACCATGACCGCCCCAATCCTTTTTCGGGCCGGCACGGGCAGTTGAATTATGTTGTCTTCATGGGGCATGACATCTCCGTACTACATCACCTCAGCAACTATCTCCGAAACATCCCGGACCTCGAGCACGTCCTCCCTTCCCATGGTGAGCACGCTGTCTTTGAAGTTGAGGATACAATACGGGCAGGCCGTGGCAAGGACCTCGGCGCCCAATTCAACGGCCTGCTCCACGAGGATGTCGGAAAAGCGCTCCCCTTTCTTGGTCTCCATCCAGATCCTTGCGCCGCCGCCACCGCAGCAGAGGCTCCTTTCCCGGCTATTCATCTCGTCCATGAGCGTCAGACCCGGGATGCTCCCGAGGATCTTTCGTGGTTCATCGTAGATAGTGCTGTGGCGTCCCAAATAACAGGGATCGTGATAGACGACCTTCTTGGGGAAAGGTTTCTTAAGCGTGAGTCTCCCCTCGTCTATGGCGCGGGCCAGGTACTGGGTAAGATGCAACACCCCGAAATCCCCACCCAGGCCGGGATACTCATCCTTGAACGTGACGTAGCAATGGGGCGAGCTGGTGATGATCTGCTTCACCCCCGCTTCATGAAAGGCCTTGATATTGCTACTGGCAAGCTTATCGAAGAGATCGTAGTTGCCGGCCTTTCGTACGCTTTCACCACAGCAGCTCTCCTTGGTGCCGACTATCCCGAAGTCCGCTCCGGCTTGCCGCAGTATCCTCGCCGTAGCCCGGGCCACATTCCCCATCTTCGGATCGAAGGCGGGCACGCAGCAGGAGAAATAGAGCGTCTCTTTCCCCTCGCTCACCGGGGGAATGGCGAGATCACGGGTCCAGTTGATTCTCTCATCCCTGAGACCACCCCATGGGTTGCCCGCACTCTTGAGACTCGCCACAGCGCTCCGCAGGCTCGCAGGTACCGCGCGAGGGACGCTATCGGTGGTGATATTTCGGACCGCACGGATCACGTCCGTAATGGCGACCCCCCTTGGACAGCGGCTGACGCACATATTGCACGTCGAACAAAGCCACCAACCTTCCTCGTCAAGCTCTACGAGACCGAACTTCGACTCGGTAATCATCTTGTGGGGCAGGAAAGTCCGCACCTGGTTCCAGGGACAGCTGGCGGTACACAGACCGCATTGGAAGCATTTTCGGAACGCCTCTCCGCCGGCCTCTTTAATCATCTCTATCGCTTCCTTGAAAGGTGCTGTCGCTTTCATGAGTGAGAAATCCTTGTTCTGGCCGGGAGGTCTCGGGATGGCCGCACTCTAGTCTGCCAGGTACACCTCCATATCGTAAAGGAAACCCCGGCCTCTGTCAACGTGGAGAGGCTAAGGACCTTAAGCCTCTCCGTCCCGGAATGCAAGCCGGTATGAGCAACATGTTACTTAACCTACGAGTTGGGCCGGTTAAAAACAATTCAAAAAATCTTATTGGGCCATTAAATAATTTTATAAAGAGCGGGAAGGCCGAAAAGTAAGGTTAAGGTTGGCAGCCCCTTCTTGTATCGTCAAGGATGGTAGAGGAAGCTGAACGGAGAGGAGAGAAAGCCCTCCAGAGATTCTTTTGACATGTTGGACATGGATGAGAAGAGCCATTTTGAAAATGAAAAAGGCTTCTCGGTATAGACCAGTTGAGGCTTGCCCTTGATATTGAGTGCTTTCTTGATGTCATCCACCGTGTCATAAAAATTCCCAATGTTGTCCACGAGCCCGAGTTCCTTAGCCTGCAAGCCGGTGTAGATTCTCCCGTCAGCCAGGCTCTTCACTTTCTCAAACTCCATCTTTCTGCCTGCCGCAACGTCCTTGATGAACTGCTCGTGGATATTCTTAACTATGCCGTCCAGGTAGGCCCTCTCCTCCGGCGTCATTTCCCTGAAAGGCGTACCTGCATCCTTCAAGTCGCCCGCTTTGATCGTGTTACTTTTCACCCCGATCTTCTTGAGCAGTTCCTCGAGGATCATTGACTGCATGATCACACCGATGCTGCCCGTAATCGTGGACGGGTTTGCATAAACCTTCTCCCCAGCCGCGGCGATGTAGTAGCCTCCTGAAGCGCACACGGAACCCATGGAAACGAAGACCTTCTTCTTTCCCTTGAGTTTCGCCACCTCACGGTAAATCTCCTGGGTCGGTCCCACAGAGCCACCCGGCGAGTTGATATGCAGAATTACACCTTTAATGGAAGCATCTTCTTTGAAACGTATGATATCTTCCATGGTTTGGCGGGACTCGGAAATGATGCCTTCGATCTCCACAACCCCGACCCTCTCTCCCCCCTTTCCCACAAATGCCCTCACTATTGAAAGAAGGAATACCAATAGTATGATTCCGATGATAACAACGAGTACTTTTTTCATCCTTGTTCTTGCCACGCTTTCCTCCTACCCCGTTGTGTTACATAGCTTTCCCCCTCTCCCTTCTTACCATGTGAAGAGCCAGTCCGGGTTGTAAAATTTCCCCTGCGTGCTCTTAGGGCACACTTTTTGTGCTTATGACTAGCTCATGTCAGTTTCACCTTCGGGGTGTATGCCACCAGTAAGAGTCGACCTTTTTTCACATGGTTTTGATGCTGCTTTTTTGTGCTTATGCTACCTCTTTGAGCGTGACGGCATAGCCAAGCGTGGTGAGCCTCTTTACGTAGCTCCGTGCGATACGGTCTTTTTTGCGCTCATCGAGATAGTTCGCGCCGAGCTCTTTATAGGGTACTCGGTACTTCAGTATGTAGTAGGCGCTGATGAGGATCTTATGGCCCACCGCGACCAGCGTCTTCTTCTTGCCCTTTCTGCCCACAAGGCTCTGGTATTTCGCACAGAGGTACGTGCCCTTCATTTTTGACGCGATCCAGGCGAACTCGGTGAGTATGCTTCTAAGGTAGTTGTTCCCGTGGGTGGTCTTTCCGATTTTTTCTTGCCCGCGCTTTCATGGTTGCCCGGGCTCATCCCCGCCCACGAAGCGAGATGGGCCTCGGTGGGGAAGAGATCCATGTTCACCCCCATTTCGGCGATGAGGACCGAGGCGTTGTCTTTCACCGGCGGTATAGTCTTCAAGAGCTCGTACGCTTCCTTGAAGTGGAGCTCGATCTGTTCCTGGATCTTCTGCTCCACGGCAGCGAGTATCTCCTGCATGGCGGTGATGTGGCCGAGGGACGTGCGTATCATCTGCTTGTGGTGTTCTTCCACGCGCCCCACGAGGGCCTCCTTGAGCTCTTCTCTTTTGTTTCTCAATCTTCCCTTACTCAGTTCCGCCATTGCTTCCGGATCGAGTTCACCTTTTAACAGTTCTTGGATGATCTTCTTCCCGCTCGCGCCGAAGGTGTCGGAGGCGATGGAAGAAAGCTTGATGTTCGCGTCCTCGAGGATCTTTTCCACCCGCTGTTTTTCTGCGGTGATCGTCTGGATCAGTTTCCTCTTGTACCACCTTCTTGTCAGGAGTACGGTCCCGAAGGGCCTTCTCTGCGCTAAACTTGCCAATTTCAGTTTGACTATCTCCATGATGGCAAGGAGTGTTGCCACCTTCTCGGATAAATCGAGGTCGGCCTTGGGATTCCACGCGAAGCTTTCCGCCCCGCAAAGAGCGAGTCGCAGGCTCTCCAGCTTTTCTTCCAGCGTTGGTCTGATTTCGCGTATCACCAAAAACCGTTCTTGCTTACTCTTCATCAGCTCGAAGAAGAGCATGCACAGGGCCGTCAGATCCTGATCTGCTTCCTCGATCTCAAGACCGCTTCTGCCCCTTGCGAAGATATCCTCGCCCAGCACCGGAAGCTCCTGAAACATGGTTACCATGCCTTTAATTTTTTCATATTCAAGGATCTTCTCCACCAGCTCAGCGCGAGGGTCTTCCTCCTCCCTCGGAAGCAACATGCGGGATTTGATACATAAGAGCAAAGAGGCCATTTCAATGAAATCTTCCGCAATCCTCAGGTTCATCTGTTTCACCAGCTCGACATACTCAAGAAAGCGTTCCGTAATCATACCTATAGGGATATCAAAGATGTCGACTTTGTTCTTCTTGATGAGGTTGATGAGCACGGAAAGCGGCCCCTCAAAACACTCCATCTGCACTTCCAGTGTTGGTACAATCAGATTCACGGCCGCGTTCCCCTTTCCTGTATATACTGGTGGACGAATGCTATCTCCTGCTCCTTTGTCGTGAGGCCCAGGTCAATCTTGGCGTCTTTGAGGGCATCCAGAATCTCGCCAAAAACCGGGCCCTCCTTCACCCCCATCTGCTTCAGGTTCTTTCCGCTCAAGAGAGGTTTGAACGAATCTGCGTACGTAATATAATTCGAGATCGCCTTCTTCATATCGTCAGATTGCGCTTTCGCCATAGTGAAGAGCCTGGCCTCAAGGCTCAAAAATTCCAGCTCCCTGTATAGCTCGCTCTTCTTCATCGTCCGGATGGCTGCACCAAATTGTGCCATTACTTTCCTGGTTTTGTCCACATCGTTTACGAGTTTTTTTGCCATCGTCTCAGAAAGTTCCAGTTTTTTGGCCAACTCCGCTGCGTTCCTCAGGCTTGCATAGTCCACGAGACCGAGCAGATAATAGAAGGTCTGATTCAATTTGCCCTTGTAGAGCAATGTGTACCACTTGAGCACCGTGTCCATTTCCCGGAAGAGCTTCTCCTTTTCAGCATCGAAGGCAAGCTGCGGATAGATAAACTTTAGCAAGTCAAGCTCCTGCAACCGTTTCAGGATAGCACCGGGATTCTCTTCACTCAGGATGAGAGAAAGCTCGCTCCACATCCTCGAGCCTTTTATCCTTGTTAGAAAGCCCATCTTAATGGTGTTTTTGATCAGGTTGAGCGTGAACTTGCCGATCTGGAAGCCGAAGCGGCGCTCGAAGCGTACCGCCCTGAAAACTCTGGTGGGGTCTTCCACGAAGCTCAGGCTGTGGAGGACCCTGATCGTCTTTTCTTTAATGTCCCGCTGGGCCCCAAAAAAGTCAATCAGTTCTCCTTTGGTATTCTTGTTCAAGGATATGGCCAGCGTATTGATGGTGAAGTCCCGCCTGTACAGGTCGAGCTTCAGGGAGCTATGCTCCACTATGGGGAGAGCTGCCGGAGCCTTGTAATATTCCAAACGTGCCGTGGCTATGTCGACGCTGAAGCCGTCCGGGTAGATCACTTTGGCCGTACCGAACTCCTTGTGCGTGCGGATCTTTGCGTTTACAAGCCCGGCCAATGCGTCGGCAAAACGGATCCCGTCGCCTTCCACCACGATGTCGATATCATAATTCTCAATCCGTAAAAGGAGGTCTCTCACAAAGCCACCGACCAGGTAGGCGTGGTAGCTCATCTCGTCCGCCAGGTTGCCGATGGCGCCCAGCTTGTCGAGCACCTCTCCGGAGAGCCGTTCTTCCATCAGCTTTTTTACGTTCCTTCTCTTCTCGTAGATGTCATGATAATCCATCTTACCGAGGATGGTTTTCCTGATTTCGTCTTCCAGTATCCTGAGAAGGTCTGTCCTTGTAATAGCCCCTTCCAGGATGCCTTCTTTAACCACCGGGACGAACCTCTGGTTCCCGCCGATGATGATCTCCTTTATCCGTTCAATCGAATCTTCGGGTGCCGCAACAGAGAATTCCGTGAACATGTACTCCTTCACCGGTAGGTTCTCCAGCTTGTGGAACGCTGCCTTTTCTGCGATCTGGCGCGATATGATACCTGATACTTGCTCACCGGACGTTACCGGCATTGCATTAATATTGTATTTTGTCAGAATGCTCTTTGCCTCACTGATGGGTGCGTCCTGATCAACCGTTTTCACCGGGAAAAACATGATGTCCCGTGCCTCCCATAGAGGCTTTACGTACTGGTTAAGGTATTGGAGCAGCCTGGTTTTTGTTTCCTCCATGGTGCTATCTTTGACCGTCGCGGAAGCTGCCTCTTTGTGGCCACCTCCGCCGAGCAGCGTGAGGATGTGCCCAACGTCCACTTCAGGTATGCGACTTCTGCCGATGACGTAAATCCTGTCGTCCATACGGAAGAGCGCAATAACCGCATTCAGGTTCTCCATGTCTCTGAATTTCTGGACAAGGACAGCCAGATCGCCGACGTAGTCCTCGCTCGATCCCTCCGTTATGACCACGTCTATCCCGTTCACATTGATATACAGTTGCTGCTTCGATCAGGTCGCGCAGCAAATAGACCTGCTCAGGGGAGAGCTCTTTGACGAGTATCTCAGAGACGATATTCACGTTGGCGCCTTTCGACAGCAGAAATGAAGCGGCGTCAAAATCCTCTTTTGTGGTCGATGGATACTGAAAGCTGCCCGTCTCCTCGTAGATACCCAGCATCATGATCGTCGCTTCCTCAGGAGAGAGATCTATATCCTTTTCCCTGAGCAACGCGATCAACATGCTCACACAGGCGCCGGTCGAGCCGCTCACATAGACCTCTCCCTTGATGTCATCCTCTGTGGGCGGGTGATGGTCGTATACGTGAACCGTGAGATTTTTGTTGTCGAGAAGCCTTGCCAGTTCACCGATCCTTTTTCGCTGCTTGGTATCGACCAGAATCAGCGTATCGACAGCGCCGTAGTCGAGCTCCTTTGGCTTCGCAATGTCCAGGAAATAGGCCGTGGAGTGAATAAGGAAATCGCGCACGCTTTTCTCTTGAGAGCCGGGAAAGACAAGCAGTGCATCCGGGTAGAGCTTTTTCGCGGCGACCATCGAAGAGAGGGCGTCAAAATCAGCGTTATAGTGAGTGGTGATGATCTTCATGTCTAAAATACCGTTACGGTGTACGGGTGTAGGGTGTAGCCAGGCGGCAGTCCCGGGATGCACGTGCCGCCTTCTCTGAGTATCGTGCAAGCCACCTCTTGATGTCCGCACTACTCATCTAGTCATGTATGTCAAGACCCTACTCCCTAACCCTACACCCTGTCGTTCATCCTCGCGGATGGTACTTCTTATGAATCTCTTTTAGGCGCTTCCGTCCACATGGGTATAAATCTGTGTGGTTGAAATATCTTCATGGCCGAGCAATATCTGGACGGACCGTAGGTCTGCCCCTCCTTCAAGCAGATGCGTGGCAAAGGTGTGTCTCAAGGTATGAGGCGAGACATGGCCACCGTGTTCAAGCTGCAGGCCATACTTCCGTATAACTTTCCAGATGGCCTGTCTGGTGAGGGGCAACCCACGCCTGTTGGGAAAAAGGTGCATGCCATCCGGTTTTGTCTCCTGGAGGTAGAGCTTTATGATATCTCGTGCGTACGTGCCCAGCGGTACCATCCGTTCCTTCGATCGTTTTCCCGAGGCGACGAGAAAGCCGGCATCGAGATTGATGTCCCTTTTCTTGAGGCCGACCAGTTCTGAAACGCGAAGACCAGTGGCGTACAAGAGTTCTAGGATGGTTCTGTCACGCAACGTCGCCTTCTGGGATGGTTTTGGGGCGAGCAAGGTGGCCATCTCTTCCTGGCTCAGGACGTTCGGTATCGGTGGTTTGAATTTAGGCATCTCTATGTCCGCCACCGGGTTAACCGCAATTTTTCCGTCCAGCAAAAGAAAGTTGTAGAAGCTTCTCAATGCAGACAGAGCACGGACGATGCTCCGCGTCTTCTTCCCTCTGCTCCTTAAGAAGCCTATGTATTGCTCAAAGTCTCTCGGCTCCGGAGTAGCCGAAACGTGATCTTCCGCGAACTTAATAAAATTGAGAATGTCCCTGTTATAGGCTTCGACCGTGTGAGGAGACGCTCCCCGCTCCGTTGTCAGATGCGTGATGAAGGCGTCGAGGTCCGAGTAAAGACTCATACCTTATCGTCGTCCTGTTGAGCCAAATCCTCCGCTGCCGCGGTCAGTCTGCGGCAGTTCATTAACTTCGCGCAAAGATATGCGGGCTGTCTTGTGAAATACCATCTGAGCAACCCTGTCGCCCGACCGCACGGTGAAAGGCCCATTGCCCAGGTTGATAAGGATCACCTTTACTTCTCCCCGGTAATCGGCGTCTATGGTGCCTGGGGTGTTGAGGACAGTTACGCCGAACTCGACAGCCAAGCCGCTCCTTGGCCTCACTTCGGCCTCGAAGCCGTCAGGGATGCAAATCCGGATTCCGGTGGGGATGAGGGCTCGTTCGAGGGGCTTTAACGTGATCGGTTCGCGGAGGCAGGCACGGAGGTCCATTCCGGAAGAAGAGGCAGTAGCATAAGAGGGCAGCGATGCGCCTTCATCCCGGGCGATGAGTACCTCTAACTCTTCCATAACCTCTCAATGTCGTTCTTGTCCACGCGACCGAGAATGGCGAGAGACATCCGGGATAGATCACCAAACACAGACTGGCTCATTTCATCCACGTGAGCCTTCTGGATGCCGTCGATCGATTTCAGCGTCTCTCTCAGGGGAACGTACCCGTCAAAATAGATCTCATTCTTGGCAAGCCTTCCCATGCGCGCTTCAGAGCTTTCCAGAGAGATAAAGAAATTTCCCTTGATATGTTCTTTCGAGAAGCGGATCTCGCTTGCAGCCACTCCTTCACTTCGTAACTGGGCCATCTCTTTCTTGATCAGGCTAATGACTTCCTCCAGATATTCGAGTGAGGTCGACGTTGAAATGCCGAAATTACCCGCATCGTGAAAGCAGTTGACGTATGAGAAGATACTATAGACGAGCCCCCTTTTTTCCCTGATTTCCTGAAAGAGGTGGGAACTCATGCTCCCACCCACGATGGCGTTGAGGGCGTAGAGAGGATAGCGTCCCCGGTCAGTCTGGCCGACCCCGTCCGTGCCGATGCAGAGGTAGATGTGTTCAAGGTCTTTTTCGTACACGTCAATGCCGATACACGCCGACGGTTTTTCGACCGCTGGTGCTGTCTCTCCTTTGCTCGTAGATTCTCCGAAGAGTTTCTCGATCTTTTTCACGAACGCGTCATGGTCTATGCGTCCCGATGCTGTAATAATCGTATTTGCGGGTGCATGATGCCTGGAGAAATGTGCCAGAAGTTTCTCCCTTGACATCTGTTGTACATTTTCTTCCTTGCCGAGGATAGGCATGCCCAGTGGGTGCCCCTTGTAGTAGGCAGCGCTGAACATGTCGAAGAGATACTCTTCCGGATTGTCGTCGATCATCTTTATTTCTTGATTAATGACCTGTTTTTCTCTCTCGATGTCCTCTTCGCTGAACAGGGAGTTTTTGTACATATCGGCAAGGATGTCGATGGCAATGTCCATGTCTCTTTTGAGTACCCTCGCATAGACACAAGTGTACTCCTTGCCGGTGAAAGCATTCAAGGTGCCGCCGATGGCATCGATCTCCCGTGCGATGTCATAGGCGGTTCGGTTGGCGGTTCCCTTGAAGAGCATGTGCTCGATGAAATGGGAGATGCCGTTGTTAGCGGGATCTTCGTACCGGCTTCCGGTCTTCCACCAGAGGCCGAGGGAGACCGTCGGGAAGTAGGGAAGCGTTTCAGTTGCGACCCGGATACCGCTGTCGAGGACGGTCTTCCTATACATCCTCTTTTTTTCCCGGGGTTTCCTTGGCGGCTGCCTTTCTTGACAGCCTGATCCTTCCGTTCGGTTCAACGTCGAGTACTTTCACGAGGATCTCGTCCCCTTCCTTAACGACGTCGCTTACCTTTTTTATGTAAGTGTCGGAAAGCTGGCTTACATGCACGAGGCCATCTATCCCGGGGAGAATTTCGACTATCGCACCAAAGTCGACAACCTTTTTGACCTTGCCCATGTACAGGGCTCCTACCTCAGCCTCTTTGGTGATCTTCTTGACCATCTCGATTGCGGCGTTGGCTGCTTGGGCGTCCTGGGAAACGATCCTGACAATGCCCGAATCTTCGATGTCTATCTTCACGCCGGTCTGCTCCACGATACCCTTTATTATTTTGCCGCCCGGGCCGATTACCTCCCGTATCTTCTCCGGCTTAATCGTTATGGTATAGATGCGCGGTGCATAGGGAGAGAGATCCTCTCGCGGGCTGGGGAGTGCTTCGGCCATGATGTCGAGGATCCTTCCGATACCTGCCTGGGCCTGATGGACGGCTTTGCGCATGATCTCCTTGGTGATGCCTTTGGTCTTGATATCCATCTGCACAGCGGTTACGCCTTCCCGTGTGCCTGCTATTTTGAAATCCATGTCGCCCATCGCATCCTCGTCACCGAGGATATCTGAAAGCACGATGTCCTTCCCATCATGGATGAGAAGGCCCATGGCGATACCCGCAATGGGTTCCTTTATCGGTACGCCCGCATCCATGAGCGACAGGCAGCCGCTGCAAACCGACGCCATTGAGGACGAGCCGTTCGATTCGAGGATCTCCGAGACTATCCGTATCGTGTAAGGGAAATCTTCCTTCGATGGCAGCATCGGGGCAAGAGCCCGCTCAGCGAGGTTGCCGTGGCCTATCTCCCGTCTTGACTTTGCCCTGAGGAAGCTTACTTCTCCAACGCTGTAAGGCGGAAAATTGTAATGGAGCATGAACGACTTGTAGCTCACTCCCTCGAGCAGAGATTCCATTTTCTGCTCATCTTCCGCGGTTCCGAAAGTGGTCACTGCCAGCGCCTGGGTCTCGCCCCTTGTAAAGAGACTGGAGCCATGCGTTCTCGGAAGGATGCCGACTTGGCAGGTGATGTTTCGGATGTCGTCGGCGTTCCTGCCATCTATCCTCTTGCCCGTCGCAAACAGAGACTCTCGCATCATCTCTTTCTTTATCTCTTCGAAAGACCTCGATACCGCGAGGGGTTGTGCATCCGCATACTTTGCGGTCAGTTCGTCATAGATGGCCTGAAGCCTGTCTCCCCGTTCCCTCTTGTTGGGTATCGAAAATGCCTCGGTAAGGTCCTTCTCCGCAACGCTTCTTATCTCCGTCTTCAATTCCTGAGGCGCCCCGGCAGGCTTCACGGGCCGCTTTTCCTTGCCTATTTTTGCCCTCAGCTGTTCCTGCATGTCCAGGAGAGGAATCAGGCTTCGATGCGCCAGGTCAATAGCCTCGATCAGGTCTTCACCTTTGATGAAGTGTGCCTCTCCTTCCACCATCAGGATGGCTTCTCTCGTACCGGCAAGAATGATGTTGAGATCGCTTTCATTCATCTGCTGTAATGATGGGTTTATGATGAACTCCCCGTTCACTCTTCCAATTTTGATCCCTGCCATCGGCCCGGCAAACGGTATCGGGGAAATGACCATCGCGGCTGAAGCGCCGATCATGCCGAGCAAGGCGGGATCGTTTTCCTGATCCGCCGAGAGCACGGTTGCGATGACCTGCGTCTCATGTCTCCAGCCTTTCGGGAAGAGCGGCCGCAAAGGCCTGTCTATCAAGCGGGACGTCAGTGTCTCTTTGTCCGAAGGCCTGGATTCTCTTTTGAAAAATCCGCCTGGAAATTTACCCGCCGCGTAAGTCATTTCCTGGTAGTTTACCGTCAAAGGGAGAAAATCCTTCTCCGTCTCCCTTCTGTCTCCCACCGCAGTGACCAGCACAACGGTATCGCCGTACCTGACGAGAACACTCCCGTCTGCCTGTTTTGCGACCAGACCAGATGAGATAGTCAGTGGTCTGCCGGCGTATTCTACTGTAATTGATTCTTCCATAATACTCCTCTCGTAATATTTAGTTATTTTCTCAGGCCAAGTCTCTCGATAAGCTTGCGGTACCGGTCCACATTTTTTTCTTTCAGGTAGTTGAGCAGCCTTCTTCTGGCGCCCACCAGCATGAGCAAGCCTCGCCTGGAGTTGTGGTCTTTATCATATTTTTTGAAGTGTTCGGTGAGTTGTTTTATCCTTTCCGTAATCAAGGCAACCTGCACTTCCGGTGAACCGGTGTCCTTCTCGTGCAGCTTGTAGCCCTCTATAACCGTTTTCTTTTGCCCCGGGTCCAATGACATGCTCATCGCCTCCTTAGCCGTTAATCAGTCTTTTTATCCGGATCGTCCTTGTCGGTGCATCGACCTTTCCTATGCCGATCAAGGCTCCGTTTCCGTTCAGCAGTTTGGCAAACTCGCCGTTTTTTGCGTCCCTGGAGCCGTCCAGCAGAGGCACCGGCATGCCGTTCCTCAAGAATCTCTCCAGGTTTAAATCGATCGTTACCTCCCTGAGACCCTTCAAGACATCTCGCAAGGATAGGGTGTATTTTACTACATCCTGCTCTGTTTTTAAAGCATCAAGGGGGGTGCTCATCTCCAGGGTGAATTCGCCGTGACGCGACCGTTTGAGTGAATGAAGGGCGGCCCCGCAGCCGAGCAGCGCGCCAAAATCGTGGGCTATCACCCGAATGTATGTGCCCTTGCTACAGGTTATTTCAGCATCAACGTACGGATGGACATACTCGATGAATTTGATATCGTGGACTTCCACTTCCTTGTAAGGCGTATCCATGATGACGCCCTTTCTCACCCACTTATAGAGCGGTTTGCCATTTATTTTTTTGGAAGAGTAGACGGGGACCTTCTGCTGTATTTTTCCCTTGAAGGTGAGTAGGGTCTCCTGTATGGTCTTCACGTCATATCTCGGGGGATCGACCTCGGATGTCCGGGTGCCTTCCAGGTCAAAGGTGTCTGTGGTAACGCCCAGGAGAAAGCGCGCAACGTAGGTTTTCTCACCATTCTCGAGGAATGGTATGAGTTTTACCCCCTCATTCAGGGCTACAGGCAAAATCCCTGTTGCATTCCGGTCAAGGGTCCCTATGTAGCCGATCTTTTTGAACGGGTAGATGGCCTTGAGCCTTTTTATGACGTGGTAAGAGGTTATCCCCGAACTCTTGTCAATGACGAGGAAACCATCCATCATAATGCTACAGCCTCAATAAGTATTTTCTTCACCTGGTCAATGCTTCCCTCGATGGTGCAGCCTGCTGCATTCTTATGACCTCCACCGCCGAACCGGCTTGCGACGGACGCCACATCTACTTTCCCCTTTGACCTCATGGATATCTTGTACCGGTTTTCGCCGATCTGCCGGGCTACTACGGCTACCTCAACGCCTCGCATCTCTTTCAGGAATTCCACAAATCCTTCGGCGTGCTCCCTCGATCCGCCGGTTTGCCTGAACAACTCATCCGTGATGTACATGATAGCGAGCCGGTTATCATAGTGCGTCTCGAGGGTCGTGAGTGCTCCGCAGAGCAGCAAAAACCGTTCCTTGGGATGGCTTTCGTATACCTTCTCCGCAACGTACGACGGGATCACCCCGAAATGCGTCATTTCTTCGCAGATAATGAATGCCTTCGAGTTTGTGCTGTTGTAACGAAAGGAGCCCGTGTCCGTCAGTATGGCAGTGTAAAGGTTCACGGCTATATCGAAATCCATCCGGACGTCAAGGGCCTTCAGGATAGCATAAATAATTTCCGCGGTGGAGGAGGCGCGCTCGTCGATGATGTTCAGAAACCCGAAAGCCTCGTTCGTTTCATGATGGTCGATGTTAATGATCGGCCCTTTCTCTTTGAGTTTTTCATAGCCATCGCCTATCCGGAAGAAGTCGCCGCAGTCGACCGCAAAAATGGCGTCGAACCGCTTTGCCGGTATCTCGTGCACGAGACTTGTGGGTTGAGGAAGGAATTCGTACCGGTATGGCACTCTATCCTTCAGGTAGACGACTGTCTCCTTTCCGAGCTGCTTGAGGCCCAGCGAGAGGGCGAAGGCCGAGCCTATCGCGTCGCCATCCGGGTCAATATGCGAGGTGACCATGAACTCTTTTCCGTTTGCAAGGGTCTCTTTAATCCTCTGAAACATTGCCCACCTTCTTCAGGATCTCGTCGATTCTGGCAGCCTTTTCCTGGTCGGTGTCATAGACGAAAGTGATCTCCGGCATATACTTCATGCGCACTTTGTCGCCCAGCAGATGCTTGATATAGTTTGTCGCACGTTTCAGGGCTTGTGCTGTTCGCTCCTTTTCCTCCTCGGAGCCGTAAACAGAATAGTAGACCTTGGCGTATTTCAAATCTTCGGTCATCTTTACGTCGATGATGGTGATAAAGCCGAGACCAGGGTCTTTTATTTCCTGTTGTATGATCATCGATATCTCTTCACGCAGGAAGTCCTGCATGCGCTGTCTTCTATATTTCATGGCCAACTACCATGATTTCGATTGTCGTGTCGATCACTTTACCGATGTACAACGATTCGATAAAAACGTGGATGTTCTCTATCATGCGCTCGACGATGTCTTTCCCGCTTCCCACCACCGAAAAACCGATGGTTACGCGCTGCCAGAGGTTTGTCCGGTCGATTTCCATGACTGACACATTGAACTTCTGTCTCGTTCGCTCCACTATCCTTTTTGTAGCCTGTCTCTTTTCTTTCAGGGAGTGGTTCTCAGGTAAGAATATTTCGACGCGATGAAATGCCGACGACCATGCGTATACAACTTTAGCCATCGAGAGTCTGTTTTTCTTGTTCTTCAACAAAAAATTCGATGACATCCCCTTCTCGTATATCGTTAAAGCCCTCTAAGGCCAAGCCGCACTCATATCCGGCCTGGACCTCCTTGACATCGTCCTTGAACCGTTTCAGAGATGCAAGCTTGCCTGTAAAGAGATCGTTCCCGTTGCGCCTTAACTTGGCCAGGGCACTCCTTATCACTTTACCCTCAATAACGTACGAACCGGCGATGCTACCCAATCGGGAAACCGTAAATATCTTTCTTACTTCCGCCTTGCCGATGCTCACTTCCACAATCTTTGGCGCCAGCATGCCTTCCATGGCCTTCCGTACCTCATCGATCATATCGTAAATCACCGAATACGTGCGGATCTGGACGCGTTCCTGCTCTGCGAGGACCTGTGTTTTCGCCATCGGCTTTACGTTGAAACCGATGATAATAGCTCCGGATGCCATCGCAAGGTTGACATCGGTTTCGGTGATAGCCCCGACACCGCTATGGATAATCTGGATCTGTATGCTAGCCGTGGAGAGCCTTGTTAACGCATCCTGGATGGCATCGAGGGTGCCCCTGGCGTCGCCCTTCAGGACCACGTTCAGCGTGAGCTTCTCCGTTTCTTCCATCTTGGCGTATAGCTCTTCAAGCGTAACCCTCGGGCCGCTCACGATCTCGTTTTCCCGGATCTTTTCCTGCCGGAACTTGGAGAGTTCCCGCGCATAACTTTCTTCCGTAGTCGCGATAAACGGGTCACCTGCTTGCGGCACGTCCGAGAAACCGACAACCAATACCGGCGTAGCGGGCGGTGCTTTCTGTATTCTCTTCCCTTTGTCGTCGACGAGCGCGCGTACACGACCAAAGATCGTGCCGGCTACAAAAGGATCATGCACGCTGAGGGTGCCTTCCCTGACAATCACGGTGCCAACGGGCCCGTGTCCTTTATCGAGGCCGGACTCAATGATAATGCCCTTTGCCAGTTTGTCGGGATTGGCTTTCAGTTCCAGCATCTCTGCTTGAAGCAGGATCAGCTCCAGGAGCTCGTTGATCCCCGTTTTTTTCTTGGCTGAGATCTTTGCCATGAGCGTAGTGCCGCCCCACTCTTCGGGGATCAGACTGTACTCTGCGAGCTCTTTCAGCACTTTGTCGGGGTTTGCGTTTGGCTTGTCTATCTTGTTTATGGCAACGATGATGGGAACATTGGCCGCCTTTGCATGGTTGATGGCTTCTATGGTCTGCGGCATTACCCCGTCATCGGCGGCTACCACCAGGACGACGATGTCGGTCACCAGCGCTCCACGGGCCCGCATCGCGGTGAAGGCCTCATGACCGGGCGTATCGAGAAACGCAATCTCCTTGCCATTCACTCTGGCCAGGTATGCGCCGATGTGCTGGGTTATGCCGCCCGCTTCCCGCTCCGCCACATTGGTATTCCTGATGGTATCCAGAAGAAGGGTCTTTCCATGGTCGACGTGACCCATGATGGTGACAACCGGGGGTCGAGGTTTCAGATTCTCTTGCTCCTCAGCCTCTTTAGCCTCTGTCTGCCTAGTCTGGAACTGCTCTTCCATGGAGAATACCCTTTCCACCTCAAAGCCAAGGTCTGTTGCCACGAGGGATGCTGTCTCGTAATCAATCAACTGATTGATGTTCGACATGGTGCCAAGGGAAAGCAGCTTTTTTATGACGTCCTGAGCCTTGACGCTCAGGCGTTTTGCCAGCTCTCCGACCTGAATCTTATCGGCGATCTTGACTGCTTTTCTGACAAGCCTCAGTTCGGGCCTTGTATCGTCTTCAGCCCTCGCCTCAGCCCTTCCTCCCCTGCCTTTTCTGAAGGGGAGTGCTTTGCCTCCCCGCCGTCTGAAGGCATACAGGTCTTCTTCGCGTATGACGACTTTCCGCTTGAGGAGCCCTTTCTTCTTGGTCGTGGTCGCTTCGAGTTCCTCTTCCTCGATTTTCTTGAGGAGCCGCTCTGCTTTCTTGCGCTTCTTCTCTTCTTCGGGTTCTTCCTCTACCAGCTTGAATTCTTTCTCCAGGTCCTGCTTGTAAACTTCTTCCAGAGCCCGGGTAATCTCCTGCTTCTTTTCCTCTCCTATCGTCTCTATTTCGGGCTTGGCCTGCTCTTCCTTTGCAACCTCTTCTGCGGCCTTTGCAGGTTCCGCCGCTGCTTCAGGGGTGAGCTTCTCTTCCGCTTTGCGAGCCAGCGCAGCTTCCGCCTCGGCGACGGGAGGAGCTCCTGTTTCTACTTCAGTCTTTGCGGGTTCGGCAGCCGCTGCTTCCGCTGCAGCTTTCTTGGATGGCACTCTTCGCTTCGTTACCGGCTTGTCGACCGGAGCCCCTTCGGCAGGTTTTGCCTCCTCTATCTTTTCTACGATTGGTTGCGGAGGAGGTGGGGGCGGCGCCTGGACGCGTCTTCTGATAACGGTGGAAGCGACTCGTTTTTCTATGATTTTCTCGCCGGCGGCGCTTAGCTTTTCCTTCGTCTCCTCGTGAGCGTCTTCTGCGCCTGCCTTTTCTTTGTCCTTTGTCCTGGCGCCGATACTCTTCAGTTTCGATAAGACCTGCTCGTCCTTCATCTTATCGGTGAGGGTGGTGATTCTTATCCTTGGCATACTGCGAAACCTCCCTGACTAACCCTCTGTCGGCGCTTGCGCGACTGCCTTACCAGCCTCTTCGGCCTTTTCAGCCTCCTTAGCCTCTTGAGCCTGGGATTCCAATGCTGCCAGCTCTGTCGCCTGTTTTTCCTGGGCTTCGGCCCACACTTTGGCGTTTTCTATTATCGCCCTGCAGTCTTCGACTGATATGCTGGTGACTTTTGCCAGCTCTTCCGGTGTGAGACGCGACATGTCGCGCCCATCCCTCAGATACTCGTCAAAGAGTACGCGAGCCAGTATCTCATTAATCTTCAAGTTCTCCATCAGGTCGTCAATAACCTTGCGAGAGGTTTTCTCTACCTCGGCCTCGCTCTTTATGTCGATTTTCCAACCCGTCAAGCGTGACGCCAACCTGACGTTCTGTCCCTTCTTTCCGATGGCGAGTGAGAGCTGATCATCATTGACGACGATCTCCATCGAGGTATCCTCTTCGTTGATATAGACTTTAGAAACACGGGCGGGTGCAAGTGCATTACACGCGAACTTGGCGCTATCTTTGCTCCACGGTATGATGTCGATTTTTTCTCCCCGCAATTCCTGAACAACCGCCTGCACCCGAGACCCTTTCACACCGACACAAGCGCCGATCGGATCAATGCTCGTATCCCCGCTGTAGACGGATATTTTCGCCCTCTCACCAGGCTCTCTGGCCGCCCCTATCACCTTGATAATACCTTCCTGCATCTCGGGCACCTCAACCTCGAAAAGACGTACCAGGAAGTTAGGATGTGTCCTCGAAAGGAGTATAGTGCAACCCTTCTGATCTTTATCCACATCGAGCACATAGGCCTTGACCCTATCCCGCCGTTTAAACGTCTCGTTCGGTATCGATTCCTTGAAGGGCAGGACTGCCTCGGTCTTACCAAGGTTGACGACGTAATGGTTTTTCTCGACCCGCTGTATAATGCCGGTGACTATCGTGCCTTTACGATCCTTATATTCGTTGTATATAACGTCGCTCTCTGCGTTTCTGACCTTTTGCATAATTACTTGCTTTGCCGTCTGTGCCGCTATTCTGCCCAATTGTGAGGCGTCCATCTTGAGGCCTATGGAATCGCCCACAATACATTCCGGATCAACCTTGATTGCCTCTTCCAGCAATATCTCGAGGTCAGCGTCTTCTACCTTCTCGGTCACCGTTTTGAATCGAAAGATCTCTATCTCCCCCATCTCCTCGTTGTAGCGGGCTTCAAGTTCAAGATGATTGCCGAACTTTTTCTTGGACGCTGAAAGAACAGCCTCCTCCAATGTTTCAATGATGATCTCCTTGGGGATGCCCTTCTCCTTGCCCACCTGTTCGATCACGTAATTTAAGTCAAAATACATGCTCTCGTACCCCTCACAGCTCGAATTCTAAATGCGCCTTTTTTATAGCACAGAATGGAATCTTATGGACATCCATTTTTGCCCTGATTTCTACGCCTTCTTCCGTCACCTCAGCTATCTCTCCTCGAAACTCGTTTCTCGATTCAAGGAGCGAAGAGGTGATGATCTTGCACTGTCTCCCTTTGTACCTTTCAAAGTCACTTTTCTTCTTCAGCGCCCGCGTGAGTCCCGGCGACGAAACCTCGAGTGTGTAAGGATGATCAATGATATCCTCCACATCAAGGGTCCGTTCAACCTCTCTGCTGACTCGTTCACAGTCGCCTATCGTGACCCCGCCCTCCTTGTCTATGTAAATGCGCAAAACCCATCGCCCACCCATCGGATAAAACTCAACTTCGAGGAGCTCAAGGAACTCATCGCGCACAATCGGTTCCACCAGACGTGTAATTTTATCCACGATCTGCTGGGCCTCTGCCATATCTTTTGCCCCTAAAACTAAAAGAAGCGGGTCGAGCCCACTTCCACTAGCGGTTTAGTGTAGCACACATTCTAGGCTATTTCAAGAGTTTTTCGCGCGATGCCGAACGGCAAAAGTGTTACGAGTTACGAGTTCCGGGTTGCGGGTTCTGAAAGCTTATCAAGCGGCTGCTGTTTCAAACCTCGTAACGGGTAACTCGCAACCCGCAACATGGTTTTGGTATTGACTTTGCATGCGGTTGACGTTAAAACAGAAGGCAGCAAGGAGGATAGGATACATGCGGATTTCTTTCATCGGAGTCGGCTACGTGGGGCTTGTTTCAGGCGTCTGCTTCGCGGAAGTAGGTAATAACGTGCTCTGCATGGATGTTGACCACGAGAAGATAGAGCGCCTGAAGCGCGGAGAGATACCCATCTATGAGCCCCATCTGGAGGAGCTGGTCAAGAACAACATCAAGGAAGGGCGGCTAGAATTTACGGATAGCATCGAACAGGCTGTGCAGCACGGTCTCATTATATTCGTCTGCGTCAACACCCCCCAGGATCATGATGGATCGGCCGATCTGCAGTATGTCTTGAAGGTGGCGTCGGGCATAGGCCAATCTATCGAGAAGTATCGCATCATTGTTATCAAGTCAACGGTGCCCGTCGGCACATGCGAAAAGGTGAGGGACGCCATCCGGGCTGAGTTGGAAAAGAGGGGCGTTGACGTGCCTTTCGACATCGCCTCGAACCCTGAGTTCCTGAAAGAAGGGGTTGCCGTGGATGACTGCATGAAGCCGGAGCGCGTGATCGTCGGCGTCGAAAACAGCAGGGTTGAGGAGATACTGAGCGAGCTTTATTCACCGTTCGTCAGAACGGGCGCGCCTTTCCTGGTGATGGACCTGAGGTCGAGCGAGATGACAAAATATGCGGCAAACTCAATGCTCGCGACACGGATCTCTTTTATGAATCAGATGGCAAGCGTCTGTGAGAGGGTAGGGGCAGACGTGATGAAAGTGATGCGCGGTATGGGCTCCGACTCGAGGATAGGCCCCAAGTTCCTTTTTCCCGGCGTCGGCTTTGGCGGGTCTTGTTTTCCGAAGGATGTACGGGCCTTGATCAAGACGTCAGAGGATGCGGGATTCCGTTTTTCCATACTCTCTGAGGTGATGGAGGCGAACAACGCCCAGCGCTTCAACTTCCTGAAAAGAATTCGTGCGTTTTATGGAGAGAAGCTGCGGGGCAAGAAGCTTGCGATATGGGGCCTTGCTTTCAAGCCAAATACGGATGACATGCGGGAGGCGCCGGCCATTGAGATCATCAACGGGCTCACGGACGATGGCGCTGTCTGTTACGTATACGACCCGAAAGCCTCAGAGAATGCGGCCAAAATCTTCAGCGGCAACGCAGCCGTCATTTTTGGCAGGAATCAGTACGAGGTGCTTGAGGGTGCGGAAGGCTTGATTCTCCTGACGGAGTGGCTTTCTTTCAGGGAGCCCGACTTCGAGCGGATGAAGTCGCTCATGAAAGCACACGTGATTTTTGACGGGAGAAACCAGTATAATCCGAAGCTAATTGCCGAGCGTGGTTTCCACTATCTTTGCATAGGTCGATCCAATGTATAGGTACCGCACATATAGCGATCCAATGTATAGGTACCGCACATATAACGACCCTAAGCGGATTCTCGTCACCGGAGGGGCCGGATTCATCGGCTCTCATCTGTGCGAACGGCTCGTTCTGGATGGGCATGATGTAGTCTGCCTGGACAATTTTTTCACAGGCACAAAGAAGAATATCTCGCATCTCGTGGGCCGCCCCAACTTCGAACTCCTGACGCACGACATTACCCAGCCGGTACTGCTCGAAGTCGATTGGATATTCAACCTGGCTTGCCCGGCAAGTCCGATCCATTACCAGTACAACCCGGTGAAGACGACAAAAGTGAACGTGCTGGGAGCGCTCCACATGCTCGGGCTTGCGAAAAGGGTGAGAGCGAGGGTGCTGCAGGCCTCTACGAGCGAGATTTACGGCGATCCGGAGGTGCATCCGCAAACGGAGGAGTACTGGGGTAATGTAAATCCAATCGGCAAGAGAAGCTGCTACGACGAAGGCAAGCGGCTGGCCGAGACACTCTTCTTTGATTACCTGCGCCAGAACTTGGTCGATGTAAAAGTTATCCGCATCTTCAACACGTATGGGCCGAGGATGCGGCCTGACGACGGCAGGGTTATCAGCAACTTCATTACGCAGGCCATGCGCAATGAAGGCATCACCGTTTACGGCGACGGTTCGCAGACCAGATCTTTCTGTTACGTTGATGACCTGGTTGAGGGCATGATCCGGATGATGGATTACGAGACCGGAGAACACGCGAGAGAAAGGGATTACACAAGGCCCTTTCTTTCGGGCTTCCCCGGTCCTCTCAACCTGGGGAATCCTCACGAAGTGCCCGTCGTTGAACTCGCCCAGCGGATTGTGGGAATGATGGGCTCAGGCTCCAAGATTGTGTTCGAGCAGCTCCCCGACGATGACCCGAAAAGAAGGTGCCCCGATATTTCAAAGGCCCGGCAACACCTCGACTGGCAGCCTCGAGTGCCGCTGGAGGAGGGCCTGCAAAAGACGATAGACTATTTCGTGAAGGGACCAAAGTAGTTCTTCGTGCTTCGTGCTTCGTTACGCGTTACCGGTCTATCTCGTCTATCTGGTCAATTTGGTCTATTTCGCCTGTCCTACTCAACCTCACCCCAACCTCACTCGGTGCCCTCTGTGTCTCTAGTCGCGCGAAGCGAGACGGGTGGTCAAATGGCGCTTGTTGCCGCGTCTCCCCAGCGAGTCGGCGAAGAGACTCAGGAAGATGGAGCCGGTGAGTACCACGATGAGGTACGGCGTCGATGTGCCCCTGAAGTGGATCAGGGTTGCTGCGAGGCCCAGGGCCGCCGTGAGGGACCAGAGCAGGATAACGCTTTTCTTCGGAGAAAAACCGGCCTTCAGAAGCAAGTGGTGGAGGTGGTTCGTATCTGCTTCGAAGGGGTTTTTTCCTGAAAAGGCTCTCAGCCCCATGACCCTTAGCGTATCGAAGATAGGTACGAGCAGCACCAGCATGGGGAACATGGGCTCGACGTGATATCGTAGATCCTGGGTCAACATGATAGAGAAGACCGAAAGAGAGAATCCCAGGAAAAGGCTTCCGGAATCGCCCATGAAGATGTGCGCCCTGGTGAGCATATTGTAGCGCAGGAATGCTCCGACTGCGCCGGCAAAGGCCAGGCAAAGTCCCGCGAGAAGATGGTTGCCTGAGAGGTAGGCAACTACGGCCATGAAGAGTGAGGCGATGAAGGAAATGCCTCCGGCGAGTCCGTTCAGCCCGTCTATGAGGTTCATCGGCGTTGGTGACCCCCACGATACAGAGGTAAGTGAAAGGGATGGCCATGGCGCCGAGACGCATCTCACCGACGGACCCGTAGGTGCCGATGTTCCGGACAACTAAGTCGCCGCCGAGAACGACAATCGTGATGGCTGCGAGAGTAGCGAGCAGTTTGACCGTGAAACCAAGCTGTTTCCAATCGTCAATCGCGCCGACCGCCACAAGCAGGAAGGAAGCGGCGAGGTACGAGACGAGACGGTTGTCGAGATGGATGAAGAAAAAGATCGGAAGCACACCGGCGAAGAAGGCCAATCCACCCCATCGTGGCGTGGGCTCGCAGTGAACTCTTCTCCCTCCGGGCTGGTCGATGCATCCGTATTTTCCCGCAAGCCATATGACGGACGGGGTCATGAGGAGCGTAAGGACCAGCGGGAATCCAAAGAATAAGACCATGCGCCTCCCAGCCTAAACCGGCGTTATTTAGCTTGCCCATCGGCAACATCCGCCGTTCCTCTGTTGGGAGAAGCCAGAACGGGTGCCGACAGGGACACCATCAGGTTGAGCAAGAAGAATGCCGATGCCTATACGCATAACTTATTGAAATAGCTGCATAATTTCACTGATGATTTTTTGGGGGGGTGGTAAAAAAATTCAGCCCAGGTCGTTTTGTTCCTAGGCCTTGAAGGGCTCGGCAGCGGCTTTTGGCCATCCCTTCGATTTTCTTCAGCAGGTTAGTCAGCCCGGACGTGAGATGCTGATGAGACGGAGCCACCGAATGTTCGGCACATAACTTGCTACCTTCCTACCTAAAATCAGTTATGTACTGGGAAAGCGCTATGCTTTGGCTTCTTCAGATCCAAAATGATCAAGGCTGTGACCCCTGTTCTCATTAACCGATACGCATCGATGAGTGGAGTTGACGATCAGAGACTAAGTGACCGTTCCAACAGAGGGCATGCCCATGAATAGCCCGCGTCTGTTCTCCAAAAAGGATTACCTCATACTCCTGCTTATCCTGGTAGGGTTGGTTTGGGTCTTTATTGTCCTTCCACCACTGGCTCTCAACTCCAATGACGAGGGGGCCAAGTACGTCCAAATGAGGAACTTCAACCTCTACGGCAGCCTACCAATACAGTATCCGGGTCTGAGCTTGGGTTTGCAGCCCGATGACGTGGCCAAGCAGCAGGAGATCTTTATACACAAAGAGGGAAAATTGTACTGCACCTATCCTCCCCTTTTCACCTATCTCTCGAGCTTGTTCTATCCTCTCCTCGGTGACAGAGTTACGAACTTCCTGCCCTTACTGGCCTTCTTCCTGTCCGTGGTCGTTCTGGGCGGAACGTTGCGGTTACTGCTGCGGGACAGACCTGTCTACTACGTCCTGCTGCTGGGCTTCTTGCTCGCGTCACCAATCTTTTCATACGCGATCTGCTTTTGGGAGCACCTACCGGCCGTATTCCTTGTTGTCTGCAGCCTCTACTTCCTGGTCAGGTATTTTCGCCTGAGGCCCTCCAGCACCAACCTGTGTCTGAGCGCGGCCATGCTGAGCGTGGGCGTTTTCTTCCGTTCGGAAGTGGTCCTCCTGGCGATACTGCATACACCGGCTATCTGAGCTTGGCGCTCTGCACACAAAAGCAGATTAAAAAGATGAGCGCGGTTCTCGCATGCTCGGCAACACCAATCGCCTTTTACGCGCTTTTCAACTACAAATTCTACGGCACCACCCTCGGGCTTCACGTGCTTTACAACGCCCCCGGCTTCCATCTGTCTATCAGACAGACTGCGTTTGCGCTTGGGACCTTGCTCCTCTGTGCCGCCCTCACTTTTCTCACGAAGAAAGGCAGGGCAGCACCGGCACTCAAGCAACACATCTATGCGTTCCTTCTCGTGCTCTTTATCCCCTTTGGCTTCCTCTATTCAGCTTTCTCGCCGGTCTCCTCGCTCTTGCTGGCTTTTCCGCTGGTGCTCTTTATATTTTTTGGCATTTCAGAAAGGATGGAAAAACTCCTGGGCGAACCCATGTCTCTGGGAAATATCCTGTTCGTTACCACTGCCGGTTTCCTGTTCTTGCTTTCGTATTGTTTCGCGAACAACCCTGACCTGAGCGTTCGCTACTGCCTGCCGGCGATACCCCTGGCCATAGTTTTCCTTGCCCACGAAGAGAAGCGCATGCTTTCCACGAGGCCCATGTTCGCACTGCTGGTCGCGCTTTTCATCTTTTCCGCAGGCCATCAGGCATATACCCTCAAGACCAATGTCTGGAAATACAAAGCGTATAATGGTGAGCGCATCCAGTTTCTGAAAGCAGCCACGAAGCCTGGAGATATCATCATATTCGACTCACAACCTTTGATGGAACACAGTGGCCCGCTTTTCTTTGAACGAATATTTATGGTTGCCCAAAACCCTCATGAGTTGTCGCAGTACATCCGGCTTTTGAAAGAGAGGGGAGTAACCCGCATCTACTTCTGGACCTTTGCCGACCGTCTCCCGGCGGACACGGCCTACAAGGCAACAAGCCCTGTCATCTTTTCGAGCAGCCATGGCCCCGAGAATTATTTGTTCGCCCTGTCACCAAGTCCGTAAAGAAGCGCACGTGTGACCAGGGAGCAGACAGAGGACCCTTCGCCTCAAGTCGCCAGAGGCGACAGTCCGCAAGGAAGCGCAGCTCCCGGTCCTCAAGGCTCCCTGGGGGCCGTTCCTCAAGGAAACGAAGTTTCCGGTTCCTTGCTTCCCTGGTACGCATGTTGCAGGAAGCATAGCGCGCCCTCTGTCAGGTAGTGCGCTGTTTGGGGCGAAAACAATCGGGAGGGGCAACTCCGGTCGGTCTTTATGATAGGGGGACTTCTGAAAACAAGGATGATTGCGGAATGCCCAACGTGTTCCGGCGTGTCCCGGCCGGGAGGAACTGAGTTGTCCTTGACAGGGCCAGCATTCATTGAACTCCTGCGAGCGACGCTGGCCAAAGGAGTGCCATTGAGGTTCCGGGCCGGAGGATTCAGCATGTACCCTTTCATCAAGGATGGCGACGTGATCACTGTTTCACCCTTGGGGGAGGATTCACCACGTCTCGGTGATGTGGTGGCGTTTGTTCAAAGGGAAATGGAAAAACTCGTGGTTCACCGGGTGATCAGGACGGAGCCAAATTCTTATTTCATGAAAGGGGATGACACAGAAGCTGGAGACGGTCCGGTCCCCACAGCAAACGTCCTGGGATTGGTCACGAGGGTAGAAAGGGGTCACAAGAGAGTTATCATTGGCCTGGGTCCCGAGAGATTCCTCATAGCCTTGCTGGCACGAAAGGGGTTGATGATTCCACTCGTTCGTGTTGCAGTGATACTGCTTCGCCCCATCCGCATCCTGGTGATGATTTTATCCATTCCCCTTAACACGTTCTTGAATTAGAGGCGTCAAAAGGCTATGAAGTAAGACTAACAGATTAAAGCGGAAAAAAAGGAGGCGCACAATGCCTCAAGGAAAATGAAAAAAACCGCAACTGGTTGTTTTGGTAAGAGGCAGACCCGAGGAGGCTGGAAGATCAGAGGAGCCAACTGTTTATCCTTGACTAAGCTCCGCGTTAAAGCACGACCTCTGCAGCCTTGTAGTTACTATCTTTTGGGCTGCATCGTTGAAAAAGAAAGAGAATTCGCCAAGGCAGCGATTTTTTTAGAGATTCCATCAGATTGGGGTTTAACAGCTTAGAGCCGATGAGACGCCTCTTAGGAATCTCTTGCCGTCTTAAGGATGCCGATGATATAACTAAATGTGTAAAAGAAAGGTACAGCGAGTTTAAAAAAGCAATCATCAGGCAGAAGAAGCTATGTTTTAACGCGGGCAAAAAGAGCAGGGGGCTAAAAATGCTGGAGAAGAAGATGGATATTTTAGAGAAAAACCTGAAAAATACCCTAATCGCAGATGTCAAAATTAGGCAAGGAGGGTAATATCCTGAAGGAAAGAACGGTTTTAAAGAAGAATCCGAATATGGTAACCCGGTAATTGATGATGAGACTATACTTATGCCTATCTACAAGACCTCGGAGGAGATAAATTGCATCTATAGCCTTAATGAGGCTGCCTCCAGGGTTTGGCAGATGATTGATGGCAAAAAAACATTCTCTGAGATTAAAGAGAATATCTTAAAAGATTTTGATACTACCCCTAAAGAAGTAGATGAGAAGATGGACAATCTCCTGAAAGATTTAAAGGAGATAAAGGCAATTGTGACCCAACGAAACATTAGATAGAGAGAGGAAGTCGACGCTGGCCAAAAAACTCAAATTTGAACCAATAATCACACGGGTAAAACTCAACCCTGAACAGGCAGTGTTAACCTGTACCTGTTACAGTGGGGGGTGGCAGGTTTACAACGCTAACGACTGGATAGTAACTTCGGCACCTGCCACATGCATCACGTCACCCAAATCTACCACGACAAGTTTACAATGCGTAGGGGGAGGCGGACGCCCAACTGGCCCGTACTCCACGAATGCCCCGAGTTCCACCCAGTCCTAAGCCCTTGTGTTTTGGTAATGTGTGAATCTGACATTTTGACGTTCGGAGCTCTACAAATATTTTTCTCTCCACGATATTGGCAGTTTAAGGATTGCCAGCCCGGAGGAAACAGTTAAAGCAAAAGGAAGGTCGTGACAGCAGGAGGAGATAAAGCAAGGCAACTCATGTACAGCGGGCTTGAGCGAAAGAGTAAAGCGCCGGATTGAGCATGCTCGACATGCGAATTCTTATGATTTAGGAAAGAGTCTTCTGTCCAAACGAATTGTAGGATATAGCACGTGAAAGAAGCCCAGAGTGCCCTTTTTTTTGGCCGCCTCTATGACAAAAAGGCTCATTTCCCTTTTACTGGCCAAATCGAGCTTACCTATCGCTGCAATCTGGATTGCATTCATTGTTATTGCAAGGGGTTGGAACAACGCGAATTAACAACCGAAGAGTGGAAGAAAATCCTTAATATATTGCAGGAGGTAGGCTGTGTATATCTGTGCTTTACCGTGAGATCCCTTAAAATAAAGGACTTCCTTGAGATTTATCTTATGCCAGAGCCAAAGGCTTTATTATAACCATTTTTACCAATGGACAAGCACTACGCCAAGCTAGTTGATTATTTTGTAAATTACGCCATTTTCCATTGAGATACCTTAAACAGCATCACGAAAGAGACTTATGAATCCATCACTCAAACCCCGGCTTCTTCTTCAGGTTATGATCGCAATCAACTTGTTAAAGAAAAGAAGCTGCCCTTTATATTAAACCAACTGCCTTAACAGAATAAGCAAAAAATTGACCGGATAAATTCGTTTACGGAGGGGCTCTTTGATAATCTGCCTGGAAAAGAATTTCGTTTTAATACGACCCTTTCATATACCCAAGACAAAATCGCGATAAGACACCCGTAATTATAGGCTTTCCTTTAAGGAAGTTAAGGACGTAGAAAGAAGATCCAGATATCTGGAAGGAATACCAACAGACTTTGGATTGTGAGTTCGCTCGATTAAGAAGAAAGAATA
>CAWIHO010000021.1:0-101246 GCA_963835605.1 uncultured delta proteobacterium | reverse complement strand
CAAGGACGATTTAGCAAAGATTGTCGGAGACCAGAACGTGAGTGATGTCAAGAAAGATCGGCTCAAATACTCACGCGACTACAGTCTCGTCCCGCCGGGGGTTCCTGATGCTGTGGCATACCCAAAGGATTCGGTAGAGGTAAGCGCCATTCTGAAGTACTGCAACACCAAGAACATCCCCGTTGTTCCGGTCAGTTCGAGGCAGCATTTCCACGGCTCCACGATACCGAAGCAGGGCGGCGTGGTTCTGGATCTGAAGCGCATGAACAAGATCCAGGAGATCAATGACGCTGACAGGACGGTTAGGATAGAGGCTGGTGTTACCTGGGGCCAGCTCACTGGCGAGCTGGAGAAGAAGGGACTGCGCATGATCATGCCGCTTCTGCCGCCGGCAGATCGGTCGGTGCTCACCGACTGGCTGGAGCGAGAAGTTCCTACGAACACGGTGTATGACTACGGCGAACCCATGCAGGCTATGGAAGTGGTCTGGCCCGCGTCAGAGCCCTTTCGTCTGGGATCAGCCAGTGTGAATGGATTTCCGGATTCGAAGTCGAGAGGCGGCAACCCTTCCGGACCGGGACTTGATTTCTACCGGTTCGTGCAGGGTGCCCAAGGTACCATGGGTGTGGTCACCTGGTCCCACATCAAGATTGAATGGATGCCGAAGATAGACAAGATCTTCTTTGCTCCCGTCGAGGACCTTGCTTATGCAATAGAGTTCCTCCACAGGATCCTGCCGCGCAGGATCGGTCAGGAATGTCTGCTGCTTAACAATGTTGACCTTGCCGCGATTCTTGCTGAGAAGTGGCCAAGTGATTTCGAAAAACTCGCTGCAACCCTGCCGTCATGGACGCTGATCCTGGTTATAAGCGGGTTATTCAGGCGGCCCGAAGAGAAGATCGCCTATGAAGAGAAGTTCTTGAAGGAAGTCTTGCGGAATGAGTTCAGGGACCTTGTCCTTACCGATACGTTGCCCGGGTTTCCCGGCGCGGCCCGGAAGCTCCTGCCCATGCTGAGAAAACCGTGGCCGGCTGATGTTCCATACTGGAAGAACCAGTGGAGAGGGGCATCCCAGAGCCTCTTCTTTATCGCCAGACCTGCTGATGCGCCATTATTCCTCGACGTTGTAGAAGAAGTGGCGGCCAGATACGGTTACCCGATAGGCGACATCGGCATGTACTTCCAGCCGATTGAGCATAACCGGGCCTCCCAGTTGGAGTTCACCTTCTTCTATGACCCGGAAGATGCTGCAGAGGTAGCGATGGTCAGCGGTCTGTATCGTGATGCTGCTCAGGCGCTGATGAGTGAAGGGGCCTTTTTCACCAGGCCCTATGGGGAACTTGCCGCCATGGTGTATGATCGGGCAGCCGGCTATGTAGCAGCGCTGAAACGGGTGAAGAAGGTATTTGACCCTAAGAACATCATGAACCCCGGAAATCTCTGTTTCTAAGGAGGAGACGATGCCAACAACGCAATTTAGCCTAGACATAAGAAAACTTGATAATTTCGCGTACGACATGAGCCGATGCATCAAATGCAAGGGCTGTTACTGGGTGGAACACACGTACATGCCCGGGGTCAGATTCAGCACGCGGTGCCCGAGCAACACATGGAATGACTTCGACGCTTATGGCGCCTTCGGAAAAATGAGGATCGGCCTGGCGATAATCGAGGGCAAGCTCAAATGGACACCGAAGCTCTTGGAGATCATTTATGCGGACCCGCTCTGTGGCGCATGCGATGTGGGCTGCAAGAGAAATCTCGATCTGGAGATCGGCCTCTCCCTGGAGGCCATGAGGGTAAAAGCCGTTCAGGATGGCGCCGGCCCCATGCCCGCGCATAAGAAGGTTGCTCAGAACATCGCCAAGAACCATAACCAGTTCGGGGCACCCCACGAGAACAGGAAGAAAT
Organism: uncultured delta proteobacterium; assembly: GCA_963835605.1. Lineage (GTDB taxonomy): Bacteria > Desulfobacterota > Syntrophorhabdia > Syntrophorhabdales > WCHB1-27 > JADGQN01. The sequence goes on along the minus strand of CAWIHO010000021.1, from coordinate 99,335 downwards.
GGCTGACGAGCGACATTAAGGTTGCAGACAAGGCTGACCTGCTTTACTTCGTGGGCTGTTCAGCCTCTTACGTGAACCCTGAGATAGCGCAGGGCGACCGCGAAGATCCTGAATGCTTCGGGCACGCCCTTCATGCTCATGAAGGATGAATGGTGTTGCGGCAATACGCTTTTCTCTGTGGGCATGCTCGATGAGGCACGGGAGCTGGCTAAGAGGAACATCGAGGCCGTCAAGGCGTCAGGCGCGAAGACGGTATTGACGGCCTGTGCCGAAGGATACCGGATGTGGAAGGTTGACTATCCGAAGCTGCTCAATATAGCGACGTCGGACCTCGGTTTCAACGTAATGCACCTCGTTGAGTTTGCTGACGAGGCGGTGAAGAAAGGCACCCTAAAGCTGACCAAGCCGGTGGATGTCAGGCTGGCCTATCATGATTCCTGCGGCATCAGCAGGCTTGCTGATCCCTGGACGCCCTATAGCGGTGAGCGTGGCTGGATGGGCATGGTAAATCCGCGCCTGAAGAGACGTCGCGGTACAACAGGGCTCTATGCGCAACCGAGGAATATACTGAAGGCCATCCCCGGTGTCACGTTTGTTGAAATGCCGCGGACAAGAGAGAATTCCTTCTGCTGCGGCGCAGGCCGGGGAACGAAAGAGGCTTTTCCGGAACTTGCTTCTTTTTCAGCAAAGCACCGGCTGGAAGAGGTAAGGGAAGTGGGTGCTGAGGCCCTCGTGTCAGCCTGCCCCTGGTGCAAAAACAATTTTGCCCAGGCGGTCAAGGAGAACGGGGATAAGATAAAGGTGATGGATATAGCAGAACTTATCTTGGCTTCGGTCAGCGCGTGAGGAGGTGACCTATGGGTATATCGAAAAAAGCATACAACGCATTAGAGTCGATCGTGGGTTCCAAGTATATATCGGATGACCCGGCTGTGTGTGAAGGTTATAGGTCCGGACCGGGCGGCTACGAGAGTGGCCTCGGTTATGAGCGGGTAATGACGAAAATACCCGCGGTGGTTGTCCTGCCGCGGAACACGGAAGAAGTGCAGAGCATCGTGAAGATCTGCAACCGGTACAGTGTGCCGTACGTTCCGTATAGCACGGGCTTTTACGGGCCCCGTTCCCACTGCCATGTGGAGAACGAGCTGCTCATCGACCTGAAGCGACTCAATGATTTCGAGATCGACGAGAAGCATATGTTTGCCGTGGTGGGTTCGGGCGTCATCTATTCGCCCCTGCAGGAAGAGGCGATGAAGCGCGGCATGTACGTGATCATCGGTGGTGGCGGTGCCCAGGCTTCCGTCATCGCGAATCTCATCGGTGACGGCTGGTCACCTCTCTCCCACCGGATCGGCCTGCCTCACCGCCGTATCCTGGGCACCGAACTGGTGCTGCCTGATGGAGAACTGGTGAAGATGGGGTCGCTTGCCGTGGGCGATGATCCTTTCTGGGGCGACGGGCCCGGCCCGGATCTGAGGGGGCTTCTCAGGGGTTTCACCGGCTTGCGCGGCTGCCTGGGTATCGTGACAAAGATGGCAGTCAAGCTCCTGCCTTTCCAGCCGGAGAAGCCGATGCCGACGGGGATTGCTCCCAACACGGCTCTGGCCCTTCCGGAAAAGCGCATGAAATGGATCAACTATCAGGTGCCGAGCAAGGCAGCTCAGGTCAAAGCCATGTTTGAGATCTCCAAGGCTGAGATAGCAGGGGCTGTCACAAAGGTTCCTCTCTTCTGGAGGGCAATTGCCAAGGCCGAGTGCAAAGAGGAATTCTGGGATCTCTGGGACAAAGAAAACGAGGATACGGTTAAGAACTTCCATATCGTCCGGGTGCTGCTCATTGGGTTCACGTCCGAAGAGCAGATGCAGTATGATGAGAACGTGCTCAACGATATCATGGAGGAGCTGGGGTCAAGCCCCGCGCGACGAAGCCCTCCGATGAGTCCTGGATCAAGAATGCGGATTCGGCGGGCATGTGGCTGATGTGCGGCTCCTATGTGTCGGTTGATTACGTCATCGAGACGCTTTCCCATGCGGTACAGCACGGAGAGGCTTACGCGGAGCTGAAGAAAAAGTACACGCCGCCACTTATGCCGGACTACGGTGACCCGGGCTGGTTCCAGAGCTTTGAGCTGGGTCATCAGGGTTATTCCGAGTTTCTGGTCTACTGGGATCAGGACGAGGATACGACGGGCGTGGACCACTTCTACGTGGAAACATCGAAGATGAACATCAAGAACCGTTTCTACACCTCGCTTCTCGGCCCGCACCAGCCGCTCTATCTGACAGGGCCAAAGTACGGACCGAATTATCACGAGTGGCTGCTCAAGGTAAAAGATGAGTTCGATCCGCTCTGGGTCTGCCATCCACCGACCCCTCGCCCACGATGTCTTCGTGGAAAAGGCGGAGTGGATGAAGTCCATTAAGGACTGGGAGGTTCCGAAGAAGTTCCCCATGCCCAAGTGGGAATAGAGGATTCAGGGCCCTGGCCGCGCGAGCAGCCAGGGCCTTTTCTTTGTGCGCCCGGCAGGGCGCATGCACTCGGAGGCGAAAGTCCTCTATGGACCCTGATGACGGGAACCATGAGCCGAACACCAAGGGCTACCATCGCGAGGCGGGGTCTGAAGGAAGGTGTAAGCAAAATCCCGGCCTGAGGAACACGCTGCGCATACGAGGCGGCAGTCTCTGGACGAGGGGGCAAAGGTCCCTAAAGTCCGATAGTCATCCGGAAGAGGCTGACGTAGATGCGACGGGCACATGGGACGAAAGCGCATGCGCAATACCCGGGGAGATCTGCTCACCTGCCTTGTGCTAGCTCCGCCGCGAGGCGGAATGAAGGGTGGGCAGAAGTCAGCAGAGGGCATAGGAGCTTCCGCGCAGGAAGCAAAGGCCCGAACATGAAAGAGCGGAGGGACCAACACCTTGTCGGATGAACGAGACGCAGTACAGGAAGGTTGAGATACCTGAGGCCTCCCGGAAGGCGAGGGGCGGAACCCCTCATGATACGGGTAGGGAGCGTCAAGCACCCGCAGCGGTAGAGGACACATCCACGCCGGAGACGACGATGCTCATCGAGGAGGTTCTGCGCGATGATAACTTGAAACGGGCATACCAGAAAGTGCGCTCCAACAAGGGAGCACCGGGCATTGACGGCATGACCGTCGATGAACTGGGATCCTATCTCATGGAACACGGGCCACATATCAGGGAAGCAGTCCTTGCAGGAACGTACGCACCACAACCGGTAAAAAGGGTCGATATCCCGAAGGCCGGTGGCGCGGGCGTCCGTTCGCTAGGGATACCCGTTGCGCTTGATCGCTACATCCAGCAGGCGATCCTCCAGGTGCTCACCCCGATCTTCGACCCGCACTTCAGCGAGTCAAGCCACGGCTTCCGCCCGGGCAGAAGCACCCATGATGCGGTGCGGAAAGCCCGGCAGTACGTGGAAGAGGGCTACCGCTATGTTGTCGATCTCGATCTCGAGAAATTCTTCGACACCGTCAATCAGGACATGCTTATGGCCAGAGTGGCCCGACGGGTCAAGGACAAGAGGCTCCTTAAGCTGATCCGGAAGTTCATTACGTCCGGTATCATGCACGGAGGTCTCGTCGAGGTGCACGTGAAGGGAACACCGCAGGGGTCGCCACTCTCGCCGTTGCTCTCCAATATCCTGCTTGACGATCTGGACAAGGAGCTGGAACGGAGGGGACACCGCTACTGCCGCTATGCGGATGATTGTAATACCTATGTGAAATCGCAGAAGTCCGCGGACAGAGTGATGGCGTCGCTGACCCGGTTCATCGAAACGAAGCTCAAACTCACGGTGAACCGGAAGAAGAGCGCAGTCGGGAGACCCTGGGTAAGGAAGTTCCTGGGCTATGCCATGACGTGGGACAGGAAGACACGATTGAAGGTGGCGCCGGAATCGGTACGGCGGTTTAAGGACCACATCCGGGAGCTGCTGCGTAAGGGCAGGGGAAGGTCAATCGACACCACGATACAGGTGCTGAAACCTTTCCTTACCGGCTGGATGCAGTACTATAAGCTCGCAGCAGTGAAAGGTACGTTCGAATCCCTGGATGAATGGCTGCGCAGGAAACTGCGCCGTATACTGTGGAAGCACTGGAAGAAACCACGCACCCGAATGAAGAGACTCATACAACGGGGATTCGACAAGGAACGCGCCCGTATCTCGGCTTACAACGGTCGCGGCCCGTGGTGGAACGCCGGAGCCTCCCACATGAATCAGGCCGTGCCGACCACATGGTTCGCTCAGCGGGGACTCGTGAGTCTCCTTGAAATGCATCGGAGTTTTAACAGACTTTCATGAACCGCCGTATGCCGAACGGCACGTACGGTGGTGTGAGAGGCAGGGGTCGCGAGGCCCCCGAAGGTGTGAAAAAATTGCTTACTTGCTGATTCCTGCTGTCTATGCCCTTGCCCGCCATTTGCCTGCGTATGTTGGTACAGGGTTACAAGGTGGGGAAGGGATGGCAGAAAAGTAGTGATATATTATAAATTATTTCATTGACAGGACAGCTATTAAATGTTATATAAGTAGTGATATGTTCTTCAGGACGAAGCACTCGGGACCGAGGGAATATTTGGAGATCGCAGAGAATCGGCGAGAGGGCGGGAAGGTCAGGCAGGAGGTGGTCGGACGGCTGGGGCGGGTCGATGTGGTCAGAGAGCGGGGCAGCCTGGATAAGCTCCTTCGCTCCGGCATCCGCTATGCCAGAGAGCTTGCCCTCCTCGACGTAAGGAAAAAGGCGCTGTGCCCGCGGGCCAAGGAAAGGCAGGCCGTCGTGGTCCCCGTGATCCTCAAGGGGAAACGAGAACAGAGGGTTTTTCACCTTCTCCTCCCTGGCAGCCTCGCCAGGGCACTCACGATAGGCAAGGAAGATAGCGTCACCTGGATCATCCAAAGGAGGCCCCACCGATGAATGACCTTCCTGGCTTCGAGACCGTCGAGGGAGGTAAGCCTCTCGACACCGCTGACGGCTTGCCCGAGAGCGAGCCAGCACCTCGGCTCAAAACCATCAACCGGAAGCAGCTCCTCTTACGCCCCGTGGATCTCGAGCGTCTCGTTCCCGAAGATCACGAGGTGCGGGCTATCTGGGAAGTTAGCGGAGAGCTCGATCTTACGCCGTACTACCAGGATATCAAGGCGGTCGAGGGCAGGGCCGGTGCCACCGCCTTCGACCCCCGGCTGCTCCTTGCCCTCTGGATCTACGCCTTAAGCAAGGGCGTTGGCTCCGCCCGGGAGATCTCCCGCCTCTGCGACTATGATCCCGCCTACCAGTGGCTCACCGGCATGGAGCCGATCAACTACCACACCCTCGCCGACTTCCGCTCCTCCCACAAGGAGTCCCTGGACCGGCTCTTCGTGGAGGTCCTCGGGATCATGAGCGCGGAAGGGCTCATCACCCTGGAGCGCGTCATGCACGACGGCACCAAGGTGAAGGCCCTGGCCGATACCGGCAGCTTCCGCAGAGAAGAGAAGATCAGGGAGCACCTTCATGCCGCGGAGGAACAGCTGAACCAGCCCCCCGATGAGGAGGCGGGTTTGAGGGCCCAAAAGGCTCGGGAGCGGGCCGCGCGGGAGAAAAAAGAACGGATGGACAAGGCCCTTCAGGAGCTCGAGCAGATCAGAAAGACGAAATCGGGTGAGGAAAGAAAGGAGGCCAGGGCGAGCATAACCGATCCTGATGCCCGCACCATGAAGCAGTCAGACGGAGGCTATGCTCCCTCCTACAACGTGCAGGTCTCCACCGATGCTGCCGCGGACATCATCGTCGGCGTCGGGGTGAGCCAGCGGTCCGATGATACCCAGGAGCTCATGCCCGCGATAGAAAGGATAAAGGAGACCCTGGGGAAGACCCCGGAGCAGGTGGTGGCTGACGGGGGGTACACGAACTGGGAGAACATCGTTGCCCTGGATGCCTCCGGCATAGACTTCATCGGGTCGCTCACGGATCAGCAGCGTGTCGGCCAGTTTGCGCATCGGGGCGTGGAGGAGGCCTTCCGTCCCGAACACTTTGTCTATGACGAGCGCACCGACACCTACACCTGTCCGGCCGGGAAGACGCTCAGGCATCATGTAGAGGAAAAACGCACCGGCTGTACGGATCACCGGTACCGGCCGCACAAGCAAGACTGTATGTCGTGTCCCCATAAGGAGAAGTGCTGCCCTGGCAAGACGGAGCGGCGCTCGGTCACACGGCGTGTGCATGGACCGGCGGTCGCCTCCTTTATGGAGAAGATGAAGACAGAAGAGGCGAAGGCAGTCTACAAGCAGCGGGCTCACATCGCCGAGTTCCCCCATGCCTGGATCAAGGAGAAGATAGGTCTCAGGCAGTTTCACCTCCGGGGATTACTCAAGGTAGGGATGGAAGCCCTCTGGGCGTGCCTCACCTACAACATCCAGCAGTGGATTCGTCTCGTGTGGAAACCGCGGCTGGCGAAAGCAAGGGTGTAGGCCAGACGATGGCAGGATGGAAAGGAGTACCAACAGCCACGGCGAGCATGAGAGCCCCGGTCGTAACAGGCAGCTGGAATGACGGTACCTACCAGCTGCCAGGAGGTCAGGATGCCTTTCCCTTGACAACGGTACTGGGCGCTAATTGACTTCTGGAGTTATGTCGGAAACTAAGAGAGCGAGACCTACCAGATCACATTTCTTCACACCTTCCCCGCCTACTCGATTATTCTTCAAAAAAAGCCAATAGGGAGATTGGGAGAGATGGAAGAAGGATAACCCCCTTCTCTACGGATGGCAAACAGCGGGTCAAAATCCTGAGTGTCTTATCGGTGGGTCAGACTTTTGAGCAAAGGGTGGGTCACGTTAAATGAGCGCCGAAGCTTATCCCTAGAAGAGATGAAAAGTTTAAGAGAAGGAAAATTACGTCTCTATGTTTTTTTGTACGCTAGTTGGAAGGATTCTCATAATAAGGCCGGAACATTCGAGCAGTGTACTTGTGCGAAATAGTCCGAGGCCCAAATGATAGCCGGAAGTGGTTACGACCCGTGTCAAGAACCTCGATCAATATCAAAATGAGTCACTACCGAAATTTGCATTCGCTCGAACATTCAATCGTCCGAATTAAGGCCATGCGACATCCTCATAATGAACCCGTAGGCGCCCGCTGAGGATGCCGCTTACCCCCGCCATGGGCGTGGCGGTATAGGCGGCAATAGGGGATACGGACACCGGTTAGAGACCCCTATGGCAAGGGCTGGCCCGCCCGGTGTCCACTTTCGGTCTTCCCCTGTGACCGGCGAAAGATGCGGGCCATCATCGTTAATTCAGTATCACGAATGGGCTAACCGTGCTATTCGTTACACCTTCAAGCTGAAGATCAAGTGGTAGCCATAACCATGCGTTGGCGGGCAGGCCAGCCGCTATTTTTGCTTATCCGCCGCGGGGTTTGCCCAATTTCCCGTCCAAGCTCAGATCCCCTGCTCCACGAGCAAAGATGATGAGGAATCCTCCCGCAATGGAAATGTCTTTCATGAACATGATCGATTGCGTCTGGTCGGCGAAGTTCAAGTGGAATAGGAGGGGCGCCAAAATGCAGAACCCAGCCAGAAAAAATGCGAAGACGCGGGTTTTCCATCCCAGGATTATGGCTATGGAGCCGGCGACCTCAAGGATAATCACCAAGGGCAACAGAAAGGACGGGACTCCCTTTGCCGCCATGTAGTGGCCCGTCGCTGCGTAGCTCCCTATCTTGCCTATTCCCGACTGAAGGAACATGAACGCGATGAGTATGCGCCCCAGTAACTCGAATACGCTATAGATGATCCCCATGACTCCCTCCTTATGGTATGCTTACACGAGACCCGGTGCTACCGTGTGCGGCAGCGGCGGCCCGCATGTACTGTATAGGAACACAGTACACGGAGCAGACATCCCTGTCAACAAGCTGCATAATACCAATCCGCCTTCAAGTGTATACCTTCCGGGTACCCACCGCCGGTGGGTGTGCTGCGTCGCTTCAGGCGGTCTTGTTTTTGTCAAGGGCTTTTCGCTTGTGACCATTTGAACGAGGCCATCCCAATGTGTATACAAGATTTTCCGTGTCGCCTGCCCCCGAAGCACTCTTATTGTTCTTGACAAAGGATTTTAGAAACGATACAAAGTAACAGGGACATGAGCGTAAAAAACGTTGGAGGAGGGGGGCGAGATGATTAAGGAATCGATAGTCCAGGAACTAAGAAAAATCGTGGGAGGGGAGAATGTCCTGACGTCCAAAGAGTCACTCAAAGCATACTCGTACGACGGCACGACGAGCTGGATACACGAGCCCGATGTCGTGGTTTTTCCGACAAGCACCAAGGAGGTAGCGGCTATCGTAACGCTCGCCAATGCAGAGAAGGTCCCGGTGACACCGAGGGGCGGCGGCACGAACGTGAGCGGCGGTTCCATCCCCATCCAGGGGGGCATCGTGCTCTGCACAACGAAAATGAACAAGATCCTGAAGATTGACAAGGAGAACCTTACCGCGACCGTAGAGCCGGGTGTGGTCCTCATGGACCTCACCATGCGGCTCGCCAAGGAAGGGCTCTTCTTCCCACCGGACCCGCAGAGCTTCCTGGGCGCCACCCTGGGCGGTATCATCGCGGAGAATGGCGGCGGGCCTGCCTGTGTGAAATACGGGGTGACGAAGCAATACATCCTCGGTTTGGAAATAGTTCTGCCTACCGGGGAAGTGATTCATGTTGGCGGCAGGACCCTCAAGAATGTAGTTGGCTATGACCTGACCATGCTGTTCGTCAGCTCCGAGGGCACCCTTGGCGTGGTTACCAAGGCCGAATTGAAGCTGAACCCGCTGCCCCCCGCAAAGAAGACGATCATGGCGGTCTACGATGATGTTGCCGTGGCAGGTGAGAGCGTATTCAGGGTGCTGGAGAACGGCGTGATCCCTGGCAAAATCGAGCTCCTTGACAACTGGGTCATTAACAGGATCGAGGAGATGATGCCCATGGGACTCCCCAAAGATGCTGATGCGGTCCTGCTTTTCGAGACGGATGGCATACCTGAGGCTGTTGCAAAGGAGACCGAAAAGATCGTTGAAATCACAAAGAAGTATGGCGCGCGCGACGTACGCGTAGCAAAAGATCAGGCTGAGGCTGACAAGTACTGGCTGGCCCGGCGGGCAGGGTTTGCAGCGGTCTTCGGAAAGGCTCCGACGGTCCTTGCCGAGGATGTCACGGTGCCGCGGGGCCAGATACCGAACCTGATCAAAAGGTGTAAAGACCTGGCAAAGAAACATAATGTCGAGATTATGGTGCTGGGCCACGCAGGCGACGGGAATTTACACCCTTCGATCATGAGCGACGAGAAGAACAAAGAGCTTCATGCAAGGGCTCTCAAGGCGATGGACGAGATCATAGAGTCAGCGGTTGAGTTCGGCGGGGTACTGTCGGGCGAACACGGCATTGGCCTTGAGAAAGCCAAGTTCATGCGGCGCGTTATGGAACCGGCGGTGATTGACCTGATGAAAGGCATCAAGGGACTTGTTGACCCGAATAACATCATGAACCCCGGCAAGATCTGGGAATAAGGGAGCGCCGCCATGAGGGAACTTAAGGAGCTGAAGAAAGTAGAAAAATTCGCAGATCAGTGCATGAAATGCGGTTTCTGTGCCTTCTTTTGCCCTGTGTACCAGGAAGAGCACGTGGAGACGGGCGTGGCCCGGGGCAAGAACTATCTCACGAAGCTGGTCCTCAGGGGAGAGCAGGAATTCACCAAGGAGATGGGAGAGATCATAGGCAAGTGCCTCCTGTGCAAGCGCTGTGTGGTGAACTGTCCGGCCAAGGCCCAGATTGACCGGGTCGTGGTGGGGGCCCGTGCCCAGATGGTGAAAGACAAGGGGCTGCCCTTCATCAAGAATTTCGCCTTCCGCAAGGTCATGTCCAACAGGAAAGCCTTCGGCAGGTACGTGAAGCTCGCTTCAAAGTTCCAGTGGCTCTTTCCGAAAGGTGAGGGCAACATACGCCACTTGCCTGATTTCATGAAGGCCCTCGGCCAGGGCAGGCACATACCCGCGATCGCAAAGGTGTTTCTCAGGGACCAGGTAAAAGAGGTGAACAAGCCGCAGACCGGAGAGCAGCCCAAGATGAGGGTAGGCTACTTCATGGGCTGCGCCACTGATTTCATCTATCCGGAAATCGGCCTCAAACTTATCGACTTTCTCACCAAGAGGGGGATTGAAGTGGTGGTGCCGAAAGAACAGAACTGTTGCGGCGCGGCCATCTACTTCAGCGGCGATATGGAGACAGGACGCATGCTCGCCGCAGACAACATCAAGGCCTTCAAAGACCTGGACTATGTTCTGACCGCGTGCGGGACGTGCAGCTCAACCTTGAAAGACTACAAGGTCTATCTGCCGGACAACGAGGAGCAGCAGAAGGAGTACGATGAGTTTGCGAAAAAGATAAAGGACGTGACTGAATTTGTGGTTGATGTGCTCAAACTGGGACCCGAAGACTTCAAGCTTAAAAAGGAGTTTGAGGGCAAGACTGCAACCTGGCATGACCCGTGCCACCTGGTGAGATACCAGAATATCAAGGAGCAGCCGAGGCAGATCCTGAAGTCGCTCAAGGGACTGAAATACGTTGAGATGCCCAATGCCGACATGTGCTGCGGCATGGGCGGCTCTTTCAGCGTTTATCATTACGATCTTACGAAGAAGATTGCGGATAAGAAGATGGACGGTATCAAAGCGACGGGCGCAGACATCGTTGTCACGGCATGTCCCGGCTGCATGATCAACCTGATCGATAATGTTGCGCGGAGCAAGATGCCTCAGCGTGTGCACCATATCCTGGAGCTTGTGGAGTAGACGGCGTAGTTACCAGCTATGAATCATTAATTAATTATTAATTATAAATAGGGGGTGGACGGATGAAGCTAGGACACTGGATGACCGCAAAGGATGTGTTAAGGGTAAATGCTTTTAAGTGGCCGAACAAGATAGGTGCGAAGGATCTGTACAAGGCGTACACGTTCAAACAGTGGAATGAGAGATCATGCAGGCTGGCCAATACGCTCAGCAGTCTCGGCATGAAAAAGGGTGACCGTTTTGCCGTACTCGCTTACAACTGTGTCGAGTGGATGGAGATCTATGTGGCGGCGGCAAAGGGCGGCTTTATCTGTGTGCCGCTCATGTTCAGGCTTGCACCGGTGGAAATGGAGTATATCATCAACCATTGCGAGGCCAAGGTTTTCATCGTTCAGGGCGGGTCGGACAAGGATGGCAAGGAGTACCCCTGGATAAAGATGGTCGGAGAGATGAAGAAGAACATCCCCACCGTGGAAAAATATGTCTCGTTTGCGGTGGATAATCCGCATTATGACGGTTTCATTTCCTATGAAGATGCCCTGGCGAAAGCCAGTCCGGAGGAGCCGGAGACTAAGGTTGATGCAGACGATATCTGGGTCATCATGTATACGGGCGGGACAACCGGCAAGCCCAAGGGCGTGATGAAATCCCATGCATCCCTCTTTGCCCAGTACTTCATCATGATCTTTGACCACCAGTTCAATTTCGACGATACCACGCTCCTCGTCATGCCCTGCTGCCACATTAACTCGCTCTTCTACTCCTTTCCCAACACCTGGGTGGGTGGTACCGTGATGCCGTATAATATGGTCAGTTTTGACCCGGAGAACCTGCTCAAGACCTTCCAGGACCACAAAATCACGTTTACATCGCTGGTCCCGACGCACTATATAATGATGCTTGCCCTTCCCGATGAGGTGAAGAAGAAATACGACCTGAGCGGCATCAAGAAACTTCTTTGCTCTTCGGCTCCGGCGCGAAGGGATACGAAGCTCGGTATTCTGAAAATGTTCCCGAATTCCAATCTCTATGAAGCATACGGCGCGACGGAATCTGGAATCGTCACCGTGTTGAAACCGCATGAGCAGCTCACGAAACTGGGATCGATCGGCCGTGAAGTGATCGGAACAGACATTATCAAATTATACGATGAAGATGGCAACCTCATAACCGAGCCGAATAAGGTGGGCGAACTCTATTCGCGAAGCCCGATGTTCTTTGAAGGCTATTGGAAAGACCCGGAAAAGACTGCTGCGGCGATGAAGGGTGAATATTTCAGCGCGGGTGACATGGCTTTCAGGGATGAGGACGGATACTATACGCTCGTTGACAGGAAGGCGAACATGATCATCTCGGGCGGCGAAAACATTTTCCCGTCAGAAGTGGAGAACGTGGTTGGCGGACATCCTTCCGTCAAAGACGTTGCTGTCATTGGAACGCCTCACGAGAAGTGGGGTGAGCAGGTCACGGCGATCGTTGTGCTGCACGCGGGCAAGACGGCCACTGAGAAAGAGATCTCCGAACACTGCAGAGGGAAGATAGCGGGCTACAAGATCCCGAGAAAGATCATCTTTATAAAGGATGAGGAGATGCCGAGGTCCGGCGCCGGCAAGATTCTCCACAGGATCTTAAGAGAACAGTATGGCCACTGGAAAGACACGATGTAACGACCTACATTGCAAGGCGCAAAAGCCACAGGCTGGAGGGTAAAGGGCGAAGACTTCTCCTGATGGAGGCTTGGCCAGAATTTTTGGAGGGACTGAGGCGAGATATTATTAGGTGACAGGGGCCTAACCGTATGGGGTTGGCCTCCCTTGTATATGAATATGTTCAAAGGGAGATGACGATGGATGAACAGCTTAAAGAATTGGCCCGGATGATCGACGAAGCGGATAAGCTTGCCGATAAGATCAGGCAGGCTTCTCGGGGGATGCAGGTGATCGACCGGAATGTGGAGAGAATGAAAGCCTGCATCAAGATGATGCGCATAGGGGTGCTGGAGCCGGTAGAACTGGGCTAGCGCACACGCGGCGGCTCTTGAAAAAGGCAGAGCAGGTGTTATAAAATTCAGGCATGCGTAAGGAGTATTCGCTCTACCTGAAGGTTGGTGATGAGGTCTTTCATAAGAAACAGAGACGATGGGGCGCGGGCGTCGTGGTGGAAGAGAGGCGGTCGGAAGTGCCTGGTGGTTTCTGCTATGTAAGGATCAGCTTCAGGGATGGGCAGACGCGGGTATTCGACAACAACTTCTTGAGTGAGAGCTGCTGCTATTACTGCGGGATAAGGAAGATAAGCGAAGAATAGAAAGAATTGTTACGAGTTGCGGGTTCCGAGTTTCGAGTTAGTCCGTCGAACGCGTAACCCGTGACGCCGCCGTAAGGCGGCCTAACTCGGAACATGACGGCGCAACCGCGCGCCGTCACAAGTCTCCCCACAAAAATTGTGCAATTGAGAGTGCGGAAATGCTCGCGGTCTCGCATCTGAGGATTCTTCCGCCGAGCCTTACCGGGACGTAGCCGTATTTTCGAGCGAGTATTACTTCGTCCTCCGTGAAGCCTCCTTCGGGGCCGGCCGCTATGGTCAGGCTCTTGACGCTCTTGTCGGCAAGGCCGTGCAGGTCAAGCTCAACCTCTTTCTCGTAGAGTATGAGCTTGAGTTCAGCCTCTGATGCCTTCTCGAGGGCTGCAGCCAGGTCAACGCACTCCGCGATGTGTGGGGTGAGCCTTCTTCTCGATTGTTCCACGGCTTTAGCCGTTATGGCCGTCCACCGATGGGCCTTACTTTGGCTTGCCTCCCTCTCAGATAGGGTGATACTCTTTGCCGATATACATGGAAGTATGGTGGTGACCCCCAGCTCCGTTGCCTTCTGAATGATCAGTTCCATCCTCTCTTTTTTGGGAAGGGCCTGAACGAGAGTGATGGCGAGGCAGGACTCACTGGGCCGCGGTAACCGCTCAAAAAGGTGCAGCGTGGCTTTTCCTTTGGCTATACCCACGATCCTTGCCCGGTATTCCACACCTTCCGTCTGGACCGTCACGATCGCCCCGACCCGGCCGTGGGACAGGCTGCTGACAGGTAATACCAAGTTGCCTTCATTCATAGCTCGTGCCTGGAAGAGACCCCTGCCACCCCTAAGTGAATATTAAATCCTAAACGACTAAATACAATTCTATCAAAGGGAGCTTGGCCCCTCTTGATTTTGGTCATTCGATATTGTTTGAATTTCGAACTTGGATAGATTTATCCTGCCGGCAGTGCTACGAGGCCGAGGTCTCGTATCATCTCAAGGTCAAGCTGCGTGTCACGCCCTGTAGTGGTGAGGTAGTTGCCGGTCATGAGAGAGTTGCAGCCAGCCACCAGGCCAAGCGGCAGAAGTTGCCTCAGGTTTCTCTCTTTTCCGCCGCAGAGCTTGATATCTTTATCAGGCAGTATGAATCGAAAAAGCGCAACAGTCATCAAGATTTCCAAAGGGTGCAGCGGCGCCGTATTGGCAAGCGGCGTGCCTGGAATCGGGTTGAGGATGTTCAGGGGAATTGAATCAACGTCCAACTCTTTCAGCGTGAGCGCCAGTTCGATGCGGTGCTCCATCTGCTCCCCCAGTCCGATAATGCCGCCCGAGCACGTGGACAACCCAGCCTCTTTCGCCGCTCTCACCGTCTGAATGTCCTCTTCGTAATCATGGGTCGAACAGATGCTGCGAAAAAAAGTTCTCGACGTTTCCAGGTTGTGATGATAGCGGTAAAGGCCGGCTTTCTTCAGCTCTTGAGCCTGTGGCTTATTCAACATGCCGAGTGACGCGCAAGGTTTGATGCCTGACCTTTTGATCTCACCCACTGCCCGTAAATCTCGCTCCATTCCCCGTCGCTGCCAATTTCTGTCCCGCTCGTGACGATGCCAAACATGTGGGCCCCGTCTTGCCTCGCTTTTCTGGCGTTTTCGATCATCTCGTCCGCTGAAACGAGTGGATATACGGGCGCATCCGTATGGTGATGCGCAGACTGTGCACAGAAAGCACAGTCCTCCGCGCACCGGCCCGATTTGGCGTTGATGATAGCACAGAGGCTTATGGTTTTTCCCTTGTAGTGCTCCCTGATCTCCGAGGCAGCACTCATCAGCGCAAAGAGATTTTTGATCCCCTGTTTATAGAGCTCAAGCGCATCCTTCTCTTCGAGGCCTCTTGCGGCGATAGCCTTCTTTTTCAATGATTCTATCGTAGACTTCATTGACTACTCCTCTCTGACATCTAGTCTGCCTGGCCGATTTCGTCTCCGTGACGCAAACAAAGTACGAAGCACGAAGAACTATCTGTAAGCTGGTCCATAAGATTAGCGGGGAACAGCCAAGAAGTCAACCGAATATATATTTTGGTTGACTGCGATGTTGCCTCCACGGACCGGCCAGTCTGCGTTTTTAATACCCAGACCCGTTAAGGATTTCGAACTTCAGGGCGATAATAAGTACGGAGAAGTTCCTCACTGATTCCGGGAGAAGGGGTGCGCTGTGAAACTACTAGTCCTGGGCCTTTTGCCCATCATTCTTCTATCGCTCCTCATGGTGCGTCAATCGATCATCTACGTTGCGATTGGCATACCTGTGCTGATCCTCTGGGTTCTGAGCGCCGTCGTGGCGTTGATACCCGATGGGTTGTCGAGCGATCCAGAAAAGTAATCTTTTCGGGCGTCGTGCTGATTACTCTTTTTTCAGCAGCTCGCGGAGCCTCATCGCGTTTGCAACAGCATAGTTGCGATGGCAGTTGTTGAACATCGCGTATGTAACCTTCGTTTTCTTTTCGGCACGCTCCAGGTAAGGAACAAAATCAGTAAGCTCCTCGTCCGAGTATGAATAAGCGTACCGTAAGGACGTGTCGATGCCTTTCTTGAGCCAGTTCTCGCTATTCCGGCCGTGGAATCTGAAGTAGGCCGTATCTGTTGTCGTTTGAAAGATAAAAGGAATTGTAGACAGGTTACCGTATTGGGGCTCATCGGCTGCAACGTACGTTATGTCGTGTGCGCGCAGAAACTGAAACGTACCCGGCGCCTTATCAGCGGTGAGCCAGCTCCCATGCCGGAATTCCGCGGCGATGGGCAACCCGTCCATCATCTCCTTGCAGGAAAGTATGTAATCGAAATTGGAAGTTCTGCACGTGAACCAGGGTGGAAACTGAAAGACCAGGAAGCCGAGCTTCCCGGATCTCTTTAGAGGCGCCAGCGCGTCAATCAGACGCTGCGCGAGCGTGCGGAGAATCGAGGGCTCCTTGATATACGCGTATCTGCTGTCACCCGTGTGCGAGACGAGACCCTGCACATCCCTGGGCAGACTCCTGGGATCAACTCCGTGGCCTGTCAGGGCCCCGTAAGCCTTAATATGGAACGTGAAATTATCTTGCGTACGCATGTCCCACAGCCAGGCGGTTTTCGGATCTGGTATCGCGTAATAGGTGGAGTCCACCTCCACGGTATCGAAATGGTTAGCGTAAAAGCGCAGGCGCGCCTCGGCGGTCTTGGCGCTGGGCGGGTAAAACTGGCCGGTCTGAATAAGGGTCTTCTCAGTCCATGAGCAGGTGCCTGCGCGGATCATAACGGCGCTCTGCTCAGCTTGGCCTCTCAGCCGGAATGATTTCGAGGGTGAGCTTTTCCGTGCCCCGGAGAAGCGTGACCGGGACTCTCGTGTTCACCTTGTCCTGTGTAAGTGCGCGGTGCAAATCGTCGATGGCGCCGATCGGCCTGTCGTCAAGACCAACGATTACGTCTCCCTTTAGCAGGCCTGCTGCCTGGGCAGGGCTCGCGTTTTCGACCGATTCAACGAGCACTCCGCTCTCAAAGGAAAGCCGGTAGAATCGCACGATCCGGCGATGAAGGGGCACCGTTTGGCCCGCCACACCGATGTAGCTTCTTCTGATCCTGCCTTCTTTTATCAGCCCCGCCACAACAAACTTTGCGGTGTTGACGGCGATGGCAAAGCAGATTCCCTGGGCTGGCAGGATAACGGCAGTATTCACACCGATCACGTCGCCACGGGAGGTGACAAGCGGACCCCCGGAACTTCCTGGGTTGAGCGCAGCGTCGGTCTGGATCACATCATCTATCAGCCTGCCTGATTGGGATCTAAGGGAGCGCCCCAGGGCGCTAATGACGCCGGCGGTAACCGTGGAATAGAACCCATAAGGGTTTCCAAGGGCAATCACCAGCTGCCCGACCCGAAGCGGAGAAGAGTCACCCAAAGCGGCCGCGACAAGATTCGGAGCATCGATCCGGATCACAGCCAGATCTGTATCGGGGTCATCTCCCACTGTGTAACCGGGGTAGGCACGCCCGTCCGGAAGGGTAACACCTATCTCCGTGGCGTGATGCACAACGTGGCTGTTGGTGAGAATAAAGCCGTCGGGAGTAAAAATAAAACCTGAACCGCTTCCCTCAAGCTCATCCGGCATGCCACGACGCTTGGCCTGGCTGGGGATGCGCTGCTTGACGGCGATCTTGACCACAGAAGGGGCCACTTTCTCCACCGCACCTGTAACTGCCCGGGAGTAAGCGTCGAGGAGATCTTCTTCTCCGGCATGGGGCATCTTCTGCCCGCTGGCTTCCGAAGCGATTACCGGGCCACCGGAGACGAGTCGCATCCTTTTCTTCATAATCTAAACTATAAGCATTTTGTATACAAAGGGCAAGGCCTGGATAAGGGCGCAGGGTGGCCGTTAACCGCGCGCTCCTGCTTCTTCGGCATCTCTGAGCGCGCGGATCCTCTCGAGGACGGGCGGGTGGGAATAATGGAAGGCCACGTACAGGGGGTGTGGATAGGGATTTGAGAGGTTATCTTTGGAGAGCTTAACAAGAGCGCTGATCAAGTCACCGGCACTCTGCGTGAGTTCAAAGGAAAAACGATCTGCCTCCCTTTCCATGCGCCGCGTAAAGGCCATCATGACGGGGTGCAGCAGGAAGATCAGCATGCCGCCCAGGAAGACCGCGACCGTCACGCGGGAAAATAAGGTGTCAACCTTGATCCGCAATAGAGACGTCAGGAAGCCGGTCTTAGTCACCCGGAAGAGCAGGTAGAGGCCGGCGAGAGACGCAGCTTCGAATATGAGTAAGCTCTTCACGACATGATGGCGCTTCCAGTGGCCGATCTCATGAGCTAACACCGCGAGGATCTCCCTGTGGCTCGTACCTTCCAGAAGTGTGTCGAACAGAACAATGCGCTTTGTCTTCCCGAGACCGGTGAAATAGGCGTTGGAGTGCCGGGTCCTTGTTGATGCGTCCATCTTGAGTACCTTCCGGGCGCTGATACCGGCCGTCCCGGCGAGGTCAAGTATACGCTGTTTCAGGGTCTTGTCCTCCAGTGGTGTGAACTTGTTGAAGAGGGGCTCGATCACGTAGGGCGATATATACGTGATAATAATGCTGAAGGAGAAGATAACAGCCCAGAACCAGAGCCACCAGTGATCAGGGCTGCGGCTGATGAGCCAAAGTCCGGCACAGGTGATGAAAGAGAGAATCAGAGAAGAGATCAAGACCTCTTTGGCAAGGTCGAGCACCCACAGTTTGGCGGTCGTCGTGGCAAAGCCGTATCGACGCTCCAGCTTGAACACACTGAAGAGGTTAAAAGGGATGGCCAGGACCTGCTCCGCAAGGGAGAGGAGAATAAAAAATATCCAGCCGGTCATCAGGAAGGGGAGGTGGAGACCGGCTATCCATGAACCGTACATGTCGAGCAAGCCACCGAAAAAGAATATGAGAACGGCCAGGCTCATGAAGGCTGATTCTACGGTGCCGAGCTTTGTCTGGTCGATGAGATAGTTCCGGCTCTTCCTGAGAACGGTTGCGTCAACAGCACCTTCGAATTCAAGGGGTACGGTGCCGCCGTGTTCCTCCATGTGCCTGACATTCAGCCGGTCAAGCAGATATTTGAAGCACTGGATAAGTACGTAGGCTGAGAAGATCAACCACATATATATGCTCCGGGTAACATTTTAGAATCTCATCTGGTATAATAGAGCATTCGCCAGTAGTAAGCAACGGACGTTCACCCTGGGATCAAAGAGGAGCACGTGATGGAAAATATTTCCTTTGACGTTTTCAAGCAGATCGACTTACGCGTCGCAGAAATCAAGGCCTGTGAGGACGTGCCGGGAGCGGACAGGCTTTACAAATTGACCATCGACATGGGTGAAGAGAGGCAGATCGTCGCCGGTATCAAAGCCCACTACACGAAGGAAGAACTGATAGGCAAAAAAATCGCCGTGGTTGCGAACCTCGAACCAAGAACGATCAGGGGTCTCACATCGCACGGCATGCTGCTCGCAGCGTCCGACCCCGAAAAGAAATCCGTCGTCCTTCTCATAACCGACAAAGAGATCCCGAACGGCAGCTCTATTTCGTAATCGCTCACGGGAATAAAAGAGACGGGAGGGGGCTCGGAACATGCCCTGTCCCGCCGCCCCCGGAACAAACCTGTCTCGCCTTATTCGCCGTGATATTTAAAGGAAAGGTTGAGTCTTATTCTAAAAGCGCTGACCTTGCCGTTCTCGATGGCCACATCCATTTTCATGACTTCGGCGATCCGGAGGTCTTCCAGCGACTTGGAAGCAGTTTCTATTGCAGTCTTGGTCGCTTCTTCCCATGAGTTCTTGCTCGTGCCGACGATCTCGATGATCTTATAGACGCTTCCTTCCATAATCCCCTCCTCACAGAATAATATGCCGCTCCTACGAGCCAGCCTTTGAAGCAATATTAGCACGGAAGAAAGATATGTCAATCACTAAATGAGCACTGGCAGGGCTTGTAAGATATTGCACATGCCTGACCTGCTCAAGAAGGTCTTCGGGGAATAAATATTACTCCCCGATAATCTTTACCAGAACCCTCTTCCTCCTTCTTCCGTCGAATTCTCCGTAAAAGATCTGCTCCCAGGGGCCGAAATCGAGTTTGCCGTTCGTTACCGCAACGACAACTTCACGCCCCATGACGGAACGCTTCAAGTGGGCATCGGCATTCTCCTCGCCTATGTTGTGCCGGTAGTGAGATACAGGCTCATGCGGAGCGAGCGTTTCCAACCAGACCTCAAAGTCATGGTGGAGTCCTGATTCATCATCATTGATGAAGACAGATGCTGTAATGTGCATGGCGTTCACGAGTATGAGGCCTTCGGTTATATTACTCTCTCTCAGACACGCCTCGACTTGGCCCGTGATGTTGACGAAAGCGCGCCTTGTGGGGATGTTAAACCAAAGCTCCTTCCGGTAGCTCTTCATCGGAACCTCCTCTGTCTGCTTGAAAACACGAAAAAAATATGAAGGAAACAAACCAAAAAAGCAAGAGAAAGAGCGGCGGCGATTTTCGGTTGACACGAGCAACGCCTGGCTTTACAATTCACCATCGTCGCCGGGCGCGACAAGATGAGCAGTAACAGTTTGAAAGGAGCACTGAACCATGCAATACCGCAAACTGGGGAAAACTGATGCGCGCGTGTCGGCTTTGGGCCTGGGCTGCATGGGAATGTCCGATTTTTATGGCGGACGGCAAACGGACGATGCCGAAAGCATAGCCACAATTCGCTACGCGCTTGAACGGGGCGTCAACCTCCTCGATACCGGCGACTTTTATGGGGTCGGACACAACGAGGAGCTTATCCGAATAGCAATCAAAGACTTTCCGCGGGAACAGGTCTTTATCTCGGTCAAGTTTGGCGCGTTGCGCAATCATGACGGCGGTCTTATCGGTTTTGACAGCCGCCCCGTCGCCGTGAGAAATTTCTTGTCCTATAGCCTTCAACGATTGCGCGTTGATTACATCGATCTCTACTATCCGTCCCGCGTTGACCCGAATGTGCCTATCGAGGATACGGTTGGAACGCTTGGAGAGCTTGTTAAGGAAGGCAAGATCCGTTACGCCGGGCTTTCCGAAGCCGGGCCGGCGACGCTCCACCGCGCCTTTGCTGTCTATCCCATTGCAATGTTACAGACCGAATACAGCCTCTGGACGCGAGAGCCGGAAACCGATGTCTTACCCGTGTGCCGTGAACTTGGCATGTCGCTTGTTGCGTATGCTCCGCTCGGGCGCGGCTTTTTGACCGGAGCCTTTCAGAGACCACAGGACCTGGCGCCCGACGATTCCCGTCGTCACATGCCACGCTTTCAAGGAGAGAATTTTGAGCGCAATCTGAACCTGGTTGCAAAAATCAAAGAAATTGCAAACGGGAAGGGCTGCACACCGGCGCAACTCGCGCTGGCATGGCTATTGGCGCAGGGCGAAGAGATCATCCCTATCCCGGGAACAAAGCGCCGGGAACGGCTCGAAGAGAATTTGGGGGCGCTTGAGGTTAAGTTGAATGATGACGATTTGCGCCGCATCGATGAAGCTGCGCCAGCGGGAGTTGCCGCAGGAACGCGCTATTCGCGGACGGCAATGCACACAGTCAATCGCTAACGGCTGTCGACTGGAAATGCGCCAACCGTTGCCTCGCGTCGCCCCACCCCAAGAGGGTACCCGGACTAAAGTTCCTTCGGCAGCCTTAACCGCTCTTCGTCATCCAAGCTGAATATCTCGAAGCGCGCCGCAAGTCTTGGGCCTACCGCAGTGCATTCGATGTAGATACGAGGCGAACCGAGGATTGTGCTTCGCAGGCGTACCTCGAGGTACGTCGAGAAGATCGGGCCGATAGGGCAACGAAGGTAGGCGCTTGAAGGCAAAGCGGTATTACGTCAGGTGGAATAAGGTCACCTCCGGCGGCGCGTTCAGCCGCACGGGCGTGAACGTGGTGCCGATCCCACGACTGACGTACAGGTGGGAGGCATTGATGCGGTAGAGTCCCTCCGGATAGGGCGTCCGGAGGTGGGCCAGACTGATAGCCACTCCAGGCAGCCTCAGCTTGACCTGACCTCCATGCCAGTGGCCTGCCAGGGTCAGTGGAATGGCGCGCGCGGCAGCCTGGGGGAAGATCTCCGGACGATGGGACAGGAGGAGTGTGGGGATCGCGGAATCGAGTCCGTGGAGAGTGGCTTCCAGGTCGGCGTGCCCGGTACGAAGGTCATCGATTCCAGCGACGGCGAAAGGCCCCTGTTCGGTCTTAATAACCTGATGCGCGTTGACCAGAAGCGGGACCCGGTACCGCCGGAACATTTTCTGCAGTTCGCCCAGCCTGCCATACCAGCGTTCGTGATTACCCAGAGTGGCGAAGGTGCCGTACCGGGCTCGGACCCTGACCATCTCTTCCATGCAGTCAGGGAGAAATACCATCGAATTTGAGATGAAGTCCCCGGTGAGGGCGAAGAGATCCGGTTGTAGGGCGATGACCTGGTCCGCGTAGCGGCGTATCTCTTCCCGGGTCATGTAGACGCCGGCATGGATATCGGTGAGCTGAACAACCCTTAGTGAGCGGCCGAAGGGCAAAGTGAGCTCCTGGACATCATAGGCCTTGCTGGCATAGACTGCACCGTATCCGGAAAGCAAAAGGGGTGCTGTGGCGAGTCCGGCAACCCCGGCTTGAAGAAACCGACGGCGATCGGGATTTTCGGGAGAAGAGTTACTCTGACGGGCGAGTGCACGATAAAGCCGAACAAGCGTCCTCGCCAGCCCACCGGTGACTTGCGCGAGGAAAAGCAGCAAGGCTGAGAAGATAGACCCAAAGGTCCATATGGCCGGGAGATAAAAGAGAGCGACTCGCGCCACCATCGGCGGGTCAACCCAGGCGACGCGCTTGGCGAGGACGTAAGCGTTCGTGGCAAAGAGCAGGCCGATGGCTGCGCCCACCAAGGCGATACATCGGGACTTGAAATGGGCGGATCGGTGCGAGGAGAGAATCGCTTCCCGGGCGCGGAGAAACAGGTACATTTGCGTGAGTACAGCAAGTGTGATGACGATCAGACGAAAAGTGGCGAACTGCATTCCGGTGTTAAACTATCCTTCTGCCGTGCCTAACAACAGCACGGACGTACATTTCACGAAAACCTGGCTTCATGAGCAACGCACATTATAACCTGTTTCATCTGTAATAGTTAAATTTTGAAATCATGACGATGATTGGCCAGGCCTGGTTGCAGCAGTATTGGTCAATGTTGAGCTTGGGCAGAAAATAGCGGGCGGAAGAGGTAGAGGTGACGTGGGATAACCGGCATTCTGGTTTTCACTTGCAATCTAGTGCTAATCGATGATAGACAGAGAGATCGGGTACCAGCACAAAGACTTGAATATCGCGATACATCCGAATGAAGGAGAACCGGGCAGTGTCAATAAAGAAGGAAGAACTTATCAGCCTGTACACAAAGATGCTGACCATCCGCCGCTTTGAAGAGAGGGCCGTCCGCGAGTGGGGCGACGGGAACATCCCCGGGCTCATCCATTCCTACATCGGCCAGGAAGCAGTAGCAGTGGGCGTCTGTGCGCATTTAAGAGTGGATGACCGCATCGTCAGCAATCACAGGGGTCACGGTCATTGTATTGCCAAAGGGGCGGACCTGCGGCGCATGATGGCAGAGATTTACGGAAAGAAAACCGGTTACTGCAAGGGCAAGGGCGGCTCCATGCACATTGCCGACTTCAGCATCGGAATGCTTGGTGCCAACGGAATAGTCTGCGCGGGCCTTCCCATAGCGGTGGGCGCTGCGCTGGCGGCTCAACTGGAGGGCGGAGATAGAGTGGCCGTAGTCTTTTTCGGTGACGGCGCCAGCAATGAAGGCGCGTTTCATGAGTCGCTCAACCTTGCGTCGATATGGAAACTACCCATCATCTTCGCCTGTGAGAATAATCTATACGGAGCCAATACGTTGATATGGGATGTCATGCCGCTGGTGAGCGTCGCTGAAAGGGCCCGTGCATATGCGATACCCGCAACGGTGATTGACGGAAACGACATCGCTGGGGTATACGAGGCCGCTCAAACGGCAGTGGCCGCGGCGAGATCGGGAGGAGGCCCGCGCTTACTGGAATTCAGGACCTATCGCTGGCGCCATCACTTCGAGGGAGGTTATTTTCCTGACCTTCGTCCAAAGGATGAGATCGAGGCATGGAAGGAAAAGTGCCCTATCAAGCGCTTCGAACAACGGCTCCTGGCGGATGGAGTTCTGGATCGCGAACAGCAGGAAGCAATTAACCTTCAGGTGTTATCCCGTGTAGAGGATGCGGTCAATTACGCGATTGAGAGTCCGTTCCCGGATCCGGAGGATGCGCTGGAGGGTGTTTATTCCGAATAAAGAAGATTAACGCAGAGGTAACGAGGTGAGGGAGATAACGTTTCAGCAGGCGGTTCAGGAAGCACTGCGGGAAGAATTTCTGCGGGATGAAAAGACTTTGTATTACGGCACCAATATAAACTACGAGCTGAGACGGGAATTCGGCGAAGCCAGGGTACGCGGAACGCCCATAAGCGAATCGGCCTTTGTGGGGGCGGCAGTAGGGCTTGCCGGTTCGGGCTTCAGGCCGGTAGTCGATATCGGCATGGCCACCTTTGGTTTTGTTGCCATGGACCAGATGGTGAACCAGGCGGCAAAGATCACCTATATGTTCGGGGGGCAGGCTAGATTTCCCATTGTTTTTCGAATGACGGTGGGCACCGGGGCTCACATGGCAGCTCAACACTCCATAAGTCCTTATCCGATGTATATGAACACACCGGGCCTGAAAATTATCCTGCCCAGCACGCCTCGGGATGTAAAAGGACTCCTTAAAACCGCTATAAGGGATAACAACCCTGTGATCTATTTTGAGCACAGGGCTCTGGGGGGCGTAAAGGGTGAAGTGCCTGAGGAAGAGTATACCATCCCTTTCGGCCGGGCAGAGATAAAGAGAAAAGGTACCGATGTAACCGTCGTCGCCCTCGCGCGGATGGTGCACGTGGCGCTCGATGCGGCTGAAGAGATGGGAAGGGAAGGGGTCTCGCTGGAAGTAATTGATCCACGGACGCTGGTGCCTCTGGACAGAGCTGCTATCAGGGCCTCAGTGGCGAAGACAGGCAGGCTGGTGGTAGTGGATGAGGCTTGTGCGACGTGCGGCGCTGCCGCTGAAATAATCTCGCTTGTGGTTGAAGATGAGGAGACCTATAGGCTTCTCAAGTCACATCCCAGGCGGGTGTGCGGCCCTGACATCCCCATACCCTTCAGTCCCCCACTGGAGCAGTATGTTGCGCCGGATAAACAGAAACTGATCCTGGCAATACGAGAGGTCATAAAAAACCGGTGAAAGGTCGGTTTGGATCATCGGGGGCGCCGGATGCGGCAGAAACCCGCGTAGGCAAGTATCGCTACGTGGTCGTCGCTGTGATCTGGATAGCCTTCCTTGTCTGGGCCTTCGATCGGACGGGCCTTTCCCTGCTGCTGGCGGATCGGGGATTCCTCAAGGAGATGGGCCTGGAAGGAAGTCCCGGGAGGCAGGGACTGCTGATGACCTTCCTTCTCCTGCCCTACGCCCTCTCGAATATCTTCTTCGGACCCACTGCCGATCGCTGGGGCCCGAGGAAAGTCCTGACCGTGATGGCCGGCCTCTGGTCAGTTGCCGCGATCTGGATGGGGGCCATAAGCTCCTACTCGATGATGCTGATTGGACGGGTGGTGCGTGGCACCGGCGAAGGGCCGTTGCTCCCGCTTACGAACCGCTACGTCCGCTACTGGTTTCCGCCCTCGGAGCGGGGTGGCGCCAACGCCATCTGGACCAGCGGGCAGCGCGTGGGGATGACCCTCGCCGTGCCCATATTGTCGCTGGTCCTCGGCTTGTGGGGTTGGCGCTCCGTCTTTTTCCTTCAGGCGGCACTCATCCTTGTACTGGTGATTCCAAGTATCTGGTTTCTGACCGGCGACGCGCCCGAGGTGATGGCCAGGGTCGGGATAAAGGAGCGGAACTATATAACGGAGGTCCGGGGGTCCGAGAAGGGGAAGAGCGCGGGAGGGAAAGGCCACCTTTCGAGCCTTTTGCACAACTACCGTTTCTGGCTGATGGTGATTTATCATTTTGCGGTACTGGCCACCTTGTCGGGGCTGACCACCTGGCTCCCCAAATACCTGAGAGACGAGAGAGGCTTCGACCTGAAAGGGATGGTCCTTTTCGCATCCCTTCCGTACCTTGGTTCTTTCCTGTCGTCCTTGGTATTCGGGTTCCTTTCGGACCGTATTGGCCGTCGCGCCGTTCTCTGCTTCGTGAGCCTGTCGGGATCCGCCGTTTCTATCGGGCTCGCGGCGCTGGTGCCCGACCCGATCATGAGCGGCCTATTGATGGTGCTCGGGATGATCCTGTGGGGAATGGGTACACCCGTTTACTACGCCATTATGCAGCACATCATCCCTGCCCCCATCATGGCCACAGGGATCGGCATCGACAACGGGCTGGCCAACTTCGGATCGGCTTTGGCGCCCGCAGCGATCGGTTTTTTGATCGCCGCCACCGGTTCCTACGCGGCCGGGCTGCTCTTCATATCCGCCCTGGGATTGATAGGGGCCGTGGGTGCCGCGGTGCTGGCCGCGCAAAGGTACTGAGCCTGGTGTCAGTGCCCATGCGTGCCCTCCATAAGGCGGCTGCGGACAAAACCGATGTGCTGGCGAAGCACGTAGAACTGGTCGCCAAAGGAGGCCGGCACTTTCATTTTATTGACTTCCTCGTCGATCTGATCGAGCCGCGAGAGCAATGCTTCCCGCTTCTCTGACCCGGAGGCCGCGACCAGTTGCTGCTCGAGTACCAGCAGCAGGCGGTACCACCGGTAGATGCGTGACCTGACGCGCCACCGATAGACCCCGGGGATGATGCGCAGCACCGGGATCAAGAGCACTATCATCGGCACAAATGCCACGAGGATACGGTTCACCAGGCTTGCCAGCCAGAAGGGAAGAGAACGGTAGAGGAAGCTCTTGCCCGATTTGTAGAAGCGGGTCGCATCGCTGCTTATGCGGAATTCATGCTCCAGCGGGGCGGGAAACTCGCCCTGGCGCTTCAGCAGGCCAGCTCTTCCGTGTACTTCAGTCGCCGCCTCAAGCAAAAGATCGGAGAGCGCGGGATGGAGATTCGGGCCGTGCAATCAGTTCAACCGTTGGGGCGATCAGCCAGACATCGTGCGCAGGCATGTTCTTGCCGAAATCGATAGATCCCTGCGGTAGTTCCAGCTTGTTCAAGTAGACGATTTTTCGTGTGTAGGCGTCGGCCTGGATGAAATTGTACATGTGGATTCCCGGCGTGCGCAGGAGCTTAAGCATGACCTGGGGCGATGCGGAATCCCCCATCATGAATGCGGCGCCAACCGTACCTTCGACCAGGGCCTTTGCCGCGTCATCTGCATCCAGATCCACCAGTGCGGTTGCGCCGCCGGGTTCTATGCCATTGGCTTTGAGCAGGGCCAAAGCCAGGGTTCGTGTTCCGCTGCCCTCGGGACCGATGGCAAGCTTCTTGCCGGAGAGCTCGGAAAGCAGCTCTACCGGCTTGGCGCTGGAATAAAAGATCACGAGCGGTTCATAGTTGATGCTCCCCAGTGAGACCAGTTTATCGATATGCAGCCCACCGGCCACGCCGCCCTGAACGAAGCCGACGTCGACATGGAACGAGGGGTCCAGGAGCCTCTTGAGATTCTCCAGCGAGCCTTGGGAAGGAAGGATCTTCAACTTCACCCCGTTGTGTGCCAGGATGGTGGCGTATCTCTGGGCAGTCGTCTGGAAGACACTGCCCTCGGGACCGGTCGTAATGGTGATGGTGTCGGGCGGAGCCGAATGAAAGAACCAGAAGACGCCGAACAGCACAATCAGGAAGATAAGTATAACGGCGGTGAGCGCCACTGCCCGACCGAGCCCGAACATCTCCATGAAGAATGTCTGGATCCGAGTCAGACGGGTGTTGTGAGCTGCTTTCATGGGTGACACCTCATTAACCCCCACTTCTCATTGTAATCAAACCATCTATCTTGTCAAGCCATGATACGCCCAAAGCTATGTCGAACGGTAAGATCGTCGCATCCCGGAAGACGAATCGGTATCAGGGCAGCCAGCGTTTCAGCTGATCGATGTACGTCTTGGGCAGCCCGCACCCTTCTGCCGCGGAAAGAATCTTCTCTACGTATCCGGCCCGGGCCGGTCCCGGATGAGTGTCGGTGGCCAGATACGTGAGAGCCCTGGTTGTTGTGCCGTCCGGCAGATTTACCTCTACGAAGGCCTTCTTGTAAATCCCCTGGGTCACGCCCTCGTGATAATCAAGGGCGCGCTCGTCTATCTCGCTGATGTTCCAGAGGAGCCCCTGAACGGTGGAGGCCGGATCGGGTACAGCGGTCGCCACGCCCCGGGTGTTGATGATGAAACGATGGAAGGGCAATTCGGCGGTACCGGCTGTGACCGCATCAGGACATCGATCGCCCATCTGCGGAAGATCCATGTTCGAACCGTAGGCGAAGTACAAGGTCATCAGTAAAATGAACAGGGTAGTATGTTGACCTGCGCCATTTTTATACAGCATTTTTTTTCGCGTGCATCCGCAATGTCGCCTTTTACATGATTGATGTTAGTATACCCGAGATGGAGAAAATTGTCAGCGAAAATGATAGGCGTTTGCTGCGGCATGCAGCCTGAAGTCTCCTCCCAGCGCCCTCGTCCTGGCGAAGCGGTTTTTCATCGGTCATTACATGTCCTAGTACTCCGCGCGTGAGGCCCTGCCGCACGAAGCCGCTGCAGGTTGACGGATATGCCGCTTTATCAGGTCCGGTCAATGTACGACCATCCGCATTTATCATAGCCTTTATTCGCCTGGTCTGTGATGGAAATTTCTACAGTCTTTATCGCAGATCGCAGCGATGAACACCGCCTAAAGAAAAAAATAAGCATATGCGTTTCGTTGACTCACCATCTTCTTCCCGGTATACTCACGATGACGAATAGAAAGGAGGTTCCTATGAGAGCCATGATAACCTATGAGCTGATCTGCCTTGCTGCCCTTGCGGTGTTCGGTACAGTAGTTTCCGCCAACGGCGCTGATGAGGTGCGGAGCCTGCCAAACCGGCAGGATGGCACGTTCGTTGCGCGTGATTTCAAATTCCAGAGCGGTGAGGTCCTTCCGGAGTTGAAGCTCGGTTACACGACCATTGGCACGCCGCAGCGGGATTCCTCCGGCAATATCACCAATGGCGTGCTGCTCTTGCACGGCACAACCGGTACCGGGGCAAACTGGCTTGTGCCTTCCTTTACCGAGACGCTTTTTCGGGAAGGGCAGCCTCTGGATGCCGGCAAATATTATCTTATTCTTGCAGACAGCATAGGGCTGGGCCGGTCCGCAAAACCGAGCGATGGCCTCAAAACCAAGTTCCCCCGGTACGGCTATCGCGATATGGTGGACGCTCAATACCGACTCGTCACCGAAGGTCTGGGCGTGAAGCATCTCCGGTTGGTTCTGGGCACCTCGATGGGCGGCATGCAGACCTGGCTCTGGGCCGAGCGCTATCCGGACATGATGGACGGTGCCGTTGCCCTTACGAGCCAGCCCGTGGAAATCTCCGGGAGAAACTTCCTTTGGCGGCGCGTGATTATCGAAGCGATTCGCAACGACCCGGATTGGCAAGGCGGCAATTACACGACACCACCGACCCGCTTCGCCTTGGTCGTTCCGATCTTCACCGCCATGACAGACAGTGCCACCCACCTGCAGGAGGTCGCGCCAACCCGCGAGAAGGCTCTTGCATACTATGACCAGATCGTTCAAAGCGCAAAGCGTCTCGATGCGAACGACTACCTGTACCGGTGGGAAGCCTCAGCCGACTATAACCCGGAACCCGATCTCGAGAAGATCAAAGCGAAAGTGCTCGCCATCAACTTTTCGGATGATTTGCTCAATCCGGCTGAGCTCAAGGTAATGGAACGCGCAATGGCGAGGGTTAAAAACGGCAGCTCCGTTCTCATTACCCCGAAGGATAAAAGTTTGGCTCACCAGAATCAGTGGCAAGGCGCAATGTGGGGGCCTTATGTCGCGGAGTTTCTAAAGCAGTCTGCCGTGACGACGGGTAACGTGTGGGGTAGGGTGCCGGCTCAGGGTTTGTAGTACATGAGCTGCTGGGCGAATGGAGCAACCGCATCGATCAGTTCTGTTGCTTCCTTATCGGACATCGCCTCAAACCTCCGGGCCATTTCGACATTCTCAGAGAGCTGCATGAGGTTGTCGCATCCTATAACTGCGGCCGTAATAGGCTGAGAGAGCGCGAACCGGAAGAAGGGTTCCATGCCTGAGTACCAGGGGATGCGCTGGGCAAGGCCCCGGAAATAGACCTTCATACCGAGGATCCCCATCCGTTTTGCGACTGCCACCGGGATGACTTCGGTCAGAAAGCTCTCGTGCTGAGGCTCACCCGGATTCACAGGCAGAAGCACCGTGTCAAAAGGAAACTTCTGCAGGCAGCGTCTCAAGACCGCCGGGTCATGATGGCCGGTGACCCCTATGAATCGCGTATAACCATTTTTCCTGGCTTCAACAAAGGCCTCCAGGGCGCCGCCCGGTCCGAAAATCTCTTCCATCTCCTCTTCGGTCCTGACGTCGTGGATCTGCCAGAGGTCCAGGTATTCCGTCTGCATAGCTTTGAGTGTTTGCGTCAGATGAGAAAGGGCGCCCTCTTTGTCCCGCGCGTGGGACTTGCTTGCGAGAAAGATCTCATCCCTTCGGTCGAGTAGTGCGCCTCCGTAGTAACTCTCGCTTCCCGAGTATGCCCGGGCCGATTCAAAGTAAGTTATGCCGAGGTCGATGGCGAGGTTGATCAGTTCCTGCGCCTCTTTCTCGTGCCCGAATGTGCGCAGGATGCCTTCTCCGCCGAGGCCGAGCATGCTTACCTGCATCCCGGTCTGGCCGAGCAGTCTCTTCGGAAGATCCATACAAAAAATTATACTACATATTCCTGCCGTTTAAAGCAGAACAAATTGTACTTATACTAAAACCAGTAGCAGATAATGAGTGAGAGGAGATGGGCGATGGGCGAACTGCATGAGCATGCCGGTTTAAAGAACCGGGTGAAAGTGTTCAGGGACAGATATGAGGCGGGTCAGGGTTCTCGGGAAAGAGCTTACACGCTACAAATATACTGACGCCATAGTGCTCGCGATCCCATCGGGCGGCGTGCCTGTTGCTTCTGAAATATCGCGGATAACCGGCCTGCCTATGGACCTGATCATCGTACGAAAGCTGCAGATCCCCGGGAATCCGGAGGCGGGATTTGGCGCGCTGAGCCCGGACGGGAAGATGGTGCTCAACGAAGACCTGGTGAAGGAGTTTCGGCTGACCCCGGACCAGATACGGGAACAAAGGGAAAAAACGCTGCGCGTGATCGAACAGCGAAGCATCAGGTTTAGAGGAGCCAAAGCCGGTCCTGAACTGAAAGGCAGGTACGTGATCATCGTGGATGACGGACTCGCTTCCGGTTACACGATGATTGCCGCGATACGATGGGTGGAGAAGATGGCTCCCCAGAAGATAATCGTTGCCGTTCCGACCGGCTCGGAGAGGACCATCGATCGGATCTTGCCGGAGGTGGATGAGATCATCTGTCCTAACGTGAGGAGCGGCTTCCCCTATGCCGTGGCCGATGCGTACAGGTCCTGGTACGACCTGGGTGACGAAGAGGTTCTTAAGCTGATTCGTCCCGCGCGGACCGCGTTGACAGGGGATGAGCCGGTGCTTGGAGTCAGAGAAAGGCGTGCACGCCCCAATTGTGATCCATAACCAGAAGGAATCTATTTGTTGTTTGTTATAGAGATTCCGATTGACATCTGTTCCGCTTCTGCTTACAATTGAAGTGGGGCAACCCGCATTTAGATCAGAAAGGGGGTGAGTAAGGATGAAAAAGGAGACACTGCTTAAGGAGGCTGCGTTCTGGAGCGCCATGAAGAAGGCGGCTAAAGACCGTCCTGTAACGTTATGCCACAAGTGAAAGAGCTGAAAGAGCTAGACGTTGCTGGTTCAGCAACGAACGAGCGAGGCAGATACGGAAGCGGTTGGCGCGGTTTGAAGAAGGTTTCTCGTATCTGCCTCTTTTTATGCCCTTAGAAAGATGTTACAGGTTACAAGAAAAAGATTGTTACATGTAACGTTGTTACGGATTACTGTCTGTAACGTCTGTTAACTCGTAACTTGTAACGGGGTTACTTGTGCTGGCCCGCCAACCATTTGATTTTTTCATTCAGTGGCACCTTACTGAGCGGTGTAACTTGAGATGCGCACACTGTTACCAGTCGGGGACCTGCAAAGAGGAAGTCCCCTTTTCTGAGATCAGGCGCGTTATCGGCGAAGTCAAGGAGATGGTAGAGACCTGGGAGGATGCCTATGATCTCTCGTTTTCCCTGAGCTACAATATTACCGGCGGTGAGCCCTTTCTGCGCGCCGATCTCTTTGATGTTCTCAAAGAAATCAGAGGCAGCAGGGGTGCTGTCTATCTGCTCACCAACGGCACTTTGGTCACGCCGGAAAAGGCGCAAGAGCTTGCGGCGCATGGCGTTCAAGGCGTTCAGGTGAGCATCGAAGGGCCGGAGAAGGTCCACGATCAGATAAGAGGTCGAGGAAACTTCAGCAAAGCCCTTCGGGGCGTCGGGCACTTGCTTGAAGCCGGTATCACGGTGACTCTGAATGCAACCCTCTCCCGGATAAACCGTGACTATCTCATCGATTTCGTGCATCTCGCCTCAGAACTCGGTGTGCAAAGGCTCGGCTTCTCGCGGCTCGTGCCTGCGGGCAGAGGAACGGGACTTCTCGCGGAAATGCTTAAGTCCGGGGAAGTCAAGAGGCTTTACGAGGAGGCGTTTTCCGTGCATGTTCCCGGGGTCGAGATTGTTACCGGTGACCCTATCGCCTCCCAACTGCATGAGGATGGCGGTGAGGATCTCGGTTGCACGCCTGTCGGCGGCTGCGCGGCGGGCGTCTCCGGACTCACCTTTCTTGCTGACGGCACTATTACCCCGTGCAGGCGGCTGCCGGTGCCTGTCGGCAATATACAGACCGACGCGTTAAGAGAGGTCTGGGCAACATCGAACGTACTCAACCTTCTCCGTGACAGAAGTGCGTACAAAGGAAAATGCGGTCAGTGCGACAGATGGGCCAACTGCCGTGGCTGCAGGGCCATAGCCTATGCGTACGCCCGGTCGAAGGGCCGTGATGATTTCCTCGCGGAAGACCCCCAGTGCTTCATAGGAGAAAGGGGCGAGGGTCAAGGGGCCAGGGTTTGACGGCGTGTTGCCGAGCGCCGTCAGGGACCAGCTCCAGGGCATTTCTGCCGCCAGTCTGGCTTGACAAGCTTGTAAGCGAGGCTTAAACTTTATTGTCGCAGGCAAGAGCATCACGGCATCAAGTTCTGTTAAATCTCCGGAGGATTTTTGGATTACACGGTAAAGATCGGCGGTGAAGCAGGGCAGGGTGTCGACACCATCGGCGCCATTCTGTCAAAGGTCTTCACAAGGGCCGGATACTTTGTTTTTAGCCATCAGGATTACGAGTCACGCATCAGGGGCGGCCACAATTTTATCCAGATACGGTTGTCGGATCAGCCCGTCACAGCCTCACGGGACCCTGTGAATATACTTGTTGCGCTTGACCGGCAGGGCATCGTTGCCCACGAGAAAGAACTCTCCGGTGACGGCATGGTTGTTTACGATGCGGCCGCTCTGAAGGAGAAAGTTGAGCGACCTGCTATTTCTCGATGTGCCGTTTACAGAGATAGCGATCAAGCAGGGCGGAAGCAAGATCATGTCGAACACGGTCGCCACGGGTGCGGTGCTGGGCATGCTGGGCATGGACCTCACCATCGCCCGCGAGGTGATCAAGGATGAGCTGAAAAAGAAGGATGAGCAGGTCATCAAAGCCAATCTGGATGCTGTGGAAGCCGGCCATGAATTCGCGGCCGGGGAATGCCTGCGCTGCTCATTTACGTTGGCCCCTGTCGGGCAAAAGAAGCTGCTCATCACGGGGAATGAAGCCATAGGCCTCGGTGCGGTGCTGTCAGGCTGCAAATTCTACTCCGCCTATCCGATGACCCCGTCAACAGGCATCTTCAACTTCGTCGCCGGGAAGGCCCTTGAGTGCGGCATCGTGGTAGAGCAGGCAGAGGACGAGATCGCTGCCATCAACATGGCGCTCGGCGCCTCCTTTGGCGGCGTGAGGAGTATGACTGCGAGTTCCGGCGGCGGTTTTGCGCTGATGGTAGAAGGGCTCTCCCTTGCGGGCATGACGGAAACTCCTGTAGTGATTGGCCTCGCCCAGAGACCGGGGCCTGCGACCGGATTGCCTACGCGCACGGAACAAGGGGAACTGCTCTTTGCTCTTTACGCGGGCCATGGAGAATTTCCCCGCGTGATCTTCGCACCAGGCTCGCCTGAGCAGGCCGTCTATCTGACAAACAAGGCGTTTGATCTTGCGGAGAAATACCAGATTCCCGCGCTTGTGCTGACCGACCAGTACCTCGCGGATTCGAGCTGGTCTTACGAGGCGCTTGATCTCGAGAAGCTGCGGAATACAGATTACCGGCTGCGTGGTGACTCTTTCCGGAACCTTCAGTCTTATAAGAGACATGCCTTCACCGCTAACGGGATATCGCCCCTCGGGATTCCCGGGGATGGGCCACACCTGGTCGTCACGGACAGCGATGAGCATGACGAGGAAGGTCACATCATCGAGGACGCTGAGACAAGACGCAAGATGGTGGAAAAGCGATTATTAAAAAAGATGCCCCTCATTAAAGCTGAGATGGAACCTCCCTCGCTCCACGGCAGCGACAAGCCTGAAGTCGTTCTTGTCGGCTGGGGATCGACCTATGGTGTGATGAAAGAGGTTGTTGAAAGGCTTGCGCCCCGCAACGCGGCCATGCTCCATTTCAGCGAGATCTATCCTTTCCCTGGTACGGAAAAATTCGATTACCTTGCACTCCTCCGGAGTGCGAAGAGGACGATCTGCATTGAGCATAACGCCATGGGAAAGTTTGCGTCCCTGATGCGGTCGGAGACGGGATACACGTTTGATGCTCACATCCTGAGGTATGACGGACGTCCTTTTACCGTGGAAAGTTTATCAGGAGAGATCGATGCACACCTTGCAGGAGTATGAAGGCCGGACACCGGCATGGTGTCCCGGCTGCGGTAACTTCGGCATTCGTAAGGCCTTCCAGCAAGCGATGGTCGACCTTGACCTCGCGCCGCATCAGTTTACGATTGTCTCCGGGATAGGCCAGTCGGGGAAGTTCCCGCACTATGTCAGGTGCAATACCTTTAACGGCTTGCACGGGAGGAGTCTTGCCGTCGCAACCGGTTTGAAGCTGGCCAACCACGCCATGCCTGTTTTTGTATTCTGTGGTGACGGAGATTGCTATGGCGAAGGCGGCAACCACCTCCTGAATGCAATGAGACGGAATATAAATCTCAAACTCTTTGTGCACGACAATCAGATTTACGGGCTCACCAAAGGACAGGCTTCGCCAACGAGCCTCGAGGGCACCGTGTCAAAGACGCAGCCCTTCGGGGCCCTTTCAGAGCCTTTCAACCCGATGGTGCTGGCAATCGCCATGGATTGCAGTTTCGTCGCCCGTGGGTTTGCAGGTGACGTTGATCATCTGAAAGAGCTGATGAAAGAGGCCATCAACCACCGGGGTTTCTCGCTCGTTGACATTTTCCAGCCATGCGTCACCTTCAACAAGGTCAACACGTATGACTGGTACAAGAAGCGCTGTTACCCGGTTGAGTCCGCGTATGACCCGAACGATCGCGTTGAGGCTTTCAGGAGGGCATTGGAGTCCGGAGAACGTATACCCGTGGGCGTCATCTACAGGCATCAGCGGCCGGTTTTCGAGGAGAAGGTCCCGGTGCTGCGTGAAAAGCCGCTCGTAAGACAGGAGCCTTTATTTCCACATGTTGATGGCATGCTTGAGGAATTCTATTAGGAGAAAACAGGAGGGACCATGGCCAAATATGTCTGCACAGTTTGTGGGTATATTTATGATCCTGAGCAGGGCGATCCGGCGTCAGGCGTGAAGCCCGGAACCGCGTTCGAAGAGATTCCCGATTCCTGGGTCTGTCCGATCTGCGGGGCTCCCAAAACCGCCTTCGAGAAGGCGAAGTGAAACATTCGTGAGAGGACGAGTCGTGGAAAAGGTAATTTTGCGGACGCAGTTTCCTCTTTTGTCTCCTCCGCGCAGGGGAAAGGTGCGTGATGTATATGACCTGGGAGAACAGTTGCTGATTGTGGCAACAGACAGGGTCTCCGCCTTTGATGTCGTGCTGCCCACGGCAATACCGGACAAAGGAAAGGTCTTGACGCAACTCTCCCTGTTCTGGTTTCGCGAGACGGAAGAGATCATCGAGAACCACCTGGTCGAGACAGATGTGGAGAAGTATCCTGCGCCTCTGCAGAAGTATCGGAATCAGCTGCGGGGCAGGAGCATGGTCGTCAAGAAGGCAAAGACGGTGCCCGCGGAGTGTGTGGTGAGAGGATACCTCGCGGGCTCCGGTTGGAAGGAGTACAGAGAGACGGGCAGCATTTGCGGGATAACGCTTGCGCCAAACCTTGTAGAGTCGGCGAAGCTCACCGAGCCCATCTTCACCCCGAGCACAAAGGCCGAGGTAGGCCACGACACAAATATGTGCTTTGAGGATCTGAAAGGTTTCGTAGGCGATTCACTTGCCGAACAGCTGCGGGACGCAAGCATCCGGATCTATGAAAAGGCGGGTGGCGTGGCGGAGAAGCGAGGTATTCTGATTGCGGATACCAAGTTTGAGTTCGGGATAATCGACGGGAAGCTGAAGGTGATCGACGAGATGCTGACGCCTGACTCATCGAGGTTCTGGTCAGCCAAAGAGTATAAGCCGGGCAAGTCCCAGGAGAGTTATGATAAGCAGATCATACGGGATTATCTGAATCGGCTCGACTGGGACAAGACATATCCCGGACCGGAACTTCCGCCGGAGATCGTGGAGAAAGCAAGGGCGCGGTACGTCGAGATACTGAGAATACTGACCGGAAAAGGTCTTGAGTGAGGAAGTGCCATGATTGAAGTTACTAAACGGGCAGCGGATGCGTTCAGGCAGGTACTAGGTGAACCTGAAGCGGCAACTAAAAAGGTGAGGGTCACTTTCGACACAGGCGGCTGATGCGGGCCCAAGCTGGGCTTGATTCTGGATGAATCAAAAGAGAACGATGAGGGCTACGAGGCAGAGGGAATAAGCTTTTTGATGTCGAAGGCGGCAGGCTCCTCCGTGCGGAAGAACGCGTCGGTGGTGGCCATCGACTATGTGGAAGATGCCCGCGGGAAGGGCTTCAGACTGTTCCTGAAAGAGACGAGTAAGCAGTCAGCAGTGAGCAGTAAGCAGTAAGAGCAAGTCAAGCGAAGAGTGAGCAGACAGAGCAGGCCGGTCGCTCCGATTGCGGCCTACTCGCCTGTGTATACCGCTTCTGCATTCAAGATGGATACCGAGGCGCGCCGAGGCCTGGAGCTACGCGAGGCGTACCTGGAGGTACGTGCGAACGCAGGCGTACTTGCAGAGTACGTCGAGGTTGAGAGCGACGCAGCAACGAAGGTATACGCTTGAAGGCAAATCGGTATCACATGTCGACGCGGATTGGGAGGATCACGGTGGTTATCCCGTCCCACTGCAGCCGGCGCTGGATGGCGAAAGCCGTTTCATTGTGCAGCAGTCTGCTGAAGAACCGCTCGTAGCGGAAGACGAGTTTTCCGGTAAACACCGTGGCTTTTGGAAACTCCCGCACGATCGATTCGCAGAGCTGCGTGGCAGCTTCCACCACATCGGTTGCGACATCCATCCGGTAATCGGCCGCGATCCCATGCTTGCGGGTGACCTTCACATATTTTTCCAGGCCGTGTTTTACCGATTCCTTAAGGGCTTCAACCTCCTGCACGCCCTTGAACGAGCCTGAATCGATCTCTGCCACCTGCACGAAGATATAGTTCTTGTATAGATTTGGAAAGCTCCTCACGATGGAGAGCAGCGTGTGAATTCCGAAACCATTGAAACCGCTCACGAGCAAGCACCGCGGTCATTTCTTTCGGGTCAACCGGCTGATCGTTGTATGGGGCGCTTGGAGGTATGTCTTCGACTATCTCTTCGAGCTTCTTCACGCTCTTGCCTGACCTTCAGGTAGTGGCGGCGGATCAGATAACAGAGCACTATGAAGACCGATGTTATGAGCAGTGTCAGCCAACCGCCCTCCTCGAATTTCTCGTAAGTGGTGACGAAGAGGATAGTGAGACAGAGAATCAGGCCGACGATATGCACGATGATGTGCTGCTTCCATTTGGGTTCCCTGTGCCGATTTGTGACAAAAAACCGTACCATGCCGAACTGCGAAAGGGAGAAGGTGAGAAACACGTTGATGGAGTACATGACAACCAGTGCGGAGACAGAGCCGTGCGTATAAAGCAACAGAATGAGAGATGCCGTACCCATCACCAGCACGCCGTTTTGCATGGTGAGGCGCTCCGACAATGCGGCAAACCTTCGCGGAAACCACGAGTCAACGGCCATATTCGCCATTACCCGCGGACCATCGATGAACCCGGCCTGGGCGCCCACGATCAGGAGGGCCCCCTCAGACAGAATGGTGATAAGCGCAAGCAAATAGCCTACCGGGCCACGGGCCGAACATCGTATCGGCAAGTATTGCGTTCATGGTTCGTCCTTCGGCCGGGGCAATGTTCCACAGCAGGTAGCAGAACAAGAGCCCGCCCGCCGTGCATGCAAGAGACGTAGCCATGTAGGCCATAGTTTTTTTGCCGGTATGGACCCGGGGCTCCCGCATGATCTGCATGCCGTTGGAGACCGCCTCTATGCCGGTATATGTACCGCCCCCGAGGGAGAAGGCTCGAAGAAAGATGGCCAGAACGCCTATGCCTCCAATCATCGCCAAGGTCGTGTGAGAGATCTACGTGGAACTCATCGCGTCACGACGTGCATCTGCGAGGTGTGGCTGAGTATACCATAGGAGACAAGAATGGCATGGGTCACGATAAAGGTGACAAAAATAGGGGCCAGTAACGTAACCGATTCTTTCACCCCCCTGAGGTTGATCATCACGAGCAGTACTATGAGGAAGACCGCGAAGGGCACCTTCAAGTGATAATACTGGATCGGAAGGAAACTGAAAAGTGCATCACCGCATGAGGCCAGCGAGACGGTGATGGTCAGCATGTAATCGACAAGCAATGCGCATCCGGAGACGACTCCGGCCCCTTCGCTGATCGTGTGCGTTGCGACGATGTACCCTCCGCCGCCGTGCGGGAAGTGTTCAATGATTCGCGAATAGGCGTATGATATGACGAAACGGTAAAGGCCGTGGCCAAAGCCAAAAGCACGGCAAGATAAGCGTGCTGGCCAAGGGCCCTGAAGGCCTCTTCAGGACCGTATGAGGATGAAGAAAGACCGTCCGCACCGAGGCCTATCCACGCGAGAATCGGGATGAGGGATATTTTGTGCCAGATGTGTGTATCCTCGACATCTTTGGGTGCCCCGATGATCTTATGGATGAAACGGTGAAAAGGACTGAGTTGCTGCGGGTCGGGTGACATGTAGCCTCTTTAGGAACTCGCGGCCAGCATGTGCTCAGCAGTCTTGTATGCTTCGATGAAGCTGGTCGGGTCGGCCTTACCGGTGCCCGCTATGTCAAAACCGGTCCCGTGGCCGACAGACGTCCGTATAAAAGGTAAGCCGAGGGTGATGTTGACTGTCTTCGCGAAGTCCATCGTTTTTACCGGGATAAGCCCCTGGTCGTGATACATGGCAATATACGCGTCGCAATCGATCTTGTGAAACAACGTATCCGCGGGAAACGGGCCCTCAACATTTATGGCAAGAGACCTGGCCCTGGCCACTGCTTCCCGAATCAGCTCCTCCTCATCTCCAATCACCCCTTGTTCACCCGCGTGAGGGTTCAGGCCGCAGACCTTGATACGTGGGGCCTTGATCCGGAAATAGCTCTCTCAAAGAAGCATTGGTGAGTGCTATGCACTTGAAGACCTTTTCAGCGGTGATTTCGGCCGGCACTGCTCGTACAGGGATATGTATTGTTACCAGAGAGACGCGAAAAGCCCTGGCGGCCATCATCATAACGTAATCCGTCACTCCGCTGTAATGGGCAAGGAGTTCTGTGTGGCCCACGAACCGTATACCTGCACGATTGATTGCTGTCTTGTTTATCGGGCAGGTGACTATTGCGGAGACGTCGTTGAGAAAGATCAGCTTCAGGGCCTCAATGATGTAACTGTGGGCGGCAAGACCATACATGGGGTCGACCGAACCGAACCGCATATCTTCTGTTATGGTACGCAGATCCATGAATTCGGCTTCGCCTGCCCGAGCCTCGCCCAGGCGCTTGAAATTGACGTGGCGCTCTTGAAAAAGGGTAGACGCGAGCTGATCAAAGACCCGAAGATCACCAACTATGACCGGCACACTTTTCCGGCACAAGTGCGGCAGTGCCTTTAAAATGACTTCCCCGCCGACGCCGGCGGGGTCACCCATTGTAACGGCTATCCTTTTCAGATCTTGACCTCTATGTAAGAGGAGCTTCTAAGCTTTCCTATGTATTCCTTGTACCGTTTCTGGGTCTCCTGCTGCGTGATTCTCGCCTTAATAGCATCTCTTGACCGAGTCAAAGGGCACAGCCTCGCTCTTTCTTGTCTCGACAAGCTTTATGATGTGATAACCGAAGGGAGTCACTATGGGATGGGACGATGTCCCCGGCATAAGAATGGAAATGGCCTGAAGCAACTCGGGTAGCAACTCCTCTTTCTTGACAAATCCTATGTCTCCACCTCGGGCGCCTGACGGATCGTCCGAAAATTCCTTGGCCACTTCTTCAAACGATTTCCCCTGCTGAAGCTGATTGAAGGCCGCCTGTCCCCTCGCCGGCGCATCCTCCCTGCGTGAGGAGATGAATATCTGCTGCAACCTGAACTCTTCTGATTTAAACTGATCCGGATTTGTGTCGTAGTACTGCTTGAGGTCGGCTTCAGTCACAAGGACTGTCGTTCCGATTGCCCTCGCCAGAACTCTGCCTCTCAGAAGATTGTTACGAATACCCTCAAGGAAGCTCTTGTAACTGATGTTCTCTTTTTGCAGCCGCTCTTTCATTTCCGTTTCTGTTATCAGGTTCTGTTTTCTTATGCTCTCAGCAACCTCCTCAACCTCTTTGTCAGATATCTCGATCTTCATCCTCTTTGCCTGCTGCTGGACAAGCTTAGCCTCTATGAAGCCATCCAGTTTTTCCCTGAGATCCATGTCCCTGAAATAGTCGTCAGCGGTAGTGAAGGTGCCCTGCTTCTCAACGGTGACGGACTTTTGAACCTCGCCCATGGTGACGATGTCGTCGTTGACGATCGCTACGATCTTGTCAACGACTTCACTGAATGAAGCAAAGGGGCAGAGAAGCGTCAAGGCCGTGGCCAATATGAAGAAGAAGCCTTTCTTATGCGTCATTTCTTTACTCCCCCTCCTTCCTTTGCCGGTTGGGGCTCAGCTTTAGCGGCCGGCTCTGCCTTGAGCGGTGCTTCACTCGTAGGCTGGACCTCGCCCGGTTTTGGTGCAGGAGCCGCCTGTGAAGGCTGCTGCGCGTTGGGGGCCGGGCCGCCCTTTTCGGCTTCGCCTTTCAGCAGCTCCGCGTTGATAGTAATCTTTGCCTTTGACTTGAGGTCGGCGACATACTTTTCCAGCACATCATTCTGCCGTTCCTGGACGATCCTTTGTTTGATAAACTCCTTTACTTCATCGTAGGGCGTGTATGCCGGCGGCTTTATCCCCTGGAGCTGTATGATGTGGTATCCCAGCTGCGTCTTGACGGGAGGACTGATCTGTCCCACCTTTGTGAGTTTGAAGGCGACCGCTTCGTACTCGGGCAACAAGGTGCCCTTAGCGTGGAACCCAATGGCACCGCCGGTGGCCTGGGCAGACGGATCGATGGAGTATCTTTTAGCCAGATCCGCGAAATCCTCACCCTTACCCAGTTTTGCCCGTATGTCGTTGGCCTCTTTTTCTGTTTTGACGAGGATCTGCCGTGTGTCGACTTCCTCCCCTGTCTTAAATTTCTCCTTGTTTTTATCGTAGTAATCCTTCAGGTCCTGTTCCGAGGGGTTGATGTTGGTGGTTACCTTTTTCTTAAGCAAGGCCTCTATGAGTAACTGTTCCCTGATGTCGCTGAGCCTCTCCTGGAATTCCTTCTCTTTCTCGATATTCTCCTTCTTGGCCTCTTCCATCAGGAGCCTCTTCACGACATACCTGTCCAGAAAGCTCTGCTTACCGCTCTGTGTGAGCACGAGCATTTTCATATTCGCGGGGATTCTTTCCAATTCCTTATTGAATTCTTCAAGTGTTATGTTTTGACCATCGATAGTGGCGAGAACCTTACCTTCTTGCTTCTTTGCGCATGCGAACAGC
Source organism: uncultured delta proteobacterium (assembly GCA_963835605.1). Lineage (GTDB taxonomy): Bacteria > Desulfobacterota > Syntrophorhabdia > Syntrophorhabdales > WCHB1-27 > JADGQN01. The sequence continues at coordinate 57,150 of CAWIHO010000021.1, read as the reverse complement.
GGAAGCACAAGACAGAGGAGAATCAGCACCTTTTTCATATATCACCTCATTATTGAGTCGTTATATCCTGCTATTATATCCTGGTAAAATTCCAGTCTTTATCTTCAATCCAGACCTTGGACTCCAGACTCCAGAGGCGTCTGCAGCTTCAATCTGATGTTTATGGTCTAATCGCTCCATTTGCGGCCTTTAGCCCAGTCTCTCCGGGGCCTTAAGTCGCCGCGGAATCAATGAGTAACTTATCACAGGGCCATGATATCCATCAACATATTTCTCACTGAACCCATGATCTCTTTGGGCCTGCCACCATCCGTCGGCAGCACGATCTTGCCGTCGGGGAGGATCTTTGCCGTGCCCTTGTCTTCCCTGACAAGCTTGAGCAGCTTCTCCATGCGGAGTGGCGTAGATTCTGTTACGTGCACTGCCACCTGTTTTCCGGAGTACTCGAGCCTCTTGACACGAATCCGCATCAGGAAAATCCGCAACGATATGATTTCAAGCAGGTTCTCAAGAGGCTCGGGGATCTTCCCGTAGCGGTCCCTCAGCTCTTCTTTCATTTCAGACAGCTCAGCCTCATCCTTGATCCTTGAAAGCCTTTTGTAGGTGAGAAGTTTGCTCGTCTCATCCGTTATGTAGGCATCAGGGATAAAGGCGTTGATCGGGATATTGATTTCCGGGGTGAACTCCTCTACCTCATGCACTTCCTGCTTAAGCTCTCTCACTGCGTCATCAATCATCTTGCAGTAAAGTTCGAAGCCAATAAGATTGATGTGACCCGATTGTTCCCTGCCCAGGAGGTTCCCGGTTCCCCGTATCTCCAGGTCGTAATTGGCCACCTTCAGCCCGGAGCCAAGTTCCGTCATCTCTTCGATGATCTTGAGTCGAACCAAGGCATCGCGTGTCAGCATCTCCTCTTTGGGGACCAGCAAGTAAGCGTAGGCTTGCCGCTTGCCCCGTCCAACCCGGCCTCGCAACTGGTAGAGATCGGCCAATCCGAATCTATGCGCATTGTTTATAAAAACCGTATTCACGTTTGTGATATCAAGGCCCGATTCGATGATGTTGGTGGAAAGAAGGATGTCGTACTTGTTGTCTATGAAAGCGAGCATGATTTTCTCGAGCTCGCTTCCCCGCATCTGTCCGTGCGCCACCGCTATCCTCGCATCGGGAAGGAGTTTCTTAAGGTGCTCGTAAACAACGCCTATGTTGTGAACCACGTTATGGACAAAGAATACCTGCCCGCCCCGCCCCAGCTCATTCGCCACACCCTTTTTTATCAGCTCGTCGTTGAACTTTACCACGGACGTCTTGACCGCGAGCCTGTCCAGGGGCGGCGTATCTATGATGCTCAGGTCTTTGATACCGGTAATGGCCATGTGGAGTGTCCTTGGAATGGGCGTTGCGCTCAAGGTCAGCACGTCCACATCTTTTTTCAGGAACTTCAGCTTTTCTTTCGCCTTCACCCCGAACCGATGCTCCTCATCGATGACCAGGAGCCCCAGGTCCTTGAAGGCTATATCTTTCTGCAGCAGCCTGTGGGTGCCGACGATTACGTCCACGGCACCTTTGTTCAGCCTTTCCACGACAAGGGCCTGTTCCTCTTTCGAACGAAATCTACTCAGCATTTCTATTATCAGGGGATAGTCTTTGAGCCTCTCAACGAATGTCCTGTAGTGCTGCTGTGCCAGGACCGTTGTGGGCACAAGCACTGCGACCTGTTTTCCATCCATGACGGCCTTGAAGGCCGCGCGGAGCGCGACTTCGGTCTTGCCAAAACCGACATCACCGCACACGACGCGATCCATGGGTCTTTCTTTTTGAAGATCGCGCACCACTTCCTCGATGGCGCGCAGTTGTCCCTCGGTCTCTTCGAACTCAAACCGCTCCTCCATCTCCCGGAAGATCTCGTCCTCAGCAGGATAAGCATGCCCTTTTGCCAGCTCCCGTTCGGCATAGAACTGGATCAGCTCCTTCGCAATATCTTCCACATACGTCTTAACCTTGCCCTTTGCGGACTTCCATCGCATCGAGCCAAGCCTGTCGATCTTGGGTTGTGCTTTCTCTCCGCCGATGTATTTCTGTACGAGTTCGAGCGAATCGATCGGGACGTAAAGTCTGTCATCGTCCTGGTATTCGATGAGAAGGAAATCTTTTTCGTAGTCGCCTACTTTCAGTTTTCGAATACCCCTGTAAATGCCTATGCCGTGCTCTATGTGGACTACATACTCACCCACGGCAAGATCCTTGAACGAATTGAGAAACTCGTCCACGCCCTCCCATTTCTTTTTGACGACCCTCTTCTTCGGTCCGACGATCTCTTCTTCCGTTAAGATAATGATGTTGTCTGTCCGGAAACCGCGCCTCAAGGGGCCGATGACAATGCCCCACTCTTTCTCTTTCCGCGGCAGACTTAAAGAGGAGAGGATGGGCAGCGCTATATCATAGTTGTTGAAGATTTCCTGCAGCCTTTCGGCTTGATGGTTGTGCACGGCGAACACGTAAAGGTAAGGGTAGCCGGCCCATTCAGTCCTGAACTTTTCGGCCAACGTCTTGAATATCTCCGTCTTCTTAGCTTCGAACGCGATCCTCAGGTCGTCATTGGAGACGGCTTCAAAGATAGGAGCCTCCTCCTCTCCCCTGATGCCCGAAGTATCTACATTGAGAAACGACGAGAATCTTGCTTCGAGTTCCGCGAGGGAAGGCGCGGCTTCCGCGTCCGCGGCCTGGTTCAGCAATGCCGCGGCGCCCCTGTGGACAACGACCGTTCCTCCAGGCAGGTAATCAAGGAGCATCACGTTCCCGTCGGCGGAGAAGCGGGTCGGTATAAGAAGACACCGTTCAACCTCCTTGAGCGATCTCTGGCTTGCCGGATCGAAGTATCGGATAGAGTAGACCTGATCGCCCAGGAATTCTATCCTCAGGGGCTTTGCGGAGGAAGGTGGAAAAATGTCTATGATCGCTCCGCGTTTTGCAAAATCGCCCTGTTCCCGCACAAGCGACGTCAACTCATATCCGGCAGATTCGAGAAAGGCTGTGAGTTCTTCCTGCAATATCGTGTCGCCGAACGCCACTTCCCGGCTGCCACGCGTGAGCTGCTCAGGCGGGAAAAGCTGGTGGAAGAGAGCTTCCGCGGGGAAGAGGCCAATAAAGGCGCCATCGGCGAGCAGATGATGGAGGAAGGCTATCCGTTTTGATTCATCCTCTTTCTCAAAGATACGCTGGCTGTACGTGGGAAAATAATGTACATCCTTCCCGGAAAAAAACTCGATCTCCTCCTTCAGCAGAAGCGCCTCATCCTCTTCTTCGTACAGGATGACAATCTTCCTCTCCTGCCATTCTTGAAAGAAAGAAGGAGAGAAAGGAGCCTATTCTTCCGGTGATGTAAATGGTGCCTTTATCGGGGAAGTGATACATGCCTGACCTTCAGTAAGCAGTGAGCAGTAAGCAGTCTGCTCACGACTTATCGCTTTATTGTACCAGATTTTTCGCAAGCTTATCAGCAGGTGCTAAGGTCACGTTTGGTGAGGAGCGTTTTCCGTACTGCTTACTGCTCACGGCTTACTGCTTTTATTATACCAGTTTTTAGGAGGGTTTTCAGCAGACGCTTACGTTATGCTCAACGAGGGGATGTAGCTCTTACCGTGCACTGCTTACTGCTCACAGCTTACCGTCTGCCTGCTGCGGTTCGGGCAGGACCGTCATGGTCTTTTCATACTCACTTAACACTGCTTTTGCGAAGCGGAGCCCAGGTTGCTTATGCTTGGCCGCAAGCTCTCTTGCCTTTGTCGGGCCGCTGTTGTAAGCGTAAAGCGCCCATTGCAGACTATCAAAGTCCTCAATAAGCTGGGAGAGTTGATAGACACCGAATTTGATATTCTTCTCGGGTTCATGAAGTATCCGGTCGCCACTCCAGGTGACGCCAAGAGTTTCCGCAATGCCACGGCCCAGAGAAGGTTTGATCTGAAGCAAGCCGCGGGCCCCTTTCGATGATACAGCGTCCTGCTTGAAGTTACTCTCAACCTTCATGACAGCCAGTACCAGCCGATAATCGAGATCACGTTCCTTTGACTCAGTATAGACGTAGTTTGCTATTTCTCGCAACTGGTCTTCAGGAATGTTCGGCATGTGCTCTTGCAGGTAATTCACAATGTTCCCTATAGCCTCGTCGTGCCTGGCGGTAACTTGAACATTCTTTACCGTTTGCACGCCCGTGACCATCAGAACAGGTATCACCGCTGCCGAGGTCAGCACGAACAGAACTTTCTGGGAACGATTCATTGTGGGTTACTATAAGCTAGTTTGGTTACCGATGTCAACTTGACCATCTTATCGTCCATCTTATTGTTGGCGCAGAGGCCCTGTATACGGGCCTTTGGCGCGGCTTCCTGCTCAACCTCGAGTGAGGAACTGGTACCCCTTGGCGATGAAGAAGAGACCGAAGAAGACGAGAAAGAGACTGCAAATGAAGAGCACCCCTTTTATGACGGGCGTGCTGACGTACTTCCGGCCCATATGTATGCCATAGGAGACGAAGCTATACCAGGCGAGATCCGAGCTTATATGCCCGATAAAAAAGGCCAGGATGCCGGGCAGGCCGAGCCCCTTTGCGAACACGACATAGCCCATGCCGATCGTGAGCCACCAGATGAACCAGTACGGGTTGGAAAGGCTTACGATGATGCCGGCGAGAACCGGGTGCAGGCCCTTGCCGGGAACCTCCGTAATGGAGGTGAGCCGGTACGTGCGCAAGCCTTTGATGATGCCGATGCTCATGCAGATCATGACGATGCCGCCGCAGAATGAGAAAACCGTGTAAAGAGTCCGGTTGGCAAGGAGGCTCCCGAGCCCGAACACAATCAGGATTAATAGAATGATCTCGAGGATGCCGTGTCCGAGAACCACGAGCGGGCCTACGTGCCCTCCACGTTTTGCGGACTCGGTTATAGTGACGGTCAGGAGTGGGCCGGGCGCCATTGCCCCTGTCAGGCCAAGAATAAATCCAACCGCAAAGAGACTCCACAAGCCCATAGGGCTCAAGTAAACCACAACAGTATGCAAGAAATAAAGGGTTCGAGGGTTGGCACTCGAACCCTTGGACCCTCGAACCCTATTTTTATTCACTGTTCTTTCTGAATTTGCTACAATTACTCGTACTTCATGTGAGCCATGAGAATTGAGCCTTACGGCGAAAACGGCATCCGCATCCTCTTCGGAGACCGGATCGATGTTGATATCCTTCAGCAGGTAAAGACGTATTATAGCTTTCTCAAATCCCTGGACCTGCACGGGATTGTCGAAATCATACCCTCGTTCGTTACCTGCCTTGTCATCTTTGATCCACGCGTGACATCGTATGAGACTCTCTTGCCGGCGATTGAAAAAGGAGACGGATGGATCCCGGAGCTTGCGCCGCCTGCTCTCTATGAGATACCGGTCATGTACGGTGGTGAGTATGGGCCGGACCTTGAATTTGTGTGTGAATACTGCGGATTGACGGAAGATGAAGTCATAGAGCTCCACACCGCGTCTGTTTACTCGGTCTTTGCTGTGGGATTTTTACCCGGCTTCCCGTATCTCGGGCCACTGGACAGGAGATTGTTCACGCCAAGGCTTGAGACGGCGCGCCTCAAGGTTCCTGAAGGGTCTGTGGGCATTGCCCAGCTGCAAACGGGCGTCTATCCGTTCGAGTCTCCCAGCGGCTGGCGCATCATCGGAAAGACTGAACGTACGTTGTTCGATTACAGAAGAAGGCCGCACAGCCTTCTGAAATTGGGTGATCTCGTCAAATTCGTGCGCCAATGACGTGAGGGGCTATGCTAGAAGTGATACATCCCGGCTGGCTTTCAATCGTAGTTGACAATGGCCGTTTTGGCTATGCGGACATAGGCGTGCCATGGTCATCAGCCCTTGACGGGTTCGCATACGGCACGCTCAACCTGCTGTTGGGCAACGATCCCGCGGCCCCTGTGATCGAAGTTGTGGGAAATGATTTTTCTCTGCGGTTTCACGAGGAGGCGAGCTTTGCTATCACCGGTGCCCGCGTCAACGCCCTTCTCGATGGAAAAGAGATAGTCTCCTGGAGGTCATCCCGTGCGAGAAAGGGCGCCACGCTGCGGGTGATCAAGGTAATGGAAGGCTTCCGTTATTATGTGGGCGTCTCGGGCATCTTTGATCTCCCAAAGGTGATCGGCAGTTTTTCTACCAATCTCGAATGCAGGTTCGGGGGGTATAATGGGAGACCCCTGATGAAGGGAGATATCGTTGCGACGAAAGATACCCGTGTGATCGACGAAAGAGAAGTGCCGTCCGAGCACGTACCGGATCTCAGCCCGCCCCACATGATGAGATGGATTGAAGGCCCCGAGGCAGGATACTTCCGCGAAGAATCGATCAAAAAGTTGTGTAAGCAAGACGGGGATGCGCAGTACTCTGTCTCCGCAAAATCAAACCGGACAGGCATACGCCTCGAAGGCGAGCTGCTGCATTTCAAAAAAGGCGCTCTTAGGAACATCGTCTCTGAAGCCCTCCTGCCCGGCACAATTCAGGTTCCCGGAGACGGCATGCCCATCATCGCGCTCTACGAGCGGATGAATGGCGGCTACGCGCGGGTTGGCGTAATCGCAAGGATCGACTCCGACCGTTTGGCCCACCTGAAGCCAAGAGACAGCGTGCGTTTTCAGAGGATCACGAGGGAAGAGGCTCTCGAACTGAGCCGCACGAGAAACGAGGCCATCTCCGCTCTCCATCGCACATTGGGGTCAAGAGAGAGGGTGTAGGGGGTAGGCGTGGCAGTGGCGCGGAGGAGTTCTTGTGGTATAAGGATTGTGAGTCTGGCCGCGCTAGGTGCCTTCGTGGATATAATGGGCGCGGCAGGTGAGAACGTGACAACAGCGACACAGGACACATACAATCGACGACGCAGGTACTCAGTAGCATCATTGGAACTGGATCAGCGCGGCTCGTGATGTTAGGGGTGATCCATAGGGATAAGGAGGGCGCCCCATTGCTCTCCAGGTGGCTTGACTATCTCAAACCGGAGGTGATCACGCTGGAGTTTTCCCGGTATGGCATGATGTTCAGGAAGACACATGGAGCTGTACTGCGTGCAAGGCTCGATGCGCTCGTGGTGGAAATGGGGCTGGGCGCAGAGCCGTCGTGCGGGGGCGCGGTCGAAGCGCTCTATGATTACATTGATTTGCCCTATGAATATACGGAGACTTCACAGTACGCCGACCGGTTTGGCATCCCCCTGCATCTTCTCGATCTCGACCTCTTTTCGTACGTGAACCTGCGAAACATGGATGAGTTGATGGATGAGAAGAACCTGCGAACCTGGTTTGGCGAACATACGTGCCATGAAAATGAGGTTGAGAAACAGAGAGCGCTCGCCCGCCTATTTTTCGATAAGGGCATAAGAACCTTCCCATACACGAACGAGATGCTCATTCGTGACAAACACCTGACGGAAAGACTGGCCATTCTGCTGCAGGACCACCAAGGCAAACGCGTCCTTCATGTGTGCGGGTGGCAGCATCTTTCCGATCCGCACAATATTTATGACCCACTCAATCCCGTAAAGGTTTTTGCTCATGATAGATCTGTTTGTATTTGATCTCGGCAAGGTGATCCTGCCTTTCGAGCACCGGCAGATCGCATCAAAGCTGTGGCAGAGATCCAGGAAAAGTGGAAATCTGACAGAGGAGCAGATCTTCCAGGACCTTTTTGATCTGGAGAACGGTACCGTAAACCGTTATGAAGAAGGGCTCTCATCATCTGACGAGTTTTTTCTGGAGGTGCGAAAGCGGTATGATCTCGCGTTAGAGTTTGAAGAGTTCAGCGAGATCTGGAACAACATCTTCTGGGATAACCCTGAGGTAAACGAAATAATCCTGTACCTAAAAGCGAAGGAGTATCCCATTTTCCTGCTCAGCAACACGAACGAACTCCACTTCTCTTATGTCATCGAGCGGTTTCCCATTGTCCACGTTTTTGATGAGTGGATACTCTCATTCGAGGTGGGTGCAAAAAAACCGCATAAACGGATTTATGATGCAATCTTTGAGAAGACGGACGTGAAGAGAGAGAAAATCCTTTACATAGACGACATTGATTCGTATGTTTTAGCGGCGCGATCGTATGGGATTCAGGGCGTGGTCTACAAAAGTCCTGATGATTTGTGGAAAGTGCTGAGGCAGAATAATATATAGCGGTGTAGGGTGTTAGGCGTCGGGTTAGGGAGAACGATTCAGGTAGGCGGCATTAGGCATAGCCAATGATTGCGACCTGCTAATTTCTGTCATGCCTTACGCGTTCATAACTCACAACTCGTAACCCGTAACCCGACGCTGTCCCCTGTCATTTTATGATTCCTTATCCTCATATCGACCCCGTGATTATCCGGATCGGACCTCTTGCCGTCCGCTGGTACGGCATGATGTACGTTGCCGGCTTTGCCCTTTCATACCTGTTGCTGGTCTACCAGATCGGGAAAAAAAGCGTTGCGGTTACACGGGCCCAAATCGATGATCTCTATTTCTACATTATTCTCGGGCTTCTCATCGGCGCCCGCCTGGGATACGTGATTTTCTACAACTTGAGTTTTTTTCTTGAGCATCCCGTCGAAATCTTTGTTCTCTGGCATGGCGGTATGTCCTTTCACGGCGGCCTTGCCGGTGCCTTTCTCGCAGGCTATATCGGTATTAAAAGAAAGGGGATAAATTTCTGGAAGGCTGCTGACCTCATCATACCCACCGCACCTGTAGGCATAGGACTTGGCCGGTTGGGAAACTTTATCAATGGCGAGCTTTACGGCAAACCATCCGATGTTCCCTGGGCCATGGTTTTTCCGGAAGGAGGTCCGATGGCGCGACATCCGTCCCAGCTGTACGAGGCCGCGCTGGAAGGCCTGCTTCTTTTTATTATTCTCTGGTTCTATAAAGACAAGAAGGAGCGCGATGGGGACGTATTTGCGCTTTTCCTCATACTCTATGGGATTTTCCGGACATGCTGCGAGTTTTTCAGGGAACCTGATACACAGGTGGGCTACATCTTCGGTTTCATTACCATGGGCCAGATTCTGAGCCTGACTATGTTATGCCTCGGTCTTGTTCTGAGGTATGTGTACCTGAGAAGACGGCCCGGGCTGTCGAAGCCATAATAAAGAAAGCGCGAAAGGCTTGTAGCAGGGTCCAGGGAGCAGACCCTGCTTTTCTTCTTGTTGACCTGAGTGTTTTGCATGGCCTGATGGTTTCTGTTACAATTTGATTTGCAGGCAGGTAAAGTATCGGCAAAGGAGCATGCGATGATCCAGAGGACGATTGAAAATATCGAGGCAAAGATCAGGGAGAGCAGCTCGGTCAGCGATGAGAGCAGGGCCGAGTTATTACGCCTTCTGGCCATGCTCAAGGCTGAGATAGGGGAGCTCTCGAAGACTCATCCGGAGCAGGCAGAGAGTATCACCTCTTTTGCACAGGCATCCGCGCATGAGGCAACAAGAAAAGAGAAGAATCCTGATCTTCTCAAACTCTCCCTGGACGGCTTATCCGTATCCGTTAAGGAGCTCGAAACGTCTCACCCGGACCTCCTGCGGCTCGTGAACGCAATGTCACAGGCACTCGCCAATATGGGAATTTGAGACCGCCAACAGAGAGCAGGTTTATCTTGTTTCTTCTTGTTTCTTTAGTTTCTCTAGTTAGAAGCCAATTAAAGACCAAGCCCCAGGGTGATCTACGAAATAAACTAGAAAAACCAGAGAAACCAGAGAAACCGAAAAATTCGATGTTACTTGCGGAATAGGGAAAAGAGTAGTCGGTCAGTAGATTCATGCTTCACTGATGATGATACTCGTGGTGAGGGGGAAGAGAGCGTTGGCTGCCTTTCGGCAGAAATTTTTGTTAGAATAATCGAGTGGAACGCTACTTCAAGATAGCAGGACGGGCAACCGGACTCTTTTTGTTCGTGGCCATCCTTCTGGTTACGAACAAATGGTTCAATTACGACGAGGCAATCAGGATAGTGGGTGCCGATGACACTATAAGCTACAGGGCGATCGCTGAAGCCTGGCCCGGCTTGCCCTCCGATCCGTTGCCATTCCATCGGGCGCAGCGGCTGGCCATCCCGTATGTGCTCGGCGGCATAGCCGGCACGCTCGGCTGTTCCCTGGACAGCGTATTTCTTGGCGCCACCTTGCTATCGTGTGCAGCGGTTCTGCTGTTGATGCACAAGATCTTCGTCTCTTTGGCCCTTTCTGCTACGCAGCGGCTGCTTTTGTTCGCTCTTCTCATATTCAACCCCTTTGTTTTCCGGCCTTATTTGGCAGCAAGGTTCATGGTGATCGATCTGGTCTTCATTACAGGCCTCACTCTCCTGCTTTGGGGACTATTGACAAATCGTGGTGCTGCAACCGTGCTGGGCATAGCGCTGGCGGCGCTGGGACGCCAGACTGCACTGGCGGTGTTACCGGTTGTGGTTGTCTGGTTGAACACGGGGGCGTGGAAAGCCAGGCCAGCCAGGGAGCGTCTGCTTTTTATGTTGTTACTTCCGTCATCGGCCCTGGGTATTTATTGCGTGACCGGCCTGGCAGCGTCGGAAGTGAGTGAGGGAAGCAGAAATCTTGAGCATTTGACAGGACTGTTCTACTGGTTTGCACATTTTTCGCCTCGTGAATTCCGGGACCTTCTCGAGTTCGTTTTTCGCGGACTCACCTCATCCACTGTAACACTAATGATACTAGGGGCGGTCTATGCGCGGACCAGGAAGCTGGTTACTCCGCCAGCCTTCTTCTGGCTCTTGCTCGTGCTCGTCGCATCAATATGGGCGCAGCCTTTTCTCGGGGGCCCTGCCGTGACCGGCGGTAATATAGTCCGTTTGTGCGCTTTAGGGTTTGTTCCGCTATTGACCGCGCTCGCTGTCCTACTGAGCCGGAGCCGGATACTTTCGAAGGCAAGCAGATCCCAACTGATAATATTGACTCTTTTGATTATTGCGGGGTCGTTTCACCACCTGACGAGCAACGTAGGCAGCGCTTTACATTACGGGGTAGCGGGCTTCGTAATCATTCACTGTGTCCTGGCGGGTCTTACCGGAACGATATTCTTTCTTATGAGCGGTCCGCGAGCAGAGGCGACGGGAACAGGATCAGGATAATGGAAGGGCGGGCGAACCTGTGTTATACTTAATACATGACTGCCGCTACAAAAGGAGAAACATAATGTTTGGTCTTGGCATGCCCGAGCTGGTCGTGATCCTCGTGATAGCCCTTCTCGTCTTTGGGGCGGGGAAGCTCCCGGAGGTCGGCGGAGCAATAGGGAAGGGGATAAAAGGCTTTAAGAAAGCGATGTCTGAAGACGAGAAGCTGCCCCCCTCACCAAAAGACAGCCCGTCCGAAGAGAAAAAGTCGTAGCCGCAACCTCACCATCTGCGCTGGTTATCGCGTTCCTCCATGCTTGTGTCTTTCAAGTTCGCTGAATATGCACCCGCAGTATTTCTGCCGGTACATGTTGAGCTGCTTTGATTCTGCTACACCCTCTGCCCAGCCGACTCTGAAGTCCTCATACAGAAAAGGCACATCGTACTCTTCCGACAGTTCCGACGCGATCGCGACGATATCAGCATGCCTCTGGTATTTGCTATAAAGGAGCGTAGTCGTCACCGCGTCAACCCCGCTTTCCCCTCCCTGCGTGAAAGCCTGTGCGAGGCGTGTCCTGTAGCAGAATAAGCAGCGGTCACGACCATAGTCGAGGGCGCCCTTCAGGTAAGATTGCAGCTCGTACCTGTCGTCGATCGCCAGCGGCAAAGCTGCGTTTTTGGCAAAAGTGGCGAGCGTATCTCGCCGCTTCACGAACTCAGAGTATGGGTGGATGTTGGGATTAAAGAAATAGCCCGAGACCTCGTGTCCCTGCTCCCGCAGCACGCGCAGCGGATATATGGCGCACGGTCCGCAACAGATATGAAGCAAAACCTTCATATGGTCTTCTCTGGTTTGATCTCGTTCTATCTCGTTTATTCTGGTTACGATTAAACCATCAGAACAGCTTACGACCCATCAGCAATGTGTCCGGGCACCCGTTCATTACCACGAACCAGATAAACCAGCATCAGAAACCAAACGAAACTAGATCAGACCCTCACTTTTTTTCTTGGATCGCTGCCTGCGCCGCTGCCAGACGCGCCAGGGTCACTCTGTAAGGAGAACAGCTCACGTAATCAAGACCTATCCTGTGGCAGAATTTCACGGAGTTCGGCTCCCCACCGTGCTCACCACAGATGCCGATCTTCAGTTTCGGGCGCGCCTTCCTCCCAAGCTCGACACCAATCTTCATCAACTTGCCCACGCCGCCTTCGTCGATCCTCTGGAAGGGATCGTATTGAAGGATGTCGTGCTCCACATAGTATCTCAAAAATTTTCCTGCATCGTCACGGCTCATACCAAAGACAGTCTGCGTCAGATCGTTGGTGCCAAACGAAAAGAACTCAGCCACCTCGGCAATCTCATCCGCTGTGATGGCCGCCCTTGGTATCTCAATCATGGTTCCTACTGTGTAATGGAGCTCCACGCCATATTTTTTTGTCACTTCGATAGCCGCCTTATCGACCACGTCCTTCTGGAGCTTGAGCTCGTTCACGTGACCGACGAGAGGGATCATGATCTCAGGTTTGACCTCTACACCAGACTTCTTGACTTCGCAGGCGGCCTCAAAAATGGCTTGTGCCTGCATCTCCGTGATCTCGGGAAAGACGATACCGAGCCTGCAGCCCCGGTGGCCGAGCATCGGGTTTACCTCGTGGAGACTTTCGATTTTTAAGGTAAGGCGGCTCGCCTTGATTCCCATTTTAGCCGCCAGTTCTTTGATCTCTTTCTGCGTGTGCGGCAGGAATTCGTGCAGCGGCGGGTCGAGCGTCCGGATCGTGACGGGAAGACCATTCATAACCTTGAAAAGACCCATAAAGTCGGCCTTCTGCATGGGGAGGAGCTTCGCGAGGGCCTTTTTTCTTCCTTCAACATTCTCCGCGACGATCATCTCGCGCACTGCATCGATCCGCTCTCCCTCGAAGAACATATGTTCCGTCCTGCAGAGCCCTATCCCTTCGGCTCCGAAGGCGACCGCTATTGCTGCCTGATCGGGCTGGTCGGCGTTGGTCCAGACGCCCAGTTTTCTTGCTTCATCAGCCCACTGCATAACGAGAGCGAAATACTGGTAGACTTCAGACGCCTCGGGTTTCAGGGTTTTGTCCACGAGCACCCTGAGCACCTCTGAGGGGATGGTCTTCACCTGTCCCACGAATACTTCACCGGTCGTGCCATCGAGGGATACGTAATCACCCTCTTTGACCGTGTTGCCCTTAACGCTCATCGTTTTCTTCCGGTAGTCGATGTCCAGCTCCCCGACACCTGCTACGCAGACCTTGCCCATCTGGCGGGCAACGAGCGCAGCGTGGCTCGTCATTCCGCCCCGCGCCGTCAGAATGCCCTGTGCTGCATTCATACCGCGTATATCCTCCGGTGACGTTTCGATCCTGACGAGGATGACCTGTTCCCCGCGGGCTGCCCAGGCTTCAGCATCCTCGGCGTTAAAAACGACTTTGCCGGACGCGGCGCCAGGCCCGGCGTTGAGCCCCCTGGCCGCCAGCCTTCCTTCTTTGAGCGCCTTTTCTTTCTCCTTCGGATCGAAAATGGGACGCAGGATCTGGTTGAGCCCGTCAGGATCGATGCGCATCAGGGCCTCTTCTTTGCTGATGAGTCCCTCTTTGGCCATGTCAACGGCGACCTTAAAGGCAGCAAACGCGGTGCGCTTGCCGCTCCTCGTCTGAAGCATCCAGAGCTTGCCTTTCTGGATGGTGAACTCTATGTCCTGCATGTCCCTGTAATTCTTCTCAAGGATGCCCCTTATTTTGATGAGCTCCGCATACGATTCCGGCATCTCCTCTTCGAGACTTGGCATGGACGCATCCGCTTTCTGCTTCTTGTTGATGGGCAGCGGTGTTCTGATGCCTGCCACTACGTCCTCCCCCTGGGCGTTGAGGAGATATTCGCCGTAGAATACATTGTCTCCGGTGGCCGGGTTTCTCGTGAAGGCCACACCCGTACCTGAATCCATGCCGATATTCCCGAAGACCATTGCCTGCACGTTGACAGCGGTGCCCCAGGAGGCGGGGATGCCGTTCAATTGCCGGTACGCGATGGCGCGAGCATTGTTCCATGACTTGAAAACAGCACCGATAGCTCCCCAGAGCTGTTCCATCGGGTTCTCAGGGAAGGTGACGCCGAGCTTCGCCTGAATTGCCGCCTTGAAACTTGTCACGAGGGCCTTCAGATCCTCAACCGAGAACTCCGTGTCCAGCTTGATCTTTTTCCGCTTCTTTTTTGCATCGATTATTTCTTCAAAAGGATCCTGTTCTTCTTTGGTCTCCGGCTTCAGCCCCAGGACGACGTCCCCATACATGGCCACGAACCGGCGGTAACAGTCGTACGCGAACCACTCATTGCCGGTCAGGTCGGCGAGGCCTCTCACCGTCTCTTCGTTGAGTCCGAGGTTCAAGACGGTGTCCATCATGCCCGGCATGCTGGCACGGGCCCCTGATCTGATAGAAAGAAGAAGCGGGTTTTTCGGATCCCCGAATTTCATGCCCATGATATCTTCTATCTTCTTCAGATTCGAAGCGACTTCAGCTTCAAGCCCTTCGGGAAAGGTCTGCTTCCTTTCGTAAAAAACCGTGCACACCTCTGTAGTAAGGGTAAAGCCGGGTGGGACCGGGATGCCAAGATTGACCATATCGGCAAGACCTGCCCCCTTGCCACCCACGAGATTGCGCAACTTCTCACCGCCTTCGGCAGCGCCTCCACCAAAAAAATAGACGTACTTGGCCATGTTCTCCTCCTTATTTTTAATCTCTTACACATTCGAATCCGAGAATCTATCTCTCGTATGTAACTCCGTCCGGCTTTGCGTCAAACCTTAACCTTGGTTCTCAGTCTCCTGACCGGATGCCCTGGAAATCTCCTCTACGCGGATCTTGGAGAAATCACCGTAAGTCAGGAACATATCCTTGATCTTGGTGAGCAGTGCAAGGCGGTTACCTCTTACGCGCTCATCCTCGACCATAACGAATACCTTGTCAAAATACCTGTCTATCGTCTCCTTGAAGCCCACCAGCATTGTAAGTCCTGCCTCATACTCCCGCGCACGCACGGCGGAAAGAAAGGGCTCTCGCTTTTCGGAATAAAGTTGAAACAGGTCCTGCTCCTCTCTTTCCGTGAGCAGTCCGGTGTCGATTTCAGCGGTGTCCGTGAGTGTCTTGGTAATATTATATACCCGTTTGAACCCTATCATGAGCCTGACGAAATCCTCGATCGATTTCTGGGTCTCAAGCGCTTTCAGCCTCATGAAGCCGTCATAGATGTCGTCTGACGCCGCCGGCAGCACGCTGTTGACGAACTCCTGGTTATGTCCCTCTTCGATCATGGAGAACTTGAAGCGCGTCAGGATAAAGTCGGTTAACGTCTGCCGGACGGCCTCCAATGGGAGCTTCCCTTTGGCCCGTAACGCATGGTGCGCAATGCCGATCAGTTCCTGCAAGGGGATGTGCAAGGCTCTGTTGATGACAATCTTGATAAGGCCCAGTGCCTGTCTTCTCAAGGCGAAAGGGTCAAGGTTGCCGGTTGGTGTGATGCCGACGGAGAAGAAGGCGGCCAGCGTGTCCATCTTGTCGGAAAGCGCCATCACCGTGCCGAGGTCTGATTCAGGCAAGGCGCCACTCATGCCGATGGGGTAGTAATGTTCCTCTATCGATCGGGCGACGTCTTCTTTTTCTCCATGGGTCATCGCATAGATCCTTCCCATGACACCCTGTAATTCCGGGAATTCACCAACCATGTGGGTGAGGAGGTCTGCCTTCAACAAGGCGGAAGCCCTCGCCACAGTTTGCGGGTCGACCCCTATGCTCCTGCCGAGGAAGAGCGCGATCTGCCTGATCCGCTCTGATTTCTCCCTCAGGCTCCCCAGCCGTTCGTGGAAGACCACCGCGGAGAGCTTGTCGTAGAACGTCTCCAGTTTAACTTTCTTATCTTCTTCAAAGAAGAAGCGGGCGTCCGCAAGACGCGCCCGGAGCACCTTCTCATTGCCGTGAATCACCTGTTCCGGCTCTTTGGGTATGGTGTTTGCGAAGAAGACGAAGGCAGCCAGCAATCTTCCATCCGGCCCTTGTAGAGGTATATACCGTTGATGTCCCTTCATCACGTTGACGAGTACGGCCCGGGGAAGGTCCAGGTACTCCGCCTCAAACCGGCCCATCTGCGCATACGGATATTCCGTGATGTAGAGAATCTCCTGAATGAGCGCATCGTCTGTCACGGCCTGACCCCCCGCGTGCGCTCTCTATCGCGCGGATGCCTTCCATCATGGTGGAGAGTCTTTCTTGCTCATTGACAATAACGTAGGCAGCCCTGAGCTCTTCCACGTAGCGGGACGGATGGGTTATAGTAACCGGGCCCTTCGAGAGGAAGCGATGTCCGCGGGATGTGTTGCCGCTTGCGATATTGGCAACAGTGAGCGGAATTACCGTCTCACCGAGCAGCGCGACCAGCCACTGGATGGGACGCGCAAACTCGAACTCGCCAAGCCCCCAGCGCATTTTCTTGGGAAAGGGGATGCGGGGGATGAGGCTTGCGAGTAAGTCAGGAAGGACCTCCAGGCTGCTTCTTCCTTTTTCCAGTCTCTCCACGCCGACCAGCTCATTCGCATCTTTCTTGATGATTTTCAGTTCAGAGACATCGACCCCCTGAGACTTTGCAAAGCCTATGGCAGCAGACTGGGGCCTGCCTTCAGCGTCAAAGGCCCTGGCAGCGGGTGGGCCATATTTGACGGTGACGATGTCTTTCTGCGTCTCTGCCATGCCATCGATCAATACCGCAATTCTTCGCGGCGTCCCGTAGATGGTTGTTGGCCCATGCTCGATACGCGCAGCGTCGAGGCTCTCGTCAAACAGCTTAAGCAGGCCTTCTTTGGCGGGCTGGATGAACCGGGCAGGGAGTTCTTCGACACCGATCTCGAAGAGAAAAAGCTTCACGATGCTGCCCGCCCTAGCAAGGGATATCCAAGCTGCTTCTCTTTTCTTCACATAGAGCTCGGCGCAGAGTTTTGCAAGATTCCTGACACGGGCTATATAGTTCGTGCGCTCAGCAACGCTCAGAGCGCCGCGGGCGTCGAGCAGGTTAAATACGTGCGAACACTTCAAACAGTAATCATAGGCCGGGAGCACGAGCTCCCTGGTGCGGTTCAGCTTCTGGCTTTCCGCCTCGTACTGGTCGAAGAGTTTTCTCAGCATGTCGCTGTCAGCCTCTTCGAAGTTATAGGTGGAGAACTCCCGCTCGGTCTCCAGGTGCACGTCTCTATACAGCACATGCTTGTTCCACCTGATGTTGAACACGTTGTCCACGTCCTGCAGATACATAGCGATCCGTTCCGTGCCGTATGTGATTTCAACGCTGATCGGAGAGAGATCAATGCCGCCCACCTGCTGGAAATAGGTGAACTGCGTGATCTCCATGCCGTCCAGCCAGACCTCCCAGCCAAGCCCCCAGGCGCCGAGTGTTGGTGATTCCCAGTCATCCTCCACAAAGCGGATGTCATGAAACGACGGATCGATGCCGAAGCTCCTGAGACTCTCCAGGTACATGTCCTGGATGTCTATGGGCGAAGGCTTCATGATGACCTGGAACTGATAGTAGTGCTGCAGCCGGTTTGGGTTTTCCCCGTACCTTCCGTCGGTTGGGCGCCGTGATGGCTGTACATAGGCGACATTCCACGGCTCAGGTCCTAAGACCCTCAAAAACGTGGCGGGGTGAAAGGTCCCCGCACCGACCTCCAGGTCGTAAGGTTGCTGAATGACGCAGCCCTTCGCTGCCCAGAATTTTTGGAGTTCCATGACGAGGTCTTGGAAGTACACGCGTTATCCAGTAATGCTCTTTAGGAGTCTGTATGACTTGAACTCGACGGCGAGATGATACGTCACGAAATCCTCCAGAACTTGCCTTCCCATCCGTTCGAACCCTGCGCTGCTTTGCTCCTATCCTCGTACCATTGAGAGCCAGCATGCGCGGAATGAAGCCCTGCGGGTACTGCCGGTGTGGAACCGAGCGGGAACAACCGATACAGAGGGTCCCGCCCCGCTCTTTAGAGAAGTAAAGTTTCTCCACGTCCGCTAACGCCTTTCCGCAATGGACGCATGCCGCAAGATTAAGCATGTATCCGAGATGACGGAGCATTTGAAGCTCATAATATAGTATATCGGTCACCGTGAATTCAACAAGTTTGAGGCTATCGAGAATCATTTTCAGCGTCTGGAACAGGTGCCCGTTTCGCTGTTTTTCTTTGGTGAGCTTGTCAACGAATTCCGTGAAGAAGCTGGCCACGCACACCCTCTTAAGGCTGACCTCGAGGCCGCTGTTTGACTCTTCAAGGTCAGCATTCTCTATACGGACCAGGCTGCTCGTCGGCTTTTCAAAGTACTCGATCAGTACCTGATTGAAAGGCTCCAGCGTATTCATGAACCTCTTCTGGCTCTTTTTTGCTCCTTTAGCAATACCTGAGAGCTTGCCGGAAGAGAGGGTGAAAAACCTGACGATCTTGTCCGATTCTCCGAAAAGCCTTGTTGAAAGAATGATCGCCTCGTCCTTTACCAGAGCCATCAGCGTTCCATGATCTCTTTTTTTCCGGGGTTGAAGATGAAAAGTCCATCATCAAGGGGTTTGTTGACCCTGACGGATGAGAAGGAGAGCGTGTTGGTATTCCCTGTAATCTCTGTTATCTCGATCTGTCTGACGAGATACTTCGGGTCGACCCAGATGCGGGCCTCCTTAAGCATCCCTTCCTTCTTCGGCGCGAGCAGAAACATGGTGCCTTCTTTATCCTGCGCGACCTCCTGAATGGTGAAATATTCATCCAGTTTCGATATGTCCTCGACAAGGTCGAGGAAGCTCCCCTGCACCTTCCCTTTGTCCACCCTTTCCTTGATAACAAAGGGTTGTTCTTCATCCGCCTGCCACAGGGCCTTCCCGTCATATAAGAAGACCTTCCGGCTCGGACTCGTATACTTCCAGAGAAACCCTTTGCCGCGTTTGTAATAAAACTCGCCTTTCGATTCCCTCTCGCGTTTTAAAGTGGATATCAGGATCTTCTGGTTGAAACGCGCCTCCACCGTCTGTATCCCGGCATAGGTTTTCTTGAGCATGTCAACTGCGTCAGCGCGGGCAGGCGCGGCCTGAAAGAGGACAGCCGGCACGCAAGTAAACCTATCACCGCGCCAGCAGTGACCAGTGACGGTGACGAGTGACCAGTGAGTACGGACTGGGTACCGTAACGTCTCTGTGTGCCGTGTTCTTCGTCCTGTAACCTCGTAACTCGTAACTCGCTCACTGTCTTTCATCACTTTCTCTTCAACACCTCTCTCGGCTTGACGCCCGTGGCAGGACCAACCACGCCTTCCTGCTCCATGCGCTCCACGATGCGGGCTGCCCTGTTGTAACCGATCCGGAATTTTCTCTGAATCATGCTGATGGAGGCCTCGCCCCGCTCAGACACAAAGTCGACTGCCTCCTGATATTTTTCATCGTCGATCTCATCTTCCGCGCCTGACTCATCTTTCTCCTCAAGGATCTCATGGTGATACGCCGGGGACCCTTGTGTTTTCAAGAACTCCACTATCCTCTTTATCTCGCCTTCAGACACGTAGGGCGCATGGATGCGTTGCAGCCGGCCAAGCCCGGGACTCAAGAAAAGCATGTCCCCGTATCCGAG
Organism: uncultured delta proteobacterium; assembly: GCA_963835605.1. Classification (GTDB taxonomy): domain Bacteria; phylum Desulfobacterota; class Syntrophorhabdia; order Syntrophorhabdales; family WCHB1-27; genus JADGQN01. The sequence goes on along the minus strand of CAWIHO010000021.1, from coordinate 37,357 downwards.
CAGACTCTCCGCGCCATTTGAATCGAGGATGGTACGGGAGTCCACTTTAGACGAAACTTGAAAAGAGATGCGCGCGGGGAAGTTGGCTTTGATGATACCGGTGAGCACATCAACGGATGGCCGCTGGGTCGCCAGGATCAGATGTATGCCGGAGGCGCGCGCCATCTGGGCCAGGCGTGCAATATACTCTTCCACTTCCCTGGAGGAGACCATCATCAGGTCCGCGAGCTCGTCAATGACAACGACTATGTAAGGAATACTGCCTGTCTCCTGGCGCGCCATCTTCTGGTTGTATTTCTCGATATTGCGCACACCCTGTTCTGCCATCACGGCATATCGTCTCTCCATCTCATCGATGAGCCAGCGCAAAGCGGTTTTTGCATTCTTGGCGGTGGTGACGACAGGCAGCAGGAGGTGCGGGATGCCATCGTAAAAAGAGAGCTCCAGCATCTTGAGGTCTATCATGAGAAATCTCACGGCCATGGGTGTTGCCCTGAAGAGCACGCTGCAGATCATTGAATTGAGCGACACGCTCTTGCCTGAGCCGGTGGAGCCGGCAACAAGCAGATGGGGCATTTTGGTCAGTTCCGCCACAAAGGGTTCGCCTGCTATTGTCTTGCCAAGGGCCAGGGCAAGAAACATCCTGGACGCGGAGAAAATGTCAGACTCTACGATCTCCCGAAGGTAAACGGTTTGGCGCACCTTATTCGGGATCTCTATGCCTACCACGGATTTTCCCGGGATCGGTGCCACGATCCTGATCGAGACAGCGGAGAGGGCCATGGCGAGATCATCCGACAGATTCGATATCCTGCTTACCTTGATGCCGGGAGCCGGCTCGAATTCATACATCGTGACCACGGGACCCGGCCTCACTTCCGTGACTTTGCCGTCGATCCCGTAGTCCTTCAATTTTTTTTCAAGGATGCGTGCGTTAGCCTGGATGCTCTCCTTGTCCACCTTTACTTCCCGTCTTTCAACCTCGTCAAGAACTGAGGCCGGAGGCAGTTTATATGGGCCAATCTCCTTTACGAACTCAAAGGTCTCCTGGACCAGTTTTCGCTCTTCCTTGGGCGGCGGCGGTTTTGGCTCTTCCACGACCTTTATCTCTTTGGTACGCTCGACGGACTTCCTTCGCTTGACTCTCTGCTCAATGACGGAGAGCATGGGGACCTGTACGATAAGAAAGAGGGATATAACGAACATGATGAGAGAGATGAGGATGCTGCCAAACCTGCTGAAGACGTTGAGAAGCGTCCTTTCGAGAAGCAGCCCAACCAGGCCGGAGAAGGGTACTGAAACCGTTCTGATCTGCAATTTTCCGAAGAGTACCTGCAGCAACATAGATAAGGAGATGAAGAGGAGAACAAGTCCGGAAGCGAGAAGGAGCGGATGCGGAAGGCTTTTCTTCTTCACGTGAACGCCGGCAAAGAAAAGGATGCAGGCCGCAAGCAGATAACTCATAAAGCCGAAGAGCTGGATCAGGGCGTCCGACGTGTAGGAGCCCGCCCTGCCGCATAGATTCTTCACGGGGCCAGAGGAGATGGTGTTGATGGACGGGTCGAAGGGATGATAAGAGACAAGGCTCGCCATGACGAAAAGAAAGAGGCCGAGCAAGCCTATTCCGAGAATCTCTTTTCTTAGCTCTTCTGACATGCAGTTAACCGTGTGATCGCCGCCCGTACTTCGTCCGCGACCTCTGCCTTGTATGAGACGCCTCGACCCGCGACAGGGATCGGTTCTCCGAGATGTATCGAAACAGCGCCGCCTCGGACCGGAACCTGATATCCCTCCGGCTGGAGGAGCGAGGTGCCGCGGATACCCACGGGCACTATCGGGACGCGCGCTTTCATAGCCAGGGAAAAGACGCCTTTCTTGAAAGGGAGAAGCTTACCATCTAAACTCCGTGTGCCTTCGGGGAAGACCAGAATGTTAGTGCCATCCTGTATCCGTTTAGCTGCTTCATCCATGGCCTTCAGCGCCTTTCTGGGATTCTCCCGGTCAAGGCTTATATGGCCGGCTCTTTTCATGGCCCAACCGAGGAACGGGATTAAGAAGAGCGACCTCTTCGCGATGAACTTGAAGGAGAAGGGAAGGTGAGCGAGCAGCACGTGTATATCGAGCGCACTCTGATGGTTGCACATGAAGATGTAGGGTGGAGTCGCAACTTTTTCGATCCCGGTTACGGAGACCTTGACGCCCGCAATACGGAGATATATGTGTGCCCACAGGCGTGAGAGCTTGCGGGAAATTTTGCCTCCTCTGTCGAAGGGAGAGGCGCAGAGGGCAACTGTGGAAAGAACGATCGTGGTGATTACCAGGTTAAGGAAAGAGAGAACTCTCCTCATTTCATTTCTTTGTCATTTCTTTGGAAAGGGCCTCGATGATTCTTGACACCTCCGACCTTATTTTGTCATCCAGATCATAAGGAGAAACACCGAGTTTGTCGGCTTCGAGGATCTTCTCGTTCTGGCTCATGTAGCCGAGGAAGGGAAGCCCTGCAAGGTGCTCTTTCATCATCGCGACGTCAGGTTCGGCTACCACCTTGTTACCCACTATGTAGACCCTCTTGACACCAAGGTCATCAGCGAGGCTTTTGACCTGGCGTGCTGTCTGCATGCTCCGTTGGCCCGGCTCAACCACGACGATCAGGGCGTCCATATACGCCGTCGTGCCTCTACCAAGGTGTTCCAGACCAGCCTCCATATCGACGACTACGTACTCATCACGTTCCACAAAGAGGTGCGAAAGAAGGCTCTTGAGTAATACGTTCTCCCCGCAAAAGCAGCCACCGCCGCCCTGCGGTATGGTTCCAAGAACGAGCAGCCTGACCCCATCCTTGGAAACCGAGAATTTCTCCGGAATATCATCCACCTTCGGGTTCATCTTGAAAAACGAACCGTAAGCCCCCCGCTTTGACCCGGTCCTCTCTTCAATAAATTCCTTCATCTGCGCAAGCGGCTTGACATCTTTCAGCTTGCCCGGCTCTATGCCGATGGCGCTTGCGAGATTTGAGTCAGGGTCAGCATCGATGGAGAGGACCTTGTACCCTTGGTCGGCAAGTATGCGCGACATGACGCCGGCCAGGGTGGTTTTTCCTACTCCGCCTTTTCCGGAAATAGCTACTTTCATGCGTGAAAACCTACCATGTCACCCGGCTACTGTCAAGGCTGCGGGTCGCTCGAGGTGCTTCTCTCCCGCTAGAAGGCTTCTCAACAGATCTCGCTCCTCGGGGGTTGCGAGGAATATCAGGTGCATATTCTTTTCGAGGAGGACGTTTGGCATGGGGTTATAGATCCATTCCCCATGTTCCTTTCTTAGCGCGATGGTCAGGATATTGCCCACGGCCCTGAAATCGGCTTCCTCAAGTGATTTGCCCACATACGGCGAACGGTTCGGCAGCTGGAGCTCTTCCACCCGTACTTGCGATGATCTGTCTCTCAACATTGCATCGATCAGTGTTACCACATGCGGTCGCAACATTTCCGAGGTCATGCGCAAGCCACCTATATAGTTGAGGGCCACCACCGCATCTGCCCCGGCCCGGCGTATCTTGTCGATGTTCTTGGTGTCATTGCAACGGGCAATCACGCGTAGTTCCGGATTGAGCTGCTTCGCGGTCAGCGAGATTACGACGTTGTCATTGTCTGAATTCGTGGTGGCAAAAAGTCCCTTGGCGTGACGGACCATCGCCATCTCAAGAACCTCATTATCCGTTGCATCTCCAACCACCAGATCTATGTTGACGTTATGTGCTTTCAAGACTTCTGTTTTTCCCTCGTCGCTGTCCACGGCTACCTGCTGATGCTTGCTCTGATAGAGTTCGTGCACGATATAGAGCCCTACCATGCCGATGCCGCATACGACATAATGATCCTTCATCTTTGCGATCCTCCTCTCCATCGACCGTCGCCTGAACATTTTTCTGAGCTCCCCCTCGATAATGTAAGCAGCCAAGCTCGTAAAAACGTACAGGATGGTGCCGGTTGAAAGCAAAACATAGATAATGGTAAAGACCTTTCCTGCCGGCTTATCGCCGAGTCCTATTACATCCCCGTATCCGACGGTAGTGATGGTAGTCGCTGTCATGAAGAGGGCATCGAGCCAGCTTGTCTTACTGCCCCCTATCATCTTGAAGCCGACGGTGCCCAGAAGAATGATGAAGAGTATGATGCAAACGATGTAGGATATTCTCCGGGGGACTACGCCTCTTCCTAGCATACCAGCTCAGTATAGCATGTCGGCCGTTCTTCCGCCTATTGATTGTCAGCGTTCCATATGGTAACTTCATGGGATGGAAGAATTTTACAGGATTTCGAGGCTCCCGCCTTACACGTTCAACATCGTGCGGGATCTCCTGATTGAGGCCAGGCGAAAGGGTGAGGATATCATCGACCTGGGTATGGGCAACCCTGACCTTGAGACCCCGAAAGCGATCGTTGCGAAACTGGTCGAGGCTGCGAAGAACCCCCGGAATCATCGGTATTCGGTAAGCAGAGGAATCTACAAACTGAGGTTAGCCATTTCGGATTGGTACAAGAGACGGTACCGTGTTGACATAGATCCGGAGACAGAGGCGGTCGTGACCATGGGAGCGAAAGAGGGCATCAGCCACCTCGTGCTCGCTACGATCAATGCGGGTGACGTGGTCTTCGTGCCGGAGCCGACGTATCCTATACACACCTATTCCGTGGTCATAGCCGGAGGAGACCTCAGGACCCTGCCGCTTCTGCCGATCGACCAGTTTATCGAACGGCTGAGCTGGGCGATCAAGACGACATGGCCGCAGCCAAAGATGCTGATCGTGAGCTTTCCGAATAATCCTACAACAGAAGTTGTGGACCTTGATTTCTTCGAGAAGCTCGTCGCTTTTGCTAAAGAGCACAACATGATGGTGATTCACGATCTGGCCTACGCTGATCTGGTTTTTGACGGGTATAAGGCTCCCAGCCTTCTCCAGGTGAAAGGGGCGAAGGAGATAGGCGTTGAGTTCTTTTCGCTTTCCAAAAGTTACAGCATGCCGGGATGGCGGGTCGGATTCGCCGTAGGAAATCGAAAGATGATCCTTGCCCTCTCAAAGATCAAAAGTTACCTGGATTATGGTGTGTTTCAGCCGATTCAGATTGCATCTATCACCGCACTGAAGTCCGATGATGAGGTCGTTCACGAAATTGTGGAGAAGTATCGAAGAAGAAGAAACACCCTGATCTCAGGGCTCAACCGGGCGGGATGGCACGTACCGTCACCCAAGGGTACGATGTTTGTCTGGGCCAAGATACCGGATGAATTCGCTTCGATGGGCTCTCTCGATTTCTGCAAAAAGCTGTTGCAAGAGGCGAAGGTTGCTGCCTCACCGGGTATCGGCTTCGGTGAGTGCGGCGAAGGGTATGTCCGGTTCGCGCTCGTTGAGAATGAGCATAGGATCCGGCAGGCGGTCAAAGGTGTCAGAAGTCTAATGCTCAGCTCGCGTAAGAGATGATCGGTGTCGGCATCATAGGCCTCGGTACTGTTGGCCGGGGCACCTATAATATCCTCAAACAATACGGCCATCTGATTCAGCGGAAAACGGGCGTTGACGTACGGGTCGTCAAGGTCGCGGAGGTTGATCCTGAGCGCTCCAGAGGGATCGAAGCTGACGGCGTTGCCGTCGTCCGCGATGCGTGGAACCTGATCAACGACCCTCAGGTAGATATCTGCGTTGAGTTGATTGGCGGCATTGGCGTGGCTTACGACTATGTAGCAGGTGCGCTAAAGGCAGGAAAGTGGGTGGTGACAGCCAACAAGGCGTTGCTTGCGGAAAAGGGTGAAGCGCTCTTTACCCTTGCAGAGAAAGGGGGCGGTGAGATCGGTTTTGAGGCGTCCGTGGCAGGCGCCATTCCCGTGATCAGGGCTATCAGGGATGGTCTCATCGGGAACAGGATTGAGTATATCCTTGGGATCCTCAACGGCACGAGCAACTACATCCTCACGAAAATGGCAGACGAGGGGCTCACCTTCGACCAGGCACTCAGAGAAGCCCAAGAGCTGGGATTTGCCGAACAGGACCCGACGCTCGATATTTCGGGCGTGGACGCAGCGCACAAGCTCTGTGTGCTCGTGCGCCTTGCTTTCGGCGTTCCCATCACCATGCAGGAGATCGTGACAAGAGGTGTCTCAAGTATAGAGCCCACGGATATCGAATTTGCGAAGGAGTTTGGTTACAAGATAAAGCTCCTTGCCATAGCCAAAGAACAGGGCGGTTCCATCGAGGCGCGGGTGGAACCGACCATGATCCCGGTCCGCCACCCGATGGCGACGGTCAACGGGGTCTTCAATGCGGTCTACGTGGTGGGTGACCATGCCGGGCCGAGTCTATACTATGGCAAGGGTGCAGGAGCAGATCCGACGGGCAGTGCGGTGGTGAGCGACATTGTCGACATGGCTATCCGGAAGGCGGCAAAATGTTCCAGAAGAGGCCTTGCCGCGGGAGACACAGGCAAAAGGATAAAGAAGGGAGAGGAATCGGTCACCCGGTTCTACATGAGATTCAAGGCTCAGGATCAGCCCGGCGTGCTCTCGAAAATCTCGGGCATCCTCGGTGAGTATGGTATCAGCATTGCAGCCGTTACTCAGAAGGGACGAACGGAAAAAGACTATGTGCCTATTGTCATGCTCACCTACGAGGCTTCGGAGGGGAATCTGAAACAGGCAACAGAGAAGATCGACCGGCTTTCGTTTATTGGGGGGCCGAGTGTACATATACGGATCGAAGAGGGAGACCTATAGTCAGCGCGACGGCGCGTAAATGACTCGTTGATTACGTTGATACGGTTGACGACGGTTAAGATAATGTGAGTACGCGTTAGTTACGTATTGGAACGTCGTAACGGATGTACGGTTATTGTTCGTAACTGGAACAGTCATGTTTGTAACTGTAACGGCTGTAACAGAGGTTTTGATATGAAATACCTGGTGATTATCGGAGACGGCATGGCGGATTTTCCCATTGAAGAGCTGGGCGGAAAAACGCCGCTCATGGCAGCAAACAAGCCTTCGATGGATCTTATGGCGCAGAACGGTTTCTGCGGCAATGTGCTGACCATCCCGGCCGGTTTTCCTTCAGGCAGCGACGTTGCCTGCATGTCCATTTTTGGTTATGACCCCGCAAAATATTACACGGGTAGGGCCCCCATAGAGGCATACGGCATGGGAGTCACTATGCATGAGACGGATATCGCCTTCCGCTGCAACCTGGTCTACCTGGATGCGAGTCTGCCCAGGGTCGTCATGGGTGATTACAGCGGCGGACACATCACGACAGAGGAAGCTGCCGAGCTGGTGCGCGATCTGCAGGGCGCCATAGGAGGTGCCACAGAAAATGATGAATTCCGCTTCTATCCCGGAGTCAGTTACCGCCATCTCATGATCTGGAAGAATGGCAAGGAGGCCATGCAGACGACGCCGCCCCACGATATCCTCGATAAGGAAGTGATTGACTACCTTCCCAAAGGAGAAGGGGCTTCCACGCTCGTGAGATTGATGAGTGATTCACAGCTTTTTCTCAAAGACCATCCCGTGAATAAGAGGCGGCAGGAAAGGGGTCTCAAGCCGGCCAACAGCATCTGGCTTTGGGGTCAGGGGAAGAAGCCTTATTTTCCGCCCTATGTGGAGAAATATGGCGTGAGAGGCGCTGCCGTTACCGCTGTGGACCTGATCAAAGGGATCGGTGCTCTTGCGGGTTTTGAGACGCCCGAGGTCGAGGGCGCCACCGGTTACCTGGATACCGATTATGGAGCTAAGGCACGTGCCGCACTCGAGCTTCTTGGCCGCCATGACATTGTCTATGTCCATGTTGAAGCCCCGGACGAGGCTTCGCATAATGGCAGCCTGAAGGAGAAACTCAGGGCCATCGAACGGATAGACAAAGGAATCCTTGAATATCTGCTTGGCAATACGGGGGATGATGTGCGCTTTCTTTTGACGACGGACCATGCTACACCTTTATCGTTGCGCACACATTATGCCTGCCCGGTGCCCTTTGTGATCTATCAGAAGCATGGCCCGCGGAAGCATGGACAGAAGGATGGGCAGAACGGGTCCGGACGCTCCTATCATGAGAACGCCGGCGACGTAACCATGAATGGCGAAGAGATGATTACGCGCTTTCTCAAGGGGTAGATGATGAGACAGAAATTCATATTTGTGACGGGCGGTGTTGTTTCTTCTCTCGGGAAAGGCCTGGCTTCAGCCTCGATCGGAGCGCTCCTGGAGGCACGGGGTCTGACGGTCACCCTCAAGAAGCTCGATCCTTATATCAACGTAGACCCCGGGACCATGAATCCTTTTCAACATGGCGAAGTCTTCGTTACCGATGACGGCGCTGAAACCGACCTTGACCTGGGACACTACGAGCGCTTCACGGACGCTGTTGTCTCCAAGAGGAGCAACTTCACCACGGGCCAGGTCTACGACTCGGTCATATCCAAAGAGCGCCGGGGTGAATACCTGGGAGGAACCGTCCAGGTAATACCGCACATCACGGACGAGATCAAGAAACGCATCCTCGATGTGGACGAGGGGATCGACGTTGTCATGGTGGAGATCGGGGGCACTGTCGGAGATATCGAGAGTCTGCCCTTTCTGGAGGCCATCAGGCAGCTTCGCAACGATCTCGGAAAAGAAAACTCCCTTTTCATCCACCTCACCCTGGTCCCGTTCATCAAGACCGCGGGAGAAATGAAGACGAAGCCGACGCAGCACAGCGTCAAGGAACTGCGCGAAATCGGTATCCAGCCCGATATCCTCCTTTGCCGGACTGAAGAATTTCTCCCCACGGCCCTGAAAGATAAAATTGCGCTCTTCTGTAATGTCGATAAAGATGCGGTCATAACGGCCAAGGATGTGGCCAACATTTACGAAGTACCTCTCATGTTCAACCGTGAGGGGCTCGACGACAAGATCACGGCGCTCCTCAATATCTGGGCCAAAAAGCCTGATCTTGCAAAATGGCAGTTGATTGCCGATGCGGTCCGGGAGCCGAAAAAGGAAGTGGAGATCGCTGTTGTAGGAAAGTACGTGAAACTGACCGACTCCTACAAGAGCCTGACTGAGGCACTTACCCACGGGGGCATTGCCAACGGCTGCAAAGTGAACCTCCGCTACGTGGACTCTGAGGACTTGGAAAAGGATGTGTTGAGGCATCTCTCCGACGTGGACGGGGTGCTTGTGCCCGGGGGCTTCGGGTCGAGAGGCATTGAGGGAAAGATTAACGCTATCAACTATGCAAGGGAGAAGAAGATCCCCTTCTTTGGGATCTGCTTAGGGATGCAGCTTGCCGTCATAGAGATTGCGAGAAACCTCGCAAAACTGAAGGGTGCAAACAGTACGGAGTTCGATGAGCATACAGCGTATGGGGTCATCTACCTGATGGAAGAGTGGGTTGACCGGGATGAACGCGTGCAGAAAAGAGACACAACGTCTGACAAGGGGGGCACCATGAGGCTCGGCGCGTACCCGTGCAACCTTAAGCCCGGAAGCCACGCCTATAAGGCATACAATCAGGATTTGATCCATGAGCGCCACCGGCACAGGTACGAATTCAATCTGGTTTTCAGGGATCGCCTGGAGGAGTGGGGGCTTGAAGTAACCGGCATATCGCCCGATGAGAGACTTGTGGAGATCATCGAGTTCAAGGGGCATCCGTGGTTCCTCGGCTGTCAGTTTCATCCGGAGTTCAAATCGAAGCCGTTCAAACCGCACCCCCTGTTCAGGGAATTCATCAAGGCCTCTTTGAAAAAGCGGCAGGATCGGACAAAGTGCAAAAAGAAGTAAAAGTCGGGACAATTACCTTCGGCAGAAAGCCATTTGTTTTTATCGGAGGTCCGTGCGTTATAGAGGGGAGGGAGATCACCCTCCGCACAGCGGAGAGGCTCAGGGAGATCACGTCCGGCCTTCACATACCGTTTGTTTTTAAGTCTTCATACGACAAGGCCAACAGGACCTCAGTATCGAGCTTTCGCGGCCCGGGCCTGGAGGAGGGCTTGCGGATCCTGAAAGAAGTTAAGGATCGGACAGGCGTGCCGATTCTCACCGACGTCCATTCACCGGAGGAGGCGCGGGCTGCCGCACGCGTCGCTGATATCCTTCAGGTGCCTGCCTTGCTGTCGAGGCAGACCGACCTGCTCGTCGCTTGCGGGAATACGGGCCAGACGGTGAATATCAAGAAAGGGCAGTTTCTTTCTCCTGCCGAGATACGGTATGCTATCGATAAGGTCGAATCCACCGGGAATAACCGTATCCTCGTCACGGAGCGAGGCACCTTCTTCGGCTACAATACGCTGGTGAACGATTTCAGGGCCATCCCGGTCATGAGAGGCCTGGGATATCCTGTAGTCTTTGATGCGACCCACAGCGTCCAGATGCCAGGAGCAGCGAGCGGTGCATCCGGCGGCGAACGGGAGTTTGTCTTTCCGCTGGCCAGGGCCGCGGTTGCCGTGGGCATCGATGCGGTCTTTATGGAAGTGCACGAGGAGCCTGCCCGGGCGCGGTGCGATGGAGCCAACTCTATCGATCTGGATAGTCTGGCTGCCATGCTCGCCACCCTGCGAAAGATAGAGGCCGCTCTATGAGTGAATTGCTGAAGGTAGCGAAAGAAGTCCTCAGGAAAGAGGCAGAGGCCATCACCGAGGTGATGGAGCGGCTGGGGCCCGAGTTTGACGAGGTCGTCAAGACGATCAATTCATGCTCCGGAAGGGTGGTATTCACGGGCATCGGCAAGTCCGGGCTCATTGCGAAGAAGATAGCCTCAACTTTCTCCAGTATCGGCATCCCGGCTGTTTATCTGCATCCTGCCGACTCCCTTCACGGGGACCTTGGCATGGTTCAGAAAGGCGACGTCTTCTTCATCGTATCGTATAGCGGGGAGACCGAAGAGGTGGTCAAGATGCTCCCCTGGATAAAGAGAATGGGCATCCCTGCGCTCGTCATAACAGGCGAGCCGGACTCGACGATAGCGAGCTGCGGAGACTGTGTGCTTAACGTGAAGGTGGAGGAGGCCTGCCCTTACAATATGGTTCCTACCTCCAGCACGACTACCACACTGGCTCTTGGAGACGCAATTGCTGTTGCGCTCATGAGGGAGAGGAATTTCAAGACGGAAGATTTTGCCTTGCTCCACCCGGGAGGAAGCCTGGGGCGCAAGCTTTTGCTCAAAGTAGAGGACCTGATGCATACGGGTGAGGCATTGCCGAGGGTGTACGAGGACGCGATGATGAAATACGTGATCCTGGAGGTAACATCCAAGAGGCTCGGCGTGAGCGGCGTGTTCAACAAGGAAGGGGAGCTGCTGGGTATCATAACCGATGGTGATCTGAGAAGAGCGCTGGAGCGGTATGACAACGTGCTGGAGAAGCAGGCCCGGGATGTCATGACACACAACCCCAAGGGTATTGAAAAGGATGCCTTGGCAGCCTATGCCTTGAAGAAAATGGAAGAGTTTGCGATAACGTCCCTGTTCGTGTTTGAGAGATCGACAGATAAACGACCCGTGGGACTCATCCATATTCATGACCTGCTCAAGGCAAAGATCGTATGAGGGTCGATGAATCGAAGAAGCCTGGCGGGTTATATCGCATCCGGATTTGCAATCGGTATCTTGCTTTATTCCGGGTACTTCTTCGTTAAGAGACCGGACCGCCACGCCGCTCACGTTGTCGAAGAAGAGAAGAGGGTAATAGTATTCCGTGATGTGAAGTATTCCGGAGAAAAGAAAGGGGCGATTGACTGGGAGTTGAGGGCTAAAATCGCAAGGAAATTTATCGATAAACCGGTTGTAGAGCTGGAGCAGATTGAGGGCTCCTACAGGCCCAGGCCTGATACGGTTGTCTTGTTCAAGGGAGACAAGGGCGAGCTGGACACAGAAGCGGAAAAGGGAAGAGTCGATAACGTGGAAATCATTTACAAGGACGAGTATACGGTCAAAAGCAAGAGCATGGATTTTGACTTCAAGAGCTCTAAAGTATCGAGCCGGAATCAGGTCGACCTGAAAGGGAAGAGGCTTACGTTGCAAGGCCTGGGGATGGTTGCTGACACCGAGAAGCAAGTGGTGGATATTGAAAAGGATGTACACGGAACGGTCGAGACGGAGACCCGTCGGTTCAACTTCTCATCGGACAGATTTTCCTATAATGTCAAACAAAACATCTATACCTTCAGCGGCAGCGTTGCGGTGAAGGGTGAAGATATGACCCTGTTCTGTGACACGATAGACATAACCAGCACGGGAGACGCCGTCGATAAACTGGACGCACGGGGCAAGGTGAGGCTCAACTCAAAAGGCACGCTTGCCAAAAGCGGAAGAGCAGTATATTATTTAAGGGATGATAGGGTGACTCTTGAAGATTCACCCGAGATAATCAAGGACAAGGTGGACATGGAAGGTGAGTCGATCGTCTACAGCCTCTCAACAGGAAAATTCTCCGTCGTGGGGCCAAAAATGAGAATAGAGCGGTGAAGGTAGAATCAACTTTAAGGGCTCAAGGATTATCGAAGTCGTTTGGCGCGAGGCGGGTTGTGAACGACGCGAGCTTTGACGTCAACACGGGCGAGGTTGTGGGCCTTTTTGGACCTAACGGTGCAGGCAAGACCACGAGCTTCTATATGGTGGTCGGCTTTCTGAGGCCTGATATCGGCAAGATCAGTCTCGATGAGGAGGAGATCACATCTCTTCCCATGTTTATGAGGGCGAGAAAGGGCATCACCTATCTGCCGCAGGAACCTTCCATTTTCAAGAAGCTGAGTGTCGCGGATAATCTCAAGTCGATCATGGAGTTTCACGAGACGGACCGTGAGGTCATCGACCATAAGGTGCAGGAACTACTTGAATCATTCAAGCTGGAACATCTTGCCTCCAATAATGCAGACCTCCTCTCCGGAGGGGAGCGACGGCGTCTGGAGGTGGCTCGGGCCCTTATGATGACTCCCCGATTCATGCTCCTGGATGAGCCTTTTTCCGGCATTGATCCAATCTCCGTTGCGGATTTGAAGAAGGTTGTCACCGGGCTGAAGAGGAGGGGGATAGGAGTCCTGCTCTCCGATCACAACGTAAGAGACTCGCTGCCTATCTGTGACCGGGCCTACATCATGAGCGAGGGGAAAATAATACTTGAGGGGGATCCCTCCAAGATAGTAAATAACAAGGTAGTGCGTGAGGTCTATCTTGGAGAGGAATTTTATTTAGATGTTGGAACTTAAACAGACCCAAAAGCTAGCCCAGCAGTTAGTGCTTACACCGCAGCTCCAGCAGGCGATTAAGCTGCTTCAACTCTCGCAGATGGAGTTGATCGAGGCGATCGAGCAGGAGATCAAAGATAACCCTGTGCTGGAGATCGAGGAAGAAGCTGCGGCAGCACCGGCGGCCGAAGAGAAAGAAGCCCAAAAGAAAGAAGAGATCGCGGAATGGCTTGAAAGATTCTCACCGTCCGAGGATTTCCTCGGCAGGGAAGAAAAGGATTATCCTGACTACGAGAACATCGGCAAAAAGGCGAGCGATCTCCGCGATTACCTGCGCTGGCAGGTCGGCGTTTCTTCAGATTTTGGCCGGGATGAACGCCTCTGGGCTGAATGGATCATAGAAAATATCAGCGACAATGGCTACCTCGCCTCGTCGCTCGAGGAGGTAGCGGAGGTTTCAGGCATACCGGTCGAATCGTTGGAGGCGGTTCTTCGGAAAGTGCAGAAGCTGGACCCGGCAGGGGTGGGTGCGAGAGATTTGAGAGAATGCATCCTGATCCAGTATGAGGAGAAGGGCGAGAAAGACCCCGTTTTCGAAGAGGTCGTGAACTCCTATTTTGAGTTTTTCCGAAAGATGGATTTGCGGGAGATTGCGAAGAAGACGGGATACCCGATAGAGAAGATCAGGGAGGTCTTCGACAAGATCAAGAGCTTTGATCCAAAACCCGGACGGAATTATGAGAGCGACCAGACCATCTACGTCGTTCCGGATGTGTACGTGATCAAGACAGAAGATGGCACCTTTGACGTTCTCCTCAACGATGAGGGGATTCCCGAACTGAGGATGAGCCGCTATTACATGAATCTGCACGGCGATGAGAAAGTGAATGGTGATGCCCGGGACTATATCAAGAAGAAGATCAAACAGGCCGAGTGGTTCATGAAGAGTCTTGAACAGAGACAGAAGACACTCTATCTCGTCTCGAAAAGCATCGTCGATTTTCAGTCGGAATTTTTTGAAAAAGGCATACGCCACCTGAAGCCTTTGATCCTCAAGGACGTTGCGCATTATATCGGAGTCCACGAATCGACCGTCAGCAGGATCACGACCAACAAGTACATGGGGACCCCGTCGGGGGTGTACGAAATGAAATTCTTCTTTACCACGGGGGTGGGAAGCGATCACGGGGAAGCGGTTTCCACGGATGCCGTCATGGATTTGATCGCTGAGATCATCTCGAAAGAGGATAGGAAAAGTCCGCTCAAGGATGAAGAGATCGTTGCTCTTTTGAAAAACCAACACAATATAAGAATTGCCCGAAGAACGGTAGCAAAATACAGGGAAGTGCTGCACATCCAGTCATCGAGAGAGAGAAGACGACTGGATTGAATTGCATTGACAGGAATTGTGCTGTCTGGTAGCCTTGTACCTTATTTTGGTGACTGTCAGTCGATTTTATTGATCCGGAGGAACCATGGATATCAGTATAAGTTTTCGCCATGTTGCGCCTGATGATACATTGAAACAATACGTGGAAGAGAAGCTCGTGAGGCTTCAGAAATATGTGGAGACTCCTCTTGATCTGCACGTGGTGCTGTCCGTGGAACGGACTTACAGGCAGCGGGTTGATGTCATGTTTACGCTCAACGGCGCTGTCATCAATGCGCATGAAGTAATGGACGATATGTATGCAGCGGTGGATCGGATTGTAGATAAGCTTGAAGGAAGGCTGAAGCGGTTCAGAGATAAAGTGAAGCGCTACAGAGAGACGAAGCGGAAGTTTGTATCGAGGGCGCTCGAAGAGGAAGGCGCGAAAATCTTTGTGACCAAACCCGTAGATGCCAAGCCGATGGACCCTGAGGAGGCGGCTATGCAGCTCGCTGCATCAGGGAATAATTTTATCATCTTTCGAGGTATTGAGCGGGGGAATGTCTGCGTTATGTACAAGCGGAAGGATGGTAACTACGGCCTCATAGAGACGGCGGGAAGAGTCTCATGAACATCGGTGATGCCCTCAGAGAAACATGCGTGATTGCCGATCTCAAAGGGGAAACAAAGGAAGAGGTCCTGACGGAGCTCGTTTCGGCGCTGAAGGAAATGGGGCTTGTTGAGAATGTGGAAGAAGCCGTCAAAGTAATCCTTGATCGTGAAAAGCTGGGAAGTACCGGTATAGGTGACGGAGTGGCTATCCCCCATGGCAAAATGAAGAAACTGCAAAACGTGCTCTGCGCCTTCGGGAGATCAGCGAAAGGCATAGCCTTCGGGGCGATAGACGGTCAGCCCGTGCATATCTTCTTTTTGCTCCTGGCGCCTGAAGAGAGTACCGGTCTGCACCTCAAAATGTTGTCGAGGATCTCCAGGATCGTGAGGGATGCATCGTTCAGGAAAAAACTAATCGAAGAGATAAGTGCACCCCAGGTTTACAAAGATATCGTGGAGGAGGACAAGAAATTTAGTGGATGAAGGGAATAACGGTCCAGGAGCTTCTCGAGAACAAGACGTATGGGTTCGAGCTGGAAGTTATTGCCGGCTCAATAGGCCTATCTAAAAAGATATATAATCCCAGAATACAGAAGCTCGGCCTTATCGTAGCAGGCTTCATGGTCTATCTTCACCCGCACCGGGTGCAGATCCTCGGCAACACCGAAATCTCATTTCTCAGGCAGCTGAAGGCGGAAGAAAGAGAACGCATCATTAAGGAGCTTTGCGGACAGGAGGTTGTCTGCTTTATCGTGACCAGAAACCTGAAGGTACCCGAGGAATTCCTCAGGGAAGCGGATGCACGGGAGATTCCCCTTCTGCGAACGAAACTCGTGAGTTCGACCTTCATAGACCGGGTTATGAGGTACCTGGAGGAGGAACTTGCCCCTTCCACGGTCGTGCATGGCGTGCTTATGGAGATCATGGGGGTTGGGGTATTGATGGTCGGAAGAAGCGGCATAGGCAAGAGCGAGAATGCTCTCGAGCTGATTATGCGTGGACATCGCCTGGTGTCGGATGATGCCATACAGGTAAAGAAAATGGCAGCCTTTGACCTGATCGGGGATGCACCTGAGATGATAAGAAACCTGCTCGAAATCCGCGGCATCGGTGTTGTCGACATCAGGCACCTTTTTGGAGTTTCAGCGGTGCGTGAGAAGACCAGGATCGAGCTTGTCGTTGAGCTTGTGGACTGGGATAAGACGATGGAATATGAGAGGATCGGCCTGAAGGATGAGAAATACGGGCTGCTCGGCATAGACCTTCCTCTCGTGAGAATCCCCGTGAGCCCCGGCAGGAATGCGTCCGCGGTTGTAGAGCTTGCCTGCAGGAATCATGTGCTGAAGCAAGGGGGCATTCACACTGCCAAGAGCCTCGATGAAAAAATTCTGCGCTCCTTGCAGAAGAAGGGCAAAGCATGAAAGTAGTGATAGTGAGCGGGATTTCAGGGTCCGGCAAAACGACCTTTCTCAAGGCGCTCGAGGATGCCGGATTTTTTTGTGTTGACAACTTTCCGCTCTTCCTGCTGCAGAAATTCCTGGAAGTATATGAATTGGCGGGCGAGAGGATAGCCCGCTGCGGCTTCGTCATCGATATCAGGGAGCGGGAGTTTTTTGAGGAGGGGAGGGAGATCCTCAAGAATGTCAAAGAGAAATATCAGGCAGAGCTCGTATTTCTCGAAAGTGGTGACGAGACCCTCCTCAGGAGATTCACGGAAACCAGAAGAGCCCATCCTCTCTATGCCGAATTGAACATCAAGGATGCCCTGCAGACTGAGCGAGAACAGGTGAGCTGGATCAAGGAAATGGCGAACAACGTGATTGACACGTCCCAGTACACCACGCACGGGCTGCGTAACCTGGTGCTCAGGGCTTACGGACAGGATGAAAAGAGGATGAACATCAATCTTGTCTCCTTCGGCTATGCCTATGGTATTCCCCTGGAGGCTGATATCGTCCTTGACGTACGTTTCCTGCCGAACCCCTTCTTCGTCAGGGGACTGCGGGAAAAGTCCGGGCTGGAGCCTGATGTGATCGGGTATGTAAAGTCGAATGAAGTTTATGGTAAGTTCTTTCCCATGCTGCTCGATTTTCTTATGTATCTGCTGCCGCTTTTTGAAAAAGAGGGCAAGAGTTATCTCACTATCGGCATAGGATGCACAGGCGGCAGGCACAGGTCCGTATCCGTGGTGGCCGAACTGGAGCATCACTTGCGTGCAATGGGTTACAAGATGTCCTCAATCCACAGGGACGTTGAGAGGGAGGAGCGATGATCGGGATCGTTGTCGTGGCACATTTTAATCTTGCCCGCGAGATGGTTGCCGCCACGGAGCTGATTGTGGGCAAACAGGAGCAGTTCACCTATGTGGATATCTTTCCGGATGAAGACGTGGAGAAGATCAAAGGCACGGTGACAGGGGCTCTCAAAAGCGTGAACTCGGGAGAAGGAGCGATCATACTGACTGATATGTTTGGCGGAACGCCATCGAATATCAGTCTCTCTTTTTTGGAAACAGGAAAAGTGGAGGTGGTAACCGGGGTGAACCTTCCTATGCTGATCAAGGTCGTCACATACAGGCGGGACAAAGTATTGGGCGAGTTGGCCGAATTCATCTCCAACTATGGTAAGAAAAATATATACCTTGCAACGGATGTGCTCCGAAACAAGAGATCGGATGCCTCGTGAAGGAAGGCATCCTTACAATCAGAAATCGGTTGGGCCTCCACGCCCGGGCAGCTGCCCTGTTTGTGAAGAAGTCGAGCGAGTTCAATTCCGAGGTGTGGGTGGAGAAGGACGGAACACGGGTGAATGGTAAAAGCATCATGGGTCTTTTGATGTTGGCCTGTCCCCTTGGGTCCAGCATCATGGTGAAGGTTGAGGGTGTCGATGAAGCTCAGGCGTTTGAAGAATTGAAGAATCTCGTAGAGGACGGGTTCGGGGAAAGATGAAAGAAGAGACTTTCGTCAACAAAGTGCTGCAGGGCAAGGGTGTCTCGTCAGGGATCGCCATAGGGAAGGTCTATCTTCTGGAGCGCGGAAGGATCCATGTGGAGAAATATTCGATCAAGGAAGAGCAGATCGAGAGAGAGATTTCCAAGTTCCAGAATGCCATCAAGAGTGCCGTTGAAGAGTTGAACAGCATTAAGGAAAACATTCTCGATGATGACATCCGCAGGCACGCCTTTATCATAGACGCGCATATTCTGATGCTGCAGGACCAATACTTCCTGAAAGAAGTGGTTGAGGCGATCAAGTCGAAGAAGGCTAACGCGGAATGGGCCCTGGATATTGTTGTATCTAAATTTGCGAGCAGCTTCGAAAACGTTGAAGACCCGTACTTAAGAGAAAGGGGACGTGATCTCGATTATGTGCACCAAAGGCTCTTGCGGATCATGGTCAATAAGGAAGTGCCAGGCATCTATGACAAGAGTATACGGGGCAAGGGCATTATCGTGGCACATGATCTCTCACCGGCGGATACGATTCAGATAAACCTGAACAGGACGTCGGGGTTTGTGACCGACGTGGGCGGTCGGACATCCCACACGTCGATAGTGGCGAGAGCGCTGGAGATCCCCGCTGTTGTCGGGCTCGGCAATATTACGGCTATCGCAAAAGACAATGACACGGTCATCATTGACGGTGATGAAGGCGCGGTGATCGTGAATCCCACCAAAGAATTGCAGAAAGAGTATCTGGCGAAACAAGCCCACCTTTACGCCCAGAGAAAAGAGTTCCTGAGGCTTGGAAAACTGAAAGCAGAGACGCAGGACGGGTTCAAGGTGCGTGTAGCCGCCAACATAGAGCTCCTTGCGGAGATGGATATTGTTGAACGTTATGGCGCCGAGGGCGTGGGTCTCTATAGAACGGAGTATATCTATCTTTCCAGCAAGACGTTGCCGACGGAGATGGATCATTATCACATCTATCGCAAGCTTGCTGAGAATAGCGCCGTTAAGTACACAACCATACGCACGCTCGACATAGGCGGCGACAAATTTTCGTCTAATATCGAGGTTGCCAAAGAGATAAATCCGGCCATGGGATTACGGGCAATCCGACTTTGCATTAAGGAGATAGATCTCTTCAAGGCCCAACTCCGCGGAATCTTGCGAGCGAGCGCCCATGGGCCGCTGAAGATCCTCTTCCCCATGATATCGGGGATGGAGGAGGTGAAGAAAGCGAAGGCCGTGCTCAAGGAGTGCATGGACGAATTGCGGCAAGAACGGGTGGACTTTGATGCGAGTATCCGGATCGGCATTATGGTTGAAGTCCCCTCGACCTGCATGATCACGGACCTCCTGGCAGCGGAGGTCGATTTTTTCAGTATCGGGACGAATGACCTTATCCAGTATACGCTGGCCATAGACAGGGTGAATGAGTATGTCTCCTATCTTTATGAGCCCTTGCACCCGGCGGTTTTGAGAATGATCAAGAAAACGATTGATGATGCGCACGCGCATAACATCGAGGTTGCCATATGCGGGGAGATGGCCGGAGAACCGCTCTACGTCCCTATATTGCTCGGGCTGGAGATCGACGAGATGAGCATGAATGCTTACTCTATCCCAAGGGTAAAGAAGATCATCCGGGGCCTGAGGCATAGCTATTGCAAAACTTTAGTCGCGGAAATACTCGCCAAGGATTCACCGAAAGAGAGTGAGCTTTTGGTGAGGAAGGAAATGGAGCGGCTGTTTCCTGATGATTTTGAGCATGTTCTCCAGGAATGAAGCTGTTTGTAATACAGACCTTAAACCATAGACGTGGGACATCAGACTGATACCGCGGAAAAAGTCGGAGTCTGAAGTTGTCTGAATACGAGGAATCAAAAGGAGGAAAAGAGATGGGAATGAGTCGGTTTCTTTTTACGTCGGAATCAGTGACTGAGGGGCATCCTGACAAGGTTGCCGACCAGATTTCAGACGCCGTGCTTGACGCGATCATCGCACAGGACAAGAAAGGGAGGGTAGCGTGCGAGACCCTCGTCACAACGGGACTCTGCCTTGTGGGAGGCGAGATAACGACGAGCTGCTACGTGCACGTGCCTGACGTCGTGAGACAGACCATCAAGGAGATCGGCTACAACAATTCCTCCATGGGTTTTGACTGGGAGACCTGCGCCGTGATCACCTCGATTGACGAGCAGTCGCCCGACATCGCGATGGGCGTGAACGAATCAACGGATCACGAGCAGGGGGCAGGCGACCAGGGTCTGATGTTTGGTTATGCCTGTAATGAAACCGAAGAATACATGCCCATGTCGATTCTCTATGCGCACAAACTGGTTCGCCGGCTTGCCGAAGTGAGGAAAAGCAGGGTTCTTGACTTTTTGAGACCCGACGGAAAGAGCCAGGTCACCGTGGAATACGTGGACAGGAAACCAAGGCGGATCGACTCGGTCGTGATAGCGGCGCAGCACAACCCGGATGTTACGTACAAGGCGATACGGGAAGGCGTTATAGAAGAAGTGATAAAGAAGGTAATCCCACGCGAACTCATCGACGACAAAACGACTATTTACGTAAACTCCACGGGCCGTTTTGTTGTGGGTGGGCCCAAAGGCGACTGCGGCATGACCGGAAGAAAGATCATTGTCGATACGTATGGTGGGCAGGGGAGCCATGGAGGCGGCGCGTTTTCCGGCAAGGACCCTTCAAAAATGGACAGAAGCGCGTCCTATATGGCCCGTTACATAGCAAAGAACCTCGTGGCGGCAGGCCTCGCCGATCGCATGGAGGTCCAGATCGCCTATTCCATCGGTGTGGCGAAGCCCGTTTCCGTCATGGTCGACACCCAGGGAACCGCCAAAATAAGCCCTGACAGGATTGCGGAGATCGTTAATGAGCTCTTTGATATGCGTCCGAGAAAGATCATTGAGAAGCTTGACCTTCTCAGGCCCATCTACAAGAAGACGGCCGCCTACGGCCATTTCGGGAGGGTGGAGCCTGAATTCACCTGGGAACGGCTCGACATGGTGGATGCGATCAAAAAAGCAGCGGGCGTATAGGGGGATATCATGGATTACGACGTCAAAGACTTGAAGCTCGCCGATGCGGGCCTGGAGAGGATAGATTGGGCGGACCGGAGAATGCCGGTCTTAAGAAAGATACGGGAGCGGTTCAGCAAAGAGAAGCCTCTCAAGGGCATGCGGATAGCCTGTTGCCTCCACGTGACTTCGGAGACAGCCAACCTTATGAGGACGCTGAAAGAGGGCGGCGCAACCGTTGCTGTCTGCGCATCGAACCCTCTCAGTACCCAGGATGACGTGGCTGCCGGTATCGTGAAACACGTGAAGGTGCAGACATTCTCCATCAAGGGCGAGAATGCCGACCAGTACTACACGCATATTCAGCAGGCGCTGGCTCTGATGCCGCACGTCACGATGGATGACGGCGCGGACCTCGTTGGGGCTTTGCACATGATCGCCTTTGAGCGCTATGAAAGTCTGCACAAGACCGTCAAGAACTGGGTGAAGACGCTCGGGCAGAAGAAGAGACAGGAACTGATCGATAACATCGTCGGGACGACCGAAGAGACCACCACCGGCGTGATACGCCTCAAGAGCATGGAGGCGGAGGGCGTGCTCCGTTTCCCCGCGATCGCGGTCAACGACGCACTTACAAAACATATGTTCGATAACCGTTACGGCACGGGGCAGAGCACGATCGATGGCATTATCCGCGCGACCAACATGCTTATAGCCGGCTCGAATTTCGTGGTTTCCGGCTACGGCTGGTGCGGCAAGGGGGTCACGAAGAGAGCCGCCGGCCTGGGCGCCCACGTCATCGTGACGGAGGTAGACCCGCTGAAGGCGCTCGAAGCCCACATGGACGGATATCAGGTGATGGATATGGCGAGCGCCGCGAAGATCGGCGACATCTTTGTAACGGTAACCGGGGACATCCATGTGCTCAGAAAGGAGCATTTCGAAAAGATGAAGGATGGCGCCGTCGTCGCAAACTCCGGCCACTTCAACGTTGAGATCGACATCGAAGCGCTGGAGGCGATGAAGACGACCAAAAAGAGAATACGCGGCCTTATCGATGAGTACAGTCTGCCCAATAAGAAAATCTATTTGCTGGGAGAGGGGAGGCTCGTCAATCTGGCGTGCGCCGAGGGGCACCCTTCGGAAGTGATGGATATGAGCTTCGCCAACCAGGCGCTCTGCGCGGAGTATGTCTGGAAGAAGGGCAAGAGTCTTGAGAAACGCGTCTACAGCGTGCCGCAGGAGATAGACAAACAGGTGGCACTATTGAAGCTGCAGACGGTGGGGATAAAGGTAGATAGTCTGACTGGCGAACAACGCAAGTATCTAGCCTCCTGGGAAATGGGCACCTGAAAGGCTGCGCGGTTAAGAGCTCATCTGCTTTGTCGCCCTTCGCCGCGTGGCTCTTCGACGTACTCATAGTACGCCTGTGATCCCCACGGCTCGGAGCTTCGCGCATCTGAAACTCTTTCCCGCGCAGCCTTTTCCATCTTGGTATGGGGTTTACCCGTAACCCGCGCCTGCGCTCACTCGTCCTTGCCGCCTCGGTATGCATCGAAATCCGCACCGCCGCTAACATGACATCCGCCCCGCGCGGCTCGAGTGCCTCCGGGTATCTTTTACCCCTTCCACCAGCCCCGATTTCCCATACAGCCTTATCCGGCGCCCGACCCAGTCTTCCCTCGTTTCGATAGGTAATAATTGACAGCACAGCGGTTGCTGCTATAATTGTGGAAGGGGGTTCTGTGCGTGGCCGCGTACATGCCTGTAAAAGCGGCCCGCTTTTTCCCGACAAAAGCGCTGCTATGATAAAGATGAGCTTAGATACTTCGGGAAGGGTTAAGGTGACATTCTCGTACAATCCCGAAGTCGTCGCCAAGCTTTAAGACGGTCAAGACTCGCCGGTGGCATCCTGACGGGAAGTACTGGAGTTTTGAGCGCTCCAAAGGCGTTCTGGATGAAATCCTTTCCGTCCTTGCCGGAGAAGAACTCGATATCGACCCGTCCTTGGGCGTGCCGACACCGCACAAATCTTTCCAGACCAAACCGCTTCTTGACCGGGCTCGCCACCTGATCCGGCTGAAGCACTACTCCATCCGGACGGAGAAGAGCTATCTGCCGTGGATCGAAAGATACATGCTTTTCCACAATAACCGTGACCCGAAGGATATGGGAGGTGCTGAGATCGAGAGATTTCTTTCGCACCTGGCGGTCGACCTCAAGGTATCGGCTTCTACACAGAACCAGGCTTTCAACGCCTTATTGTTCTTCTACAGAGAGGTCCTCAAGAAAGAGTTGGCCGAATCCATCAACGCCATAAGGGCGAAGAAACCGACGCGATTGCCAACGGTGATGACCAAAGATGAAACCATGAAGGTGATTGCCGCGGTCCCTCCGGATCAGCAGCTTACGATCAAGCTTATCTATGGAAGCGGCTTGCGATTAATGGAGTGCGTGAGGCTGCGGGTAAAGGATATCGATTTCGGAAATAATCACATACTGGTTCGGGACGCCAAAGGCATGAAGGACCGTATTACGGTGTTGCCCGACAACCTCAAGGGTCCCCTCCATGAGCACCTCGAGAGGGTCAGACTTCTCCATGAGGATGATATCTCCAAAGGGTACGGTTCTGTCTATCTTCCTTATGCTTTAGAGCGGAAATACCCTAACGCAAGTCGTGAATTCGCTTGGCAATACGTCTTTCCCGCAAGGGCTTTTTCCAAGGATCCCCGATCGGACACGGTCAGACGACATCATGTGAATGAGAACGTTGTGCAGAAGGCGGTCAAAGAGGCGGCCCGGTTGGCGGGCACAGCCAAACGGGTGAGCGTGCATACCTTTCGCCATTCCTTTGCTACTCACCTGTTGGAAGCGAACTATGACATCAGGACGGTCCAGGAACTTCTGGGACACAATGACGTTTCTACGACCATGATCTATACCCACGTCCTGAACAAACCAGGGATAGCCGTGAAGAGCCCCTTGGATGTGTGATGGAGACCAGTATTTTTTTGAGCGCGACAGGTGGTCATATTGGATATTGCAGATGGATTTCTGCAATATCCAATATGACCGGTGATTCGTCTGTATAGTTAATTGTTAAGTGAGAGAAGGGAGCAACAGATTAATGTTTTGTAAGAGAGTAGGGTCATGTATAACCTTGTTTCTTCTATGCATTGGGGTAACTGCTCACGGCCAAACCAAACCTCCAGAATGGGCAGTCTCTGAAAGACTCATTGCGCCCATCGACCTTGCCTCGTCTTCAAAAGAATTCTTCAAAGCTAGTCCGGACGGCAGGCGAGTGGTCTACACCACTCGAGTGGGCAACAAACAATGCGTGACCCTGGATGCGAAAGCCGGAAAACTGTACGACGGCATCGAAGGAACCGGTCCGGTCTTCAGCCCCGACAGCAAACGGGTGGCCTATATGGCTCGGCTGGGCAATAGGATTTTGCTGGTGGTGGATGGGAAAGAGGGAAAAGAATACGACGGCATTCTGGTCCCCGGTCCGGTCTTCAGTCCGGATAGTAGCCCGTGGCTTATGGGGCTGAAGTGGGCAACAGACGCTTCTTGGTGGTAGATGGAAAGGAGCAGAAACAGTACGATGGCATCGCGGAAGGACCGGTCTTCAGCCCCGACAGCAAAAGGCTCGCCTACGTGGCTCGAGTGGGTAGCAAACAGTGTCTGGTTGTGGATGGGAAAGAGGGAAAACAGTACGATGGTGTCGGAGCAACCCGCGCTATCTTCAGTCCGGACACCAAGCGGGTAGCCTATGGGGCTCGGGTGGGTACGAAATGGCTCGCAGTGATAGATGAGCAAGAGGGAAAACAGTACGACGGCCTAGAGGCTCCTGGTCCCATCTTCAGTCACGACAGCAAGAGGGTGGCCTATGGAGCGCAAGCAGGAACGAAGCGCCTCGTAGTCATGGATGGGAAAGAGGAAAAACAGTACGATAGCATCGGAGCGCCGGGTCCCGTCTTCAGCCCGGATAGCAAGCACGTGGCCTACGTGGCCGTCGTGGGCAGTAAACAGTGTCTGGTCGTGGATGGGAAAGAGGGAAAGGAGTACGATAGCATCGGAGCGCCCAGCGCCCCCTTCAGCCCCGACAGCAAACGGGTGGCGTACGGTGCGCAGGTAACTGGAAAGTGGTTCGTGGTCGTAGATGGGAAAGAGGGAAAACGGTACGACCTCGTCCTAGTCCCAGGCCCCATTTTCAGCCCCAATAGCAAGCGGGTGGCTTACGGGGCGCAGCTAGGTGCGAAGCAGTCCGTGGTCGTTGATGGGAAAGAGGGAAAGCAGTATGACAGCATTGGTACCTCTGGTCCTGGCTTCAGCCCCGACAGCAAGCGGGTGGCGTATGCGGCTCAGGTAGACAATAAGTGGTTGGTGGCGATAGATGGTAAAGAAGGGAAACAGTACGATAGTATCATTACTTCAGGCAGGGGAAAGATTCCATTTGACTCTCCTGATAGCCTTCATTACATTGCCCGGAGAGGTAATGCCGTCTATTTGGTGGAGGCCCGGATAAATAAGAATTGACGTATCAGTTCACAGTAGATCAAATTGACCGAACGGGGACATAGGTGACAGATTATTCTGGGGACATAGGTAACACTTTTGTACTACTTCATAAGCAGTGGAGGTGCTGCTTATGGGTTGGAAAGGAGTTACCGTCATGGACCAGAGAGTGCGTTTTATCGCAGAGTACCTGAAAGAGTATTTCCCCTTCAACGAGCTGTGCCTGCAGTTCAGTATCAGCAGAAAGACCGGCTACAAGTGGGTTGAGCGCTATGAGGAAGGCGGATCGTGCGCTCTGGCAGATCAATCGCGGCGTCCCCACACGTGTCCCCATCTCACCGACGATGCAATCATCGAAGCTCTCGTCAAAGAGCGAGGAAAGCACCCCACGTGGGGGCCGAAAAAGCTTCTTGCGATTCTTGAACGCCGCTACCCTGACCTTCCTGCGGTATCAACCGCAGCCGACATCCTGAAGCGAAAGGGGCTTATCATTCCTGGAAAAAGAAGACTCCGCAGGAAACATCCTGGCTGTCCCCAAACGATCGCCCGGCAACCGAATGATATCTGGAGCGCCGACTATAAGGGCCACTTCAAGATGAGAAACGGCCTGTACTGCTATCCGCTCACCGTCTGTGATATGAAGAGCCGCTATCTTTTAGGCTGCCATGCCCATCCAGCTATCTCGTTAGAAGGGACAAAAGCTCACTTTACGCGGCTCTTCCGAGAGTATGGTCTTCCCCGGAGGATACGCACCGACAATGGTGTCCCCTTTGCTTCAAACGCTCTGGCTCGGCTTTCAACCCTCTCCGTCTGGTGGGTCAAGCTGGGGATCTATCCCGAGCAGATCGAACCGGGCAAACCCTCGCAGAACGGCAAGCATGAACGCATGCACCAGACGCTGAAAAAAGAAGCCACCATTCCTCCGGAGAAGAATCTTGTCTTGCAGCAAAAGCGCTTCGATGCCTTCCGGAAGGAGTACAACAGGGAACGGCCGCATGAAGCTCTCCTTCAAAGGACACCTTCCTCGATCTATGTCCCTTCCTCAAGACGCATGCCGAAGAAGCTCACCCACTTCGATTACCCTTATCACTTCGAGGTACGTAGAGTTTCAAGGAACAACGGGATACGATGGAGCAACCGCTGGGTACAGGTAAGCAGTACCCTTGCGGAAGAATATATTGGCTTTGAAGAAGTGGAGGATGGTATACATAATGTATATTTCTGTGAACTGCTGATTGGAAGATTTCGTGAAAAGACCATGAAGATCGAGGACGTGATCGAGCGGGTGCCGGTACGACAGACGGGTATCGTTGAGTGCTGTAATCCCAAAACGAGAAGAAAAGTGTCACCTATGTCCCTGGAATAAAGTGTAACCCATGTACCCGGACCGGACCAAAACAACTCATAACCAGCTAGTGCACCTGACGCGGAGGAATAGCTGGCTGACATCCGTTGAGGCTTTAAGGTATGCCGGTCTCTGTCCGCCGCGCAGGTGACCAGCACGTTATGCATGGGGATCAATGAAATATCTCATTTTGCTTGCTTCCATAGTTCTGCTTCTTCTTGGGCAAACCATCAAAGCTTTGGAGGTTAACGAAATCAACTCGAGCGACCAGCTCGCACGTTTCATCTACACTACGGCAAAAGAGGGTATCCCGATAAGCAATCTTCTGAAAGGCCTCGAAAGCAAAGAGACGGTCAGAATTCCGGGATACGAAGCGTCGATTCCGGTACAAGAGGTATTTGCGTCCATTGCGCTTGAGCGGTTCGGAGACCAACTCCAAAATAAGGTTTTTAAAAACGACAGACGGTATCCGGTCCGCGAAATCTGTGCCTTCAGAGACTCTGAGGATCAAGTCCACCGTTTTTCTATAGCTATTCTTCAAGAAAATCAGTATGAGATGATAAAGCAGTTTCTAAACAGAACTTTGGGGACGTAGTTTCTTACGGTGCATAACTTTTGATAGCCCATCCGTTATCGCACTAATGGACTGACAATTTGTGAGTCTCGGCCAGCTGTTGTTGGAGGAGAAATAGATTGACAGACGGCAGTGCAGCTAGTATATATGGTGTTAATCATCAGACAAGGATGGGAAAGAAATGGCATACCGCTTGATGATTGGCGAAACTGACGTTTTTGGAAAAGGGAAATTCAAGAATGCCAGGGGAAACACAGAATGTGTGGAGTTTGTCGTCCAGGCGACAGGGGCGCCGCCGACATCGTCCTGGAAACGAGGGCAAAAGGTTGCGGATGCTAAGGTTGGCTCGATACCTCGGGGAACCGCAATCGCAACATTCGATGACAAAGGCAAATATCCGACGGACAGGCTTGGGCAACATGCGGCAATCTATTTAAGACACGATAAGACCGCTATTTGGGTGCTTGACCAGTGGAACGCACAGGGTGAAGTGAAAGAGCGCATGATATGGTTCAACAGGCCTAAGGGAACGCTGCGCAGCAATGACGGCAGTGCATTCTACGTCATCGAATAAACCCCGCGGGGTGAGATAATGGTTTGGCTCACACGAAAATACGGGCTCTATCTTTTGGTAGGTTTATGTTGTGCTTTGACCACATCTACCTGCCTTGCCGTGGAATTTCAATGCCCCGCATCCGTGCAAGTATCGGAGAGTCTGGCCAATCAAATTCCGCCGTGGGAAGCAGTGGTCGATCAAGGTCGGGGAGGGTACAACCTCGACAATGTCGGCTTTTACAGCGGCCATCCGAAGAATAAGGCTGCCGTGGTCCCGGATAGAACGACCCGTTCAAAAGGCCTGGCAAAAACAACGTGGCGTTTTCCCCAGAAGAAGTCGGCTGATTCCTGGATCAGCTGTTCATACGCCAACACAAGTATCCTGTTAACCCGACAACTACCCGATGGGCTCTCCCATTGCGAGGTAACCAGCGAATTACTCCCGTCTGGTTCCGTATTGCGCATCAAGTCGATCACGTGTGAATGACCTTTCTATTATGCGCCGGACATGATTCCGAATGCCACCTTTTTTGCCCGCCCTCTTCAAAAAACACGAGATCTCGTTGTTCCCACGATTACAATTTATGAGGTCTTCAAGGCGGTTTTAGCTATCTCTTTGGCGCGTGGCACACGGCATCGTACGTGAACATCATGGGAGAGTTGTCAAGGATCGGGCTCCACCGGGTGGCGGATGGAGTGTCAAGCTTCAAGAGGTTCCCGCCCTCGTCATAATGGCTTCCGGAAATAAAATGGTATTTTTTCAGAGAGCAGTCTATTTCTATCCTGTTCACTATGTGGTGGAGTCTCTTCCATCCCTCAATAGGCAATCCCCTGCTGCGCCTCTCCTTGATGATTTCTTGTCTGACGGCGTCGGTTTCAAATGTAGTCTTCGTGTTTAGCTCAACTCTCGTTGGGGATATCTGGCTGATGCTTTTTCCATCATAATAGAAGTTCACCCCGCGTTCGGGAATGGACCAATACCCAATCCGCATCGACCGCACCGGCAGGGGTACCATAAACCATGAGTAAATCTATGAATAGCGCGGCTATCACCGCAGCTTTGATCCTCAATATACACCCCCATGGTAAACAGCATGGTAAACGGACTGATTTATTTACCGTGCTCAGATCAGGAATCCGCCAATTTCAAGTAAACATCTAAGCTTTTGTTCTTAAGCTCCGGGTGATGTCCTCCACCAATCCCTCTGAGCCCACGTAGAGAGCCGTTCGCTGGTGATGCTTCTCCGGCTGGATATCGAGGATAGGGATTGCCTTCTCATTCACAGCCATGCCTCCGGCTTCCTGGCACATGAAGGCCACTACGGACGCTTCATACATGAGGCGCAGTTTGCCCTCGGGACGGTTCTTTTTCGGATTCGGATGGTTGACGATTGCCGGGTACATGAACATACCGCCGTTCGCCAATATCCTGTGAAAATCTCCGGCCAGCGCGCCGAGGTATCTGAACGCATATTTACTTTCATTCTGGTTGATCCATTTCTGAACGGGTTCCGCGAAGGTGTCTCGGTTGGACGCGTTGAATGATAATTCCCAGGTCTTCGGATCTTCGGGGAGCATCATCCGGGTGGGCCTGACAAAAGTCATGGTCTCGTCCATGTGAAAACGCCAGGTACCCGCATCCTTGAGTCCGAGGGTGAAGGTACCGGTTGGAATCACGAACATACCGGCGGCGATATAATCTCTCCCGGCTCTCAGGTGGCCGTCCTCATCACCGTTGAGATTACGTTTGGCGATACCGAACAGAAAACCGACGGGCAGGCCGTGAGCGACGTTGGACGAGCCATCGAGCGGGTCGAAATAGATAAAGTAGCGCCCCCCTTTAGGATTGATCTGGACGATCTCTTCCACTTCCTCGCTGACCGCGTGGATGACCCGCTCCGAGGCCTTCAGATAATGGATGGTGATCTCGTGGGCGATCTGATCCATGCGCATGACATCCTCGCCCTGCACGTTTACGTTACCCGCCATGACCGAGATTTCCCTTTAAAGCGCCCGTGAGATAGTAATACTGGATATGCTTCGCTGCGCTGATGAGTGCGTCCAGGAGGATCAGAAAGTGGTAGGTGCGGTTGTGTTTTTCCTGATGCTGCAGAAGAAAGCTGTTGAAGGTTTGCTCAAATCTGATCATAGCGTCTCCTTTCGATGTTTTGATAGGCCTCAATGTTTCAGGCCATGCTTACGTTTCATGTCAAAGAAGAAGCCCGCATGCACTTTTATACTTCACCATTTTACCCCTTAGAATTATTGTTTTCAACCCCGTTTTAGAGATTTTCAAATTACCAAATGTCAAATGTTCCAAAAACAATACGTTCTATCGTACCGCCCGGTCTTTTATTAGGTTTGTGAATTTGAACATTGAGAAATTGTTTGGGATTTCGAAATTGGGATTTGAGATTTGAAGCAACGTTACCCTTGACTTTTTAAGCGCAGAAGCCTACCCTAAACAGAGCATGAAACGAATCAGGATAGCTATTATCGGGGTCGGGAACTGCGCCAGTTCACTGATTCAGGGTATTAACCATTATCGAGCGATTGCCAGGTCGGATGCCATCGGCCTCATGCACTGGGAGATCGGCGGGTATACGCCCGGGGAGATCGAAGTAGCTGCAGCCTTCGACATAGACAGGCGGAAGGTCGGCAGAGATGTCGCGGAGGCAATCTTTGAAAAGCCGAATTGCACAACGGTATTTTGCGAGGATATAAGAAGCAACGGCACACGGGTTATGATGGGGCGGGTGCTGGATGGCTGTTCCGAACATATGGCCGATTACGATGAAGCGTGTGCTTTTGCGGTTGCGCAGGAACCGCAGCCGGATATGGCAGGTGTGGTCAGGGCACTCAAGGAAGCGCAAACCGAGATTGTTTTGAATTATCTTCCGGTCGGATCAGAGCAGGCAGCGCGCTTTTATGCGGAGTGTGCGCTGGAGGCGGGGGCCGCTTTCATCAACAACATGCCGGTTTTCATCGCCAGTGACCCTGCGTGGGCAAAGCGTTTCGAAGAAAGAAGGCTGCCCCTCATGGGTGATGACATAAAGTCCCAGTTCGGGGCCACGATCATCCATCGCATGCTGGTCGATTTATGCAAGAAGCGCGGTGTCAAGCTGGAGCGCACTTACCAGATCAATACGGGCGGCAATACCGATTTTCTTAACATGCTTAACCGGAAGCGGCTGGTTTCGAAGAAAACCTCAAAAACAGAGGCGGTCCAGTCCGTTGCGGCCGAGCGATTCGACGACGAGAATATCCACGTGGGACCAAGCGATTATGTGCCGTGGCAGAAAGACAACAAAGTCTGTTTTATACGCATCGAGGGCAAGCTGTTCGGAGGTGTCCCCATGAACCTTGAGCTTCGCTTGTCCGTGGAAGATTCTCCCAATTCCGCCGGCATTGTGATCGACGCGATCCGTTGCTGCAAACTGGCGCTCGATCGGGAGGCGGGAGGTGTCCTCTATTCCCCGTCAGCCTATTTCATGAAGCATCCTCCGGCCCAGTACACGGATGACGAAGCCTTTCGCTTGACCGAGGAGTTCATCCAGGGGCGGGACAAGGAGGCCGAAAGAAGTACCGGTCCATCCAATTTCTTAAGGAATGCGATAAGCCAGCCAAGGGACAGGAGCCTCCACGGGCAGAGCGGCGGGTGACAGGGAAGGGCACCCACTAAGCGGGTGGGTGCTATATTTGAATATGAATTGATATCAGTCCCGCCTGACAACCCATGAGTACCGACAAGTTCAGTGAATGCAGGGCAATTCTCTTCGATTACGGAGGAACGCTCGACTCCGACGGTGAGCGCTGGCCGGACCGTTTTTACGCCCTTTACGCAGAAGCGGGTATCGATATTCCCCGCGAAGAGATCAAGCGCGCATTCTATTATGCCGAGGATTGTTGTTACGCTGATCCGAAGGTGACAGCGCTCGGCCTTCGCGCATTGATGGGAGCGCACGTCCACCTGCAATTCGAGGCCCTGGGCTTGAAGGAGAGCCGGAAAGAACGGGAACTGGCCGATAAGTTTTGCGCCACATCTGAAAGATTCCTGGTGCGGGCTGCCCGTCTACTCAAGCGGGCGAAGACCCGGTACCGGCTTGGCATAGTCTCCAACTTTTACGGCAACCTTGCCGGTCTCTTGAAAGAGGCAGGGCTGATGGGGTTCCTGGATGTGGTTGTCGATTCGAACCGGGTAGGGGCCCAAAAACCAGACCCCAAGATCTTTCGTCTTGCCCTCACGCAACTTGATTTGCTTGCGCGCCAGGTGATTTTCGTGGGAGACTCATACGAGCGGGATATGATCCCCAGCAGGGAACTCGGGATGAAAACGATCTGGCTCATGGGACCCAACTCAGGCAGCGTTGCAACGTCGGAAGTCGATGCCTGTATATCGAGCCTCTCCGAGCTGGAGGCCCTGATCTTATGAAGGCCGGGATCATTGCCGCCGGAACAGGGGAGCGCCTGGCGCAAAGGGGGATCTCCACCCCCAAACCCTTGATACGTATCGGTGGTGAACCGATGATCGCAAGGGTGATTCGTGCGGCTGCGAGCGTCGGGGCAACGTCAATCGCTTGCATCATCAATGATCTCACCCCGGAAGTCGACAGATACCTGCGCTCCGGCACCTGGCCGGTTCCTCTGGACATCATAAAGAAGACGACACCCAGTTCCATGGAGAGTCTTTTTACACTTGCCCCCATGCTTGCGGATGAGCCTTTCCTGCTCTTCACGGTCGATGCGATCTTTCCCTTCACGAGCCTCAAGCGGTTTCTTACCAGGGCCTTTACTCTCACTGACGCCCAGGGCGTGCTGGCCCTTACCCGCTTTGTTGACGATGAAAAACCTTTGTGGGTAAGGACTGACCCGTATCACAAGGTAACAGCCATAGGAGAACCTGCCCGGACGAGCCCCCATGTTACGGCCGGTTTTTATTATTTTGAGCCATCCATCTTTCATCTGGTGGAGCCTGCCAGGGCTCGGGGGTTGAGCGCCCTTAGGCAGTTCCTGGGGTTCTTGCTGGACAGCGGATACAGGCTCTACGGCATCCCCGTCTCGAAGACGATCGACGTGGATCACCCCGAAGATATCGAAATGGCAGAGCGCTACGTGAAGAAGAGCGAAAGGGGCGACGCTTAATGACGTTGCTCGGTGTCTACCGGGAAAAGGTATTCTCCCCGGGAAAGGTCCGGGAAGACGCGGCAATCCTGGACGCGACATTACAGGCATTATCGCAGCGGGGGCATAGGTTCCGTACGGTCGAAGCAGAGGCAGTTGGAAACCTTCCCATCGATTGTTCTTGCGTGCTTACCATGGCACAATCTGCCCATGCTCTGGAGATCCTTGAAGCGCAGCAAAAACGGGGATCGAGGATTATCAACTCCATCACATCGGTACGCAACTGCTATCGCAGACCCCTGATCCGTCTTCTCGGAGACGCCGGTCTCCCCATTCCCCGGGGCGAGATTGTTGCGACAGATGAAGCAGAAGGTAGAGTCTCTTTTCGATCAGGAGCCAGCTTCTGGCTGAAGCGAGGGGATGTTCATGCGGTACAGGCGGGCGATGTGGTAAGGGTGGGGTCAGCTGAAGAGTTAGCCGGGGCGCTTTGCCATTTTAAGGAGCGAAAGATAAGGGAGATTCTGGTTCAGGAACACGTCGAGGGTGATGTGATCAAGTTTTACGGAGCGAGTACGTCGAGCTACTTCAGCGCATTCCGCGCATCTACGGGTGACGATATTACCTCTGGCGCGGAAGAGTTGCGCCGGCTTGCCTGGCAGGCTGCAAAAGCGATTGGGCTCGAGATTTACGGTGGTGATGCAATCATCACCGCGAAGCAGGATGTTTTGTTGATCGACTTCAATGACTGGCCCAGCTTTTCCCGGTGCCGCGAGGCAGCTGCAAACAGCATTGCCGGGTACATAGCGGGTATCTTGTAAGGAGGGCTTAATGGACCACCCAGTCCACGCTGAACCTGAAGTTAGTGAGAAAGTTTCATCGAAGATCTACGAGGAAGAGCTGCGCTATGTCTCTCCCGGGCTCCAGGAAGTGGCCCAACTCTCCCGGCTCGTCATCAAGGAAGGGCAGGGATGCTGGCTTACTGACGTGGATAACAGATCTTATCTTGACTTGATGGCGGGAGTAGCCGTCTGTAGTCTAGGCCATTCGCATCGCCGCTACATTGCCGCCATAAAGGAGCAACTGGAAAAGGTGACGGCGGGTAGTTTTACCACGGAAAACCGGATGAAGCTGCTGCGCCTCATTGCATCGCTGACACCTCCGGGGCTCAACAGAACCCAACTTTACAGCGGTGGCTCCGAGGCGGTTGAGGCGGCTATCCGCTTGGCGAAATCTTACACGAAGGGCTTTGAGGTGCTCGGTTTCTGGGGAGGGTTTCATGGCAAGACCGGGGGCGTGCTTGGTCTCATCGGCGATCCGTTCAAGAAGCAATGGGGCGTGCTTCATCCCGGTTTGCACCTCGCGCCCTATGCCGACTGCTATCGTTGCCCCTTTGACATGACATATCCAGGGTGCGGTATCTTCTGCCTCGATTTCGTCCGCAAGGTGATCGAGAAGAATACGGCGGGAAGCATTGCTGCAATACTGGTGGAACCGATGCAGGGCACCGCAGGCAACGTGATTCCGCCTCCCGAGTTTCTTCCCGGCCTGCTCCAGATCGCGCATGAGAATAACGCCCTTCTCATTGCTGACGAAATGATCACCGGATTCGGCCGCACAGGGAAGATGTTCGGGTGTAACCATACGGGCGTGACGCCCGATGTCCTGACCATCGGAAAGGGTATGGGAAACGGCTTCCCGATCAGCGGACTTGTCTCCACGGATGAGATCACGGCGAGTCAGCCATTTTCAAAAGCGAGCTCATCCTCGAGCAGCTATGGGGGGAACCCCCTTGCAAGCACAGCAGCCCTGGCGACCATTCAAACCATCGTTGAAGACTCGCTCGTAGAAAACTCGCTAAAGGTGGGGAACCATCTTCTTGAAGGGCTGAAGGGGCTTGAAGAAAAATACGAGTTCATCGGTCACGTCCGGGGGCTGGGCCTGATGATCGGGGTGGAGCTGGTAAAGAACAGGAAAACGAAAGAGCCTCTTGAACGGGCTGTGACCAGGCAGATCTTCCTTGAGCTGCTGAAGAGGGGTATGATAAGCATGAGCTACAAAGCGAACTTCCGCATAAATCCGCCGCTCATCCTGAAGAAAGAGGAGGCGGACACTGCGTTGCAGATCCTTGACGATGTCTTTTCTTTTGTGAGGGACCATGTCCGGTATAAAGAATAGGGGTCAAGGGAGAGAGTGCCGAGGGCACGGGGCATGAGGAGATGAGCCGTGACCGGGTAACGAGTGATCAGTGACCAGTAGGCGGACTAAACCGCAATAGACTAAATAGACCAGATAGACTATATAACCGATGGAATTGATACGTGGACAGCGCGAGGTGGACGATGCTCGATGAGTAACGATAGCGAAGAGGGTCGGGTTCTGCGCGGAGCACTCATCGGTTTTGGAAATGTCGCTCTCCAGGCGCACCTGCCTGCCTTGCCGGCAGAACAAGCATTTCAGGATCGATGTTGTTGTGGAGCCGGACCCTGAAAGGGCGAGACTGGCGAGAGAGCTTATTCCGGGAGTCTCGGTCTATACCGACATAGAGCCTGCCATCCTGCGCGACGCTCTCGATTTTGTGGATATCTGCACACCTTCCCTATTCTCATGCCGATCTGGCAGAGAAAGCGTGCCGGGCAGGCCTGCACGTCTTGTGTGAAAAGCCGCTCGTGACCTCTATCGAAAGCCTCGAAAAGATCGAGAGCTGCCAAAGCGTCCGGACGTGTCCTCTTTACCGTGAACAACTGGAAACATGCGCCTCTCTGGATCAAGACGCGGGAACTCCTTTCGGAAAAAAGATTGGGGTCGATACGGTCTGTTTCTCTGGCCGTGCTTCGACCCCCTAATTCAGGAGGCGGGATTTCCGACTGGCGGCGACGCGCGGAGACCGCGGGCGGCGGCATCCTTCTCGACCACGGATGGCACCAGCTCTACCTTGTCCGCTCAGTGATGAACGAGACGCCGGTGTTTGTCTCCGCGAAGATGGAGTATGCCGGCGGTATCGAAGAGACGGCTGATCTCTTGATCCGATTTCATGCTGGCGAGGCGAGACTGCACCTGACCTGGCGCGCGTCGTTGCGGCAAAACCGGGGAGAGATCGAGGGCGAAAATGGGAGAATACTTATCAACGATGATCATCTCGTTGCTCTCGCGAGCGGATCTCCTGAGACCAGGCATGATTTTCCCGAAGCTCTTTCCGGAGGCTCTCACCACCTTGCGTGGATGGAAAGGGTGGTTGAGGATTTTCGCAGGGAGATCTTGGACGAGACTATCCGCGGCGCCAATCTGGCGGAGGCCAGATGGTGCGCCCGACTGATCCATTGCGCTTATCAGTCCAGCCGGGAGGGGTCACGCGATGTCCGGGTGGATGGTCTTGCTGCATAAAAAATTCCATCTCTTCGCGATTGTTTGCGGTTGCCTGCTCATCGCGCTTCTGGTCCACAGGATTGGGCCCAGCCAGCTATGGAGCCAGTTCAAGCTCCTGGGATGGGCACTGGTACCGCTGATCCTGATCGAAGGTGTTGCGGACCTCTTTCACACGCAGGCGTGGCGCCACTGCCTCTCCGACGCGGACCGAACGCTTCCCTTTTTCCGGATATTTTGTATCCGTATGGCAGGCTATTCGATCAACTACCTTACGCCTACCGCGGGCATGGGAGGGGAAGTGGCAAAGGGGGTGCTCCTTGCGTCGAATAGCACGGGGTCAGAGAGCGCGACCGGGATCATCATTGACAAACTCTCCTACGCACTGGCTCAGCTCCTTTTTGTCGTCGGGGGCACCCTGGTAACCCTGCCCGGCATGCGCATGCCCCGCAGCATCTGGGTGGCGATGCTTGTCGGCACGATGCTTCTCGGGGCCGGGATGCTTATCTTTCTGGCCATGCAGAAGCACGGAAAGCTGGGCGCCTTTTTACGCTGGTTTGTCAACCATCGGCTAGGTGGTCGCCGGATGGAGAAGCTGGCCGCACCTATAACCCAGAGTCGACGAAAAGCTCCGGCTCTTTTATCAGAGACGTCAGAGCCGACCTCCTTCTTTCCATATTCTGGCACATCGCGGGCATGGCCTGTGGCA
>CAWIHO010000020.1:0-109827 GCA_963835605.1 uncultured delta proteobacterium | reverse complement strand
GAGATGCTGAGGCACTCTCTGTCAGTATTATTGAGGAGGAATCGGGCGAGATCTTCGGCAGCTGCCAGCTGCCGATCGGTGCCCGACGCTGCCTAATGTATAGACGGGAGAATAAACGCTTGACCCCTACCCTCCCCGCGTCGTACAATCCCTCTCAAAAAGATGAGGTGTTCGCCATGCTCACCCAGAGAGGCACCATCGTCTGTCAGCGATGCAATCGCAAGCGGGAAACCCGCACATGTCCTCATTGCTCCTATGATGCCTGCGGCATTAGAATCATGCATGAGAAACAGAGATTCCATTTTTACCACGACAAACACGGGAAGCCCTCACGTTCAAGGAAGCTGCGGAAACGCTCGTCAAGATCAATGGTGAGTTGAGGGAACACACCTTCAACCCGAAAGATTATCTGCCCGAAATCATCGAGGCCAGGAAGTTTGAAAATGCTATGCAGACGTGGTTTGAAAGAAGGAGTGAAAAAATCGCGCCCTCTACAAGGGACAGTGATAATTCTATCAAGCGCACGCATTTTAGATATTTCGACGGAATGGACCTGCGCGACATCAAGTTGAAGCATCTTCAAACATTCTGCGATCGACTGCCAGGGAGCTCAAAGACCAAGAAGAACATCATGGACCTTCTCCATTCATTTTTCCGATGGGCGAAGAGATGGGGTGAGATAGACGAGGTTCCGATCTGGCCGGAGATGGAACACGTGGAAACCCGTGAACGGTTTGCGCTCACATACCAGGGACAGCAAGAGGCCTTGAAAAGGATACCAGCTGAGCATCGAGGCATTATAGAGTTTCTTATGGAAACTGGCCTTCGACCAGGTGAAGGCTGCGCTTTGCAAATAGGTGATATCGATTTCAAGAAGGGGCTCGCACTGATCCGGAGAACCTACTCGGGAGTGAGCTGCACGAGAAGACAAAAAGCAAAAAAGAGAAGTGGATCCCGCTTAGCGATAGAGCGTGCGAGCTCATCGAGACTGCAGCTGAGGGTCAGATAGGTTTTGTGTTCATCAACCCTGTTACTAAGCGCGGCTACCGACCGGAGTTCATCCGGAGAATCTGGACGGCCCATTCAAAGACCGGCGTTGAGCTCTACTCCGCGACAAGACACTCCTTCTGCACACAGCTAGTTGAAGCGGAGAGAACCTGAAGACAGTACAATTATTGGCGAGACATGCCAACCTGAGGTCTACGCAGAGGTACGTCCATCCCACCGAAGTGAGATCGAGGGAAGCACTCAACCGAAGGGGAAGGAAAGTAATTGAAATTTCGAAGGTAGGTGGTAGATAAGTGGTAGATAAATCCCATGCACCATACTCTCGCAGGGTCTTGCGTGGGTTCGAATCCCACCCTCTCCGCCATAAATACTTAATACTTTCATATAGTTCCGTTTTAGACCCGGATGGGGAAAGGCAACTTATAGCTTATCTACGTCTGTAGTCATTTACAGCATTTTTACCGCCCTCGACCCCTTCAAACGGGACCCCCTGCGCAAGAGGCTCCAGCTTGTCCGTCATAGGACAGCCCGCATCCTCGGTGTAAAGAACATTCTCGCCCGCAATCTCGGGATGCGGATAAGTCATAACAAAGTCTGTCCGTGTGTTGCTGTCTAACTCATCGAAAAAGAGCCGCACGAATGGTTCCAACGTGTGAGGAGGGTCTATATCTTGGTCCTGAATCATTGCTGTATCGTCTAGCCAGCGCCGCCTTGCACTATTCCCCGCACTCTACCCACCTGTCAGGTAGGCCAAGCATTCCTATCATCATCAAATTGGACTGCGTGATCAGCCAAGACACCTACAAGTGGTGAAGATTACATGAGAGGAAATGGGTGTTTGATAATACTCCTTGATGCAGTTTAGAGTACCTGGATGTCGGCTTTCAATTCTCCATCAAAGCTTGCAATTGAAATGGGATCGCCAGTTCTTATATCCTCCTTTGCTTCCAGAATTATCTGGTTTTTATCCTTGTTATCGGGGATCACGGTTGCTGGTTTGCCCGCAACGGCACCCTGTATCTCGTCGGGGTAAAAATCCTTCAATGTCAGTTTGACCTGCCTTACGTTCGGAAGACGCTCTATTTTCTCAATCTTGGCATCCACGACTTCAAGCACATCCCTGAGGACAAGACTGCCTCCTCCGGCAGGAGGAACGAGCACCATATCCTTCGACCCTGCCTGACCAAATTTCAACGGCTTCAAGGACAAATAGTTTTCGTTGTGGCGTTCCGGGTCTAAGAGTCCCGGGTAGTCCTGGACCAGGATCTTAGTTTTATCATCAAAGCCGCTACCAATGATGCTCAACTCGACATCCTTGTTTATCAGAAGCCGTCTGGGCAAAATATAGTTAACTGACATGCGGCCACTAACCAATTTGCCACCAAGATATCCTCCCTGGCTGATTCCCAACAATCCAAGTAATGTGGGAGGTATATCCGGCAGCCCCTTCGATAAGAAGTCTGCACCTGACAAGTTGTAAAGATAGATTATGATAGCGGTAATGGTAAAGCCCACGAGCTGAAGCCGAGGAAGACTTACCTCACCTCCCTCTGAGATTAAGTTAACTAAACGAGGCGGGGGTAAAGTCAGCTCCTTCTTGGGAAAGACACGATTTAATTGCGCCGAGGCTAATGATCCACCGTAGCTGATTCCCATCAATACGAGCAATGATGGGTTGAAGTCCGGAATTACCCCTTTGCCGAAAATTAATGACTTGCCCACCGCAAGATAAAAATAGCTTCCGATCAAAACAAACGTCCATACGAATGCCTGGGACTTAGACAGGCTGTACGTATTAGTTCTATGATCCAGAATTACTGATTTCACAAAATTTATCTTTTTGATTGCAAAAGCCTGGAATATCAAAAGCACTATAAGTAAAAGTATCGTGAGAAATGCGATTTTATATTCCCAGTTTACGGTGACAAGGGTAAAAGTCATGTAGTTTGACGGTTGATCATTGACGATGATGTTAATTGGTACTGATCTTTTCAACCAAATGTTGTCTAACAGCCGGCGCTCTTCTGTCATAAATCTTAGTTGATATTCCTGTTTGTCCGGAACTTTAGCCAGGAAAACAGGTTCTATTGGTTTTATCTCCTTTTGTTTATTCGTTTCAGGGTCAATAAACTGAATCTTTATTTTTTTTCTATCATCTCCAAAATTTTTGCCGTATATCGTAATAGTGTCTCCTACTTTGCCTCCAAGAGGCTCAATTCTTGTAATTTCAGGCTGTTCGCTATGCTCCGAAACATCCTTCACGCTCGTTTCCTTGGCAGTTTCGCCGTAGGCTCTCGGACTCCATAACGCGATCGTCAGTGATAACAGACACCAAAATATACGTGATGCCATATCGAGCCTCCCATCTGTTCCAATGCACTCAGGGCCGCCTGCCGCGCGAAGACGCGACCAGGCAGCCCTGCCGATGCCTGGGAATCTATCGTCGATCGAACATCACGGTCAGCTTACTCCCCCTTTCCCGCGCGGACCGTCCAGAAGTCGTCCGAGAGGTTCCTGTTCGCCAGGTAGTCGTAGGGAATCGTGAAATAACCCTTCATGCCCCAGCCGTCGCCCCAGGAATTCCTCACGATGAACCGTTTCTGAGAATCGTCATAGCCAACCCCCACGACTGCGTGGCCGCCCATTACCTGCTCATTCGGCCCGGGCATGGGGACAATGCCCGTCTTTGCTACCTGCTGTGACTCGAAACTTTCGTAGACGGTGAACCCAAAGACGAATGCAAACCCGTCCGCAAGGCAGGAACGCATCTCGTCGACCGTGTCGATCCTCTGGTAGGAAGTAATTTCATAGTTCAGCGCCTCCTTGTAGCAAGCCGGAGTCGGCTTCTTCGTAAATTGCTTGATGTCGTAAGGCCAAAGCTTCTCCGTGCACGCCCCCTGTTTGGCAAGGGTCTTGATGCCGTCACGGATCTGGGCACCGGAATCCTGGTTCACCGTGTGCTCCATGACCCGCTCGTTGTAGTAGATAAATAGCCGACTCATGTCCGCATACGGCTTCTTATCCTTGATCATCAGGAACTCCAGCGCCCCGGCCAGCGCGTTCGCCGTGCAACTGCCAAGTTGCCCCTGATCCTCCACCGGCGAGCACTGTGGCCGCAAGTCGACCGAAGAGGGCAACGTTGCGGGTATCCTATAAACCTTCCTGAACATGATATCACGGTTATCGGGGATATCAGGTGCCCAGCCGTAACGCGCTATCTTCCGTATATTCACTATCGGTGCCTCTGCCATGGTAACCTCCTCTTGCAATGGATTTGTGCTTCTCTCGCTCTTAACAGCCTCTACGCCCGCTAGACCTCACGTGGGGACGCCAATGGGA
Organism: uncultured delta proteobacterium; assembly: GCA_963835605.1. Lineage (GTDB taxonomy): Bacteria > Desulfobacterota > Syntrophorhabdia > Syntrophorhabdales > WCHB1-27 > JADGQN01. The sequence continues at coordinate 105,480 of CAWIHO010000020.1, read as the reverse complement.
TTAATCCCTAAGTACTAACATAAACATTTGTGCGAGATATGCAAGGGGCCTTATTTGTCGTTTCAGGCCAGGGCCTTTTCTTTGAGAATGGACAGAAGAGTTTCGTTTATTTCGTTTGTCAGTGCAAGCCCGTTCTGCTGCTGAAAGGCATTCAGTGCCGAATAGGTCGATTTTCCGGGCACGCCATCAATGGAACCCGGTTGATAACCGAGGTAGGTAAGATACATCTGCGTGGCACGCACATTAATATCAGGCAGCGGACCGAGCGCATATTTTTGGTATGCAGCAGCAAGTTGCATATCGTATCTGTTTTTTGCGTACTCCGGTCCATTATAGCCGCGGGCAAAAGCGGGCCAGTCATGTGCGCTCAGCGCTTTATGAAGGCCGTTGTGGATAATTTCTCCAGCCATAGCGCGCAATTGCTCGTTTTCAGAAACAGTCATCGCATTGACCAGCGCTTCCACGTCGTTGTATCCGGCGATTCCTGCGTTGAAGCCCATCACTTGCCCTATACCCCAGGAGGTACTTCTGAGGGCTGCTATACGGTCAAGGGCCAGCGCTTGTTGCAGACGATTGTATTGATTAGCTCCGCCAGCTCCGTATCCACCGGGTGTCCTATCGCTTATGTCCGGATTAGACGCGTCGAACCGGCTTCCGGTTTCACGGCTGAATATGTGGCGTTCGAAAAGAATCTTTGGACGACGATCGGGGAGAAATCCAGAACCACTCGTCTCAACAGTGAGTACCGTCCATAATTCGGCAGCCCTCACGCCCATGCGATCAGTTACTTCAGATACGCCTTCCTGGTCTAGAGGTAGAGCAGTTCCCTTAAACTCGGTTGTCATGAGAATCCTCTCTTTTTGCACAAGTCTTGGTGGCGCTTTTTTCATAAGCACAAGTCCCTATCTCCGGCCTTGATCGCTAAGAAAAATCGTCGCTGCGTCCTTGCTCACGATGGATGGTGGCAACATTCCTATCTCATTGACAGTATGGGTTCCAGTTACTTTCAAAGACGCATGGGCTTTCCGTCCCGCTATCCCATGACCGGATTTCAACACGATCCAGGTGGCAGCTAAGGTCTTCCATGATCTTTCGATTTGTCTGGGGATCGCAGAGCATTACCGAGTAACCTCCATCGAGGGGGCGCACTGATACCTTGTAGTTGCTCTGTACAAAGTTCACGCGGGACTGGTCAGGGTATATTCTCTGCAGCAGCGCAAAGAATTGGCTTGCGTCGAAGTCGTTCGGTATGGGAAGGTTCTGTGACTGATAATACGCCACGGTTTTCATCGAGAAATCGGAAAGCGAGATCGCGGTGGCGGAATATTCCTTCACGTTCTTTTCCGGGAACCGGCATAGTGCCATTGTGCGCACAGCTGAAAAGAGTGACGACCAGTATGGCTGTCGCGAGCCGTTTCATAATCGTGTCCTCCTCCTATACCCAGAAGTCGGCCCTGTCTTCGTTGACCCCTGTATCGAGGTCCCAGTTCCTGATGTAAAGGGCTGGCCCATCCGGGTTGTTATTCTTGATATCGTCAAAAAGACGGCCCCATGTCTCGACAACGGCATCAACGGCCTTGTTGAAAGCGTCTTTCCTGAATTCACCCGTTCTGTTGCCCGGAAGCCTTACCTGGTCGATAAACCGTTGCCTCTCTTCCGGGGTTATTTCACCTGTCGTCTTGTAGGCAAGATCTTTCTCCTCCTCGAAGTGCCGGAAAACGGGCATGGGGGCGGAGGCAGAACTGATCCTGGATAGAAAGTTCTTGTGCCAGGCGTCCGGGATCGACCTTATCAAACCATGGAACTGCTGTCGGGTGGGTCGCTTTTAGCGTTTGAGTCCAGAGCCCTCTGAGATAAGGATTGATCTTATTAGCGTCTCCCGGGTCAGAGCACATCTTAAAGAGCCCCACGTAGTCGGCGTATCGCAGCTCAACCCCTTTTATCTCATGGAATATGTAGCAGTCCTGAGTCAGCTCACAATGGCGATGTTCTGTCTTGTTGAAGATGTAGGGCCCGACGATGGCCTGGACGACCGGGTGAATCACCGAATCCGTGACAAGGTGAGTTGCAAAACCGCACAGCCAGGCAAGACATGTATTGAAGGCATCTCCCTTGAGGGTGAGGAGATTTCTGATCCCGTTGCGGACAAACTCACCGGTGTTTTCGTAGTGCATCCTGTCGGCCCAGCTGTGGATTTTCAGGTAGTTCCCCAAGAGCTCCGTCAGGTACGGGTAGTCAGGTCCGACAGCGCCGAGGCAGACGAAATGATTGAGACCGAGAATAGTCGAAAAATACGGGCTCTTTTGTGGAAGAGCGTTGTATTTGTCCAGGGCTTCTTCCGCGACCATCCAGTGGGTAAATGTTCCTGCCATGCTACCCTCCTTTCTTTGCAAGCCGATAGCTTGCTCGTCTTACGTACCCGATATGGTTCAGCAGTAGCACGTCCCTCCCGAGCCTGACTGGGAACATTGAGCCTCCGAAACTCTTTGTTGAAGTATTGAGATGATAGCTCGTTTTGTCAAGCAGGATAGATGAATGGTATCGTCTGAGCGTCGGATAGAGCTCAGGTCCACGGGCCAACTTGACACGGGCAATGGCGGGCCTTACGTTTCACAGGACAAAGGGGTTAATATCTATATACTAAGATATCAAAGGCCAATTTAAATGGAGAGAAAACACCATCACTAGACGCGGCAGCACCTCGAGAAAGTTAGCGGGTGAGCGGTACCGGCAGCGTCGGGAGGTATCATGGGAACAGCTTCTGAACAAAATCAGATTGCGGGGATGGTTAAGCACGTCTTTGTGCTTATGCTGGAAAACCGCTCATTCGACCATATGCTGGGATTCGCCGGGCTGGCGGGCACTGACCCGGTGACGGGCCAGCCTACGCGGGCGGACGATCTCGTCAACAATCCGCACTTCAATGTCGATCCCGCCGATCCTGCCACCCAGGTGTTGGCCGCGTACTCCGGCAGACTTAAAAATATACGCGCCTGACCCCGATCCTGGCCACGAATTCAAAAATGTTCTCATGCAATTGTGCGGAATGAACGCCATTTATCCCGACCCCACCACAAAGAAGTATGCTGCGATCAATAATAGCGGGTTCATTGCCAGTTATCGCGCCAGCGGTGCACCCAGCCCATCCAAGATCATGAAATGCTTTTCCCCTGAGCAAGTGCCTGTTCTCACGACGCTGGCGCGTGAATTCGCCCTTTGCGATCGCTGGTTTGCTTCCATGCCGGGACCGACCTGGCCTAACCGTTTTTTTATACACGCTGCCTCATCCGGTGGGCTCGACGACAGTCCGTCCGGTTTTTCCGATGTGACATCCACATTGCTTCATGGTTACAGTTTTGAGAACGGCACGATCTTACGACCGTCTCGATGCCAAGGGTCTGGAGTGGACCGTCTTCATGGGTGATGAGTTGCCGCAGGTCTTTGCTATCCACGGTATGCATGAAGCACGCTGGAAGGGCACTTTAAAAGCTTTGACCATTTCGAAACACCGTAAACCACCCGGACTTCTCGACGTCTTACGTTTTCATCGAACCGAGCTACGGGAACGTACTCCCCTTGACTCCAGGTGATTACACATGCGGGAATTCGCAACACCCGCTCGATGACGTTACTCGTGGGGAAAAGCTCATCAAAAGAGTCTATGAAACCATCAGGAATTCGCCACACTGGAATGACAGCGTGCTGTTAGTCACCTATGACGAGCATGGTGGTTTTTACGATCATGTCCCGCCGCCGGCAATAGTCAGCCCCGGTGATCCGATTACCGACGACGATAGCAACCATCATAACTTCGATTTTACCCAGCTCGGAGTTCGGGTGCCCGCGGTTGTCGTGTCACCCTTAATCCCGCGCGGAACGATCGATCATACGCTGTACGACCACTCGTCTCTGCTGGCTACCCTCGAAAGCATGTTCACCATTAATCCTTTGTCGAACCGGGACGGGCAGGCCAATACCTTCAACCATCTTCTTTCCGTTACGACTCCGAGAACTGACGCGCCCACTCGGCTTCCCGACCCACCCGATTCCGGGTTTCGCTGCGAGGATGACACCGCGGATAAATTAGCTGCAGGCAGCCCTGCCTTGCAATTCAGTCGTGGCCAGGCACAACCGGGTTCCGTCGAACCAACGTTACGCGGATGGCTTCATATTGCATTTCTGAGGCATCGCCAGCTAACTCCCATACCTGATAGGGAAGCGCTGGTGCGGAACTTCCTGAAAATAACCGACCGGCGTGATGCCCTGAATTACATGAAGGAAGTGAGCGTCAGGATACAAAAGCTTGAGAGGGACACGAATAAGTAACCAGGTTCGGACGGTCCTTCATAGAATATCTCCATTATCAATGATCTCATCAAGCGAAACATACCATCCATCAGTATAAAGCAGGGACTGGACATCAAGGGCAGTCATGATATGCAGTCAAAAGTCACGGTGACAATCTTTTCTCTCCTCACGGACCCGGAAAGGGACCTGGTTTCGGAAACGACAAAAAACCTTGGCTGCAAAAAGGGCCCGGGGCATTGCGCTGGGAAGGCCCAGGGGCAGCATCACCGGCCATACCGGCCTGACCCTTGGCCACGGCGATAATGCTGGTTGTATTTTTTCAACCGCCATTTTGGAGACAAATTTCTCATGAAGGAGCGAGTCGAACAGGAGAGCTCTCTGATTTACCAGAGAGTCAAGAAATCTAGAGAAAGAGGAGGTCACTATGGCGACGTTAAAGGGGTCACGGACCGAAAAAAACCTGCTGCAGGCATTTGCGGGCGAATCCCAGGCGAGGAACAGGTATACCTATTTCTCCTCCCAAGCGAGGAATGAAGGGTACGAACAGATTGCGTGGTTCTTCTCGGACACGGCGGATAACGAGAAGGAGCATGCCAAGCGCTTCTTCAACCTCCTTCAGGGTGGGGACCTCGAGTTTACGGCTACCTTCCCTGCAGGCCCGGTGGGGACAACCGCCGAGAACCTGAAAGCGGCGGCTGCTGGCGAGCATCTGGAGTGGGGAACGCTCTATCCCGATTTCGCGAAGACGGCGGATCACGAGGGCTTCTCCGACATAGCACGGGTCTTCAGAATGATATCGGCCGCAGAGACGGGACACGAAAAGAGGTACCTTGCCCTTCTCGACAATATCGAAAAGGGCAAGGTCTTCAAGAGAGATGCTTCGGTGAAGTGGCGGTGCAGGAACTGCGGGTATCTCCACGAAGGCCCGGAGGCGCCAGAAGCATGTCCGGCCTGTGCCCATCCACGGGCTCACTACGAGCTACTAGCGGAAAACTACTAGGGCCTTTGGGCGTGTTCCCGACAATGGGTGAGCGGCTAGACACACGCTCATCGATCAGACCGCGCCCCAATCGATAGTGGTTTTTTCAGGCGGCAGCGGGATGATGAAAACCGGTTTTCTGGTCCTCTCCAGCACCGAGCGAGCCACACTCCCAAGAAAAGTCTGTTTGAGCCACCCTTTCCCGTGGGTCCCGAGGACGATCACGTCGCACTCCTTCGTATCCGCCGTGTTGAGGATTTCTTCCACGGCGTAGCCTTCCCTGACAATGACCTCGGATACGAGATCGACACAGGGATGACCGATCTGGGACTCTACCTTTCGACAGAACTCCTGCAAGCGCTTCTTGATCTCGGCGACGTCTTTCTCTTTTTCCTGCCCTTTTTCTGTTTGAAGGACCCTGGGCAAATCAGTAAAGCCTGCTTCCATGTATACCTCTGGCGGGATCGGGGCTATGCAGTGGAGGGTTACTATCTTCGCATCGTGTTTTCGCGCCAGATCCACGGCAACGTAGAATGCGTATGATGAGTTTTTTGTAAGGTCGGTGGCATAAAGAATCTTTTTAATTTGTGGGATCATCCTTCTCCTCCGTTTCTTCCGTCCACCTTCGCCCCTTCGTGTGGGGCTGATGGCGGGATGGCTCGGTCTGCCTTCATGGTATAACATGGCCATAAAACGGCTATTGTCAATTCCGACACCGATCTTAGCAACGGAAGTCGCAACCTATTATCTGTCACGATTGGCCTCTCGAGTTCTTTAACACGGGCGGAGGTAAGGGAAAGTAAAGCTTTCAGTTGTCCGCAGTACTTTCCCTCATTCGTACTGGTATAGCCCATACGGCCTCGGTGGCGGGGAACCAGCCTTTTTGGTAGATTGTCACGAGCATGAGAAGGCTCGAAGCCATTGGGATGCTCAACTTCCTTAGAGGTTACTATTGGGAACAGTTAAGGTGCGTTGATGGTTATCCCGCACAGTAGACCAGTTACGTACCCATCGGTCCTTCGCTAGCGACTTCTCGGGCGGAAAAGAGTGAATCACACGGGGGAGTGAGATCCTCCTCGTGATTCACGAAAAGCCCTATTTCTTCGTAATCTCTTTTGCGTAGAGGTTGTCAGACTTCAGGTAACGGATCGTGACGGTATCCCCCACCTTTATATCCTGAAGGGTTGCCGCCTTCCCGTTTACCTTGACCATCGTGTCCTTGCCCACGATTGTCCCCACATCCAGCGTCTCCTTGCCAACCTTCCAGGAGATGGTGATTGCTGTCCCTTGCGGATCAACAGAGGTGACTTCACCGGTCGCCGTCTCCATTTTGCCCATTTCCTGAGCCATTACCACGCTTACCGTAAAGAAGGCAACGAGCAACAAAACACACGCCATCGCTACTGATTGCTTCATAACGACCTCCTTTAAGAATGTGTTGACCAAACCTAATCATTGTCTGCCGGACAAGCAACCGGCGTGGGACACAGCAACCGGAAGTTTGCTACCTTGACGCGCTTCGGGACGCGGTAAGTCAGCTATTGACGTTGACCCCTGACCTCTTTGACGTTGAATCCTCGCCAGCAATAACCGCATGATGAGAGAAGCATAAGATGGAGGGCGTATAACGACTACTCCAGGCTCTTGATGATGTCGGGGACAAGCTCCTGCATGGCGCGCTGGAGCGTTTTCTCAAGGGCCCATCGAATCGGTTCGGAGGAACGGTCCGTTCCTTCTTCCTGGTCTCGGGCGCCAGCGGTCAATGTCTTTACGAGCTGCCCGTTTTTCCAAAGTTGCGCTTCGAGTTTCACCTCGGTGACCGTTGTAACCGTCAGTACCTTGGAAGACTGATTCGCGGAGAGCGCGAGGACCGTCGCCTGTACCCCTTTTGAGACATTGGCTGGAAGGGAGGCGACAGTCTTGACGTCGTACCCGGCAGCAGATAGCTCCTGTACGAGGGCCGATAGAAGCCAGGCGGTGGGACTCTCCTTTATGACTATGTCAGCATCGTCTGCTTTTCCAACAAGTTGCTTGCCTGAGGGGAGTGCCGCTAGATCCTGCTTTATTACAGGCTCGGCGACGAATACCTGACCGGAGCCGCCGGTGGCATTGAAAATCCTTTGGTAAGTGAGGTCAACGCGTTTCTCGAGCGGAGCGCAGCCTGTTGCAATGAGCAGCAGAAGGAAAGGGAGCGTACGTAACATCAATCGCGGTCTCAGGGTGACCATCATATCCTCGATACATTATAAAGTTAATTCTTCCAGTGCAAGAGTCAATAGGTTGAGACAGCAAGTTCGAGGTCTTCAAGAGTATGGTTGCATTTGCGCTCTTCATGATCAAGTGCGCCCAACCCGCTTCCGCCTTTTTGGTATACCTGCGGTGGCAAACCACGGCAGGAGTATAAGCGCGGAAAGCGGACACAACAGGGTACCCAAAACAACCGAAAAGCCGAACCGTTGCGTGGGAGGGAAACCGGAGAGCATGAATATCCCGAAGCCCGCGCAGACGACGCTCATGGAATAGAGAATGGGTTTCCATAATCGCGAACAGACACTGGACCAGGCTTTCCAGGAGCGCACGCCCGCCGGATGCCGCCTCACCCAGACAAGCACGTGGATCATGGCATCAAGGCCGATGCCGATCGCAATGTTGGGACCGGGCGCCGAGATAATATCTACGGGGACGCGAAAATGGCCGAGGAGACCAAGCATCAAGAGGGGGATGACGGCCAGGCTGATGAACATCGCCCCGATCACCCGGAACGAGCGGGAGATGATCCCTCCCATGATAATGAACAACAGTATCAAGAGCGCCAATCCCTTAATCATGCTCGATTCCACAAGCTTTGAAAGTTTTCCGTAGAGCAGGTAAGTGCCCCCGACCAGTACGGGTTCGAAACCTTCTTCCCGGACAATGCGCTTCAGACGTTCCACGTTCGCCAGGCGGTCAGCTTGCCGGTACGTTTCTTTCATTCTCAGCACAAAGAGGGTCTTCGTTCGGTCTTTCGTTATGTAATATTTAGCGGCTTCCCCGAAGAAGCGGGTTTGCAGAGCCTTGAGTATCCAGCTCATAGGGACGAAAAAGCTCAGTACCGGATGTTTGGCCTTGGCCTCTGCTAAGAGGAGTGTCACCGACATAACGTCCCCGACGGACGGGTCATGCTCCAGGGCGTTCTGAAGGCGCCAGAGCCGCGGGTAGGCTTCGTCCATGTTTAAAGGGGTTTTGTCGGGATTTGCCAGGACGATATTAAGCGGGCTGCTGCCCCCGTTCTGGTCGAAATACTCCAGGCTGTTTCGCAGCTCGCTTCCTTTCTTAAAATACGACAAAATGCTGGGAGTCGTGTCAAGCCTCCACAAGCCTACTGAAGCGGCGACCGTGGCAAGCAGGATAGCAGCTACGATCCAGTCGTGTCTGTCCTTGAAAAAGGATCGCTTATCCGTTGACTCATCGTCCACTTTCTTTTCCACCTTCGGGGATTTAGGCGTTTGTATTTTAAGAAACAGCGGGTAGATGATATACGCGGACACGAAAGCAATCACCGTCCCGATCGCGCCGGACGATCCCAACTGGCGCAGCGGGGTCGCCGGAACGGACATAAGGCTCAAGAAACCTAAGAGCGCTGTGAGCATGCTCCAGAACGAAGGAAACAGGGTAACCCGGACCGCGCGCCGCCAGGCCTTTTCTAGCGCTGCCTCTCTTTCTTGGATAATATGCTTCCAGTTGAAGGTCATGAAAACCATGTGGGTGAGCGTCAGAACAAAGACAATAGTGGAAAGGTTAGCCGTAAGAGGTCCAATGGGGATGCCAAGCGCGTGCGTCAGGATCAGGGTAATGGCGCTGGAGTTCGTGCAGGCAATGAGTGTCCCCAGCACCATGGGAACTGAGCGCGATATCACAAAACCGGAAAGTCCGAAGATGCAAAAGGCGGCTATGCTGAACACTTTCAGGTCGTGCAAAAGGTTCCGCTGGATCAGTTCGATGAGGTACGGGGCGCCCGAGATCATGAGCGGAAAATCAGGTGCGTTTAAACGCTGCCTGATGTTCTCAATCTCTTGAATGCTCTTCTCAGCGGAGGCATGCTGTTTCACCCATACATAGATAAAAGAGGCTCTTTGGTCTTCGGAAAAAAGAACCCGTTTCCAGAGAGGGCTTTTCAGGGCGTCATCGGTGTCGCTGGGGCCTCGAGTCAAGGACTCGACCGCATCTATCTCGGGAATCGCGGAGAGTTCGTCAGTCAACCTCCGGACTTTCTAGAGATAGACCGAAGAGTGAATATCCCCCCCTGCGCTCAGGATGAGCTGCGGCTCTTGTAAGAAGATCTTGGAAATCGACCGGTCGGCCTGAAGCTGAGGATCATCGCTCGAGAAAAAGAAGTTTTGCTCCACCCGCGGCTTCAAGTCCACATAATAGAAAACAAAAGAGAGGGAGAAAACGGTGAAAGCGCCCCAGGCCATAAAGGGCAGGAGGTAAAAGAGGCCCGGCAAAAATCGTGGTCCTTTCATGGCTGAATGACGCACGAATTAGGTACCCCTTCTTTCTCTCCGGCCATCCCCTCTTGGCCATCCTTCTTCCGACGGTGAACAAAGCGACAGTAAACAATAATGGGGCAATAGTTACGATCATCCGGTAGCTACGGGGCTCCATGGTTGCGTAAGCTGGTTACTTGATCTGCTGGCAGCAACGACGTCTATTGACGCAAATCCCCGCGGCCATGAGCCATAACACGAGTGCTGGGAAACTTCCTAACTCTTGCCGCCTCCTCCTTAGAGATGTTTGTGAATGCCATCAAGAATCTGCCTTGACTTCTGCTCATCGCCCATGACACCAACCCGGATAGTTATTTTAGAAGATTCGGCGGTGACAGATTCGATTTCAATCCATACATCACTTCCGTCGGCGAATCTTGACGTAATTTTTGCGGAGAGCTTATCGTGGTTGTCTTCGATTATCGGAAGGTTAAGCTCCTTGAGCGCGGAGATGGAAGCGTCATGGACTCGTGAAACGGATGCAGCCATATCCTCCTTGAGTTGCCCTTTAACGTAAACAACGGAGCCGGCTCCCGCGGCGCCTCCCACCAGCAATGCGGCGCATCCTGCCAATGCTGTTACGAAAAACATAAGCGACAACAACACGAAACAAATCTTCAAATGCTTCATAGTGTCATCCTCCGTTAATTATTTTTTACTACCTGCGGTAATATCCTCTACCGTGTTCTCCGGCTATATAACCGCCGAGAGCACCTATACCAGCTCCGAGAGCAGCTCCTGCAAGGGGACGCCCACCTACAATCGCACCAAGGACGCCTCCACCCACAGCACCGATAGCGGCTCCGCTCAGGGTTGTCTGTTGTGTTCTCGTCATATCAGCGCATCCGGTCAGGGTGACAACAAACATAAGAATGATAAAGGCAATCACGATGCGTTTCATCTCATCTCTCCTTTTCGGTTCATTGTTATGGCCTCAGTGGGCGACCAGCAATTCCGGCTTTAATATTCGGCATGACCATTTCGTCCCAGATGACGCCGACCACCGGCTTTTTAATCTCATCAGGATTCTTTTGGTAGTAGGTGTCGATGAGGGCGACAACCTCATCAGTGGTATTCGGTGCCTTATGCGACGCTTCAATAATTTTCGCCGAGAAGTTCTCCACTTTAAGCTGAGGATACTTGTCCATCAGATAGTGCTCCATGGAGACCACATGCCAAAATCCCCAGACAAAAGCTATTTTGTCATCGTGCGTCATCTTCTGCCAGAGATCCCCATCCAGAATTGGCATCCCTACGTCCTTCTCCAATTCTTTATTCACCGCTTTCTCGCCGCGAGACTCGGCGGCCAATACGTTGAGCGACAGCCAACTCATGAGCCAGAGCGCTACGGCAACGGCAATGCAGACTTTTAACACGCGCGGTGCCTTCATACTATCTCCTCCTGGTTCTTCATTTCATTACTTCTTCATTTGTAAACACGAGGCTCTTGGATGTCAAGGATGACCGGCCCTATAGCGAACCATACGCCATGGTGGTATCCTGGACGACCAATCGTTCTCTTCCTGGAGGCCGGCTCAATCCAAGCCTCTTTCTATAAGACCATTGACTTTATTGTTGGCGAGGGCGGGGGTCGCTTAACACAGGTAAAGAGTCTTATGAAAAATGCGGAACGCGGCTCAACCTTTCCTGAGCGAAGCATTGCGGGAGTCTCTCGGGACCCGTCTTATGTTCGGAGGGAGCGGTGCGCGGTGTGGGGCGCATGCCGAGGACTGTCTGAGCGGTAAGCCTGCTGTCGACAGCAGGCGTGCGCGAGTTCCGCAGGCAGGCGGAAGGAGAACTTAGAACGGGTGAGAGACGGAGCACCAGCAAGCGAAGGAAATGGTTGAAGCCAGCGCGGATTTTGACAATACCTTAACACAAAAAATGATGAGTTGTGGCCGCGAAAGAGCCGCTCATCCCTTGCCCGTCAACTCCCGATAAAACCGCAGAGTCTCCCGGGCCACGCTTCTCCAGCTGAAACGCTCTTCCACCCACTCCCGGCACTTCGCGCGCATGGCGTTCAACTCCGTTGGTGAGTTGAGAAGGCGATTAACGGCCGACGCAAGATCCATGGAGAACCTTTCGGGCTCTTTTGGCTCCCCGTCGTTGGCCTCGCTCTCGAAGGGGACCAGCAGGCCGGTTTTCCCGGGGACGACTACCTCGGGGATGCCGCCCACCGCCGACCCAACAACCGGTGTGCCGCAGGCCATTGCTTCAAGGTTGATAATACCGAAAGGCTCGTAAACGGACGGGCAGACAAAGACGGACGCGTGCGTATAGAGCGTGACGATCCGATTGCGAGGGATCCACTCGCGTATCCAGATGATCGGGTTTTGCGTCTGGCTCCGCGCCGCTTCAACTTTATCCGCCATCTCGCGGTCAATCTCCGGAGTGTCAGGGGCCCCGGCACATAGCACAACTTGTATGCCCGGCGCCATGTGCCTGATCGCATTGACGAGGTGGATAATGCCCTTCTGCCTTGTCACGCGTCCCACGAAGAGCACATACGGCCGGTCCGGATCTATCCGGTAAGAAGAGAGAAGGGCACGATCGGGTGTTGGTCTGTAAACGTCCGTGTCGATCCCGTTTGGAATGACGCGCACCTTTTTGAAAGGCACCCCATACAGGTCTCTCACGGCTTGTTTCATCGAGTGGGAGACTGCGATGACTCCATCGGCATTCTGATAGGCAGTCTTCTCCACCCACGTACTGACCGCGTATCCCGATCCGAGCTGTTCCTCCTTCCATGGCCGTTGAGGCTCCAGAGAATGGGTGGTGAGGACAAGGGGGCAGCCCTGGAGCTGCCTTATCAGGCAGCCCGCCAGGTGTGTATACCAGGTGTGACCATGCACGACATCGGTTTCCTCCGCAACGCCAACCATCATGATGTCCCTGAAAAGGGTATCAAGCAACTTCTGGCGGCCTGAATCGCAACCAGGCATATTGAAGGGAACTTCAATGCCTTGCACGCTCATCACGGAGGACTCTTCTTTCTGGTCGCCGAAGCAGAGCACCCGGACCGAGACATCCTCTTCGTGCAACTTGGAAAGCTCTCGTGAAAGGTGCTCCACGTGCACGCCCGCCCCTCCGTAAACGTGCGGTGGATATTCATTGGTTAAGAGCGTGATTCTCATCGAAGTAAAAAAGCCAGCGCGTGTCTGCGAACTGAATCTAGTTTTAGATTCTATGACACAACGTAACCAATCTGCAACAAAAAATGATCCCGAAGCAAAACCGCACACGCGTAAGGCCATGCGTCTGTAAAGGCATGATAAGTTTGATGTGTCACTCTTGACAAGGGAAAATATCCATCTTATCAATGGATGTAGCTGTGTTTTCCTATTCCAACGGAGGCGCAAACTACTTCTCTGATCAAGGAGGCGCACTATGCGAAGGATTCTCTTATTCATCTTCTTGTTCTGCATTGCCGCCGCACCCGTCCTGGCCCAGGAAGTCGTCGTCCGGTTCGGGGAGACCTACGAAACCGGCACAACCCACTCCCAGACATACTCGTATGGGTTCTCGTACTTCCAGGGTTTCGGGGAGAACCTGGAATGGAGCGTCGGGTATCTGAACGAGGGGCATGTTCCGAACAACAAACGGGATGGCATTGACGCCCAGGGCTGGGCACGCGATAAACTTACTCAACCGGCGGCTTTCCCTGGGCGTAGGAGCCGGCCCCTACCTGTACTGGGATACCGTCCTGGGAACCGCCGAGACCCGTTTATGCGGATGAGCACGGCGTGGGTGCGATCTTTAGCGCAAAAGCCGAGTGGTACACGGACACCCCCTTTTTTATCCAGGCGAAGATCAACTACGTCGTAACGCCCAACAGCATCAACACCTATAGCGCCACCATCGGGCTCGGGTACCAGCTCGACAAACCGGCGACGCCGGGCCCGACCACCGGACCCAGCCCGGCACCCGTGCAGGACCTGAAGAACGAAGTCACGTTCTTCGCCGGCCGCACGGTAACCAATGCGGGTAAGGACGATGCCACGGGAGCCGAGTATCTCCAGTATAGGCGTAATCTCGCGCCTCATTTCGATTGGACGATCGGCTGGCTCAACGAACACCACCCTATTTCGCGCACCGGTCCCGCGACCGAGATCTGGGCGGGCCGAACCTTCCTTCATGACCGTTTCGGGCTCGAGATCGGCGCAGGTCCCTATCTCGGCTACGACTACCACGGGGCGTACAACACGACCAGGGTAGACTGGCTCGCCTCGATATCCGGCAACATCCGCTTCACCGAGCACTGGTTGCTGCGCGGCACCTGGCACCGGGTAACCACCGGCAATGACCGCGACACCGATATATTCATGCTGGGGCTTGGTTACCGGTTCTGATATATGCAGGAGGCTTTATGGGTGCTTACCCTATCTTTAGAAACGATCAAAAAGGAGGCAAGAACATGAGAGTGCGACGACTGGGATTTGTTGCTGTCATCACCATTACGTTTATTCTGGGATGGTTCCTGCATGCATGGAGCGCTGCACAAACCGAGGAACAAGAGAGCTACAAGAAAGAGGTGCAGGAAAAACTGAAGGCCCTGGACAAGAAGATCGACGAGCTGAAAGCCAAAGCTGCTGGACTGAAGGACGATGCCAAAGCGGAATATAACAAGGAGATGACCGCAGCTGCAGAAGAAGCAGAAGGCCGCGAAAAAGGAATGGGGGAAGGTAAAGCGGGCGACTGCAGCGAACTGGGAAAAGGCGAAAGCCGACATGGACGCCGCGGTTCAAGACGTGGAGAGCGCCTATGATAAAGCGGCTGCTCGTTTCAAGGAGCACAAAGACTAAAGAGACATACATCAAAGAGGAGGGGACCCATGCTTTACTGGGCATTAGTCTTCTTTATCATTGCGATCATCGCAGGGGCTTTCGGGTTTCTGGGCATCGCCGTGGCAGCAGCAGGTATTGCAAGGATCCTTTTCTTTATCTTTCTCGTGCTCTTTGTCCTTAGCCTCGTCACTCATGTAGTGAGGCGGCCTCCCAGGGTTTGATTAGCCTGAATGGAAAAGGAGGAGTCACATGGCCAGGTACGGAAAGAAGGCGCAGGAGACCGTCAAGGAAGTCATGGAGGAGTTCAAAGAAGGAGCGCTGAAGAGCGGCAAAAGCGGAAAGAAGGTAACGAGCAGAAGACAGGCGGTTGCCATCGGACTCTCGGAGGCCCGTAAAAAGGGGGCCAAGGTCCCACCGCCACCCAAAGAATAGTCAGTTTTTTAGGCGGGCACGGAGCTTGGGTATGAATTGAACAATCGTCCTGAATGGGTTATTGCCCCGTTGAGAGGAATCATGGATCTGGTGGAGGCCGAGTGATGTCGGGCAGCGTATCGAAGCGGGAGAACGATGTGAGATACGATGTCACGCTTCTCACGGATGAGGACATCTATCTTTTTAAACAAGGAACTCACTTCAAACTTTATGATAGGCTGGGTTCTCACAGCGTCAAGAGTGACGGGACCGAAGGCACATACTTCGCTGTTTGGGCCCCAAATGCACAAAAGGTCTCGGTGATGGGAGACTTTAACTCCTGGAATACTCAATCGCACCCCTTGAAAGCAAGAGAAGATCGCTCCGGCATATGGGAGGGATTTATTCCCGGCGTTGCGCATGGCGCCCCTTACAAGTACCACATTGTCTCGCGGTACGGCCGTTATAGCGTGGACAAGGGTGATCCTTACTCTTTCCGATGGGAGTCTCCTCCCAAGACGGCTTCCGTGGTCTGGGACCTCGGCTACACGTGGGGAGACGATGGGTGGATGAAAAGCAGATACGCTGCGAATGGGCTCGATCATCCTCTTGCCATATACGAAGTCCATTTGGGCTCCTGGAGACGCGTTCCAGAAGAAGGAAATCGTTTTCTCACGTACCGGGAATTGGCCCCCTATCTCGTGGATTACGTCAGGGAACTGGGGTTCACCCATGTAGAATTCATGCCGGTGATGGAGCATCCCTTCTACGGCTCCTGGGGATATGAGACCACCGGCTATTTTGCGCCCACGGCCAGATATGGGACCCCCCAGGACCTCATGTATCTGATCGATGCTCTTCACCAGAACGGGATCGGCGTGATTCTCGACTGGGTGCCTTCTCACTTTCCGGACAATGAATACGGGCTCGTCTATTTCGATGGCACCCATCTCTATGAGCATGCCGACCCGAGGCAGGGATTTCAGCCTGAATGGAAGAGCTACATCTTTAATCACGGCAGGTCAGAAGTTGCGGCGTTCCTTATCAGCAGCGCCTTTTTCTGGCTCGACCGATATCACGTGGACGGCCTGAGGGTTGATGCCGTAGCTTCGATGCTTTACCTTGATTACGGCAGAAAGCCCGGCGAGTGGATCCCGAACAAGTACGGAGGAAGGGAGAACCTTGAAGCCATCGCCTTCATCAAAGAGTTTAACGAAGCCGTGTACCGGGAGTTTCCCGATGTCCAGACCATCGCCGAAGAGTCAACCGCCTGGCCCATGGTTTCAAGGCCAACCTACGTGGGCGGACTCGGGTTCGGCTTGAAGTGGAACATGGGGTGGATGCACGACACGCTGGCATACTTCTCGCAGGACCCCATTTACAGGAAATATCATCACGATCAACTGACCTTCAGCATCTGGTATGCCTTCTCTGAAAACTTTCTCCTTCCCCTTTCTCACGATGAAGTCGTTTTTGGCAAAGGCTCGCTCATCCGAAGAATGCCCGGAGACGATTGGCAGAAATTTGCAAACCTCAGGCTTTTGTTCGGATACATGTATGGCCACCCGGGGAAAAAGCTCCTCTTTATGGGAGACGAGTTCGGGCAATGGGACGAATGGTATCACGAAAAAAGCCTGGACTGGCATCTTCTCGACTATCCCTATCACCAAGGTGCGCAAAGATGGGTCAAGGACCTCAATCATCTTTACAGAACTGAGCCCGCGCTCCATGAGGTCGATTTTTCGCCGGAAGGATTTGAGTGGATCGACTTCCGTGACGGCGACTCGAGTGTGATCAGCTTTATGAGAAGGGGTAAGACCACGGATGATAGGCTCCTGGCGGTCTGCAATTTCACCCCTGTCCCAAGAAAGAACTACAGGATAGGCGTTCCGTGCGGCGGCTTCTGGACCGAGATTCTCAACAGCGACGCCAAGATATACGGAGGAAGCGGTCAGGGAAACCTGGGAGGCGCGGAAGCGGCCCCGATCACCTTCCACGGGAGGTATCATTCCCTCTCCCTCACGCTGCCACCCCTCGCTGTTTTATTCTTCAAGAGTGCGGCAGGGCAGGGGTAATTTGAGACGTGCGGCCGGGTGTGGGATCTCGATTGGTCTAAGAATTAATCTGCCTTTCCAACAGCGCGACAGGGAAACTTGCAAACACCTCGCCGAGTAGCAATTTCCTTTTTCCATCCTGTTTAATCTCCGTAACGAGTTCCCCTGTAAAGATGTTGCGATACGTGTCTCCAGGGATTTCATCCGGGATCGTTACCCCGGTATCTGTCCATACACGCTTGCCAAAAGGCATTTCTTTAACGCTCTTTAAAGAGCGGGTCAGAAACCTCGGAATGACAACTAAAGCAGCTTTATCCCCTGCAAGCCTTGCAAAGGCACAGACATTCTCTTTTTGACTTCCATCGGCTATTATGGGTAGATAGCCGCCATCCTCGAAGAGGAGGTGATTCTCCCTTCGGTAATTGAGGGACATATACGTTACATAAAGTTTTATAGCTCCGTCTTGCCATGTCCGGAGGAGCCTTTTTGCCAAGCTCACCCGGCGTTCGCCCACTTTCACCGTCATTCTTTTCTTCAGTCTCTTCAAGCATCCGCCTCCTGATACCGAAATTGACGGGCCTTCGGTTGTCCGGATCCACGAGGCTGAAGTCCCATATCTCCGTGCCCTGATAAAAGTCAGGCACGCCAGGCGAGGTGATCTTAAGAAGGGTCTGCGAAAGTGCATTGAACATCCCGAAATAGGACATCTTTTTTTGGAATGTTGCGAAATCGTTTATGAAGAGTGTTGGCGGCCGAACGTGAGAATATCGCATCTACGAATTTCAGCAGTGCCTCTTCATATGGCCCGTCCGGATTTATCCAACTGCTGTTGACTTTGGCCTCTCTGATCGCCTTCACCATATAATCCCTTATCCTTGCCTTAACACTTCATGATCCGCTCCGGTCATCGGATGTGCGGGCCAGACGCCCAGAAGCGTCTGATAAAGCAAGTATTCCTCGTTACGATCAGGGACCCTTCGACCATCGACCAGCGGTTTTTTCTTACTGTTGAGCCTGCTCCATCGCGAAACGCAATGGTGCCACTCGCCGGGATTTCAGAGAGCACGTTGATTCGTGCCCTGACGTCCTCGCTTCGCTTTGTGTCGTGGGTCGATGTGGTGATCAGAGAATGAGGCCTTGACCTGGCTGTTTCTAGGTTCTGTGCGTGAAAAACATCGAGGGCTGTACCGAATTCCTCCGGGTTTCCACCCACCTCATTGAGGGAGAGAAGTCGGTTGTAAATATAAAGAGCTGTGTCTTCGACACCTTTCGCCATCACAGGTCCCGTGACCTGCTGGAATCTCATGGCGAAGTCGACCCACTCCATCTTGTCCGCTCCTCGAAACTCGTCCGGATAGTGACGCAGCAACACATTTTTCAGAAACTCAAAGATGCTCTCGCTCAGAGCTGGATTTCTTTGTTTTGCTTTTGAAACCGCCTGCTCAACATAGCGCCGGTCCCTTTCATTGACACCGGAATGAGTAACATAGGTCCGGTAGACGGGGAAACAGGCGATCACCTCCATGATCGCGGTTCTGAGGCCGTTGAGCGTGAAATCTCTCGTGTGCCTGTTTTTTTCCGAAAGACGGTTCAAGTGGTGGGCAAGCGTGTTGATCTCGCCCGACATGGAGGCGATCATGATCAATCGCTTCTTTTCATACACCAGATCCTGATAATCCATCTTTGACCGGACAAATCTCTCATAGATCTTGTCAAAGGCCTTGCCATTTGCCGTATCCACAAAAATGCCATTGAGCGGATTCAGAAAGTCGTAACCTACGGTGCTGAAAACAGGCCAGTCCTCGGGTAGCTTTTCGCCTTTTGAAAGAATCTTTTCGCCAACTATGTAGAAAGGCTTGAACCGTGGGTCCGAGGCAACGATCTCAACGTATTGCCGTCAGAATTTTAATTTCCGGGTTCGCCTCGAGAGGGGTGTTGGACTTCCTACCTTGTACTCTTTGCGCGTGGGCGAGTCGAACCCGAAGGAAACACTCGCGCTGTAGTCTTTTGAAGTACTCGGAAGGGTCGTACAGACCGTCGGGGTGATCAACCCTCAGCCCGGTGACTTTGCCCTCACCGATAAGTTTGAGGACAAGCTCATGCGCCTTCTGAAAGACTACGGGGTCTTCCATCCTGACGGCAGCGAGGCTGTTGATATCGAAGAACCTCCTGTAATTGATCTCTTTCGCGGCAACGCGCCAATAGGAGAGCCGCCAGACCTGTTTGCCGAGCAGGTCATTCAGAAGGTCAAAACTGCGCGGCTCTTTCGTGGTCCCGTTGAAGATGCGAACGTTTTCGTCAATGAATGTCCCGGATTGTGCGGCTCTCCTTATGGAGCCTGTACAGGCGTTTTTTTATGATTTCTTTCTCGCGGCTCCGCTCTGCAAGTTTGGGCTGCTCTCTTTCCGTGTATGATGGCATGCAGCTGAGGGCGGTCATAATATTCAAAAGTTCTATAAGGGGCGGATCGTCGATAGGTAAAAGCGTTTCCAGTTTCTCTATGCGGTGCTTCAGTATATCTACGTAGGTCTCAGGCAGTATCGGGAGCTTACGATCATAGCAGTGGAGAAAAAACGCGCCTTTCTCGAAGATCAGTTTCAACTCCTGGCGCTCCAGGACCGTTCCGTATTGCTCGCCGAGAATGGGGACCAGCACCTTATTTTCGAGTTCTCTTTTCACAGGATGCCAGTCTATATCAAAGAACGGCGCATAGGGAGAGCTCGGACCATTTTCAAGGACATCCAGCCACCAGGCATTGTCTTCACTTCCGACATACATATGGTTTGGCACTATATCGAGGATCTGCCCCATTCCTTACGTTTCTTAGCTCACGCGTGAATCGATTGTATGCCTCTTTTGTGCCTATCTCCGGGTTGAGCTTCGTGGGATCGACAACGTCGTAGCCGACGATGGTTCCCTTGCGGGCCATGAAATAGGGAGATGCATAAATGTCGCTGATCCCCAGCTCGTCCAGATAGGGAAGAATCTTTGTCGCGTCGGAGAACGTAAACCGGCGGTTGAATTGCAGCCTGTATGTGGAAACGGGTATTCTTGGCAGAGGCAAGCCCTCAGCATCCATGTTCCATCCCCCCTAACTTTCCGGCAAAACAGCAGCGATATTGAACGAAAGGGCCTGCCCTATCTTTTCTGAAGCTCTCTACCCATTTTGCGGCATCCTGGTCGCCCGCCTTTGCCTTTGAAAAAATCTCGGCATACATGGCCTTCGCCATCTCGAAGTAGACGTTTTGAACGTGCCAGAGATTTACTGCAACGGGCACTGATGGCAGCAGTTCGATCAGTGTGAGGACCTTCGAGAGAACGAGAAAAGTCTGGGGGAGCATCGCGCAGCCTATCCATCATCCCTTCCAGTGTGCGTCTCAGTGTGAACTCAAGGTCAACCTGGTCCACTGCCAGCTGCCATCTCGCAATTTCATTGATAACATTTCTTACGTGCTCCAGGTCTATCTCTCCGCCTCAAGCGCGCGTTTGATGTCAACGTTAAGGATAAACTCGGCCGCCGTGAGGAACGTCTTTGGTACGGGCATCCCGGCCTCCTGCAAAAAAAGCATCAAGACACGGTTATTCTCATACATAAGACGGTAAGCATGCTCAAATCCTTCCAGCGTCTCGCTTATGACGTGGTTCAATATCTTCCGCTGTTCATCCCTGAAAAGATGGAGGAGAGAGTACGTCTGTACGCCAGCCTGACGGTCTATGAGCCTCACTATATCGGCAAACGCGCCCTTCTCAAAGGCAGTAATGATCTCCTTTTTCATAGACTGATATGCGCCATTTCACAGAAGCGTCCACTCCGTCCATTGAAGATATGGCCCCCCAGGTGGAGCACGGAGAAACTGGCAACCTCCGAGTCCAGGGTTATCGTCGACGCTACCCCGATCCGTCCCATGGCAAGCCTTGCTTCACCAGCCTGCACTTTCTGGTAATCCTCCTTTCTTGACGTTATAACAGTAAATCCGTACTCGGATCCTCGTACTCCTCAATAAGCGAACTGATCGCGTAATGGGCGGCCACCTTATCAAGGTCCACCATTGCAGGCTTTACGAACCTATCGTAGATCGCCGCTCCGTCTTTCATTTCGGCCAGATTGCTCTTTGCCGCCGCGAGCCTGCCCTTGAAGTCATCTTCAAGATTGAGTGCCGAATAGTTCCTGAGCGAGCTGGATTGCTCTGCCCGCATACTGGATCACCTGAACGGTCTCGATCCCTGATAGTTCATCAAAAAACCAACCGCAGCTCGTATACATCAACATGAGATGTCGCTCCATCTCCATGAGCTTCAGCACGGCACTCTTCTCTGTCTCGGCCAGCTCCCTCAAGGCATGGCCCCTGAGGAACTTCTTCTAGGTTCTCTTCCGAACGGCTGAGGACCACGTCGACATAGTCATCTCTGGCTGCCCACGGGTCTTTCAGGTACTCTCCGGACTTCGCCTCAAAACGGACGGCCAACTCGTCCCTCAGCCAGTCAAAGGCTTCCCGCAACGGAGCTCTCCATCCCTGGTTCCAGCCGGCGTGTCCCCCGGAATTACATCCGCAATCGGCTCTCCACCTCTCTATGCCATGAGCACAGCTCCAGGAAGTGTTCTCGACTATCTGGACTTCGTACGCCGGCGGGATACTTTTCCAGATACTCTCCGTAGTTCGTAAGCTTGGCCGTCCCGTCTGCTTCTATCTGGTGGAGGGCAAAGGCGAGGGCCATATCCGCAAACTTGTGATGATGACCATAGGTTTCCCCATCGGTAGCTATGTGGAGCATCTGAGGCCATGTGCCTTTGATCCGAAAGCCCGGCCTTCAGCCGGCTGACAAAATCTTCTCCACGCTTTAGTAAACCTCTCGAATGCCACGGCTTTCGATATCGGGCCGTCATAGAAAAAAGGGTGATGTCGCGGCCCGAGGGTAATTTGCGCAGATACGCCTTCGTCGGATCGATTCGACCGCCGCTCACGTCTTCCCATTCAGTCCCTCCGAGTTTCGCTATTTTGGCCGCTTGATGGGGAGATAGGACGGTAAACTTAATTCCCCGTTCTGCCATGGCGTCCAGCGTCTCCGTGTCCACCGCTGTCTCCGGAAGCCACATGCCTTCGGGAAAACGCTTGAACCGGTATTCGAAATCCTGTATGCCCCATCGTATTTCGTGCGCTTATCCCGGCTGTTGGATAGAGGCATGATCAGGTGGTATAAGGCCTGGGCGATGGCATTGCCATGTCCCGAGCGTGTCTCCACGCTTTCCGGTCAGCCTCAGAATGGCCCATATGTCGTCCGGAGATGCTTTCTCCATCCATGAAAGCAAAGTGGGGCCGAAATTAAAGCTCATCCGGGCATAATTCCCAACGATGTCGACGATCCGCCCCTCCCATCCAGAATTCTCGATGCAGCATTGGGGGCATAGCATTCGGCGGTGACCCTCTCATTCCAGTCGTGGTAAGGATAGGCCGAGTCCTGAATCTCTATGGCTTCAAGCCACGGATTCTCTCTGGGTGGTTGATAAAATGGCCGTGAATGCAGATCAAGCGCTCCACGAAAGCCTCCTAGGTACCTACTGTGTAGTAAAGAACAAGACCATAGGGATCGAGACTAACCGAGACCTTGGTACCATTTGAATCGAGGGATTCCGGCGCGCGTTGTCCGTGTCCGCCGAGGGCCTTTTCACCAAGGCTCTCCGCCGCCCACTGGGCAAAACCATTCGTGTGCTCAAAAACATGGCCGTGCAAGAAGTACTGGCATGTATGATGGATTATCGACTCATCGCTCGTACGGCGCAGCAGCTGCCGCAGCTCCCGCAGGTTTTTCGCGCTTTTCCCTGTGGACTTCGGGACGGTCACGCACTGTTTGAATTCAAACGGCTCGATTATTTTTTCCATTACTTCCTCCGGAACCCGTCCGGATCGAGCACACTAACCGGGCGGGTAAAAGTCGGTTCCTACCGGACAAAGGCCAGAAGACCGGTAAGGATCAGGTATATCGCAACAATATAGTTAAGTAATCTAGGCATGATAAGAATCAAGATGCCTGCTATCAAAGAAATGATTGCATGGTGCGTGGGTGCTATTATCATGATTCACCTCGTTGCTTCCCGAGTTCTATGTATGAAAACGGCTTTGGCGGCGATCGCTCTCCGGCCCGCCCGCATGATAAACATATTCACGATCAGGTTGCGTTTCAACTTTCAAACATCAAAAGCAGCTGGAAGGGGCCGCAAGGGACCACCACGGCGAACCCGATCCGGCAGTGCCACCAGCGCGGTAGTCAAAGGTCAGCCGGCACCATATGGTTGCAAAACAACGATCTTTGTCTTAGGTTCACCACAAGATTCTACGGGCGTCTCCTGAGAAGCGGTTAGATCTGCGGGAGACGGGAAGTCGATTATTTTGTTAGGTCCGTGCAGCCTTTATTGAAGCACGCCCTTGCGCGGGATGGGCTTGGTAAGGTCGCGCGACCTGGTTCACCCCTTGCTCAATGAAGTTTCAGGAACTACGATTCAAGATGAGCCGGAATCTCCATCGGCTTCTGAAACAAAGCCATCCGGTGAGACCGGCCGTGGCCGTGATGCGTTGTCTTTTGATGATGGTGCGGTACGGACCGGACCCCAACAGGGTCAGACAATCTGGACCCATCCGACAGATCCTGACCGTAGCCTGTCTCACTGCATTTTTCGTCACGGGCTGCACGAGCGCCCGCGACCAGGCCGAGAAGGAGAAGGACGCCAAAAGCAAGGCAGCGCTTGAGGAGAAAGCTTCGGCCGAAGGCCGCAAGCCACCACCGGCCGATACTATCACGAAGGGAGAAGCTCAAGCAGTCGATCCCAGCGGCAAAGAGCGTCTGGATGACGCAATCACATGCCTTGCCAGCACTATATACTGGGAAGCCAGGAACGCAAGCGTTGCCGATATGGAAGCCATCGCCAATGTTGTCATGAACCGCCTCGGCCATGAGGGCTTCCCGAGCACGATCTGTGAAATCGTCAAACAGGGGCAGGAGCAACACGCCTGCCAATTCTCCTGGTGGTGCGATGGGCGCCCGGACTCGGCGCAGGAAGAGAAGGCTTATGCTGTTGCCAAGGAAGTTGCACGCAAGGCCCTCAACCGGGAACTGAAAGACCCGACCCGCGGTGCGTTGTATTTCCATGGCAAAGGATCAAGGCCGGCCTGGTCGAGGCAATATATCAGAACCGCTACCATCGGCCGTCACGTGTTCTACAAGCCACGTGGCGACAAGGCGAAGTGAGCTCCACTCAGTACCACTAACGCAATCTAACGTAATGTATTCATGCGTGCTACAACGAGGATCTTGTATGTTTAGAGCGGACTCGTTTCCAGTGGAAAGACTTCGCTCGCCGTCAGGTTCTTGCCTGCGTTTGTGCGGCTTAGTGATACTCCAGCTTTATGCTTTTTGGCGGAGCAAGATCAAGGCTTGTAATGACCTCGGAATTACTCAAGACGCTCGAAACCGTCTCGCTGCCGTCCAGAATGGAGAAGAAGTCGCTCTTGCTAATGTAGGCGAGCACGTACTCCACAAATCCGCCGGCTGTATTACACTGGGTAAAGTCCCTAACAGGCCACGACACGCCGAAGGCGAGCCCGTTGATATCGTCCGGCGCCACGTCTTCCTTATTAAGTACCCTCAGGTTCGGCTCGAAGTAACGCTGGAGTATGAGCTGCAGTCTCTTTTCTCCGGTTGTTGCGTTCTGATCGAAGTTCACGTCTTCCGGACGAATTTCGACCAAGAGGTAGAAAAGCTTTTGACCGCTGTTGTCGGTCAAAGACGTGAAGCCAAGACCCTCCTTGGCGAGACTCATCTTGCTGAGCCGGTATCTCGCATAGATGCTCTTGAGCACACCAGCGTACTTCCGAGAGAGTGCTGTCAGCTGAGGGTCCTGATATCCCGATTTGAGTCCTTCCGTCTCGTTCCTGGCAACCTGGACCGGACCGGCACAGGCTGTGAGAAAACAGAGCAAACAAAAAACTGCAGCGTGTTTCATGGTCATTTTCCCCTCCGTAGCTCGTTCGCGTTTTTTTCGAGCTTCCGTTAATTGCGGCCCACCCATACGGACCTTAACTTCCGCTCGTCTTTGTTGGAAGCCTTTGTTCCCTCGACTTTTTCGCAGGCTCTTGTGCTTAGACAGACCTCCGCATACATGCCGGTCATAGCTTCTTCTCGGATCCTATCTCTGTGTTGCCATGCTTGCCAGAAAAAAAAGGCAACGAGCGACATCGAAGTCCGTCACACCACGGTGGAACAAGGTTGAAGCTGTTGTTCCAATAATGGACCACATGGCAACATTGCAAAAAATCCTGCCGGAAATTACATTTGCGCGCCATCGACTACAGCCAGTATGAGAGCAGGCGCGAGAGCCATTCCTTTATGTGGCTCGTGAGCGGCCGGCTTTTCCATTCTTCCGGCGTGATTTCGTGCGATGCCTCTATATCAGCAGCAAACATGGCTTCCATCTCAGCTGCGAAGTCCTGGCCCAGAATCACGGCGTTTACCTCGTCATTCCTGGCGAAGCTCCATAACTCAAGGTTAGTTGAGCCAACGGTAGACCAGACCCCGTCAATCACCGCCGTCTTGGCATGGAGCATCCCGCCTCGCCGTTCATAGAGTTTCACACCAGATTCCAAAAGGTCTTCATAATGGGATCGCCCTGCATAAAAGACAAGCCCGCTGTCATTAACCCCGGGTACGATCAATCTCACGTCGACGCCACGTTTTGCCGCATCGGTCAGTGCTGTCATTGTCTGTTCGTCCGGCACAAAATAGGCAGTGGTCAGATGAATACTCTTTTCCGCAAAGGTGATTGCAGAGATATACATGATAAATGTAACGCGGTTCGTCTCTCCGGGAGTGCTTCCGATCACCTGGATCAGCTCGTTACCCTGTGGCTTCAGCTCCGGGAAGCAGTTTTTCTCTGCGAGTTCCGGTCCCTTTTGCCCTTTCCAGGTGTCCAGGAAGAGCTTCTGGAACTCAGCCACTGCGGGGCCTTCGATCTGCACGTGGGTATCACGCCACGGTTCCTTGCCACCGGAGATCAGGACCGGATGGGCTGCTCGAGTAGACTCCGCTTATATTGACGCCACCGGTGAAAGCGATTTTCCCATCGACGATCAGTATCTTCCGGTGGTCTCGGTGCGTGAGGAAGTCTACCTTCTTTGCTTTTAGGGGATTGACCGGATTGAACTCCACTACCTTGATCCCACAGTCACGCAAGCGTTTGAAGAAAGCCTCCGGCGTATCCTTGGACCCGACGCTGTCGTAGATAAGGTTCACTTGAACCCCCTGCTCCTGTTTCTCCAGCAACAGGTCGGCGAAGCGGCGGCCGATCTCATCATCTTCGAAGATGAACGTCTCGAAATTAATATGGTCTTGGGCACCCTGAATCGCCTTGAACATCGCACCGTACGTAGCCTCTCCGTCCTTCAGCAACGTGGCCTTGTTTCCGGCTACGAGAGGACTTCCGCTTATTTCCTCGAGCACGATAGTCTGTCGTGCGAGCAAATCAGTTGATCCGGACTGTCGCTGAAGCCGTTCAAGAATACGCTTGCTTCGTTCGGAAGATAGCTCTCCGCGCGCGCCAACTACCCTGGGCGCGCGGAAGTCCAGGGGGCCATAAATGATGTCGCTCGTATCGGGTAGCGTAGCGCAGCCGGCGAGGAACGCCACAGATAAAAGAAGGAATAGAACTGTCTTCATTTCACGGATATCCTGTTGTGAGGCGTGCCATAAACATATTCACGATCAGGTTGCGTTTCAACTTTCAAACATCAAAAGCAGCTGGAAGGGTCTTGGCAACGCAGGCCGGCCAGAGGACCGAACTGCATACGATGTTCTTATAGTGACACAAAATAGCGCGCTTCCCTGGCACACAGATTGCATTGAGTCCTTACACAACGCTTTCAGGTCGTTACTGCGTTTAAATTGATATTAGAACGGAAGGGTATGATACCGCCGTGAAGAACGATGACAAGCCCATAGCCAATCCCTTCGTCATGCTCCGGGAGGAGTTTGACGATTGGGCCGTTCTCTTTAACCCCGATACCGGTCACGGTTTTGGCCTGAGCCCCACCGGCGTTTACGTGTGGAAGCTCCTGGACGGGGAGCACACCCATGATGCCATTGTTCAGAAGATCCGTGAGCATGAAAATGTGCCCGAAGCCGCGAGCGATCATATCAAGGCATTTGTTGATGCACTGCTTGCCGAAGGGCTGGCCGGGTTTGACGGCACGAGGTTCGGACTTCCGAACACTGCGGATAGACGGAAGAACTCTTCCTCCTCTCCCCCTGCTGCAGTGAGCGAAGTGCAACCATTCACCTATGAACCTCCTCGGCTGGTCAATCTAAATGGACCGCTAGCCTACGGGGACGAGGACTGCGATGACGGATCACACGCCGCTCATAGTTGCCACAATGGCCCTTTTCCCTGCATTTGCAATTACGGTCCCGCCGATGACTACTCTGGTTGCCGAGGCGGAAACGCGACTGCATGCACGGGCTGTTGCAGTGTGGGAATTCAATCGAACGCTTGCAGTGGCGGGACCTGGCCTGTTAGTGCTTGCAACGGCGGGAATTATCCGGGGCAATGCTGTACGACGGGACCCAGCGGCTCATGAGAGCCATGGGCACCTCTCTTCTTTCACGCGTTCACTCGTTAATCTTCAACTACTCCAATTCTGTCAACTTTCAGCTTTACAGGTGACTTCGATAACTGGCATGCTCATCTGATCCTTCCTAGAAGGGGCAACGCCGGCGATTCCGATGATGTTAAAGCTCATGAATTCTCGTATGTGCTATTTCACGGTGCACTGCTTGGACGACTTTTTATTTTGGGATTTGTGGTAGCAGCTCATTATCTTGTTTTTGCGCTTCAAGTCTAGCTATACAAATGCCATGGCCATTCATCTTAAGCTGCAACTATGCGTTCTTCAGCACAAAATGTTGATTGGCAAAAAATATACTGTAACGCTACAATTGGCCCTGCTCTGGGGGACCGCTCACAGGCTGGTTGGTTTCCCCTAGCCTTTCGTACGTATCATCGTGCCTTTCTATTATCAGCGGTGGGGCTCACGGAACTGATCGTCTGGCCGCGGGGCATCCGTGCTCCATCAGCCGACTCGGTAACTCTGCTGCCTGGGACAACGAAGCCATGAGCAAAACCGGGGTGGCTAAACGCACGGATTCCAAGAGGCCTGTGCCCCTTTCTGGTCGGGCGCGGGTGAGAGAACAAACTTGTACTGATCTACCGCCGATGCCCATAACCACGGTAACCATAGCCTCTCCCGCCATAATAACCGCGGTATCCGTATCCGGAATAGTACCCCGGTCCGTAATAAGGATACCCATAGCCGTAGGCCGGAGCGGGGTAGCCATATACGGGAGCGGGGTAGCCGTAGGCAGCCGGTGCTCCATAATACCCATACCCTGGGCCACTATTATACCCATATCCTGGGCCGCCGACGACAGCACCAACAACCGTTGCACCGGCGCCTACAACAGCTGCCGCTGCCCCTACACCTGCCCCTATAACCGCCCCCGGACCGTACCACCCACCACGGTGACCACCCCACCCACGATGACCCCATGAGTAACCTGGTTGCGGGAAGGCCAGTGCTATCCCAATGAGAAGAAGCAAGGCAGTCAAAACAGTCTTTTTCATTTTATCCTCCCTTGGTGCATCGCACCCATACCTAGCATTTTGAGCAATAACCATACCAGGAGGCGGTTTCCCGGAAGGCCCGAAATTACTACTCTTTCAGTGCTTCTCTCGGGAAAGATCCGACATAACTGTCGAACAGTACAGGTAGTGTTCGACAATAATGACACACACCATTCTCTTTCTCTCTATCCCCGGGGCAGCGGAGCGATGATGCCCGCCGGATAAACTCTGCGAAATGAGAAGTAGCTGCCGAGGGTCGGGCATGTTACCGCAGGAAGCCTATTCTTGGGGAAGGCCCCAGGATTAGCAGAAGCGCAATAAAAGAAAAAAACACGTCCTCACAACCGCTGTCTCATTGCCCATAAATCTGTTTGCAGATGCGTATGCCTGCCGGTGCGTCGGCACCATAATAGTCCGCTCCTACGTACTCACAAACCTTCTCATCGATAGGCTGTCCGCCAATGATGACTTTAACATTATTTCTTATTCCGGATGCGTCTAATGCTTCCACCACCTGCTTCATCTCCGTAATCGCAAGGTTGAGCAAACAGCTCAGTGCAAGCGCTTTAGCTCCGGTTTCCTTAAGGGTCTCCACAAATCGCTCGGCAGGGACATCGACTCCTAGGTCAATGACTTTGAAACCGGCATTCCGTATCAACGTCACGACGATGTTTTTACCGATATCGTGGATATCCCCTTTTACCGTGCCGATCACCACCTTTTCCCCTGATTCACTTAAATCCGTCTGCTCAAATAGAGGGTCCAGCCGTGTCATGGCATCTTTCATGATGTGACTGGAATAGATGAGCTCGCTGATGAAATATTCACAGGCGGCAAAGCGTTCTCCCACCTGGACCATGCCGTCATTCAGCGCCTTCACGATCTCAAGAGGCGGCGTCTTCTCCTTTAGTTGATCGTCTATCATAGCAAGCACATCTTCTTTCTTAAGGTCGACCAACGCTTGCGTCAATCCAGCCAATGCTGCCATCCGTCATCCTCCTTACCCGAATAGGATAATTGTTTTTGCAGGAAGCTTACCAATCCCAAAAGTGAAGCCAGCAAAATGCCCGCCGTTCAAGCATCTCCCAGGTTTCTTTGAGCATGCGCTCATCACCCATTACTTCACCCAGCTCACTAGCCTTCACCTCCCACGGCGTGATCACTCTTGGTGGATGTCCCGGGACAGGCCCGCCTGCCGGCGTAGCAGGAGCCTTTTTCAGTTTCGGTTTAACCGTGGTGCTGTATTTCCCGTACTCCAGGGTCGCATCTATGAAAGCCCTGAAATTCTCGGGCTTCGTCAGATACGGGACGGCACACCCGCCGTTCAAGATGACGCCCCCATCCCTGCCCTACTGTTTCGCACAACTCTTTCACCCTGGCACGCATCTGCTCCGGTGTCCCCAGCATGAACATGCGATCCGGTATACCCCCTGCCAGGCAGACAGTGCCACCGATATCCTGTTTCGCCTTCACGATATCGGCCTTGTTGTCGATGTCGCATAAGATTTTGCCTTTCGGGAACTCATTCCAGTGATGCCAGTTGGGGGTCCAGTCCCCTTCGAGATAAGCGCGGACCGTATAACCTGCCTCGATCAGAAGCGTGATCGCTTTGTATAGAGGAGGCCAGTAGAAGGTATTGAACTGTTTAGGAGATAGAAAAGGATGGTTCCCCCGATGAAGAGGCATAAAGATGGGATAGCGCTTGAGAGGGTCAGCCACTGCAACTGCACAGTTAACCAGATCAGGGATAAGGGCTTCACAGGCGGCTATAACCTTATCCGGTCGCTCGAACATGTCGATCATGATGCCCTGCAGTCCCCGGTATCCGTCGGCCAGGATATCAAAGGGGGCAAGCATGCCACCCTGAAATGGCTGAGGCAGCCCGTATTTCTTTTCGAGATTGAGCATTTTCTCCCGCATCAGCTGGCCCATCAGCACAAAGGCCATGCCGCCCTTGAGGAAGGCCATGTAAGATCGGGCAGATCCCTTCTCTTTGAACTCCCCGAAGACGCGGGGGAGCCGGTGTTCCATCATGAACTCAACCGGATTGTTGATCAGCAGGTCATACTCGTCCGCCTTCATCCATTCGCCTTCCACAAACTGAAAATCGGTATCCGGCGGAAGGTCCCGTCCCGGAAGCCTGTACAACTTGAATCCAACGGACTCGAACATGGGCCCCCAGATACGGCCGGCACGCAGAAGATCGATCTGGGGAAAATCCTCCGCAAACTTGGATTCGGCTGCCATCCACTTATTGATGTCATACATGATCTCTTGCCGGGAATAACCAGCATAGATCTCCGCAAAGTTGTTTGATCCCGTGCCTGCGACCATCATTCGATCAGTCGGCTCCAGGGCGATAGTCGCCTGATAACGCGCTAACCTCTCCTCGAATAGTTGCTCCAGTTCAGCAGCCATAGTGACCTCCAAGCATATTCGAAATGCGTCTTCCCACTGCACGTTACTCTCGCGCCGGCCCTCGTGCCAAGATAACTTTCTATTACCATGGGATCACTCAAGACCTGATCCGGTTTTCCCTCCGCGATCTTTGTCCCGAAATTCAAAACAACGATTCGATCGGCGAGGTCCCCAACCAGCTGCATATCATGTTCCACCCAAACAATAGTCAAACCCATTTCATGCTTTATCCTCAGAATGAATCGGGCGATATCTTCCTTTTCCTGGCGGTTCATGCCCGCTGACGGTTCATCGAGCAAAAGCAGCTGAGGCTCCATGGCAAGGGCCCTGCCCAGCCCGACAATCTTCTGGGTCCCATAGGGCAGGCTCGCACTCTCAGTCTTACGGTATCTCCCGAGTTCCAGGAACTCAATTATTTTCTCCACCGCTTCCCGATGTTCTACTTCTTCCTTGATGGTCTTTCCCCAAAAGAAGCCGTTCGAGAGTAAGCCGCTCTTCATCTTCAAATGTCTGCCTGAGAGGAGATTCTGCAAAACGTTCATATGTTTGAACAGCTCTGTAAGCTGGAAGGTGCGCGCAATACCGGCCTCGGCCACTTCGTGAGACGTACGTCTTGCCAGATCCATCCCGTTGAAGAGGATCTGTCCTCCTGTCGGGTTGTAAATCCCGCTGATGCAGTTGAGCAGACTTGTTTTTCCTGCTCCATTCGGGCCTATAAGGGCCAACAGCTCTCCCTTATACACATCGAAGGATATATCGCTAAGGATCTTTAGCCCGCCGATGGAGAGACTAACGCCTGCTACGCTCAAATCGACTGGATTATCCATACCACCTTCGCGTTCGCCGGTACTGCTTGACGTCACGATAGCTCATTCGCGATTCACGGTTGCCCTGCCCCAGATAGAATTCCTGGATGTCCTTGTGATTCAGGAGCGTCTGTGCGCTCCCAGCAAAGACAATGCGGCCGTTCTCGATCACATAACCATAGTCGGCTATCCCAAGGGCAGCCAACGCATTCTGTTCTACCAGCAGGATGGTCACGCCCTGTTCATCCCGGATGATCTTCAAAAGGCCCATCAGTTCGTCAACGACGACCGGTGCCAGCCCCAGGGATAATTCATCGACGAGCAGCAAATCGGGCTTGCACAACAGAGCCGTCGATATGGAGAGCATCTGCCGCTCCCCTCCGCTGAGATAGCCGGCTAAGCGTTTCCTAGCCTTTTGCAGAGGAGGGAAATATTCGAGCAGTTGAGCCATTTCCTGCTTCTTCACCCGGTGCTTTGCCGCAGGGACGCATACTTCCAGGTTCTCTTCAACGGTCAGGTTTTCAAATACTTTACCCCACTCCGGCACGAGTGCGATCCCCTTACACGTAATAGCATGAGGCGGCTGATTCTGAATGCGCTCACCCTTGAATTCGATAAAGCCTTCCGCGATTTTAGCATTGTCGATTCCCAGAAAACCGGAAATCGCTTTCAAGGTGGACGACTTCCCTGCCCCGTTTGTCCCCAGCAGGGCCACGATCTGGTTTTTGTAAACCTTAAGGGAAACACCATGGGTTGCCGCGGAGACGTTATTGTAGACCACGCCCAGATTTTCGACGTTGAGCAGGATCTCTCCACTCTTCTCGGTCATCTCATTACCTTCCCATGGGCCTGCGCTTAAAGGGCCAGAGGATGAAATAGTTTCTTATCCGATTCCAGACCGCTACAAGGCCTCCTGGTTCCACTACGAGAAAAATAATCATGATCAACCCGAAGCTGGCATACTGGATGGCAAACATGTAAGTCGTTAAACGAGCGGGGACCTGGAGCGCTCTTCCAACGGCGTCAATCGTGTAAGGGAGCAGCACCACAAAGATCGTTCCGAGCACGGCCCCGAGGATTGTCCCTAACCCTCCTATGATGATCATCGCAACATATTGAATCGTGAGGAACAGAGAATAGGCCTCTACAGAGACGAACCCCCTGTAATAAGCAAACAGGCAGCCGGAAATAGAGGTCATGACAGCGCCGGTCACGAATGCGGACAATTTATAAAGAGGTACCTTCACGCCGATTGCCTCGGCCACTACTTCCCTGTCCCGGATCGCTACCCAGGCCCTGCCCGAACGGGAGCGCACCAGGTTAATTGAAAACAGGAGCGCCACAGCGGCAGCGAGGAGGAGCAGAAAGTACCAGACGAGCGGATCCCTTATGGTAAAAGGCCCGACGGATGGAGGCTTGATGACAATACCCGTTGCGAAACCCCTTCTCGACTCATATTCGGCGCCCATGTAGATAACAATGAAATGCATGGCCAGGGTGCTCAAGGCCAGATAGACGCCCTTCAATCTCAACGACGGAAGTCCGAAGATGATGCCCAGGATGGCTCCAACAAGCCCGGAAGCAGGCAGAGTCACCCAGATAGGGGCATTCAGTTCTTTGAAAAGAATGGCAGTCACGTAGGCTCCGGCTGCAATGAAACCGGCGTGCCCGAGGGAGATCTGACCGGCATAGCCTGTCAACAGCATCAACGCCACAGCCCCGATCAAGGAAAGGTAGACCTGACTCGCGAGGTCGAGCAGAAAGGGTGAAGCAATAAAGGGAAAGCAGACCAATCCGATTACTAATATTGCCAGAAATAGCCAGCGGGTCCGCGTCTCTACGAGCGAGAGGTCGGCCCGATACGATGTTTTGAAATAGCCGCTTGCGAACGCCATCTCAAACCCTCTCCAGCTCTTCCTTGGTGCCGAAAAGACCCCACGGCCGGATCAGCAACATGATCAAGAGCACGACAAACGGTGCCGCTTCGCTCGCCTGAGGGCTGATATAATTGATGGCAATGACCTCTGCTATGGCGACGATGAACGCCCCCGGAATCACGCCTGCGAGGCTATCCAGACCGCCCACCAGGACCACCGGAAAGGTCTTCAAACCGATGGCGACCATACCCGGTTCCAGAATGGCGTCGCACGATTGGATCATGCCTGCGAAACCGCCGGTGAACGCCGCCACCCCCCACGAAAGCGCATAATAGTTGTGCAGCTTGATCCCTCTTCGGGAGGCCAGAAGGGGGTTCTCCCCCACAGCCTGCATCCTCAAGCCCCAGCGCGTGAACTTGAGGCAGAGAAACAGGGCCAGGTAGATAAAAAAGGCACTGAGAACCGTTACGATCCCGAACGTTGAGATCACCGCGTCCTTGACCAGTGTGTGAGAGGCATTCGTTATGCCCATCTTCTCGAGCGGATGCCAGAGCTGCGAGGTCCAGATCAAGGTGATGAGCCCCCGGAGCAGGATCCCGAGGGCTATGGTCGAAAGGATAGCCGCAAAAACAGATTCACCGGCCATGAATCGCATCAGGAAAAAATAGATCACAAAACCGAGGCCCACACTAAAAACGGAAGCCACGAGAAACGATGGGATGGGCTCTTTGAATAGGCCCATCGCCACGGTAAAAAGAAAATAGCCCCCCATGGCCATCAATTCTCCCTGTGCAAGATTGACGACCCGGCTCGCTCTATAGATCAGTACAAATCCGCAGCCTATCAGACTGTACAACGAGGCCAGAACGACCGTATTCACGATGATCTGCATGCAGACCTCATGGTAGGTCTAGGTCCTAGGGTTCAAGGGTTCTAGAACAGACTCGACCCTGTCTTTCTTAGCAAGTCGATGTTCTATTAGCTTTCTTATTAAGACTTGGCCCCTTGGACCCTCGAACCCTTGGACTACTTCACTTCTATCGCTGTCCAGTCTTTGGCGATTACAATTGCATTCTTCTTCGAATCCCACTTATAGGCCCTGTAGTAGCCGGTTGTTCGGTAGTGATTCGTCTTGGTCCAGACGATAGGTCCTCCCTTCAGCCCCTGTGTATCAACTTTGACCTGATTCATCGACTCCCGAACCTTGTCCGGCGTGGCCGGCCAGGAGACCTTCTTCAGCACCTCTTCGATAACCGTTGCCCCGATCCAGCCGTCCGTCAACTGCGTGTAAGGGTAGACGGTCTTTTCCTTTTCGCTCATCGCCTTGATTCTCTGGTGTGCCTGCGTGTTGTCGGTAAAAAAGGCGTTCGTTCCGTAAACATAGAAATCGTCATCCTTAAGGCGCTTCAGTTCATCTTCCGCCTGTATATGACCGTATGCCAGGTACTTTCCTTTCCAGCCGAGTTTCCGCAATGCTTCGAATGTCCTCACTTCCATTCCCCATGGGCCGTAGCTGTATGCCCACGTGGCTCCCGAGCTCTTCATCTTCGTCGCAAAAGGGGTAAAGTCGGCCGTGGGAGGCGGAGTGACTTCCTTATCCACGACCTCGATGCCCATGCCCTTGGCCAACTGTTCGGCCCAATCGATCTCATTGCGCGACAGGGGCACATTCATGGCCTCCAGGGCCAATTTTAGAGAGGAGCCCTTTGACTGCTCATGTATAAAGGGGACTGCAAAACTGCTATCGAATTTCATGCCAAATGCAGTGGAACAAAACTGATTTGGATCTGCTTTGGGCGGGTAGGTCTCCGGGGGACAGACGCCTAAAAAGAGCAGCGGCACATTGTACTGTTCAGCCACCTGGACTACCGGAGCATAAAGGCTGGACAAGCCGGCCAGTATGAGGAGGCTCACCTTATTCTGGGTGACGAGCTGCCTGGCCTGGGTTGCGGCCCTGGATGGTTCGTTCATCGTGTCCTCTATCAGGAGCTTTACAGGATGGCCATTGATGCCTCCTTTCGCATTGACCTCCTTGAAGTAAATGTCCAGCGCATCCTTGATAGGCGCCAAAGGTTCCGACCCGGGTCCCGTAATTGAGATAGCTGCTCCGACCAGATAAGGTTCCGGTGCAGCGAATGCCGGCGCAAAAAACATCGCCACAAGAGCAACCGATAAAACCGTTCCCAACAAACCTTTCTTCAACATACTCCACCTCCCTGATTTTTTTGCTTCGATCACGCTTAGGCGCCACTCCACCCGGCATCGGATTTGCACGCGCTAACTGCCTTTCTTCTCATACATTGATTCAATGAGTTTCTCGAATTTCCTCTACAACATCTTGCGCTTGATCTTTCGTGTCGGAGTTACCAATGCTCCATCCTCAGCCGGAGTCAATTCTCCCGGTATAATCCTGAAAGCCTGTATCTGCTCATGAGGCTTAAGCTCGTCATTGATGCGTTCTATCTCCCTCCCGATATGTGCAATGACAGCAGGGTGCTGAATGAGACCGGTGAAGCCGGTAAAGGGAAGACCATGCCTGCTCGCCCAATCAGAAACCGCCTCGAAGTCGATCTCGATGAGTGAAGAGAGGTACGCGCGATCCCTGCCCACCACCACAGCCTCATTGATATAGGGACTCGACTTCAGAGCACTCTCAACCGCTGTCAGACTGATCTTCTTTCTGTCCGGGGAGCAAACGGAATCGCTTATGCGGTCCAGGATTTTGAGGCCGCCGTCAACCGTCCATTCCCCTGCGTCTTCCGTGCGAAGCCAACCTTTGAGGTCCCGAAACTCTTCGGTGAGCTCCGCATTCTCCCAGTAACACTCAAAGAGTTCTTCCCCACGGACCAGGATCTCTCCCGTATCGGAAAGCATCACCTCCAGGCAGGCCAAAGGTCTTCCGACATCTCCGGGCCTTGGATAGTTCGGCCCCTGCACGGAAATGATTCCTCCTCCCATTTCAGCCATGCCGTACGCTTCTGAAAGATTGAGACCGTAAATTTGCCACAGGGCCATGAGCTGAGAAGGAAGAGGCGCCCCCGTTGAAAGAGCAATCCTCACTTTATCGAATCCAATCTTATTAAGGATCGGCCGAAAGACTATGCAGTGGCAAAGAAGGTAGGCAAGTTTCCACAGGACGTCCCTTTTTTTCTCCCAGACGTTGTTCAAGTACTGACGGCCTATGTTTGCTGCTATCGCGTACGCCAGTTTCTTTAAAGCGCTGGAATTTTCGATATCAATGAGAATGCCGGAGGCAAATCTCTTGAGATAGTTCGGTACGGTAAACAAGACCGTAGGGGCAACCTCGAAAAATGTCTGATGCAGATCCTCTATGTCTTCACCGTAGTGCGGAATCACCGGGGCCAGCAAGGGCAAGGTCAAGGCGACCACCTTCCCGATGATGTTGGATAATGGTAAATAGACTACGGTCCGATGTGAACACTCAAGCAGCACGGGATAGCGCTCGATCAATGCTTGAGTGGCGGCTAAATGTTTTCCATGACTTATGAGAACGCCCTTCGGCTGGCCAGTGGCTCCGGACGTATATACGATGCACAGTCCGTCCGACGGCTTGACCCTGCGCACTATATCCTCTAAAGCGCCAGGCCTTGACGCGAGCTTTTCCGCCCCCTCTTCCGAAAGCTTTTCGTAGCTGACTAATGAAGGGTGGTCGTACCCGAGCATCCCCCTGGTGTCGATAACGATTACGTGCTCCAGAGCGGAAAGCTCTTTGGAAAGAGGCAGAATCCGGTCCAGATACTCCTGGTTTCCGGCAATGAACATGCAGGCCTTGCCATCAGTCATCAGGCGCAGCAACTCTGTGGACGAAGAGGTAGGATAAATCCCGTACGTTATTGCTCCCGAGTCCTGGGCAGCGAGTTCACAAATCGTATATTCCTCGCAGGGATCACCCATGAGGGCAACACGATCGCCGTGTTTAACCCCTAATTGCGCAAATCCCATTGCGCAACGCGCGACCTCCTGATGAAAGGCGAGCCATGTACGCTCTTTGTAAATGCCCAGTTTTTTTGCCCTGTACGCGACTTCATTGGGAGCCGTTTCTTACTCTTTCGAGGAAGAGCCCCGGTACGGTCTTATTTCTCAATTCCTGCTGTTTCTGAGCGTTATCCATGCCTCTCATTCTGTGAGAAAGGTAGCATTAGATTATGTATGGGCGGCGCCAATTGTCAAGGCCAATATGATTTCTCCGAAACTCCTTCCCTATTTGTGATATGAAGATTGGTCGCGGCCGGAAAGGCGCGCAAGCGGCATAAAAAGGAGGTCCACATGGATAATGTCAAGCCATGACCCCATTGAGAATGGGATGACATTTGTCGGAAGGTGAAGCGTGTCCAAGCTCTTTAAACGAACAACAATCCAGAACATGGTTCTGGTAAACCGGTTCGTCCGGTCAACAACGTGGGAAGGCCTGGCCGGGGGGGGTGGATCATGCACGCGCCGGCGTTGACCGCTGCCTGTACTGCAGCCAAACGATATAGAGGATCATAACGATCGCTGAAACTGTCGATGGCATGGTCGCCTCCTTGTTGAAAAGGGCAAGGGCGACACCGCCCGCTATGCCATAGTTCTTGAGTGTCCCCAGCAGGACAAGGCTCGTTCTGATCTCAGGGTCGATTCTCATCAAGTCGCTCGCTTTCTCGATCGCCCACCCGAGCAGGAACATACTCACGAAGGCAATGAGCACGAGAGGCAGCAAAGAGAGAGGCCTATGCAGAAAGACGTCCCGGTTGAGCCCCACAACCGTGTAGTTGAACACGAAGAATGTCCAGTTGATAATGCTGCCTCTAACGGGTTCAAGGCGCCGGTCCAGGCCCGCCCACATAAGAATGCGAGAAGCAATAAGCGGTACGACGATTAGCTCGGCAAGCACCAGGATCACCTTATACGGATTAAAAAAATCTGCGCCGATAAAGCAGATGGTGATCAGGGGCATAATCACGAGCCCACCCAGATAGGCGCCTATCGTGCCTATCAATGAAAAGGCGGCATTGCCCTTCAGGAAAAGTGTGAACGGTATGACTGCGACCGCGGGCGGAACAGCCGCGAGCAGGACGAAACCTGTACGTAACGCAGGATCTCTCACGAAGAGCAGATTAAGGGCCAGGATTACGCCGGCGAAGACTGCGTAGCTCATGCCAATACCGGCGAGAGCCGGGTTCACGACGTTCCCGATCGGTCTAAACAGACTTCCTGAGATGCCCATCGTCGAAAGGGTCATGACGAGCGCGAGCCCCGGCAGCGTCAACGGCTCGGTCCAGGATGCAGCGCCACCCCAAGCCAGGCCAACAACAAGGCCCAGCAGCATAATCACATTCCGGTCACACAGCAGTTTCCTGAGCATGCCTGTTCGACTATTTCTGGACCCACCCCTTTTTTGTTTCAAGACAGCGCTTCGTTTCCTCCAGAACCGCACACGAGTCACAAGGCTGGCCCTTTTTTGTCAATGCTTCCGTGGCCTCTCGCTCGCATGCCGCTTTATCCCGATCAAAGTCCTGGAGGCTTTTGGTAGGATGGGTGTAGGTTGTGCCGCAAGCCGCAGCCCACAGGAGTGCACTGGCCGCTAACAACAGCTTCATAGAGTCCCCCCGTTTCTGTATGTTCAGAACCGACACTTGGACGCAGTCTCTGTCAACTTCTCAATCACTGGCTCATCAGCCTCTGGAAAATCGTACTGCGTCAATTCATCCGGCAACACCCACCGAATCTCCTGATGGTCGTGCAGCGTATACTCTCCGGAAACATGAAACGCCTGATACACGAGAAGCTGGACTGTTGCGTGAGGGTATGCGTACGTGCTCGAGCAGAAAAAGTCCCCGATCTCCGTCTCGATGCCCAGTTCTTCGCGCAGTTCCCTTCGGAGGCATTCTTCCGGCGTTTCGTTCGGCTCGATCTTGCCGCCGGGGAATTCCCACTTTCCCGCGAAGCGCCATCCTTTCTTTCGCTTGGCTATGAGAACCCTACCGTCTCTCTCAATAACGGCAGCCGCCACCATGAGCGGTTTCACCGGTGCTCCTCCGCACACTCAAATTCAAATCCAATGTCTAAATCCCAAACAATTCCCCAATATCCAAATGATATACTAAAAATGACCGTGCAATCGCGATGCTCTTTTGGAACATTTGACATTTGGTAATTAGACATTGTTTGGAATTTGTGTGCTTGTCATTTTGAATTTTCCCTCCATGACCCTTGACCCTATCTTAGC
The DNA here is from genome assembly GCA_963835605.1 of uncultured delta proteobacterium. GTDB lineage: Bacteria > Desulfobacterota > Syntrophorhabdia > Syntrophorhabdales > WCHB1-27 > JADGQN01. Next base: position 65,426 of record CAWIHO010000020.1, on the reverse strand, counting down.
TCTTACTTAAACATCTCCGCAAAAAAATCTTTCATCGCCTGCCAGGATCTGCGGTCCGCCTTCTCATTATAGGCAACCCCTTTTGACGGGTCGTTGCCGGATGCCGGATTCGTAAAACTGTGGACAGCCCCACCGTACATCACGAGCTGCCAGTCCACGCGGGCCTTTCGCATCTCGTCCGCGAAAGCAAGCACCTGGCTGGCCGGCACGTTCGGATCGTCTGCCCCGGTCAGCACCAGGACCTTTGCTTTTATGTTCTTCGCGTCGTTCGGATCGGGTGTGTCCAACCCGCCGTGAAAGCTGACAACTCCTGCAATATCAGCCCCGCTCCGTGCAAGCTCAAGTACCGTGGTCCCGCCAAAGCAGTACCCGATGGCCGCGACCCGTTTGGGGTCAGTGAGTTGATACCTCATCAGCATATCAAGCCCTGCGTTGGCCCGCGCCCGGAGGAGCTTCCGGTCGGACCAGTAGATGTGCGCCAATTGACCAGCCTCAGTTGCGTCCTTGGCTCTCTTGCCTTTGCCATAAATGTCAGCCGCAAAAGCTACGTAGCCCATTTGCGCAAGCTGATCAGCACGCCCCTTTATGTAGTCATTCAGGCCCCACCATTCGTGGACAATCAGAACCCCGGGCCTTTTACCGGTCAACGCATCGTCCCACGCAAGGTAACCCTCCAGCGTGGCATCTCCCTGCTTGTACTCCACCGGCTCGGACCGGACCGCAGCCTGCGCAGGCACCATCCAGAGCAGCAAAATCGTGAAGACCAGTATTGTTCTCATATACACCTCCCATGAATTAGCCTTCTCATCACACCGGTGAGATAAGGCATCAGAAAGCTAATTCTCGGAGTCCCACAATTCAAGTGCGACCAAATTGTTGCAAAACCAGCCCGGGCTATTGGGAGCTCGAACAGTCTCGCCCCGGTTGCACAAAAACGGCATGCCCTAAACATTTCTTCGCAATGACGCGATAATTGAACAGGAGTACTCTATTGAAGGCCGACAACATCTCCTCCACCACATCTTCTGCCTACGGGGGAGTGACGGGTTCCTCCCCGGAACCAGGCAAACGCTCAAAGGCAGGGACCGGTCAACCTGTGGCAAACCAGGCCCAGCAGGACAAGGTTAAGCAGGAGGTCCAGGAGCTCAAGGTTCGGGAACAAAAGGTAATAGCGCACGAGATGGCCCACAAGACAGCAGGAGGCCAATACGCCGGGGCTGTCCGTTACCAGTATACAACAGGACCCGACCGCCAGTCTTACATTGTTGGCGGTGAAGTCTCCATCGATACTTCGGAGGCGCATACCCCGGAAGAAACCGTGCAGAAAATGGAGCAGGTCAAGAGAGCGGCACTGGCTCCGGCAGATCCTTCGCCACAAGACTACTCGGTTGCGTCAACAGCAGAACGCATAGAGCAGAAAGCCCGTTACGAGCTTATGAAGGCAAACTACGAGAACAGCTCACCACAAACAGGCAAGCGCATCGACACCACTGCCTGACCGCTACGCTAGGACGTAGGACGTCCGCCAGCGCTAGGACGACCGTCACGCAGAGCGTGACTAGGACGATGGAAGATCGCCCTTCGGGCTAGGAAGATGGTCGACCGTTGCACATCCAGCCTCTATTGTTAATTGAAATACACTATTGAATTGTGAGAATGACAGCTTGATTTTTGATGCATACCGAGGCGCTCCGAGGGCTGGGATGCGAAGGCGTACCTTGGGGTACGTCGCAGTAGACCAGGCCGAAGGGCAACGAAGGGAGGCGCAAAAAGCAAGCTGTCATCCTTCATTCGACGAAGACGGCTAGTACCGCCCCCACCCCCAGGGCTAGCAGAAAAATGCCCGGCAGGAATGAAAGCCCCATCGCATGCGCTTGACGAAATAGTGCGCTGTTATCACGAAATGCTGCTGCGCCGCCGGCTACCACTGCCAGCCAGGCCAGTCCACCTCCCAGCAACAGGATGCCGCCGACCCCAGACGCCACTTTCACGTTCAAGATCGAGAGAAGCGATGCCCACGGTGAGCTCTTCTTCTTCACTGGGTCAACTGTCCTGCCCTCAACGCGAGATTTCTCCACTGGCCGGACTTCTGTATTGGCCGCCACTTTAGGGGACTCTTCTGCGACCACTGGGCGCAAAGCGATCTGCTCCGCGGGTGGTGGTTGAGTTGGCTCGATTTTCACAGGTGACTGTTGGGCTGCGATTGGCCGCTCAATGGGCTGAGCTTTAGCCTCTGTCTTATTTTCTGGCCGTGCAACCTGCACTTCTCTGGCCACAGGCACGCTTTGCTGTTTCGCACTCGACACTGGTTCCGGGCGAGCCTCTGTCGTCGGCGTTACCCGTGCTGCTGCCTCCGCTTTTGGGGCTGTCCGGACCTCTTTGACCGCAGCGGACGCTTCGCTATCAGTCCTGTTCGTCTTTTGGGTTGGCGAGACCTGTGTTGTAGCTAAGGGGGCACCTGTGCGGATCACATAAAAACTCCGCCCTGTGTGGCGCGGCGATTTCTTGAACCACTTGCCTTCAACCCTGTCCATTGTTACAAATCTTCCTTCGAAATTTCCCGTGACCCTACCTTTAACAAACTCTTGCAGCGCGAACTCACCGCGCTTGTTAATCGTGCCCTTCACCTGAATGTCACGCCCGAAAGCTTCATAAGAGTAAGTCCCATAGAGGCTTGGGCCTTCCTGGTAGAGTCTCATCTCAATCTTGAGCCCTTTGGCTATCTCCCCACGAAACGTGGACGGCCCGGAAGTATTGACACCGGGAGGCTCCGCACTGGCGTGCGCGCTACCGCACATCACCATGAGCAGAGCGGCAACCGCCGCACAGGCCATCAGGGCTTTCTGAGCCAGTGAGGTCAGGCCAAACCGCCGTTTCAACCACAACATAGGCATGACTTACGCACCCCCTCCATTTTTACCGTTTATCGCCTGTATCATCACTTACTTAAGCGTTCCTTCACATGCCCTCCTGAAAGCCTCGCACGGGTTTCGCGCCATTTCGTTTGACTTCCCGCCGGGAGAGCTACCGGTCAAGCTTCTACCAATAGTGAGCAAAGAATGTGCCAGGAACGAGCAGGGAATATAACTGGATTCTTCTTTGGGTGCCGCAGACTTTCAAAACTCCTTTGTAGCTCTGAATACCTGGGGAAGCGGGCCGCTGTGGCCACTTCCGGCCATGCAGCGGGCATACTTCACAGCCCTCTTCTCCTCGCGATTGAGGGGCACGTGGGTCACTCATGCAGGAAAAAATTTCCGGGGAACGGGAAGTGATGGACCCCTCGCGGTTCTTATCCGCGGCCTTCCTTCTCAACCTTCTCGCTGATAAGCTTGCGCAGGGCCTTCTTATCAATCTTTCCTACTTCGGTCATGGGAAAGGCATCAACGAGTTCCAGCCGCTCAGGAAGCTTGATGACGGCGATATTTCGTTCTTCCTTGAGGAAACGGCAGAGCTCATCGAGGGTCAGACTCTGACCTCCCTTGATCAAGACAAAGGCGCACCCTTTTTCTCCAAGAATGCGGTCAGGCATGGAAACGTAGGCACAATTCTCCACCTTCGGGTGGGCAAGAATGTGATTTTCGACTTCCTCGGCGCTTATCTTCTCGCCGCCCCGGTTGATCGTGTCCTTTATCCTGCCCTCCACGCTGAGATATCTGCCTTTGTACATCCTTACCACGTCGCCGGCGCGATAAAAACCGTCCAGCGGTAAAGGCCTTCCTATTGTACTCCGGCGAATTGTAATAGCCCCTGATTGTTGTCGGGCCCCGCACCAGTAGTTCGCCAGGCTCTCCATACGGGACCTCTTTCTCATTCTCGTCTACAACCCGTACCTCGTCATCCTCGAACATGGGGGCTCCCTGGGTATTCAGGAGCAGCTCTTCGGAATCACCACGTTCCGTCCAGAAAAGCATGCCTTCAGACATACCAAGGTTTTGGTGGTAGTCGCAGCCCAGTATCGGCTTTATTTTTTTTGCCGCTTCCGCATTCAGCCGTGCCCCGCCTGCCAGCACCGCCTCCAGAGAACTCAAATCAAACTTCGTGAGTTCCGGAGCCTCCATCCACCTGATCAGCAAAGCAGGAGGCGTGGGCATGATGGTTATCCTCTCCTTCTGGATGGCCTCGAAGACCACGTCGGTCCTGGGCGAAGGGATTAACACAACCCTTCCTCCGCGGTAGATCACCCCTTGCAGTCCGGGAGAACAGAGCGCAAAGTTGTGATTCACCGGGATGGCGATGCCCATCACCGAGTCTTTTGTTATGCGGACGATTTCCCCGGCCCTCTTGCACATGAGCGCGTAATCGTTGTGTGTCCGCGGAATGATCTTCGGGACACCCGTCGTGCCTCCGGACAGCTGGAATACGCCTGGCTCCATGGGATCGGGACGATACTTTTTCAGGGATTCGACCGGCGTCCTCGCTTCTATTTTGTCGGCGAGCAGGGCCGAAATGGAAATAAAGTCTCCCTCGACCTTTTGACCGGACACAAAGGTGAGTTCCAGGGTCGGGGTTTTCTTACGGATCTCCCGGGACATGGCCTGGTGAGAGAAATCCTTGAACGCTGACGGGATAACGTGGGCCTTGGCCTTTGTGAACTGGGCAAAGAAGCCTATCTCGGCATCACGGTGAACCGGAAGCGCCATGATGGGGATCACGCCAATTTTCACAGCGGCAAAATAGACGTAAGCAAATTCGAACTCATTCGGGAGCTGCATGATCATCCTGTCATATGGCCGCAAGCCCCGCTCAATAAAGTGGAGCGCGAGTCTGGTTGCGCGCTCGCCCAATTCCCTATAGGTCACGTACTCTCCGTTGCAGGAGAGGGCCACGCGCTCACCATACTTGACTACAGCCTCGTCGAATTCTTCGCCAAGGGTTTTACCTATCCAATAACCTTTCTCCCTGTATCTCTTCGCAAATTCTTCCGGAAACGGTACGAATCCTTCTAGCATAGCACCTCCCTGCATTCAAAGAATGGCTAGTATCGGCGTCAACGGAACTACAAGTGCTTTCAAATATCGTAATAGCTCCAGATGGAGGTGCTCAGCCACGGTGAGCTAAGGCGTACCTTGTGGTACGTCGAGCCACGGGGCGTAGGCAACGAAGCAGGTCGGACTCTCGGTCACAAGCCGTCCTCATTTGTTCATTTCTTGCGCGGCGGTCATCACCGCATCCACAATCTGCTGATATCCCGTACACCGGCAGAGATTGCCTGAAATGGCCTTCCTCACCTCCAGTCGTCGTCGGTTTGGGATTCTTATCCAACAGTGCCTTGGCCGACATGATCATGCCGGGTGTGCAAAAACCGCACTGAATACCGCCCTGCCTCACAAACGCAACCTGGAGGGGATGTAGATTCTCACCCCGAGCAAGACCCTCAATGGTGGTAATCTCTTTGCCATCAGCGTCCAGGGCAAGCACCAGGCACGATGCTACGGGTTTCCCGTCCATGATGACCGTGCACGCACCACACTCCCCCTCGTTGCATGACTTCTTCGTGCCGGTAAAGCCGAGGGTCTCACGCAGGACTTCAACCAGAGTCCGGTGCGGCTCGATCTCCAGCTCATATTCTTCTCCGTTGACTTTGAGTGTGATCTCAACCTTTTTCATGTGCGCTCCCTTCTCTCTTCACTTCGTTGTCCCGTTCTTGATTCGCGCAAATGCTTCCATCACCGCCCGCTTCGTCAGCACCTCCACCATATCGCAGCGGTACCCAAGGGAAGCCCGAAGATCAGTGATCGGGCTACAGACCGTACCGGCCACTTTTCCGGCCTCCTCAGCCAACGCCTCGCTCACTTCCTTGCCGGTGAGCATCTTCTCCGCCATAGGCGCCCTCATGGGAGTCGGCGCCACAGCGCCCAGTGCGATCCTCACTTCTTTGCACGTCTTGTTATCCTTATCCAGACAAACATACGCGGCCACGCCCACCAGCGCCAGGTCCATCGCGGCGCGGCGCATCAGCTTCAGGTATGCGGCGCAGCTTCTCTCCGGCTGTTTGGGGATCCGGATATGCGTTAAGATTTCGTTCCTCGCCACTTTAGATTCGGCGGGTCCTTTGAAAAGTTTTTCGACGGCCATCGTACGTTCGCCCTTCGGCCCCGAGAGCACTGCTTCCGCGCCCATCGCGATCAAAGGTGGGGCCGTGTCCGCGGAAGGTACGGCGCTGCAAAGATTACCGCCGATTGTCGCCAGGGTTCTCACCTGCGGTGAGGCCATGACAGAGACGGCGTCCCAGAGTGCGGGCGCTTTCTCTTTGATAAGCGGCGACTCTTCAAGCTCAGCACAGGTTACCAGGGCGCCTATTTTGAGGCCTTTCTTGCCGTCATAAGAAATCCCTTTCAAGGCTTTGATATTTTTCACATTAATGAGATGTTCGGGCGTGACCGCCCTCTTTTTCATGGCAAGCAGAAGATCGGTGCCGCCTGCAAGGACCCTCGCCTTGTTCCCATACTTCTTCAGGAGCCCGAGGGCGCCGGTGACCGACGCCGCTGAGTGATATTCGAATTTGGGTAGCCTTCTGATAAACATTACTTTCCCTCCTTTTCCTTCAATGCTGCCAGGATCTTTTCGGGAGTAATGGGCAGGTCCTTGATCCTCACCCCGACCGCATCGTAGATGCCATTCGCAATGGCTGCCAGACTTGAGCAGGAGCTTGCTTCCCCGGCGCCCTTCGCGCCAAAGGGACCGTACGGATCGTGTGTATGGACATGCTCCACTATGTATTCAGGCGTGTCCAGGGCAGTCGGCTGCTTGTAGTCCCGCCACGTGTGATTGAGTACGCGCCCCTTTTCATCGTAGAGGCAATCTTCGAGCAGCGCGTGTCCCGTCATGTGTGCGCTGCCGCCGTTCACCTGTCCATCCAGCATGACCGGGTGGATAGGCTGACCAGCGTCATCAGCGCTCACACCCTGAATCAGTGTTACTTTCCCTGTCTCTTTATCAACATCCAGCATGACGCCCGTGGCAATAAAATCGAGCCCGTGAGCGAGGTTGCCTCGGCCGGTCTTCCAGTCGACGATGTCAATGTCGGTCGCGGCCCAGTAGCCTCTGCCGTATAAGGGAGAGCCCTTCTCGTAGTACGCCCTCCTGACCGCGGTCAGGAAATCCATCTTGATCTCCGGGTTCTCCTTGAGGAAAATCATGGAATTTTTGAACTCCAGATTGTCAGGGCTCACCTTCAGCTCCGCGCCCGCGATCTCGGCGAGCTGGCGCTTCAGGTCTTTGGCAGCGGCTATCGTGGCATTCCCATTCCAGTAAGTACACCGGTCGCCGAACATACCTGAATCGAAGATGGTCGTATCTGAATCACTGACGCCCTGGATGACACTTTCAAAAGGGATACCGAGCACCTCTGCCGTCATCTGGCAGAAGATAGTATTGGACCCCTGTCCGATTTCCGTACCACCGTGGGTCACAACCACGTTCCCATCTTCCAGCAGCTTCAGCATGACCGAGGAGCCGAAATGGCCGCCCAGCCGCACACCGGAAGGGTGCGAGGCGCAGCTGTAGCCTATGCCCCTGCCCTTTGGTCTCGATGTTCTGCTCTCTTTCCAGCCGATCCTCTTACCGCATTTCTCTATGCATTCCGGCAACCCTGACACGTCGATTATGAGACCGTTGGCAGCATGCCAGTTGTTAGTGACAGCGTTCATATGCCTGATTTCAACCTGGTCAACACCGAGGTCCTCGGCCACAATGCCCAGCATGGAGTCAAGACAGTACTGCGCCAAAACAATCTCCTGACCCCTTACCGTGCCGCACGGTGCCCTGTTTGAGTAAGTGAGCTTCCCATGGTACTCGATGGCCGGGATCTTGTAGGGAACGTTCTGAAAGGCTCCGAAGTAGTAAATGTTGAAGGGCCCGATACCGGCGATGGGACCGCCTTCCAGCACGCATTCGGTCCGCAGCGCTGTAATCTGACCGTTCTTCTTGAGGCCCATCTTCAGCTTGGCGTTCATCGCGTTCCGCTGCCGGTATGCAGCCAGCACCTCATCATAGTTGAGCACCGTCTTAACCGGCCGGCCAGTGATCTGGGCCAGTTTCACCGTCGCAAAATCGATGTCGAAGGGGTCATGCTTTCCCGAGAATCCGCCGCCCACGAAGGGATTAACGATCCTCATCTTCGATACGGGGATGTCGAGGGCCCGGCACATGTGGCGCCAGGTGATGTACGGGCTCTGTTTGGAGCCCTGCAACAAGACCCTGCCTGTCGGATCGACCTCGGCAAGACACGCGTGAGGTTCGATGAATCCGACGGTAACGCGCTGCGAGCTGAACGTTTCCTCCCGTATATAATCGGCCTCTTTGAATCCTTTTTCTATGTCCCCGAAAAGGAAATCGGAGAAGTAGGCAATGTTGCTCTTCGACAACTCATTGACCAGCGGGGCTCCGGGCGCCATGGCATCTTCCGCTGTCAACACCACGGGCAGCTCTTCGTAATCGACCTTGATGAGATCGAGTGCCTCTTCTGCCGTGTCCTCGTCAATGGCCGCCACTGCAACCACACCTTCGCCGAAGTGATGCACCTTGGTGACGGGCATGGGAAGCTGATCGCGAGTGTCAGGCCTCGTGCCATAAGGTATGCCGGGAAAATCCTTGCCCGTAACTACCGCCTTCACGCCTTTCAATGCCTTGGCCTTGCTCGTGTCGATATTGAGAATCTTTGCGTGGGCAAGAGGGCTCCGCAGCAGCTTTCCATACAGCATCCCGGGGGCTATCAAGTCTGCGGCATATTTGGCGCTCCCGGTCGCCTTTATACGTCCATCTGTCCTTTCTACGGGTTTTCCGACTACCGAATATTCTGCCATTTGAGTATGCTCCTTTCTTGATCTAGCAGCGCGAAATTATCCTCCGCCAAGGGCCATGATTCTGATGGAGACCGTGTCTCCCTCCTTCAGAGGCGTTTCAAGCTCATGCTCGCACTTCTGATAAGGCAGACCATTAATATCAACTTCCCAGTCATCGGGATCCAAAGCACGAGCGCCAGGTCTCACGTACTCTATTGATGACGGGGCAGCAAGACGCTGCAGTTCCTCCAGCAGCTGGCGCAGGGTCATTTCGGTCCGATCGACCTCGATGTATTCGCGATCCTCCAGACCTGGAACAACAAAATTAGATTTGACATGATTTTCACGATCTCACCTGCTACATTTAAAGGGGCTAACGCGGCGACAACAGAAGCATCGCACCCAGGCTCAATTTCACCTAGTTATAACGATAAACAAGATGTTGAGTCAAGTAAAATGTCGTTCCGTATGGTGGAATGTGCTGAAGGCGCAGAAGGGTTAGTTTCATTGAGTTCATTGACACGTGACATACGGGCGTCGATACCATAACCAATCAAACCAATAAAACCAATTGAACAGCACTCCTGAAACTGAGGTCTTACAGGCTTGGTCTATTGAGTATTGCTAGTTAAGCCCAGGAGTATTAGTCTACTATAGTAGCAATTTTCGGAAGGAGAACGTTCATGTCCTATGAGCAAGGCGTAATCAGACCACCGAGCGAGGCTTCCAGCATCCTGGTCCGCGTGACCAGAAACTGTCCATGGAACCAGTGCATCTTTTGTCCCGCGTACAAGGGCACCAAATTCTCCAGGCGGTCCGTGGAGGAAGTAAAGAGTGATATCGACAATATGGCACTGGCTTACGGCACGCACGCACGCAGCATCACGACAGCTTTTCTTCAGGATGCGGACAGTCTGATTCTCCCCACCGCTGACCTCCTGGAGATCCTGAACTATCTTAAGGCAAAGTTTCCCAGTCTGACGCGCGTGACAAGCTACGCCCGGGCGAACTCGATGAAGCGCAAAACCGTGGAAGAATACAGGAAGCTGAAAGGGGCGGGACTCACGAGGGTGCACACAGGTATGGAGAGCGGATCTGCGCGCGTGTTAAAGCTGATACAGAAAGGAACAAGCCCCGAGGCCATGGTTGAGGGCGGCGTGCGTGTCAAAGAATCCGGCATCTCCCTTTCGGAATACATCATGCCCGGTGTCGGCGGGCGGGCGCTGAGCGAAGAGCACGCCGTGGAAACGGCCAAGCTGTTGAACGCGATCGGACCTGACTTCATCAGGGTGCGCACCTTCGCCATGCATCCGCAATCTCCCATGCAGCGCATGGTGGAAGATGGCACGTTTGTGCCGATGGCCGACGATGAGATCGTAGGAGAGATCCGGCTACTTGTCGCCAGCCTCAATGAGATGCACAGCTATTTTTCCTGTGCTGATTTCAGCCTGAACCTCCTCATGCAGGTAGATGGATATCTCGATGAGAAAAAGGAAGCGATGCTCAAGGAGCTTGACAGGTTCCTCGGTCTCAGCAAGGAGCAGAAACAGGCTTACTCTCTGCTCCGTCGCTCGTCACCAGGAGTTGCCTACCCAGTGGACGTTGTGGAGGATAAGAAGCTGATCAGCAAGGTCCTGCCGGAGATAAAGAGCCTGGAGAGCAAAGGCCCTGACGGGTTCAACAGATACATCTGGATGCTCATGACTTACCAGCTGCCGCAGCCGCAGACCGAGCACTGGACATAATACCGATTCGCATTCAAGCGTATACCTTCGTTGTCGCTGCGTCGCTTTCCTCGACTATTCTAGTACGCCAAGGTACAGCTTGCGGTGCGGTCCTCGCTGCCGCCTCGGTCTCCATCTTGAATGCAAATTGGTATATCTGCATCAGCCATCAGCAACAGCGTTTCGGTCCTCTGGGTTAACGAGAGATTTGAAATAAACCAGATGAACCAGAGAAACGCATTGATCCGCGCTCATATCTCTTTCAGGAGGACGTTCTTGGGTGAGTTGGCCATCTCCTCAGCAATTGCCTTTACATAGTACGCGATCTTTTCGTCCTCAGAAGTGGCAAGGCGAGCAGGATTGTGCCCCTGCCGCTCATAGGCTTCCAGGGCGAACTGGATAGTAAGCCTTTCAGCAGCTTGGCCCGGCTGAAACACCGTTTCATTGCCGTTTCGGGCCGTCTCAACCACAAGCCTTGCGTTGATCAGCTCCTCGAGAAGCTGCCTTACGAAGCGAACGGGTATCTCAAGCGCCGTTGAAATATCGCTCGTGCTCAGTGGCCTGTCTCCCTGGACAAATCTCTTCACGAGAAGGTGAAGCACCTTCAAAGCCAGGACCTTTCTCGACGCGACGCTCAAATGCTCGAAATCCGGATGGAAACCGTAGGTTTCGGAATTTTCGTCAGCAACGGCAACTTCCGCTCCAAAGAGCACAATCATCCAACTCAACTGGAGCCAGGCCAGAAACAGAGGCATTGCAACAAAGCTCCCGTAAATGGGGCCATACCTTGACACTCCGATCTGAAAGGTAATGTAAATCCATTCCACTACCTGAAATATGGTTCCTGTTGCGACACCTGCGAGAATGGCGGATCTGAGACTGACCCTGGTGTTCGGTATGACGATGTAATTTAAAACGAGAAGGATCCAGATAGAAAGGTAGGGAAGGAATTTGAGTAGCAAGAGAATATAGGGGCTCAAAGCCCCCAGAAGCTCGATTCTTTGAGCGATCGCGTGTATCTTGCTGGCCACGACGACGTTGAGACTGCTTGAAATGATGATGAGTATCGGCGCAATCACCATGATCGCAATGTAGTCCGTGAATTTTCGTACCAGGCTCCTCGCCTTCCTTACGCCCCAGATCTCGTTGAATGCGCCCTCGATGTTACCCAGGATTGAAATAGCCGTCCAGAGCAGAAGAACAACGCCAATGCCGGCAACCAGGCCGCCCTTCGTGGTCTCCAGCAGCCGGCCGGCGAACAAGACATACCTTTCCACAACGTGGGGTGGCCAATTGGCACGCTCGGCGAGTTCCACAATCTGATTCTGGATAAACGTCTCCAGCCCAAAGCCCTTGGCAATCCCAAAAACCATGGCGAAAAGCGGCACTATCGAGAGAAGTGAATAATAGGTGAGAGCCGATGCCCTGAGGAGGCACATGTCTCTGAAGAATCCGCGTAACGCGAGGATAAGAACCCGCAAATCCTTAACCAGAAACGCGCTTACCGGAGAGCGATCCTTCAGACGGATTTCCCAGATACCGTGCCTGACAAACTCAATTATAGCTGAGACCATCAGCGCTCCCAGGGGTCTGCGGTAGGGCTGCGATTAGGCGGGTCCCGTTTCCCCTTACAGCATACCAGACTTTATGCTGAAACCCAACCGTATCCCTTCAAATCCTAAATCCGGTACCGCCTGCGTGGTGATCGAAATCCTAAACAAATCCCAATGTTCAAGATCTCAAATCAAAACGCTCTGTGTCGTAACAGACGGTATGTTTGGAACATTTGACATTCGGTTCTTTGGTTTGTCTGGTTATCTGGTTTTTTGAATTCCTTTAGTCTGATTAGTCGTAATTGGTTTAAAGAAGGCTCACGACTTGAGAAAGTTCCGGACCTTCTGAAGAAGCGATTTCCTGATTTCTACTTTCAGATAAAGGTCTCCTGCAGGCTCTCCGGGAGCGCCATCGCTCCCGCCACCCCTGAGCCGCATAATCTGGCCATCCCTTATCCCCGGCGGCACGTTGACAGTAAACTCCTTAGAATCAGCTGCGCTGCGGTATGTTACCCGACCTCCCAACTCTGCCAGCTTTGGGTCAAGAGGCAACAGATCATACCGATCCTTCTCTGTTGGTCCTGTTGCCAGCCCAAGCATCTTCCTCACGGCATAGCCCGCCAGTTTCACGAGAACCCCGGAGAGGCCTGACGGTTGAGCAATCTCCCGGTCATCACGCTGCTCCCGGCCGGAACCGAGGATGATTACCTTGCCGAAGACGCCAGGTCTGCGAAATTCAAAGGTCCGGTACCCTTGCCCGTACGTTCTGGAAAATATTTCCTCAAAGCCTCTAAAGCCAAATGCCTTCGCCATTTCCTCAAAAACCTGGTTGATATCGGAACCACGGAAAATGTCATTGTCAGAATAATCCCGTCTGAACCGATCGTGCGCGGATGGACCATACTCTCGCGTGAAACGATCATACCGGCTGCGCTTGTCGGCGTCCGAAAGCACAGCATACGCCTCATTGATTTCTTTCATCTTTTCAACTGCCGATCCATTTCCGGGGTTTCTGTCCGGATGATACTCGAACGCCAATCTACGATAGGCCTCCTTGACACTTTGGAAGGTAGCCTCTCGCGTCACCCGGAGAATTTCATAGTAATCTTTCTGTCCCATCCCCTGGTCCACTACCCTATCGCTTTCGGCGGCTGTCCGCTATGCATGTTCCGCGAAGGCATCTAAGAAACGATTCTACCAAACTGGGAGAGAAAGTCAATGAGTCAGCGGGGTATTTCCGTTCGGAACAAACGCTTAAGCCGGGTGGCTAGCCACAGAGAGAACCAAAGTATGCAGATGAAGGCAAACTGGTATCATCTACGAGAGGCGACGAGAGAGTCACGGCCACTCCGGAAGTCAGCTCGTCCATCAGCGATTTAACGCTCAGAACCCTGTCGACCCTGTAGCCGTTTGCACCCACCGTATAGAGCGGCTCCTCGGAAAGAGGGTTGTATCCTGCCGAACTTAGGAGGCCGTTGCAAATGCAGAAAGTGCTCTTGTTGTCATCCCTCGCAGGACAACGCGTGAAAACGCCGTCTCTGTTCCTGGAAAGTATATACCCCTTGTCGCAGCGGGGCTCCCTTTTCCCTTCGAGGGCCGAACGGAACATGGGTGAATTTTTGATTACCATTAAAGGCATACCGCAGGGAGACCCCGGTTCTCTTGCGATCAGTATATCTTCTCTACGGGCATCGACAACAGCCTGTTTATATTCTGGCGAGGCGCTGCTTTCATCCGTCGCAAGAAAGCGTGTCCCCATCTGGACGCCGTCTGCCCCAAGCCGCAAGAACTTTACGATATCATCGTGCGTATAGATTCCGCCCGCAACGATAACGGGAAAGCCGCCGTACTTAAGCGACATCTCCTTCACCGGGAAAAAGAGATTTTCGAGCCTGTTAGATTCCAGATATACTTGATCGAAGGCAAATCCCAGATGGCCACCTGCAAGGGGCCCCTCAAGCACGACAGCATCAGGGCGATAGCTCATGCGTTCCCACTTCTTGCATATCAGCTCCAGGGCCCTGGCCGATGATACAACAGGAACGAGAGCGGTGTCACCAGGGTCTTTGATACCCGGAAGATGGAGCGGCAATCCTCCACCGGAGATGATAATATCCGCTCCGGCATCGATAGCGCCCTTCACGGAATTATCATAGTCACGTGCCAGCGCAACCATAATGTTTATACCAGCGCTACCGCCTTCGGCCTTCGCGAGAGATACCTCTTCAAACGTGGCCTCATATGTAGTGAGCGTTCTGCCGTTTCGCCTCGAGAGGAGCCTGTCGAGGCAGGCACTCGATACAATGCCAACCCCGCCTTCTTTCGCAACAGCGCTGGCAAGAGGCGAAAGCGAGACTCCGATACCCATCCCGCCTTGAATGATGGGTACCTTAACTGTTTTTCCTTTTATCCTAAGTGGTGGTAAGGGTCGCTGTAGCAACGGGGGAACTCCTTCAAAAAAATCAGCGCCTTCAGGAAATCCACACCAAAGCCTAAGGAGTCCCTGGCAACTGCCTTAAGTATCTCATGTTATGATACCGTTTAGCAAGCAAAATCTTTCGCTCTCGTCTGGCCCAAGAGACCGGGTCCGATGGACAATGTCTATATATCTAACGGTGTTCAGTGTTAAGGGGAAGGCGGGCAGCAGTAAATCAGACGACGTGGGGCCGGCGCACAGCCCTCCGTAATCTAACGTAAACGGACCGGGTGACCGGCGTCTCGATGCCCAGGGTCTTACCAGCCCTGATAATCGTACCGCCAAACAAATCTGCTTCATTCCGGCTGCCCTTCGTTTCCACGTCCCGTTGAAAGGATGTTTTCGTTTCAAAGGGGAAATTCCCGGCCTTCGCCAATGAACTGTCCACAATATCTTCGGCTAGTTCTATGCCCTTTCTTCTTGCCAGCAATACGATCTCGGTCATTATACCCCGCACCAACTCTCTCGAGGCCTGATCTTTGAAAACCTCGCCCAGTGTCTTTCGAAACAGGGCTGTCACGAGACTAAACGATGCTATGAAGATATACTTTTCCCAGATGGCCTTATACGGATCATCACGCCATTCAAAACTGATCCCGGATTCACGGAAAAAATCGACAATAGGAGCATAATCAAACCCTGGCACCGCCGGATCGGCACCGCAGAGAATGGTCCCATCGCCCCCTTTCTGTGTCACTACTCCCGGCTCTTCTATGTGAGTGCCAACGTAGACGCACGCCGGCAACACGACCCCTCTGCGCAGAATACTCCTGACTCGCTCATAGATATCAACCCCGTTCAGAAGCGGTATGACAACCGTTTTATCCTTTATCTTATCCGTGAGCTTTCTCACAACGTGATCCAGGTCATAACTCTTGACACAGATCAAGCAGAGATCAGGCGCGGGGAGTTCGTCGACGTTGTCGGTTGCCTGTTCCGGTTTACAGATCATCCCCGTTTGAACCGATGTATTGAGGATCAGGCCTTCCTTCTGAATCTCTTCCAGGTGTGGGCCTCTGGCAATAAAAAAGACCTTTCTGGAAGAAGGCTCGCGTGCGGCTACGGCGCAGGCAATCTTTCCACCAAAATATCCACCGACACCGCCAACGCCATACACCCAGATGTTATTTATTTTCATCTGTTTGTGAGTAGTAATAATGACCTGAGACGGTCCATATCACGACGAATCACCACCGAGAGCTTGCCGGTGGAAAGCAGTTGCCTCTCCAGCGCACCACCCCTGTCCCGTTCTACGAAAAAGACCTGATCTCCTTTTTGGAGGATTTCCTTGACCCGCCCCAGACTGTCCACTTCCTCAATATAGCGCTGCGTATAGAAAGGAATAGCGCCCCTGAGGCTCTCATCCGCCTGATAGGCGTAAAGAGGTCTCTCTTTCCCCACCACTGCCTTGACCTGCTTGCAGAAAGGTGCGACGCTCCGGTAACGATCAACCATGGGTACGAGCGCAGTCAGCACCAGCACCAGCAGCGCAAAGATCGTCAGCCCATTGGTCACAAAGAAATCTTTTATCTTGCCGCGCAGGAGAAACCAGAGCGCAATAAGTGACGGCACCACGGCCACCACTGACAACGCAATAATGGTGGCAGGTATGCCGTGCGACGCGTCCGGAAGACCTTCCTCCGCGAAATGAGTGTAGAGAGGCGCCGCTGCAACACCGACCGCAAGCGGAAAGAGCCCGAGAATCCACATGAAGAACTTCTCTATTTTTGCGACAGTCGTAGATTGCATGATGACATCAATATAGGAGGCGGTCAGCATTGATAACGGGGCAAAGAGAGGCAGCGTGTATAACAACCTTTTGCCGGAGGCAATGCTCAGGAAAATGAAACCACTGAAAAACCAGCACTTCGCAAAGAGAAGCCCTCTGCGTGATGTTGGCGGAAGCTCCTTCACTCCTGAAAAGGACCGGTACAAGACCGGCAGAATCAAGATAATCCAGGGAAGGAAGCCCGGAGGAAAATCCGAAAGGTAGAAGTAGAACGGCTGCGCATGGCCGAGACTCCCTGGCCGTATAAATCTGTTAAGATGATTTTCCACCAGAACCACTTTGAGGTACTCTGGCCCACCCTGATGCCATAAGGCCAAGAACCAGGGCAGAACCAGAGCGACGAAGATGAGAATGCCCAGCCAGACATGCATCCTCAGTAGTTCTTTCAGGTTCCTTTCGAATGCAAGGAAGCGCTGCTATTCCCAGCCCTGGAATAACTACACCGATAAACCCTTTCGAATAAAAAGCAAGCGTACAGGAAAGGTAGAACAAACTGTAATAGAGGAGCTTTTCCCTGTTTTCTCCGGAAGTGTATCCGGCCATGAAGAGGGCCATGGCCCAAACGACGAAGCAGGTTAAAGCGCTGTCGACGAGCACCCAATGGCCAATCTGAAAATATTCAAAACTCGTCGCCATAATAAAAGAGGAAAGAAACCCTGCTCTCGGACCGAAGAGCATGGCTCCGAGAAAAAAGAGTGCAACGGCGCCTCCCATGGCAAAGAGCGCAGACGGGACTCTCGCAACCCGATCGGAGACCCCGAAAATCTTGAATGTCGCCGCTAGTGCTGCATAGTACAGGGGTGGCTGCTCGAGAAAGGGTTTTTGGTTGAGGGTCGGGACAGCCAGGTTGCCCGTGAGCGCCATTTCGCGGCCGATCTCCGCTACCCTCGGCTCATCAGTCCCCCAGAATCCGTGGTTAGAAATGCCAAGCCAGCAAAGCGGTATCAGTACCACCATGAGGAGCACAAAATAGCGTAGTTTCAGATTGTTGTACCAAGTTGGATTCATGATGCAGACCGAGGTCGGCAGCTTCAGATTGTTATGCCGATTTGGATTCAAGATGGAGACCGAGGCGCACCGAGTCCGGGCCGACGAAGGCGTACGAGGAGTACGTCGATGAGAACAGGGCGACGCAGCGACAACGAAGGTATACGCTTGAAGGCAAATCGGCATCACTCATCGAGGAATTTGATTACCTCACCGGCTGGTATGGGCCGGACTCGGCCGCCTTCGTTCATGTCACGCACCTTTCCCGCTTCAATATAGGCTTCGTCCGGATAGCCGCGCTGCTCCCAGAATCCAGAAATGTAATGATCCAATAGTTCGACTCTCACGACGCTCTTGGCTGACTTGTATCCCCACAGATACGGACAGAATGCCCGCACGGGACCGCCGTAATCTTCCTCAAGATAGTCTTCATCAAACTCGTAGGCGAGCAGGGTTCTTTCTTTGAGCGCAACCGCAATGGGTATAGAGGTATCGTATACCTTTCGTACTGACCAGAAACGTACATAGCTCGCGTCAGGCTCAGCGCCCACCGATTCTAAAATGTCGGACAGTTTCACTCCACCCCACCGGCCGCGTACTGAAAATCTCGTAACGCTGGTCAGGCGGGCATCGGCAATCGTCTTCGGCATTGCGCAGAGTTCCTGCCAGCTGAAGCTCATTGGCTTCTTGCAAAGCCCCCCTACCTCGATTTTCCAGGTCTCACGGTCCAGTTTACCGGGATGCCCTTCTGCCCAGAACACGGGCGTGCGCAACTCCTTTAACCTGCTCATTCGTCGTTACCCCCTGTCGTATACCTTGTCACCTGCATCACCAGAAAAGGCAGAGTGCCTTCACAATGCAGTGCTGTCTCAGTTCCTGATATACTTCAGCGCCAGCCAGACGAGAACCCCGGAAAAAATGAGTTTCAGGTATATGTCGGGAAGCAGATTGGCTGCCGTTCCCCCCAGATAGCCACCGACCACCGCCCCAACAACAAGGCCGGGTACGAGATCGACTTGAACATTGCCGAGCCTGTAATGGGTCAAGGCCCCGCTGATGCTGACAGGGACCATGGCAAGAAGCGATGTGCCCTGCGCCAGATGCTGGGACATGCCCGCCAGTATCACCATAGGAGGGATCATCACGGTCCCGCCGCCCACGCCCATCATCCCCGACAGAAAGCCTGTCGCCGCCCCTGTCGAAAGAAAGATCAGAAGGCTCACCCAGAAACTCGGTGGGTGGCCGGTGCTCGGAAGCAGACCCTTTACGATGACCAACACTGAAACAACCGCCAGAAAAAGCCCAAAGGCCTTCTTCAGTTTTTTCTCCGGCAGGGAATGAGCATAGAGTGCGCCAAATCGCGCAGTAAGGATAGCGCTGACAGCGAGTACCGCGGCAATCTTCCAGTCAACTGCTCCATGGAGGAAGTAGGTCGCGGCCCCCACAAGAGCGGTAAAAATAATGGCCGCGAGGCTGGTGCCGTGGGCCTTATGCTGAGTCAATTTAGCGAGCCCCGTCATAAGCGGTATCATGACGGCGCCTCCGCCGAAGCCGACAAGACCCCCGAAGCAACCGCCAAGCATACCTATGACGAAGCCGTGAATCCCTTTCAGATGCTGCCTTTTTCTCTTCATTCTTTGTAAGGCGGTATGATACCTTTTTCCATAAGGAGACCCACCTCGTCCCTGGCGCGCCTTATCTTGCTTTCGGCGATGGTGAAAAGCTCCTTTTCGCTCAGTTTCAAGCGGGCCACGCCTTGCTCCATGGCCTTCTTTGCCACAGCCACCGCCTCTCTGGGAAAGACCTCCCACTGATCCATAGTCGGCATTATATAGTCGTCGCGCAGCCCCTTGTCCTCCGCGCACTTCGCCAGCTCGTACGCCGCCGCGATGCACATCTCATCGGTGATGGTCGTGGCCATGACATCCAGCGTTCCCCGGAAAATTGCGGGGAATCCGATGGAGTTGTTTACCTGGTTGGGGAAATCACTCCTTCCGGTCGCGACCACCCGAGCGCCTGCCTCTTTGGCGTCCCACGGCCACATCTCAGGGATCGGATTGGCACAGACCATCACCACCGCATCATCGGCCATCCCTGAGACCCACGATTTTTGAATAGTGTCGGGCCCCTGTTTCGACAGCGCGATGACGACATCCTGCCCCTTCATCGCCTCTTCGATGCCGCCATCCCTGTTCTCGGCATTCGTGATCTGCGCAAATTCGCGCTTCTCCTTATGCGCAGGGGTGATGTCATCCCGCTTCCGGTTCAGTATGCCCTTGCTGTCTACCACGATCAGCTTCTTCGGGTCCACCCCGGCCTTGATCATGATCTTGGTAATGCAGACGTTCGCGGCGCCGATACCGATCATGGTGATCTTCGCGTCCTGTATCTTTTTGTTGACGACCTTCAGTGCGTTGATGAGGGCGGCCAGGGTGACCGCCGCGGTTCCCTGCTGATCGTCGTGCCAGACGGGTATGGTTGCCTCGGCCCTCAGCTTGTCGAGTATGTAGAAACACTGCGGGTTCTCGATATCCTCGAGGTTGATGCCGCCGAAGGAAGGCTGCAAGAGCTTGACCGTGCGGATAAACTCGTCAGGGTCTCTTGTATCAAGGCATATCGGGAACGCATCGACACCGCCCAGGTACTTGAAGAGCAGAGCCTTGCCTTCCATGACCGGCATCGCGGCCAAAGGGCCGATGTTGCCCAGGCCGAGAACCCTGGTGCCATTGGTGACGATCCCGATCATGTTCGCCCTGTTGGTAAATTCAAACGCTTTCTCGGGATTCCTCTGGATCTCTTTGCAGGCTTCAGCAACGCCCGGCGTGTACCAGATGGCAAAGTCGTTGACGTCCCTGATGACACATTTAGGGACGATCTCTATCTTCCCCTTGTAGAACGGGTGCATTTTCATGGAATCCTGCGCCGGTTTCTTCGCCTTCTCCAGCAGTTCTTCCGTTGTCACCTTTCGTTCGCTCATGGCCCCTCCTTGCCTCAGGTTTATTGAATCAATTGTTTTACTGTCCTGTTTTCCCGTTTCCCGCAGGATTATAGCACGGAATTTCTTTCTCGACCAGCTTTTGTGCCGCTCCGGAATGTTGCTTTTTGGGTTTGTCAATAGTTTGTCTTGACAACTTAATGAGGGCAAGTTACGATGTCAGCATATCATCCAATGGTCTGATGACTGTACGACCATAACCTTCTGATAAGATTAGCGTTCATGGAAGTAAGTCTTGATTTAAAAGTAGCTGAGGCGTACGCTGACGATGTCGGCAAGGGTTATGCCCGTCTTGACCCGGAGGACATGAAATCCCTGGGCGCCGTCCTCGGCGATGTCGTTGAGATCACCGGCGAGAAAACGACGGTGGCCCGCATCACCGGGACCCTTCCGGAATTCCGCGGCAAGAGGGTGATCCAGTTCGATGGTATTACCCGGGAAAATGCCAAAGCGAACGTCGGGGGCACGGTAAAGGTCAGGAAGACCCTGCGCAAAACCGCCACCACCGTCATAGTCACCCCCATCGACGTTGCAGCCGCCCTACCTGAGGAAAATGAGTTGGGCCAGTTCTCCCGGGTTCTCCAGGGGCTGGCGGTTATCGTGCCGGAGACAAAATCAATGTCCCCTTTCTTGGCCGGCAAAGAGCGGCTCTTCTCAGTGGAAGCCACCGCGCCCACGGGTGGGGTGATCATCAACCAGAAGACGAGCTTCATCCTCAAGAAACCCGATTTCTCCCTGGAGCCATCCTCCCGTGTCTCTTACGAGGACATAGGGGGCCTCAAGGACCAATTAAGACTTGTCCGCGAGATGGTGGAACTGCCGCTGCGTTATGCAGATGTGTTCGAGAAACTCGGGATTGAAGCACCAAAAGGGGTACTGCTGTATGGTCCGCCGGGTACGGGAAAAACCCTGATCGCCCGTGCGATAGCAAGTGAAACGAAACTCCACTTCATCAGGGTCAACGGGCCTGAGATCATCCACAAATTTTACGGCGAGAGTGAGGCTCGGCTGCGGGAGATCTTCGAGGAAGCGACCCGCGAGGCGCCAAGTGTCATTTTCATCGACGAGATAGATGCCATTGCTCCCAAGCGGGCGGAGGTGCTGGGAGATGTCGAGAAGCGGGTGGTCGCGCAGTTGCTGGCCCTGATGGACGGCATGGTCTCCCGCGGCAACGTGATCGTTATCGGTGCGACCAACATGCCGGAGATCATAGACCCCGCCTTGCGCCGGCCCGGCCGTTTTGACCGGGAGATAGTCATCCCCGTTCCTAACGTTGATGGAAGGCGTGCCATCCTGCGCATACATAGCCGTCGCATGCCGCTGGCGCCCGACGTCGACCTTGACCGGCTTGCCGCTGTCACCCATGCCTTTGTCGGCGCCGATCTGGAAGTGCTCTGTAAAGAGGCGGGCATGGTTGCGTTGAGGCGTTATCTCTCCGCTGAAGGAGAGAACCATCTCCGCGACATACTGGCGACGGGTGATCACCTGCAGATTACGATGGATGATTTCCTGACCGGCTTACGGGAAGTAGAACCGACTGCGACCCGCGAGGTGTACACGGAGAGGTCCACGGTGAGCTGGGGCGATGTTGGCGGCCTGACCTACATCAAAGAGGCGCTTACCGCAATCGTCGACTGGCCGACAAAATACCCTCACTTTTTTGCCTCAGCTAACGTGATGCCCCCGAAGGGGATCCTCTTTACGGGTCCGCCCGGCACGGGCAAGACCTTAATGGCGAAAGCGCTGGCCGGGGAAACCGGTCTTAATTTCATCTCGGTCAGTGTGCCCATCCTTTTTTCCAAATGGCTCGGCGAGTCAGAGAGGGCCCTTCACGAGATCTTCAAAAAAGCAAAGCAATCGGCGCCCTGCATACTCTTCTTCGATGAGATCGACTCTCTGGGCTTTTCTCGAACGGTAACGAGTGAAGGAGGGGCTGTCGCGGAACGGATGGTCAGCCAGTTCTTCAACGAGCTCGACAACCTGAGCGATCTTTCGCACGTAATTGTCCTCGGCGCAACAAACAGGGAAGAAGTGCTCGATCCCGCCCTGACGCATGCGGGGCGGCTTGATTATATACTGCGGTTCCTCCCGCCAACCGAAGCAGAACGGCTGGAGATATTCCAGATCCACACGAGAGGGAGACCGCTCGACCGTGCCGTGAATCTGGTTGAACTGGCCGGACTGACGGAGGGGATGGTCGGTTCCGAAATCGCATCGATCTGCAGGAATGCGGCAATGATGGCCATCGCTGGAATTGATCAATGACCCGATGAAAGGGCAATCAGGTGAGCTTCTGATCGGTCCCGGCCTTTTTAAAGAAGCAATAAAGAGGGTCCAGGCAAAAGAGGGAGTTTCCGTATGTTAAGGGCAATGAAAGCGGTCAAGAAGAAGCGGGCTTACCAGGACATTGTCGAACAGATCCGAAGTGTCATTGAAAAGGGGAAACTGAACCGCGGCGATCAGCTCCCTAACGAGAAAGAGTTATCCGAGACCTTCCATGTCTCCCGCTCAACCGTCCGTGAGGCCATCCTCTCGCTGGAGACCATGCACCTGGTCGACAGGCGCCAAGGTGATGGAACGTACGTGATCGCCTCAAGCGAGGAGGCCCTTATCAGACCCCTGGCTGCGGCGCTTTTCCAGGAAAAGGACGATATCATCGATATCTTTGCTTTGAGGAAAATCATCGAGCCCGAAGTGGCACAACTCGCTTCGAAACATGCAACCCCGGAAGCGATTGCCCTGCTGGAAAAAATCATCAGCAAGCAGGAGAATGAGTTGGCAGGGGGGGAACCCCTTTCCGTAGTGACCCGGATTTTCATCAGGTGCTGGCCAAGATGACGGGAAACAAAGTTCTGGAGCGTCTCCTTTCCGCTCTTGTGGGCCTTCTCGGCAAAACCCGCGAGAAATACCTTCAGACGGAAGAGAGAAAGCAAAAGTCGATTACAGGCCATCGGGAAATCCTGGCCGCCATCAAGAGTGGCCGGGGCACGGCAGCAAGGAGGGCCATGGTACGCCATCTTGAAGGAGTGGAAAACACTTTATTTAAGAAGAAAGGAGGGGGTGAAGGCATTCAAAACGGGAACGGCAAAGCAAAATTTTAGTCTTCACAGGTCAGTTGAGCTGATCAACTTAACATGAAGGAGGTATCTGTTTATGGGTAAAATGACCGAAATAACGGTTTGGACAAGGGGCGTGGTGATGGACAAGGAAGCCAGGGACGTCGCCAACGCCTTTGCGCAGGCCGCCAAAATGGAGGGCAAGTTCGTGCAGTCCTTCGATAACTACGAGGACCTGCCGGACCGCGTGCTCGTGACGACCAGGAAATATGCGCGGATCAGCGACGAAGAGATCGAGATGAAGTATCTTGTACACCAATGCACATCCCGATGTCGTCGTCGTTGTTGAGCCCACCATCGTGAAGGGCATCAACATACTGAAGGGAATGCCTGAAGGCGGTCTCCTGCTGATCAACACCAATCGGCCGATCGACTACATGCTGCAGTTTATCCCCAATGCCGACGTATTGGGCTGCGTAGCCACGGTTGATGCCGATGGGATATCAGGGATCCGCACCGTCGACTTCTCCGGTTCTGAGGGCGGCGTGGACACGGCCGGCATCGGAGCAGGCATTGCTGCCCCGATCCTCGGGGCACTGGCGAGGGTGACCGGCATGGCGAAGAAAGAGAACCTCGCGAAGATCGTGAGTGACGTTGCCGCGATGGAGCGCGGATACAACGAGGTAAAGCTTGAGAAATTCCGTAAAGCCCGTGTGGAGTATTCATGGGGAGGCTGAGAATCATGAAGGATATGCATGCCACTAAATCTTTAGAAAGGAGACGCTATATGGCAATAAAGATTCCCAAAGACAGAGAGGTACCGTTTGGGGCAATCACTCCTGCTCCGGTGAAACAGCAGGATCTGTTCATGACCTCCAACTGGAGGATCGTCCGGCCGGTGATCGATCACGAGAAATGCACGCGTTGTTTCACCTGCTATGCCGCATGCCCTGACTCATGCTGGTCCTACAACGAGAAAGAAGACAAGATGGAATGGAACTGGAAGTTTTGCAAAGGCTGTCAGATTTGTATCAATGAATGCCCGTCGGACGCAATTTCTGCGGCTCCGGAACTCGATTTTCCGGACGGGGTTGCCCGTCTGGAAAAACCTTTTTAAGGAGGAGAGATTATGGCTCAAGAAAAGATGCTCAGCGGCTGCGCAGCAGCAGCACAAGGAGCTAAATTTGCAGAAATAGAGGTCACTGCTTCATTTCCAATCCGCCCCTATACCGCAATTATGATGGAACTTGCCAAAATGGTGGCAAACGGTGAGCTGGATTGCGAATTTGTACACGGCGAAGGCGAGCATGCCCAGGTTTCCATCGTTTTAGGAGCTTCCGCTTGCGGCGCCCGTGCTTACACGGGAAGCTCAGGCGTTGGCGTCACCTACGCGTTTGAGTTGTACAGCCCGGTTGCTGGCGGTCGTTACCCGCTCCAGATGGCCATCGCGGACAGGACCCTCGACCCCCCGGGAGATTTCGGCTCGGAACATACGGATGCCATGTCCGCAAGGGATCAGGGCTGGTTGATGGGCTGGGCGGCAACGCCACAGGAAGTCTTTGACAACACACTGATCAATTTCCGCGTCGGTGAAGATCCCCGCGTAATGCTTCCCCAGTTCGTGTGCCAGGATGGTTATTTCCTCTCTCATATTCCGGATAAGGTCATTCTTCCAGACCTTGCCCAGGTGCGGGAATTCCTGCCCCCCTACAAGGCGCCGCACCCCTTAAGTACGACGTGCCCTGTCTCGCATGGTCCGCAGATCAGGCCTGACCAGGGAGCGCCCATGGACGCTCAACGGGCAGTGACTTTTCTGGAAGTGCCCAAGGTGATAGAAGAGGCAGTCGCAGATTACAATAAAATCTTCGGACGGAATCTGGACCCGTGGCTGGAAAAATTCATGATGGACGATGCAGAAGTCGCGTTTTTCATCCAGGGCGCCCATGCAAATACCTGCAAAAATGCGATCCGCCACCTGAGAGCGCAGGGGCTGAAAGCGGGGATGGTAAGACCACGCTGGGTAAGGCCCTGGCCAACGCAGCAGATCGCGGAAGCGCTTGCAAATATGAAAGCGGTAGCCTGCGTGGAGACGCAGCACCTCTTACGGCGGCGCCACGAGGGGTGGGAACTTGATTCACGAGGTGAGCGCAAGCCTCTATGACCTGGACAAGAGACCGCTGCTCACATCCTTTATGGCAGGCCTCGGCGGCGACGTTATTCTCCTGGAAGACTTTTACTATATGGCGAAGATCCTGAAGCAGATGGTAGAGGAGAAGAAGACCCGTCAGAAGGTCTACTGGGTAGGATTTGAAGACGAAACCTAAAATATATGATCCACAAGGAGGTGTTGGATTATGCAAAACGTTGATTATAGAAAGCAAATTTTGGAACCAATCAAGTCTCTTCGAGGCGCACCCAGAGAAGAGATGTATGTTCCCGGGCACAGGACATGCGCCGGCTGCGGTCCAGCTCTCAATTATCGTCTCGTGGCCAAGGCAGCGGGTCAGCACACGATCTTCATCGGGCCTACGGGCTGCATGTACGTTGCTAATTCCAGCTATCTGTGTACGCCTTATGCCGTGTCCTGGATCCACGCACAGATCACCAACGGCGGGGCTGTGGGATCAGGGATCGAGGCAGCCTATAAGACCTTGATCCGCAAAGGAAAATATGATGGCCCCTTTCCGAACGTGATTGTCATGGCGGGCGACGGCGGGTCGGTCGATATCGGCCTCCAGGCCATGTCGGCCATGATGTATCGCGGCCATGATGCGCTCTTCGTCTGTTACGATAATGAGTCCTATGCCAATACCGGCATCCAGGTCTCACCTACTACGCCTTACGGGGCAAATACCACGTTTACCCCGCCGGGGAAGATGATCCCGGAAGGCATGACCCTCTTTCCAAAGGATCCTCCGCAGCTTGTGATCGGAGGACACCCGCTCGTCAAGTACGTGGCTACCACCTGCGTTTCTTACCCGCTCGACCTGATGAACAAGGTCCGGAAGGCACTGAACGTGGATGGGCCGACCTTCCTGCATATGCTCGCGCCCTGCCCCAAGGGGTGGAAGTTTGACGAGAAACTGACCCTCGAGATGGGCCGCCTGGCGGTTGAGACCGGCATGTGGACGCTCTACGAATGGGAAAACGGCGTGTACAAGTACCAGCGCATTCCGAAGGACATACAAACCGGTGAGCGAGTACATGAAGTACCAGGGCCGCTTCTCGCATCTGAAGGCGGAACACATCGCAAAGATGCAGGCGTTTGTGGATGAGAAGATCAAGAGGATTAAGGCAATTGCCGCAGAGGCTCCAGTTCCTACACCGAAGAAGAGGGCAAAGGCTAAGTAGCCAACGATACGCTATGTTTCCGGGGACTGGTTTCAGGGCACCTTGCCAGCAGATGCGACCGGGTGCCCTGAACCACCCGGGACGGCGCACTTTCAAAGCGCGAAAGGAGGAAAAAATGGGAAACGCAACCGGTGTAAACGTAAAGAAAGGTTTCATGAATAATCCCTGGATAATGTTAACAGCCGGCGTTCTCGGTATGGCAATGATATCCAGCCTTCAGTATGCCTGGGCTCTTTTTGTTCCTGATATTCTTAAGTCTAATCCGACATTTTCAAAGGTGGAGATTCAGGCGGCCTTTGCGACATTTGTAGCATGTATGACCTTTGCGGGGCCCATGACCGGCTACCTGATTGACAAGTTCGGCACAAAAATTTTCTTCTCCCTTGCAGCAATACTGGTAGCGGTCGGATGGGGAGGCATTGGCTTTCAGGACAAGGTATTGCCAATGTGCATCTTTTACGGATTTGCAGGCATCGGCGCAAGTTTTATATATACGGGCGGTATAGCCGCATCCTTGAAGTGGTTTCCAAAGAAGAGAGGCACGGCTTCCGGTATCATGGCTTGCGGTTTCGGTTCCGGCGCAGCACTTTTCGGATGGCTTATAACCATGCTTGTTACGAATTACGGTTACAAAACCGCCTTCCTCTATACGGGCGTTGGGTTTGCGGTGGTATTGCTTCTGGTTGCGCAGGTGCTCAGATTCCCTGAGGCTGCCGGTACCGCAAAGGCCGCTGATCCCGGCAAGCCGAAAGAAGCTGAAGCCAAGAGTTACAGTCCCGTGGAGATGTTTAAGACGGGACAGTTCTATCTGATGTACGGCATGTTCGTACTTATGGCCATCGGATATATGTTCCTTACGCCGAACATCAAGCTGATGGCCAATGACTACAAGATTCCGGCTGCAATATTTACTATTACCTTTACGGCATTCACCGCGGCAAACGGGCTTGGGAGAATCGTCTGGGGCATAATTTCAGACAAGATCGGCAGAGAAAATGCCATGTTTATTGATTTTGTCGCGTGCGGTCTGCTCTATATTCTTTTGCCGTTTGTGTCAGATAATCCGTATATGTTCATGATCGTGGTAACGGTGGCATTTTTCTGCACCGGGCCAATGTTTGCTTTCTTCCCGCCTATTACTGCCGACCGTTATGGCGAGAAATATTTGTCTACAAATTATGGCATAATGTATACGGCAAAGGGTGTTGGCGGTCTGATAGGACCAACCTTTATCACTGCTCTTGGTTTATATTATGCCAAGTCGCAGGGTTTTGAAATTGGATGGACGGTCGGTTGTTCAGTTATTGGAACAGTCTTCTGTCGCTTCGGGATTTGGTGCGCTGATTTTGAAAAAAATAGCTAAACCGGTGGGAGTTTAGCCGTTGCGTCCTGCGGCGACACCGGCAACGTAAGGAGCAATCAGAGTCGTCATGTCGATCGGGGCCCGGAAAAGGCAATGTTGAAAATGAATTTTCCGGGCCTCGCATTTCTATCGGCGGAACGGAAGCCATCGCTACGCCGCCAGTCACGCTCCGACAACAGCCATCCAGTCTCTCAAAAAGCTGAGAGAAATCGCGAGTGTGAGAGCAACCGCAAGCCAGAAACCCTCAGCTGGACTGAGTAGAGGCGCAAGGAGAAGCGTGAGAGAAAAGGCTTGAAGGACTCCCACGCCTCTGCGGAATCTCTTCGGCTGTAAGGGATGTACAGGCTTGCCATGCTTCATCCGGAGCCAGATAGCCAGATTGAATATGTAATAGGCGGCGCTGACCGGGAGATAAAATGCGGGAAGTCGCCCGTACTGGTAGCCGAGCATTGCCGCAACAAAGGTACCGAGTGCATCAACCTCACGATCCAGAACCTCCCCTACAGGAGAGGCTTCTTTGCGGGCCCTGGCTACCAAACCATCAAGAGCGTCAGCAGCGGATGCACTCGCGTATATGATGGCAGGTACCCAGGCAAGGAATCCTTGAAGCTGAGAAAAAGAAGCGAAGCCCCCCAGGCCGCAGATCAGGAGCCCACGGCATAGCGTAATGTAATTGGCAAGGCCAATCATGAAAAGGGCTTTTCCCCTGGGTCGCGCCGGTTGGAGTCGAAAGGCTGTTCTGCTGCGCCATGCAAGAAACAGAAGTACCGCCAAGGGTACCAACATCCAGCTCCAGGCGCTTAGCGGCTCCCACAGAGCATCCGACAGGAGGTCTCCCGCCCAAAAAAAGGTTATTCCCAGCAGTCCGTGCATGCTCAAGATTTTATACCAATTCTTGTTCATTCATGTAACTTTGTTGAATTGCCCTTTCTTCGGCCGTATACTTGGTAAGATACTATTTATGGTTGGCAAGAAAGAACCGATATCCCTGCGCGTCGAAGGCCGCCCAACGTGGAAGATACTCAATGAGATAAAGGCGCATCTGAGTTCTGCGCAAACGCACTGTAACGCGAGGGGTAGACCGTTTGTCACGCTCGCGTATGCCCAGAGCCTCGATGGCAGCATCGCCTCAGGTGGAAAGCGACCTCTCGCGCTCAGTTCAGCCGAGGCAATGGCACTGACGCATGCACTGCGTGCAGCACACGATGCAATTCTGGTAGGCATCGGTTGCGTTCTCGCTGACAATCCGCGTCTCACAGTCAGACTCATACCGGGCAGAAGCCCGCAGCCTGTTGTCGTTGATAGCACGTTGCGCTGTCCGCTCACAGCAAATCTCCTGATGCATAATGGCACCTCGCCTTGGATCGTCACTACTGACAAGGCAGACAAAAAACGTCAAAAGCTCCTCGAAGCAGCGGGTGCAACGGTCATCCGCCTGGAGAGCCCTTCCGGAGTCCGCATCGACTTAAGCACTCTGCTCAAGAGGCTGTCAAAAATGGGCGTGAGTAGCATTATGGTTGAGGGAGGCGCACAGATCATCACGAGTTTTCTCGCCGAGCGGCTGGTCGATCAGGTCGTGGTCACGATAGCCCCACTCTTGGTGGGCGGATTGCGAGCCGTGAGAGCTATGCGGGCCATGGGGGCCTTGAGGGCCAGTAATAGATCTGCTGAGTCTCACCCGAGCACCCCTTTCCCCAGACTGGTAAATACTTCTTGCGAAAAAGTCGGGGATGACTTTGTGATTCGAGGCGATCCTGACTGGGCCAGTCCATGAAGAAGCAGGCCCTCTATTTCACGGCGCCGTACCAGGTAGACATCAGGGAGGAGCCTCTGCACGAGCCTGCTCCCGGGCAGATCCTCGTAAGGACGCTGGTGTCTGCAGTGAGCGCAGGCACCGAACTCCTGATTTACCGTGGTCAGGCCCCATTGGGGATGACGGCTGACGACACCATTTCCAGTTTGGCGGGCACAATCGGCTTTCCGATGAGATACGGATATGCAGCGGTGGGCGAGGTCGTTGAGGCTGGCCTTGAAGTGAAGGGTGACTGGGAAGGCAGAAGGGTCTTTGCTTTCCATCCGCACGAGAGCCTTTTTCTGGCAGAGCCCGAGGAAGTCCACCTGCTGCCGCCGGAAATGGCCCCGGAGGAGGCCGTCTTTTTTCCTAACGTGGAAACGGCCCTGACGCTGGTGGCAGATGGAAGCCCTGCCATCGGGGAACAAGTGGCCGTATTCGGTCAGGGCATTGTGGGACTCCTTGTTACCTCCCTTCTGGCCCGGCTGCCGTTGTCAAGCCTTGTTACGCTGGATGCGCATCCTCTCCGCAGAAGCACGTCACTAAGCGTTGGGGCTCATGTTAGCCTGGACCCCGCTGCTCCTGGGGTCATTGAGGAGGCAATTTCCTTGCTTCAGGGACCCCGCGTCTACCGGGGAGCCGACCTGACATACGAAGTATCGGGCAACCCTGACGCTCTCGACCAGGCCATAGGAGTCACAGGCTACAACGGCCGGGTTGTTATCGGTTCCTGGTATGGCGGAAGCGCGCAACCATGCAGCTCGGAGGCTCGTTCCATCGGAGCCGCATACGCCTGATCAGCAGCCAGGTGAGCTCCATAGAACCGGAGCTGCGCGGCCGGTGGAGCAAGGAACGCTTGCAGAAGTTGGCATGGCACATGGTCGAAGAGTTAAACCCTCGCGCTTTATCACGCACCGTTTTCCCCTGTCCGGAAGCGGCCGAGGCGTACCGATCACTTGACCGGAATGCGGGAGAGGCGCTACAGGTAGTGCTGACGTACTGAATAACGCAGCAAAGAGATACTGCAGGTTAAGGTTGAGAGGTTAAGGAAATTTTGGAGGATGATGTATACCATCGCCGTTGAACGCGACTTCATTGCACAGCACTTCTTGTTTGGCGGTGATTGGGGGACAGAGAACAGCCCCCATGCCCATCACTACGTTGTCGAGGTTCGGCTGAAGGGCGCAGCCCTCAACCAGCACGGCTACCTCACCGACATCGTCGATATCGAAGCTATCCTCGACGGGCTTGTCAGCCACTACAGGGATAAGCTGTTGAATGCACTTCCGGAATTCGCGGGCATCAATCCGAGCATCGAGCATTTCGCAAGCATCCTCTGCGAGGGGTTTACAAGCCGGCTCAAGAAGGAACGGCTCAGCACGGTTGAGGTCAAGATCTGGGAGAACCGGATTGCATGGGCATCGTACATGAGGGAGCTATAGTGCGTATTGGTCTCGTTCTTTACGGCAACCTGGCCACGCAGAGTGGAGGGTTTCTATACGACCGGCTGATGGTTAAATACCTGCAGGAGCGGGGAGATGACGTCGAAGTGATCAGCCTGCCCTGGGTTCCTTATGGCCAGGGTTTGAGAATGAACCTTTCCCGCGCCACTCAGCACCGCCTGACCCATGTCTGCCCGGACCTCCTGCTGCAGGATGAGTTAGCCCACCCTTCCCTTTTTTTCCTTAACAGACGCGTAAAGCCTATGCTCAACTGTCCATTCATAGCGATCGTTCATCATCTGAAGTCTTCCGAGGCGCGGCCGGCATGGCAGAATCGCTTGTATCGACGCGTCGAAAAGGCGTATCTTCGTTCCATGGATGGATTTATTTTCAACAGTCGGCATACGCAGAGAAGCGTCGCCTATTTAATCAGAGACGAAAAACCCGCGGTTGTCGCGTATCCCGGAGGAGATCGGCTTTCGGCTGGAATCTCCCAGGAAGCCGTGTCAGCTCGCTCCTTTGCGGAAGGCCCCTTCAGGATTGTCTTTCTCGCCAACATCACGCCCAGAAAAGAGCTGCATACGCTTGTGGCGGGGCTCTCTCTGTTGAGTGAAAAAGCATGGGAGTTATTGGTGATAGGGAGCGAGGAGGCAGATCCTTCCTATGCCCGATCCGTAAGGCAGCAGGTTGAACGGGCAGGCTTGCAGCCACAGGTCATATTTCTGGGCCAGGCCCCTGATAAGGAGGTCGCCAAGATCCTCGCCAAAAGCCATCTGCTGGCCGTGCCGTCTTCCTATGAAGGCTTTGGCATAGTCTATCCGGAGGCAATGAGCTTTGCCCTACCGGTTATAGCGTCCCACGCAGGGGGTGCCAACGAGATCGTCAGCCACGGCGTCAACGGTTTTCTGGTGAACCCTGGAGACGCCAGGGCGCTCGCCCAACACGTCCACGACCTGATACATGACCGGGAACGCCTCCATACCATGAGCATTGCAGCACTTCTGACTTTTTTCTCCCAGCCCACATGGGCCGAGACCGGTTCAAGCATTCACGCATTTCTCCACAGCTTCAGAGTATAAACATGTCAGGCCCTGATCACTACAATTTCGTCCGGTATCTCGAAGCAAAAAAAAGTATAGATGGCAGGGCCCTCAACCAGGCCGTCTGGCAGCGTATGGCAGAACTTCTGCGAGACCTTCAGCAAAATGGGAGTGTGACTATCCTCGAAGTTGGTTGCGCCATCGGAACCATGGTCGAACGCATGCTCGAGCGGGGACTCCTCACAAGGGCAGTTTACACAGCCATCGATCTCAGGCCGGAGCTTATTGCTGAGGCGAAGACGAGGCTGCGCAGATACGCCGAGAAGGGGGGCTTCGGGACGAGCGAGGAGACAAAGGGAGCGCTCAGGCTGCAGCGGAATGACCACCAGGTTCTCCTTGAGTTTAGGGCCGTTGACTTGTTCGACATCGGTGACAGTGGACTGCCGGACCGCGCTTACGACCTGATCGTGGCACACGCGTTCCTCGATCTCGTCGATCTCGATTCGGCCTTACGCGCGATCGTCTCACTCACTCGTCCCGGGGCTTTGCTCTACTTCACCCTTAATTTCGACGGAGCCACCATCTTCGAACCGCAGATCGACCCTGCCCTTGATCAACAGATCGAGGAGCTTTACCATCAGAGCATGGACCTTCGCCAAACCGGCGGCAAAGCCTCACGGATGAGCAGGACGGGCCGGCGTCTTCTCGCTTCCCTGGTACGGGCAGGCTTACCCATTCTGTCGGCAGGAAGTTCTGATTGGGTGATCCACCCCCCTCGTGCAGGTTACTCGCCTGATGAAGCCTATTTCCTGCATTTCATTGTAGACACGGTTCGCGGCGCCTTGGCTGGGAAGCCCGGCCTGGACCAACGGTTGTTTGGTGGCTGGATAGCCGAACGGCACAGACAGATTGAGAAAAATGAGCTTGTCTATGTTGCACATCAGGTTGATGTTCTGGCGCAGGTACCCGAAACGTAGGCGAATGAGGGCGACTTGGTATTACTCGTACTCCTTCGGGACCGCACAAATCATGATTAAAGGCTGGTCTCCGGACGCGTTTTTGTACTGGTGCTTTTCACCAGGGAGAACCAGCACAAAGTCACCCTGCTTCACGGGCCGCTCAGTGCCGTCATCCGTAACCAGGGCACCATGACCCCGTATGATGTAATTGAGATGCTCGAAGGGATGCGTGTGGTACGGTGTGTAGCCTTCGGGTTCAATAGTGAAGACCCGCACGGAAACGCTTGGTGTGCCGTCCGCGCTCGATATGGGGATCTGCTTAAAGGCATCTTTTGCCCCCTCCATATTCATCCTTACTTTTGGAACGTTATTAAGACCGGTGACTTTCATCGACTTCCCTCCTCATATAGACTCTACATCATTCTTTCCCCCATAACAAGCTGAACATGGAGACATTTTATGATACGTAAAATTAGTTAAAGATAGTTTATGGTACAATATGGACTATATAATATAAAATGGTATATGAAGAACTTTAATGATACACAAAGGTAGGGAATGATATATTACATATAGCATAGAGAAACAGACCCCGGGAGGATTCTATGGAGAAAAACGTTTTGGTTCCCGTCGCTGACGGGAGCGAGGAGCTGGAGACTATATGCATCGTGGATGTATTGAGGCGGGCGGGCGCAAACACGATACTCGCCTCGGTCGGCAAGCTCGAAGTGATCGCCTCTAAGGGGGCAAAACTGATTGCCGACCGGTTACTAGTGGCCTGCGTCAATGAGACTTACGACCTCATTGCCCTTCCCGGGGGCATGCCCGGAGCAGAGCATCTGCGCGATTGTAAAGAGCTCATCGAGGCGCTTAAGCGGCAGAGTGCAGACGGACGTCTCTATGCGGCTATCTGTGCGGCTCCTGCTGTAGCACTATATCCACACGGGCTCCTTCAGGGACGGAGGGCTACCTGTCACCCGAACTTTGAACATTTGCTATCAAACGTGGAGCTTCTGGATGCTGCCGTTGTAATAGACGGCAACTGTATCACGAGTCGCGGCGCCGGTACGGCTGTGGAGTTTTCGCTAACGCTTGTCGAACAATTGCAGGGGAAAGAAAAGGCACAAGAGGTAGCCCGGGGGATGGCCTTCATGCGCGAATGGTAATTCTCTTTTTGGATGGGTTCCTAGCCCAGGTCACGCAAACGGCATGGCCTTGACCTGGTCCTCTTCTTCAAAGAAGGTTGCATGGCGCCACACTTCGTTGACCAGCAGGCTCGCGCTCTTAATACAGATGGTGGTATTTGGGAAAACAGTATCCTGAACCTTGACTTCCGGCGTGATCGCCTCCGTCACAGTCGGCTCTACCTCAGCTAGTTCGCCGTCCACACGCTCCATCTCGCCCTGGAGTTGCTCCCGGGCGGCCGTTAGCCGGGTATAGAGTTCCTCCCTTCGGCTGGTGAAGGTACCTTCACGCTTACACTCCTCAAGAGTAGCTATCCCTCCTTCGGTCTTCGCCAGAGATTCTTCCAGGCCTGACTTCTCTTTCTTGAGGCTCTCCAGCCGCTTCTTTGCCTCGGGATCATACCCCACGACCACTTTAGTCGGAACACCCAGTTCCGAGCCGAGTACGCGAACCGCCAAGAGGCTCCCGGCGCGCAACGTACCACCGCAA
Organism: uncultured delta proteobacterium; assembly: GCA_963835605.1. GTDB lineage: Bacteria > Desulfobacterota > Syntrophorhabdia > Syntrophorhabdales > WCHB1-27 > JADGQN01. The sequence goes on along the minus strand of CAWIHO010000020.1, from coordinate 30,442 downwards.
GCCTGTCCCTTCCCGAGGTTAACCAGGATTTTTTCCCTTGCGGAGAGGTTCGCGTGCAACACTTCTCCGACAACTATATCCTTGCCAGCCTCGACACGGGCATGCTCGACAAAGAGCATAGCTACCGAGCCTCCAGCCTTGATGTTCGCTGTTCCTCTCCCCTGCACACCGCCCTTGATAACGACGTTGCCTCCTGCTTCGATGGTACTCCCTTCCACAAAACCATCGATCTCGACATTCTCGGTTGCTGTAACCGCAAATCCTGATATGACATTCCCGGTGATGTGGACGCTTCCGGCAAAGTGGATATTGCCGCTAGAAAAATCGACATCACCCGGCACTTCCCAGACGGATTCCACAGAGAACGTCTTCCCTTTGAGGACTGGATGGCCGTCTATGTCTGCAATGACGTGCATCCCATCATAAGAAAGATGTGTGTTCCGGCCCGCCCCGACCAGGATATCTCTTCCCGGCTTTGCCGGTATCGGTCTGCCGGTGACAGTGATGCCTGGCTCCCCCGGCGTGGCCAGCCTTTTTCGCGCGACGACACCGTCTTTGCTCACGGCCGCAAAACATCCGAGCTCTCTGAAGTCCACTTTATCGTGATCAATCTCCTTGGGCTCGGTTTCGAAGCTGGTTCTGAAATTGACATAGACCTCGGCGTCCACACCCGGGACGGGCTCGGTCGCCACGGCACAAAGGACCCTCGTGTTGTACTGACGCTCAGAAAGAGCTCCCTCAATTGCACTACGGTCTATGCCGGCCTGGACGCCGCGGGAGGCGAGCACCTCCTCTATCTCTTCCGGGGTAAGGTCTCTGCCCCCATGTGCAGGTTTCAGCACGAGATAAGCTTTCCGTTCGTCGTCGCCGATGATGATGTCAACCTCAGCGTCGCGGGCAAATGCGACAGCGAGCGGCTCGTCATACACCTGTCTGGCGAGTTCTTTCCGGATAAGCTTTTCGTCGATCCAGTAATTCACCCCGCTTTCCTGCAGTATTACGATAAGCTCATCTGCGGTAGGGTAAGGGCCTTCCTCTGAAACGGTGACATAGGCGACCCTCTTTTCGTCATCGACGGTGACTGTTACATTGGGGAAAAAGGTGGTGTTCGTGCGGGGTTGCTGTGCCCCGGAAATTACCTGCGCCATGCCAACGCCAGGATCCATGAGGGCTTCTCCTCCTGTTCCAGTTATCGGCAGAGAACCGAGAGGTGTTAAGGCGGGGCAACTTCAGATGCGCTTGCGGAGCGCTAAATTGCCCGATCAAATTTCCCCACTTTACGCATAATCAGGCCAGTCCGTTAATCATATTAGTATAATGATATAAATAAGTTGCTGCTGAATGTTGAGAAAGATACTTACATTATGAAGCTAAGCTTAAAAGATGGAGATATTTTAGTTGCTGCCCTTACCAGTCATGCCGATCTTGTGCTTTTTGAGGAGGGCATAAAGGCGGGACCGGGAAAGCCCGGAGATTCGGCACGCGGCCTTAATATCCCCTTTAGTGGCCGCCACCAACTCGTGAAGATATTGCGACTCCATCTGATCACGATGCGACTCAATCGGTCGTAGCGTCAGGGCTAAATCTTCCCCCCCGGCATGTGCAGGCGCTTTGACGGATGAACGGGCGATTTTCACGCGGATCTCTGTGGGAAGATGCTTGGGAAAGAGGGTGGGTTCCTGCCTGGCGACGGTGATTGCCCACTCCATCGCACTCAGCAGTTCGCGGACGTTGCCCGGCCAATCGTATGCGATGAGGGCATCAAAAAACTCCGGAGAAAATCCCTTCGTCCCAGTCTTATACCGGTCACCGAACTTGGTCATAAAGTGAATCGCAAGCTCTTTGATGTCCTTCCTGCGCGTTCGCAAAGGCGGCAACTGTATGGTGAAAGTCCTGATGCGAAACAGGAGGTCTGTGCGAAAGCGGCCTGCCTCCACCATCTTGTCGAGGTTCTGATTCGTGGCAGCCACTAGTCTGAAGTCACTCTCGACCTCATTCTCTCCACCTACCGGCCGGAACCGGTGCTCCTGAAGAACCCTGAGAAACGTCTTTTGAAGCGACAGAGGAAGCTCACCGATCTCATCCAGGAAAAGCGTGCCGCGATGGGCCTGTCTGACAAGTCCGTCCCGACTTCTATCTGCCCCTGTAAAAGCCCCTTTTTCATAACCAAAGAGCACACTCTCAACGAGTGTTTCGGGAAGGGCTGTACAATCAACAACCACGAAGTTGTGCATTGCCCTGGAGCTGTTCTCGTGGATGGCCCGTGCGAAGAGCTCTTTACCGGTACCTGTTTCTCCTGTGATCAGGACGCTCGCGTCGCTGGTCGCAGCCTGAGCCATGATCTCGAGACAGGATACGATCTCTTCGCTGCTACCAACTATACCGCCGGTTTTGAGAACGCTGAGTGGAGTCCGTGCCTTCTTTTCCTCCCGGTACTGAAGGGCGCGGATCAGGGCGAGTGTGATCTCCTTTATCGATGATGACTTCTGAATGTAGTCCCAAGCACCGTTCCTGATCGCTATCTCCGCGCCGTCAGGGTCTCCAAGCCCTGTGACGATTATGACTTCCGGCGTTGAAGACGTCTGCCTGAGCCGCGAAAGAACATCCAGCCCGTTGCCGTCGGGCATTTTTATATCCAGAAATACCACGTCATATGGCCTTGACGAAGCTTCATCAATTGCCGCAGCGAGCGTGTAGGCGCACTTGGCGCGATGCCCAAGGCCCTCAATGACGTCATGCAGCAAATCGCCTATCAGTTCGTCATCATCGACCACAAGCACGTCGGCCACTTCTTGAGTCCCTCCTGTCGGGATGCTAAGCGGTGATCGCCCATGCTCTAAAAGGCGCGATCCGCTCACTATTATACCTTTCTTTTCGCGACGGCATCTACATTTTTGAGCAGGTTTTTTGACTTGTCTTGCGGAACTTCACCCCTATCATTCCCGCTGACGTTTGGCGAGAATCGATAGCAACCGCGCCGGCTGGGGGTACTGGGGGTGGGAAGTGGTTACGGGAAATGCGCGATGATTATGCGCCGGCAACAGCAGGAAGCGCCCGTCTATACGTCAGCGCCTTTGCAGGGGCTGCTGCGCCTATTGACCACCTGTAGAGAGCGGTAATCCCATCATCCGCGGGATCAAACAGATTCTCTGAGTCATCGCAGCATTCCAGCGCTATTTTTGCCACCAGACGAAGGTTGGAGAACACCAGCTTCTCGAGGGCAACTTCGTCGTCAGTATTATAGACCTGCTCGGCAAGTGTCTGCTCCTCTTCTTCGGTCAAGACCGGGTACTTGTCAACCTCGGAAAGATAATCTTTCATTGGGTAGTTAGAGATTTCAGAAAGGTACTTCATCAAGCCATCAATCGGCGTTATCCTCTGTTCGGAAACGCTTTCTCTCGCCGTTATCATGCCCAAAGCCTCCTCTCACGTATTGACTTGCGAGGGCTCAACTCGCCCAACATCTTACGCACCACTGCCGCTATCTCGGTGAAGCCATTAGCCAGGTAGCCTATAAAACGGGGCCGCACGCGATGCCCCAGAGCCACCGTTTCTTCGTCAGCATCGGAGAGAACTAAGATAAGGCGGGTATTCTCGAATAGCTCCTGAACCTCCAAGAGGCCCTGGAGATCAGCTCTCGTTGGCGCCAGAACAATCACTACCGGACGTGACTGAAGAGCCCGCGGAAGGAGCTGTTTGCTGAGATCGTTCAAAGACCTCACAATCTCAGTCTCTGCGAAAGGACTGATACTCTCCGTCATACTCTGCAGTCCTTCAGAGTAACTTGCGTTCTCCGGGATAAAGATAATCACCTTTCCACGCATCATGTCTCTTCTATATCAAGAAGCATGCCTGTCGAGCCTTTCGTCCATAAAATAGTATTACGTAGTTATTTCAGTGGTGTTAATTAACGTCACGATCCAGCTGCATGAAAATTGGTGTCTTCCAAACCAGGACTGGTCTTAAAAACGGGATTACAGGACCGGGACGTAATACCGATCCTACGAGAACGCAGGTTCAAGGGGAAGGGGTTTTTATGTGCTCTTCGCCGGGCAGACGAGCACCGGGAAGCTGATCCGGCTGAGAAGGCAATAGACCAAAGAGGAGGAACACGAAGGAGACGGCAAGCAGGATAGCTTCATAAAGTCCATTGGTCTGCTTTGCTTCGGTTACACGCAGCGCTTCTCCTCTCGATACGATCCTGGTTTCTGCTATATCGCCAATGAAGCTGGTTCCGACTACGGTTTGCACCTGACTGAAGTCCATCGCTTTAAAGCTCCTTTTGCCTGACGAGGCGCAATGCCAACGATTTTGTTCAACACCCCTGCGACATCACGGAAATCACCATCAGCATAGCTGACGAAGCGGGGCCACATGCCCCAGCCCATTGCCAGCGTTACATCATCTGAATCAGGAAGAACCATTATGATGCGAAAGCTCAGGAGCAACTCCCGAAGGGGCATAACGCTCAGGAGATCTTGTTTTGTTGCTGCAAGAATTACCACGGCCAAGGGGCTATTTCCGCCAGGGAGTAGTCTCCTGCGCAAACTATAAGAATTCCGGCAGATTTTCATGCTGAGCGTTGGAACCAGTCTTTCGACCGCCCCCATGAGTCGTTTCTCGGCATCATTTCTGTTTGGAATAAAAAATATTATCTCATCCACAAATCTCTCTTAAACAAGAACCGTGCCACAAGAATGGAGTTTCCTGAATCTACCGCAAAGGGCGCAATATCAAGCCAATTAGCGATAAAGGGTGGAGGCGCACCCAACACCCACAGTCTCAGGAGCAGGACTTGGTCTTGTTAACAGGACGGAGGGCTGCTCGATATACACGAGCCAGAGGGGATATTAAAAGCGGGATGTGCAGGTTTTGCGTTTAAATTAGGGTTCGATTCGCGGCCTTGGTTCCATGAAGTTCTATGTCTCTGCCGATCAAGGCAACGTCCGCCAGACCAAGAAAGAGACCGTGCTCAACCACACCGGGCATGCGGTCAAGTTCCCCGGCCAGTCCGGAAGGATCAGCAATCTGCCCGAAGCTGCAGTCGAGGATGTGATGTCCCTCATCAGTGATAAACGGCTGGCCGGTCTGGCCTTTCCGCAGCTCAACAGAAGCGCCGAGAGCCCCGATGCGTTTGATCAGAAGTGCTTCTGCGAAGGGCACTACCTCCACCGGCAGAGGAAACTTTCCGAGCACCGGGACCTGCTTGCCGGAATCGGCGATGATCACTACCTGGCGGGAAGCAGAAGCCACGATCTTTTCCCGCAGCAGAGCGCCGCCGCCGCCCTTGATCAGCTGCAGCACAGGATTGATTTCGTCGGCGCCATCAATGGTGACGTCGATCCGGGTAGACTCCTCGAAGCTCGTTAGAGGGATGCCCAGCCTGGCGGCCAGATCCCGGGACTGAACAGAGGTGGGGATACCATGGATCTTGAGCCCTTCCCGTACCCGCTCCCCAAGAAAGCGAATGGCGTAGGAAGCGGTTGAACCGGTTCCCAGACCCACAACATGACCGTCCTTAACAAAGGTGAGGCTCCGGCGAGCCGCCTCCTCTTTTTCCTGCTCTATTGTCATAGCCCCTATAGAAGCACTCCTTTGGCCTCCTCACGGGTACTTCCAGCTCACCGCAGAGAGTATGTCCCACCCCCGACATGGAGAGATAGTGAAGAAGGATAGAAACATCATACCCGCAAACTTCTAACTCCTCAATAGATTTCAGAGGACGACACCACGATTTCGTGGTTACGCTTTTCGCAGTGGCGATCCGGGCGGTCTGCTTTTCCTTACAAGCTCGGCATGCCTGAAACAATCCGTCGTATGGTCATTCACCATGCCGACTGCCTGCATAAACGCATAGCAAATGGTCGAACCAGCGAATCTGAATCCTTCCCTGACGAGCTCTTTGCTCATAGCATCTGATTCGGCCGTCTTCTTCGGAACTTCTTCCAGTCTCCTCCAAGCATTCTGCTTCGGCTTACCTCCTATGAATTGCCATACGAAAGCATCGAAGCTACCCCACTCCTGCCGAACCTTGAAAAACGCCCGGGCATTCTCGACCGCAGCCTTTATCTTCAGTCTGTTTCGGATGATACCCTCGTCGTGCATGAGCCGCTCAACCTTCTTGCTGTCGTACAGAGCTATCTTCTCTGCATCGAACCCGTCGAACGCTCGCCTGTAGTTCTCTCTTTTCTTCAGAACGGTGAGCCAGCTCAACCCGGCCTGAACCCCTTCCAAAATCAGCAGCTCAAATAGTTTTCTGTCATCATGGGCAGGGAGACCCCATTCATCGTCGTGATACTTTTCCAAAAGCGGATTATCGCTTACCCATCTGCATCTGATTTTCAAAATATTTTCCTCTTCTCTCGACCTGCTCGGCCCGCCATGCACGAGTCTCAAACGCAAACAATAGCTCCGACCAATGTTTCTAACTCTCTTGTGAGAAGTAACGTAAGTCGATGAACAAGACGTGTCAAGGCGCGCTGTTAATCCCGCGCTTTCTTTCCGGTAAAAGGCGCCGCTCGTCTTTATCATTTCCCTACCCCTTGCCCATATAGGACCAAAATCCCATGGACATACTCGGGCGTTTCTGCGAAAATGGAGCATAGGAATCACAGCAGGACAGGGATGGATTTGACACGCTTAAGTGATTCCTTGATGAGGGAGGAGGAGTTGTCTTTTTCCAGCGTCGCTCGACGTCCAGGAATGGTTCCGTGAAAATTGAAGTATTTGCTGATGCTGATCTCGTCGCCGAAAGGGCTGCCGCGATCATCGCCGGCGAAGCTCGCGTGGCTGTCGCTGAACGGGGCCGTTTCATCCTGGCCGTCAGCGGCGGCCATACCCCGTGGGCAATGCTGCGTGCCCTGGCAGGCGAAAAGGTCCCCTGGGAGGGCGTGCATGTGGTGCAGGTGGACGAGCGTGTGGCCCCAGCGGGAGACCCGGACCGAAACCTCACCCACTTACGTGGGAGTCTGCTTGAGCACGCTCCGCTCCGCCCCGAGCAGATACATGCCATGCCGGTCGAATCGCCCGACCTTGAGGCCGCTGCCGCGCGCTACGCCCTGACCCTCAGGGAAATCGCCGGCTCGCCGCCTGTGCTCGACCTCGCCCATCTGGGCCTCGGGCCTGACGGCCACACCGCCTCCCTGGTGCGAGGCGATCCAGTCCTCAACGTTACCGACGCCGACGTTGCAGTGACCGAGGCCTATCAGGGGAGGCGGCGGATGACGTTAACGTACCCGATGCTCAACCGGTCCCGACGCGTCTTGTGGCTGGTAACCGGGAGCGAAAAAGCCGAAATGCTTATGCGCCTGCGCGACGGCGATGCATCGATCCCGGCTGCGCGCATTCGCCGGGACCAAGCCCTGGTGCTCGCTGACCGGGCAGCGGCACCAAAGCTGCGACCAACCTGAGACCCGGGGAGACCTGCATGAAGGAAGCACCACGGTACTCTCACTTACTTGCGGAGCGCGGGGACATTCATGGCGGGGCCACGAAGTATTCTCCGTTCCATCTTTGATCTCTCACTTGTGGCCATGAAGCGCTCTGAGCAAGCTTTCCAAATAAGGATCGTGGTCCTGGACAGAACTCACCGCAGCTTTTCGTGAGCGCGGCAGAAGAGGGCTTAGCCACGCGTTGAAGCACTCGAGCGATAAGGTGATAATCCGATGGAGGCCCTCCACCACAGTGCATTCCGAGCGCTTCTCCTGCCCATTGAAAGGTACTGGTGCCCCGAAATGATCTCGACTGAATGAAGGGACTTTGATCAAACCAGAAGGGTTTCCAAGGTGCATGGCATCAACCTCCTTTAATGAGATCGGGCATAGCCCGGCTGAAAGAATCCCTTTTATGTTTTGCAGAGTGCGACTCTCCGCTCATGCATATGTTCGGGATCATACGTCATCATGACCCTCTCTCCGCAGTCAGTACACCCAATACCTCGCGAAGCCACATGGTAAACGGACCGGTAAGGAAGTCCATCTATCCATGCTTTTGCAAGAGGTACAGCCTCACATGAATCAGCCTCTGGCTCCGGCGCCCTCTCCTCAAAATCGTGCTTCCTCAACGCACAGACAACACACAGGTGCTTGCATCGCGTCATGATGTCCTTGTTCGCCGTGAGTTGGAAAGGATCGTTCTGGCCCAAGCTGCCACGGTTTTCTTTTCCCAGATCCATGATGACCTCCTTCATCTCTGTGCTCTGCTCCTTTGCTTTAATAGTTTGCCTGATTGCGTAAGCGTACCGTCCCTTTATTAAGAGAGTATGAAGAAAGCGTGAAAAGGTGGTTAAATTCGCGAGGACTGGGAACAAGGAGCGATGATGGGTACTCTCTCCTATGGGGGCAGGATATCACTCTTGGCCGATAACATAAACAGAGACTTTTCAGCGGCCCTTGTGGTAGAATAGGTATGTTCCACTGGCGGTTATCTGCGTCAACGTACCTTAACTGCTTCTCTATACTATACGGAGAGTTTATTAGAGAGAAGGGGCTGCTGCCAGCTACCCCTTACAGAAAGGGGTACCAGTATGGTTTTCGGACAGCGACTTCGTGTTTTGGTTGTGGAGGATGGTGAAGACGCATTCAACGCGACCACTGCCATGCTCGAACGCCTGGGTCACAGCGTAAAGGGTGAGACGCAAAGCCTTGAGGCGTTGAGAGCCTTTTCAGAAGAACCTGATCGGTTCGACCTTGCAATCCTTGACAATGTAATGGACGGCTTGACAGGGCTGGAACTTGCCAAGCGATTCAGGCGTATGCGCCCCGGTTTTCCAGTCGTACTCTACACGGGATATCTTGACAGGCCTTCAGCTGAGGAGATAGCGGCTGCCGGTATCGGCCGAAGGGCTATCTTTAAACCGCTGACGTCGGTGGAGTTGGAAGAAGTAATCAAGGAGGCGCTGAGCTGAGGAGAAAAAAGCTGTAGAGCAAAAAATAACCAAAGAAAGGAAATGCTCCAGAGAAGGGGCAAAAACGAACATGGCGAGAGAAGCAATAGACAGGCAAAGCCTGTTAGAGCTTGTTACAGAGACAGCATCGAAGTACCCTCCACAAAAGGGTAGCGATAATGCACGCCCTTTCAGGCTGATAAGCGTGGACTATCTGGAGGGGAAAATAACACATCTGCAGTTTAGCCTCCTCTATACGAAGGGAACAACAGCAGAACAGATAACAGACGGGATAGTCAACGCACTCAACAACAGGCAGCCCCGCCGCATGCCTCTGAACCCGCAACGCATGGGTGAGACGGTCCCGGAGAGATGGCGAGTGCGGCAAGGCAAGAATTTAAGACGATCCTAGAACGGATGCCCTGACAGGAGAATACCTGGATCTTCCAGGATGCGTCGATGCCGCATCGATGACCCCACGCAGCTCGGCTAGTTCTATTGCAGCACCCGAATGTTAGGTTGATTTGAATTACCACTTCGACTGTATGTTCCTTGCGGTCGTCAACAAGGGGAATAACCTTGCCGGGTTGCTCGACGCCATCAACGATCACACTCATCTCACCATTCCCGCGCGCGTTTGCAGGACGCCTGATATGGTAGACGGTCTCACGGTATCGGTAGTGCATCTTGAATGTCCCCCAATCCGCCGGGAGGCACGGCGCGATACGCAGTTTCTCCTTTTCAAGACTCAGCCCCAGGAGTGACTCCAGGATAAGCCGGTACATCCATCCGGCCGAGCCCGTGTACCACGTCCATCCACCGCGGCCCGTGTGCGGGGAGAGCGCATATACATCGGCTGCGACGACGTAGGGCTCCACTTTGTAGGTCGCAATCTCCTCGGGAGATCGCCCATGGTTCAAGGGGTTTATCATTGCCAACAGTTCCCACGCGCGCCGGCTATCGCCCAATTTGGCGAACGCCATCGCTGCCCAGATTGCCCCATGGGTATACTGCCCGCCATTCTCTCTGACACCCGGGACGTACCCTTTTATATAGCCGGGATTCAAGCTCGACCTGTCGAACGGGGGTTCCAGGAGGCGGATCAGCGCGTGCTCCCGGTCAATGAGATGCTTATCGACCGCTTCCATTGCCAAGCGCGAGCGCTCGGCGTCGCCAGCACCGGATAAAACAGACCAGCTTTGCGCAATCGAATCAATCTGGCATTCGGGATTACTCGCCGAACCGAGCGGCGAGCCATCGTCGAAGTACGCGCGTCGATACCACTCACCATCCCAGCCATGCTGCTCGATATTCCGGCGCAGTTCCGCCGCCTCCTTCTGGCAGCGCTCGACGAAGGGCAGGTCTTCGTGCACGCGGGCAACCTCAGTGAACCGCATGAGCACTTCATAAAGGAAAAAGCCCAGCCAGACACTTTCACCTTTGCCGTGTTCGCCGACAAGGTTCATGCCGTCGTTCCAGTCACCGGAGCCGATGAGCGGCAGGCCGTGGTCACCGGTCTTGAGGCCCCTCAGAATGGCTCGCACACAGTGTTCGTACAAACTGGCCGTTTCTTCAGACCGGCTGGGTAGATCGTAGTAGGAGTCCTCCTCCGGGTTTACCGGGCGGCCTTTGACGAACCGGATCTGCTCGTCCAACACCCCGGTGTCCCCTGTGCTCAGAACGTAACGGCACGTCGCCAGGGGCAGCCAGAGGTAATCATCCGAACAATGTGTACGCACGCCCCGGCCCGAAGGAGGATGCCACCAATGCTGAACATCTCCCTCCTGGAACTGACGGGCACGCGCAGCGGAGTATGTGCTCGCGCATGAGGCGCGGCTCGGTGTGGACGAGCGCCATCACGTCCTGCAACTGGTCGCGAAAACCGAAGGCGCCCCCCGGCTGGTAGTATCCGCTCCGCGCCCAAACACGGCACGCGAGCGTCTGGTACAGGAGCCACCCGTTGGCCAGCACGTTGAGGGACTCATCCGGTGTTTCCACATTTACCGCGCCGAGAGTGTGGTTCCAGTACTGCCATACCGCTTCGAGCACGTCACGCGCAGCCGCGGATCCGCGGAAACGATGCGCCAGGTTCCCGGCGTCATTGGCGTCTCTCCCTACGCCGAGCGTGAATATGAGTTCACGCTCTTGCCCGTCGCCAAGCTCGAAAGGAACCTGGATCGCGGCACACGGATCCAACCCGGCCCCCACTTTGCCGGAAAGGCGCGACCGGCCCATTGCAGCCGGACTCCCAAGCGTGCCGTTACGCCCAAGGAACTCAGTCCGGTCGCCGGTTAAGGTTTGAGTCTCATGGTCCACATGGAAAAAAGCAACACGGTCGGCGAACTCAGTGTTATATGGGTTCCGGGCGAAGAGCGCCCCGCTAACAGGATCAACTTCGGTGACCACGTGCATGGTCGATTTCGGCGGCAGATCTCCCAGCACCCATTCCACGTATCCCGTGGCAGAGAGCCGGCGGGATCGCCCGGACTCATTTCGCACTTTCAACACCGTGAACTTGATCGGCTGATCCAGGGCCACGTAGACCCACAGCTCAGACCGGATGCCTCCGTCTGTGTGCTCGAAGACGCTGTAGCCGAATCCGTGGCGGCAGACGTACGCCTGCGGGCCGCGGCTCGGCAGCGGCGTGGGGGACCAGAAATGGCCGCTCTCTTCATCACGGAGGAAAAAGGCCTCACCGCTCGAATCGCTCACGGGGTCGTTGTGCCAGGGAGTGAGTCGGAACTCGTGGGCATTCTCGCTCCAGGTGCAGCCTAGGCCGCTCTCCGAGATGACAGTTCCGAAAAGCGGGTTCGCAAGCAGATTCACCCACGGCGCCGGTGTCGTTTGCCCGTGCGAGGTTGTAACCACGTACTCGCGCCCATCCGGGGTGAATCCTCCCAGGCCATTGAAGAAGATCAGGTCGTGCCGAGGCAGCCCTGTGGTCGCCAAGGCCTCGCTGCGGTGTGTGCCGGTCGGCGTGAAACGCGGAACGAGCACTTCCGCCAGGCGGCGACGGTGGATCTGGTCCCACAGCATCCCCCGGCTATCGATGAGGATGGCGCGAGCGACCGCTTGCAGCAAAACGCGATCCTCGTTCGATATCTGGTCCGCGGCTCGTACAAAGATGCCGCCTGGCCGATCGGTCACGTTGGCCTCAGTGCCAGCGGCAATCAGCCCCATGATTTGTTCGTGGAGCAGTTGCCGGTAACCGGCGTGATCTTCGGTCCAGATCACCAGGTCCACGGCCAGTCCTTTCAAGCGCCAGTACGCGTGGGCCTGGACGAGTTGGCGTACCAGATCGATATTGGCCGGGTCTGCAATCTGCACCAGCACGATCGGCAAATCGCCGGAAATAGAGTAGCCCCATAAGCCGGATTGCCCGCGGCGGTTCTTGATGAGAACGCTCGCGTCGGCGCGCAGCGACGAATTGGCGTAGATTACGGGGCGGCCAGGTGTGCGTAGAGTTGCGCATCGGCCTCCGTGGCATTGAGCTGCCGCAGGACCACCTGGGCGTGTGTCCACGCCAGATCGAAGGCACGATCCGCGAGACGCCGATCCTGGTATTTCTGGACAAGGCTTAAGACAGCGTCGCGGGTTTCGCCGACGCCCGAGACAATATCGATCGTCGCTGATTCTCCCGGATCGAGCGTGATTCGATGACGGATTGCCACAATCGGATCGAGCACGGAGCCCTGGCTGCCCGAGAGCGCCGCGGACCCTCTCATTGCTTGCGGATCAGCGACCGTGTTGCCGCGGCCGATGAACCGCATGCGATCGGTCTCATAGGAAACTTCTCCAATGTCTGCCCCGTGCACGGCCATCAGGTGAAGCATCCAGGGCACCGGTTCATCGAGGGAACGGGGCCGGCGGGTGCAGAGGATCGCCTTGCGTTGGGGGAGGATCTCCGTCTGAACAAAGAGATTGCTGAAAGCCGGATGCAACGCGTCGGCGGCAGGCGATGCGAGAACGACTTCCGCGTAACTTGTGACGTCGATCTCTCTGCGCGTCCGGGAGTGGTTGGTGATGGTAATCCGGCGGAGTTCAATATCATCCTCGGGCGAGACGGCAATCTCCGTATGTGTGTCGAAGTCGTGGTAGCGACAGCGGAACTCCGCTCGCGCCTCCGAGAAAATAGCTTCATACTTCTCCGATTGTTTGAGCGTTGGCTGATATGCGCTCGACCAGAACTCCCCGCTGGTTACGTCGCGGATGTAACAGAACGTGCCCCAGTTGTCGCGGGTAGTGTCTTCGCGCCAGCGCGTGACTGCGATATCCTTCCAGCGGCTGTAGCCGCCTCCCGCGTTCGTGACCATCACGTGGTATCTGCCGTTCGACAACAACTGCACTTCCGGAATCGGCGTATCCGGGCCGCTGAAAACGCGCACCCGCGTCTCCACGCCGGCGGGAGTCGCACGTAAAGCGGAGTGCTCGGCTGCGTGCCAATAGAACGCCGTGGCCTTTGGAACCCGCTCCTGGAGCAGGAGCGTGGTCGCCTGGAACCGCGGATCCGACTCGAATCGTTTTTGCATCGGACGATCCAGGAGCAGATAGGCCAGAGATAGGAGGCTCATGCCCACGTGATGCGCCATGAAGGAGCGAACCACGGCGTTCGATTTTCCACCTGGCAGGCGCGAAGGAGTGTAGTCGATTGCTTCATAGAGGCCATAGTCCCCTTCAAATCCTGAAGCGGCGAGTCGCTGCAGATTCAGACACGCCTCCTCGGGCGCCACCATCAACGCCAGAGCCGAGGCATACGGCGCAATGACCAGATCCTCGGCGAGTCCGCGCTTGAGCCCCAGGCCGGGCACGCCAAATGCGCGGTACTGGTAGTTGAGGCGAACGTCGACCAAGTTGTAGCACGATTCAGAAATGCCCCATGGCACGCCGCGCTGCCTCCCATACTCGATCTGTTTCTCCACGGCCGCCTTGTAGGTCTGGTCGAGCAGCGTGTTTTCGTACGTGGGCATCACCAGGAGCGGCATCAGGTACTCGAACATCGAACCGCTCCACGAAAGAAGAACCGGCTCTCCACCGGCGGCAGTGAGGAGGCGCCCCAGGGCAAACCAGCTCTCCTGCGGCAGTTGTCCCTGCGCGATCCCGACGAACGTGCACAATCGCGCTTCCGAAGCGAGCAGATCGTAGAAACTGGCGTCACGCCGGCGCTCGCCCACGTTGTACCCGATAGCCAGCAGGTGACGCGCCTCGTCAAACAGGAAGTCATACTCCATGCGGGCGAGTTCGCCGGATTGCAGCGCAAGGAGGTCGATAGCCGCAATCCTTGCTCTGGCGCGGTTGCTTCCGTCCGTGATGCACCGCTGAATATCGGCCAACGACTCGCCCTCGTCGGGGCTCGCGCACCCGCCTAGACGATGCCCGATTGCCGGCAATAACTCCTTCTCAAGTCCTGCCAGCTCGCGCAGGGTTGGGATCTCATCGATGACGCCAAAGTCGCCGGCTCCATTCTGAGAAGTCGGCAGTAGAATCCACGGAGCGAGAAATGCCAGCTCATCGAGGGCGTCCTGGCATTGCCGGATGAAGGCGCGTGCCCATTGCTTTGCCTCGCTCTCCGCGTCACCATCGAGGCTGCCCTACCACCTCCGCAGCGGATGTCGCCAGCCGGTCGAGGCAGAGCCGCGCAGCCGTGAGCGTGGTTGGCCGGGAATCGCACGCGGACGCCAGATCCTTCTGAAGTTGAGCGAGCTGGGCCGGAGCGGCTCCTCCTGCAGCGTCCACGAGAATCCTCAGTGTGTCGCTTAAGCCCTCAAACAACCGGGTCGCCAGGATCTTCTGATCGGGTAGTGTGAGCAGACCCGGGCGCAAGGTCAGCAGATCGGCCGCAAGGTTCCCGCTGTCCACCGTCGAGACGTAGAGAGGCTGCAGCGGTTTCAGAGAGAGGGTATCGTACCAGTTGTAGAAGTGGCCTCGATGGCGCTCCAGGGCCTCCATCGTGCGGAATGCATGCTCCGTGCGCTCTATCAATTGCCCGGCCGGTATATAGCCGAAGTCGTACGCGGACAAGTTCGCGAGTAGCGCAAGTCCCATGTTGGTCGGGGACGTGCGATGCCCGACCGCGGCGACGGGATGCTCTTGATAGTTATCGGGCGGCAGCCAATGATCTTCCGGACCGACGAACGTTTCGAAGAACGCCCACGTCTTTCGGGCAAGCATCCGGAGAAAGACGGTCTGGTCAGCCGTCAGCCTTGCTCCGCGGCGAGCGAGCGGCCGACTGATCCACCACGCGATGGCGGGGGAGGCAAACCAGAGGCCCAGGATGGGTGCAGCAACGTACAGCGCGGCCGGCCTTGAAAGCGCCAGATAGGCAGAGCGCAGCACAGGCAATGATCGGGGCGATCCACATCGTCCGGTAGGAGGCAACGAGGTCCGTGCGCCTGGTGCGATCCGAGTCGCTCGACGGATTCCACTCCAGGAGTCGTCTGCGTATGACGAGCCGCCAGGCCGTGCGCAGAATCGCATCCAGACTGAAGAAGGCCTCGTAGGGGAGACACGCGAGCGTGAATGCCGCCTGAGCGGAGTGGCGGCCGGCCGAGCGCACCGCGGCCACGAGATGCTGCCTGAGCAGTACATCGCCCGGCTTCTGAAAGAGATCCAGAGTAGAGGCAATCCAGGGGGGAATCAGGATGGTTCCGATCACCGCCAAGGTCCATAACCAGAGCGGCGACAAGACCGTCCAGCCCAGGAGCAAGAGCAGGGTCAATGCCAAGGGCACGAGACTACGGCGAAGATTGTCGAAGATCTTCCACCGTGACAGCCCGGACAGCGGATTCTTCCGGCGCCCGCCGAGGCCGGGGACACGCGGCAGCAGCCAGCGTGCAATCTGCCAATCCCCGCGCATCCAGCGATGCCGCCGGTTCACGTCCGCGCTGTAGCGGGACGGATATTCCTCGTACAACTGTACATCGCTCAACAGTCCCGCCCGTGCGTAGCATCCTTCCACAAGGTCGTGGCTGAGGATCCGGTTCTCGGGAAAGCGCCCGTTGAGTGCCCGCTCGAACGCATCGACATCATAGATCCCCTTACCAATGAACGAGCCTTCGTGAAAGAGGTCCTGATAAACGTCGGAGACGGCGCGCGTATACGGGTCGATGCCCGGCTCACTCCCGAACAGGTGCGCGTACCGCGACGGGTTCGTGCCCGGCAGACTCACGGCGACGCGTGGCTGAAGGATGCCGTACCCCTCAGAGACACGCTGTTTCTCCTCGTCGTACCGCGCACGATTGAGCGGGTGCGCCATGGCTCCCACAAACTGCCACGCGGAATCGCGCGGCAGTTGCGTATCCGTGTCAAGGGTGATCACATACTTCACGTTCGATAAGATATCCGTATTACCAACGACGCGTGAGAAGTGATCCCCGGAAATGCCCTGCCGCCGCCGCGCAGAAGCGCATTCAATGCCGCAAGCTTCCCTCGCTTGCGCTCGTAGCCCATCCAAATCCGCTCCCGAGGATTCCATCGGCGCGGACGGTGAAAGAGGAAGAACGTGTCGCCTCTTACGCTCCTGTACTTTTCATTCAACTCCTCGATTCTCTTCTGGGCCAACTGTACCAGCGGCTCGTCCTCCGGCATCGTTTCCGCGTGAGCGTCCCGGAAATCAGTCAGCAGGCCGAAGTGCAGGTTCTCGTCACGATTCGCCAGAAACCGAACTTCGAGCGCCTCGACCAGATCCTCGACGTTTTGAGCGCTCGTGAGCATAGTCGGGATCACGGCCAGTGTGCGCAATTCAGAAGGAATTCCTTTGCAAAAGTCGATTCGGGGCAGCACGTGCGGCTCGGCCAGTAACGTCGCCAGCCAGTTCACCAGCGCCACCGCCATCTGACTTGCGCAGAGCAGTGAGAGGATAGCGGTCAGCGCGAGCAGCCAATCATGTAATCCGTTTCCATACGTCTTCGCCAGTAAGCTCCCGGTGAAAGTCAGCGTAATCAGCGTGATCGCGCCGAGATAGAGGAGTAAAGGAAACCGGCGGCTCATTCTCCGAAGGGCTCCAGAGGCCGATTGGCGCAACTGTGCCATCCGTTCGAGGTGCGGTAACCCCTTGTCGATGAGGTAGAACCCAACATGTGCCGCTCGATCGTCGCTGCCTTTGTTGGCGGCGCCCTCGCGGGCCAACTGGATCGCTTTGCCTGCCACCTCGCTTTCGGATAGCCGGCTGCCCTTCGCTATCTTTTCCACAACGTGACGGTATCTATCGCGGGTGGCAAAATCCATCTTGCCGTAGACGCCGGCCGGATCCTCACACAAGGTTTGCTCGACAACGCTCATCGTCTCGACGAACTCGCGCCAGTCCATCGCCCCCAGAAATCGGAGGCTGCCTATACTGTTGCTTATGGAAACCTGATCGGCGGCCAGTTGTTGGCTCTCCGACTGTACCATCTGCTCAATCGTCAGGCCGGACTCGGAGAGCCGCTGCTCAATCCACGTGAGCGGCAATGCCAAAGCGGGGCCTTGCCCCTGCAAACGGCGCGCAAGCTCCGCCACAAACGAACTCACCATTGGCGGGTTCGACCGCGCCATATCCGCGATCACCAAAATCAGGCTTTTCGGGTCTTTCTCCGCGATCTGGGTCATCTCGTCTGCCCAGTAGTCGGCGCGGTTTCGGTCGATCCTGTCGGCGGCGATCCGGGTTCCAACGCGTCTGAGATTCTCGATAAGTGCCAGACGCAGCATGATAGGGATTGCCCACAATTCGCCTAACTTCAGGCCGGTCACCGTCTGGTAGGCTGCCACGAAACTGCTGAGACTTTCCGGATCCACCCGTCCATCGCCGTGCGAGATCGTCTCCAGAGCGATATCATACACGCGCGGGAGTCCGGCCGATGGGCCATTCAACAATCGCGGCAGCTCCCGGCTGTACCCCTTTGGAAGGTGTCGCTTGGCCGTGCGAATCTGTTCTTCGATCAGATAGAAGTTGTCGAGAAGCCATTCTCCGGCCGGCGCAATCCGTCGATTCGCCTTGACCGCGGCGGTCAGCAGATTGCAGGCTTCGATCAGGATTCCTTCATTCTCAGCCAGCCGCGTCAGAAGCTGATCCGGAGCGCGTTCCAAACCCACCTTGTGCGAAGCTGCCAGGGCCCGACCATGCTGCTTCATTTGCTCAGTGCTGAACAGTTCCGATCGCAGCGGTGGCTCAGCGCCGGCGTATTTCTGTGCCAGGCCGTTCCCGCGGTGGCTCACCCGCGAAAGGGGCAGATGTGCGAGAATGGTCTTGATGCTCTTCTTCAAATTTGAGGTCTCCTTCTTAGAAACGAAGTCTCAACGAATCGGTTCCCAAACAGGGTAACGGCTTTGCGGCATGTGTGGGGTCAGGTCTTGAATAATCATATTTTTCCTCGCGCTGCATGAGCCTGTCAGGGTGGCCCAAAAGAAAATAAGGAAGAAAAGGAAGGGAACCCAGTAGGGCTGCGGCGCCAAAACCGAACCTCTGCACTATGACGCCTCTGATGTTACTTCGCGCTACAGCTTACTCACAAAAGGGCTGTTATTGCAATCGAAAACGATGGGCCTTCAGCGCTTGAGGACCATCAGGCGGCGGGCCTGATTCGAGGATCGCTATGCTTAAGGACCGGCCCTCGGCCTTGAGGCAACTGCCTCAAGACGCAGAGGCGACGCTTCTCAAGGGAGCGCAGCTCCCGGTCCTTGAGCCGGCTATGCCGGTGGTCCTCAAGCGAAGCGGTCGTCACCCTGCGATCACGCAAAGGACGATTTAAGAATAACGCTAAGTGTGGTACCATGATGATCTGGGGACGCTCACCTTTTCTGCCCTCGAAACGGGAGAGAGTCATCCTTTCAGGCTTATTTTGATAACTCATGAGGAGGGGGAATATGCCAGTCAGTGAAAAAAAAGGAGCCAATGGAAGAGTTGAAAGAGAAGGTTCGTTCCCTCTTCGGTCCTCGCGACCCCCAGAAAAAGAAGGATGGCCTGCCCCCCAAGGCTCATTTCAGCATCTGGTATTTCCTGATCGCCTTCCTTCTCATCACCTACCTGCAGCAGTACTTTTTTTCTTCCAAAGTTGAGACGATTCCCTACAGTCAATTTAAGCAATTCGTGGCCCAAGGCACCGTGGATAAATTGACCATTGGCCCGGAGAATATCACGGGCACGTTGAACGAAAAAGACAAAAAGGCGGGCAAGCCGTTCATTACCATTCGGGTGGATGATCCCAATCTGGTCAAAGACCTGGATGAACACAAGGTTGATTATTCGGGACATTACGAGAGTAAACTCCTGAGCAGTATCCTCTCATGGATCCTTCCCATCGCCATTATGATCCTGATCTGGCGGTATGCCATGAAAAAGATGGGGCCGGGCATGGGGGTGATGTCGTTCGCCAAGAGCAAAGCAAAGCTGTTCGCGGAGAATGAGACGAAGGTCACGTTCGCCGACGTCGCGGGCATCGATGAGGCCAAGCAAGAGCTCCAGGAAGTGGTGGAGTTTTTGAAGAGTCCGGAGAAATTTCAAAAACTGGGAGGGAGGATCCCCAAAGGGGTCCTTCTCGTTGGCGCGCCGGGGACCGGCAAGACCCTTCTGGCAAAAGCTGTGGCCGGGGAGGCAAAGGTGCCTTTCTTTACTATCAGCGGCTCTGAGTTCGTCGAAATGTTCGTCGGCGTGGGGGCCTCCCGTGTGCGCGATCTCTTTTCCCAGGCCGCCGGTCAGGCCCCCTGCATCATCTTCATTGACGAGCTGGACGCATTGGGAAAAGCTCGGGGCATGAATGTCTTTGGCGGGAATGACGAACGGGAGCAGACGCTTAACCAGCTGCTGGTGGAGATGGATGGCTTCGAATCGAACAAAGGGGTCATTATTATGGCCGCCACCAACCGGCCGGAAATCCTCGATCCCGCCCTGCTGCGTCCGGGGAGGTTTGACCGGCAGGTCGTGGTAGACCGTCCCGATATAAACGGTCGGGAAGCCATCCTGAAGATCCACTCCCGGAATGTCCTTCTGGGCCCCGACGTGGATCTCCGCAAAATTGCGGCCCTCACTCCGGGCTTTGTGGGGGCTGACCTGGCCAACCTCGTCAATGAGGCAGCGCTGCTGGCTGCCCGGAAAAACAAAGAGACGGTGGATTCGGCGGACTTCGATGAGGCGATCGACCGGGTGGTTGGCGGGCTGGAGAAAAAGAACCGGGTGATGAATCCGAAGGAGAAAGAGATTGTTGCCTTCCACGAGTCGGGTCACGCGATTGTGGCTGAATCGGTGCAGTATGCCGATCCGGTGAATAAGATCTCCATCATTCCCCGAGGCGTTGCTGCTCTCGGCTATACCCAGCAGCGGCCCACGGAGGACCGCTACCTCATGACGCGCGCCGAGTTATTGGATCGGCTCGCCGTTCTTTTGGGAGGCAGGGTAGCGGAGGAGCTGGTTTTCGGAGACATCTCCACCGGCGCCCAGAACGACCTGCAGCGGGCAACGGACATTGCCCGGTCCATGGTCGCGGAATACGGCATGAGCGATCTCCTGGGCCCGGTGACCTACGAGCGCCCCCGTCAGCCCATGTTCCTCCCGGAGAATTATGCTTCCGGCAAAACCTATAGCGAAACGAGGGCGACTCAGATTGATGAAGAGATCTCAAGCGTGATGGAGAAGGCCCAGGAAAGGGTGCGGAACATCCTGACGGAACGGCGTAAGGTCTTGGATGATCTGGCCCGTCTCCTTACCGAGAAGGAGATGGTGCAGGGGGAGGAGCTGAGAAAGATGTTGTCCGAATACGCACCGGCAGAGGCCGCGAAAGGGGCATAGACGAGAGGAGGCTCTGTTGTGGCACCGCACAACGACGTTGTCTTCTTGTTCGACGTGGACAACACGCTGCTTGACAACGACCGGATCATAGTCGATCTCAAACGCCATATTGAGCAGCAGTTCGGGGCGCAGACCCGGGACCGCTATTTTGCGATTTTTGAAGCGTTGTACGCGGAGCTCGGTTATGCCGATTACCTGGGCGCCCTTCAGCGCTATCGGCTTGAGGACCAGTGCGATACGCGGCTGCTGCTGATGTCTTCATTTCTTGTGGACTATCCGTTTGCTGACCGGCTCTACGCGGGCGCGCTCGATGCCCTTGAACACGCTCGCACCTTGGGGAAAACGGTCATCCTGTCCGATGGCGACGTGGTCTTCCAACCACGCAAAGTGGAACGATCGGGCCTATGGGATGCGGTCGAAGGCCGCGTTCTGATCTACGTTCACAAGGAACAGATGCTGGCTGACGTTGAGGGGCACTACCCGGCCCGCCATTACATTATGGTCGACGACAAGCTGCGCATTCTCACGGCGATGAAAGAGCTCTGGAGGGGCAGGCTCACCACGGTATTCGCGCGCCAGGGACATTACGCGCTCAACCGCACTGACACCGCCACGTATCCACCGGCTGACATCACTATTGATTCCATCGGCGACCTGGTCAAGCATGATCTGGCTGCATTTCTCGACGCCGCCCTCAGGCAATGTAATGTATCCTGACGTGGACGCGACTGCTTTTGAGGAGCATTCCAATGAACCTTAAGTCTACGCTCCCTGCTGTAGATGTCAACGTTGCCGGTATACTCACGATCAACGGCGGTTCGTCGAGCATCAAGTTCGCGCTGTTTCAGGCAGACCATGCCCTGCGCCGGATTCTCGAAGGGAGGATAGAACGGATCGGACTGCCTGACGCGGCCCTTGTGGTGAAAGGGCTGAACGCGGCTGACACCATCTCTCGACAGGTGGCTGCGCCGGACCACACGGCGGCGGTAAAGGTACTGATGGACTGGATCGAGGAACGAATCGGAATCGACAGGCTGACCGCGGTCGGCCATCGCGTGGTACATGGCGGACCCAAATACAGCGAACCACAGCGGATCACGACAGAGCTGGTTGCAGAGTTGAGCCAGCTCAGCCCATTCGATCCGGAGCATCTGCCCGAAGAGATACAGCTGACCGAGGCGTTCCATCAGCGATTTCCTGACCTGCTGCAGGTGGCCTGTTTCGATACGGCGTTCCATCACGACATGCCGCGCGTGGCGCGTCTCTTGCCGATCCCGCGCCGGTTCGATGCGAAGGGAGTTGAACGTTACGGGTTTCACGGGTTGTCTTACGCGTTCCTTATGGAAGAGCTGGAACGTCTGGCCGGACCGCAGGCAGCGCACGGCCGTATCATCCTCGCTCATCTCGGTAACGGCGCAAGCCTGGCGGCGGTAAACGAGCACAAACCCGTGGATACCAGCATGGGTTTCACGCCGGCCGCGGGCGTGCCGATGAGCACGCGTTCTGGCGATCTTGATCCGGGGCTGGTCTGGTATCTTGCGCGAACCGAAGGGATCGATGCGAGACGGTTCAACGAGATGGTCAATTTCAAGTCCGGGTTGCTCGGGGTGTCGGGGATTAGTTCCGACATGCGCGAATTGCTCGAGCGCGAAGGCGTGGAGGTGCGGGCGGCTGAGGCGGTTGCGCTCTTCTGTTACCAGGTGAAGAAATGCATCGGCGCATTCGCGGCTGCCCTGGGGGGACTGGATACCCTGGTGTTCGCTGGCGGCATCGGGGAGAATGCAGCCAAAGTCCGAGCCAGGGTTTGCGACGGCCTGGGGTTTCTGGGGGTCGAACTCGAAGAAAAGCAGAACGCGGTTAATGCCGGTGTGATTTCCACGTATGGAAGTCGGGTCACGGTCCGGGTCATGCGCACCGACGAAGAATGGATGATAGCAAAGACGGTCTGCCGCATTTTGGGTATTCCGGCTGAAAAGGAGGATATCCGTGAAAAAGAAAAAGATTGAGCCTGGGAATAAGCCGTTGTCCCCCGATCTTCTGCGGAAGATGAACGCCTACTGGAGGGCGGCGAACTATCTGTCGGTCGGCCAGATCTACCTGTATGACAACCCGCTGCTGAAAGAGCGTTTGAAGCTGGAGCACGTGAAGCCGCGGCTCCTCGGTCATTGGGGCACCACACCGGGGCTGAATTTCATCTATGTCCATCTCAACCGGATCATCAAGCAGTATGACCTGAACATGATCTATGTGACCGGTCCCGGTCACGGAGGACCTGGCCTGGTCGCCAACACCTATCTGGAAGGCACCTACAGTGAGCTCTACCCGAACATCTCGCAGGACGAACCGGGTATGAAGCGGCTCTTCACCCAGTTTTCTTTTCCTGGTGGTATCCCGAGTCACGCGGCGCCGGAAACGCCGGGTTCCATCAACGAGGGGGGTGAGCTCGGCTATTCGCTGGCACACGCCTACGGCGCCGCTTTCGACAACCCCGATCTTTTGGTCGCTTGCGTCGTCGGTGACGGAGAAGCCGAGACCGGCGCCCTTGCCACCAGCTGGCACTCGAACAAATTTCTCAATCCAGTCCACGATGGAGCGGTCCTGCCTATCCTCCACCTCAACGGCTACAAGATCGCCAATCCCACAGTGCTGGCCCGCATCAGTCGCGACGAGCTGGAAAAGCTTTTCCGTGGATACGGCTATAACCCCTATTTCGTCGAAGGGAGTGATCCAAACGAGGTCCACCCCCTCATGGCGACAACACTCGATACCATCGTCGCTGAGATCCGAAAGATCCAGACAGAGGCGCGCACCAACGGCTTTACGCGACGGCCCCTGTGGCCAATGATCATTTTCCGTACGCCGAAAGGATGGACAGGTCCAAAGGTGGTGGATGGCCTGCCCGTGGAAGGGACGTGGCGCGCGCATCAGGTGCCGCTTTCGGAACTGGCCACGAAACCCGGGCACCTCGAGATGCTCGAACAATGGATGAAGAGTTATAAGCCGGAAGAGCTTTTCGACAAGAATGGCAGGCTCAATTCGGAACTGGCAGAACTGGCGCCAAAAGGCGAGCGGCGCATGGGGGCCAATCCTCATGCCAACGGAGGCATCCTTCTTCAAGATCTGAAGATGCCCGATTTCCGGGACTATGCCATTGCCGTGCCTCAGCCGGGTTCGGTCGTGGGGGAGTCAACCCTGATCATGGGGGCGTTTATCCGGGACGTGATGAAGTTGAACTGGGAGAGCCGCAATTTCCGCGTCGTTGGTCCCGATGAGACGGCATCCAACCGCCTGACCCACCTCTTTGACATCACGGAGCGCGTCTCGACGGCCGAGATCCTCAAGACCGACGACCATATCTCGCCCGACGGCCGGGTGATGGAGGTGCTGAGCGAGCACCTGTGCCAGGGGTGGCTGGAAGGCTATCTCCTCACGGGCCGGCATGGTTTTTTCTCGTGTTACGAGGCCTTCATCCATATAGTGGACTCGATGTTCAACCAGCATGCGAAATGGCTCAAGGTAACGCGCGAAATCGTGTGGCGGCGCCCCATCGCCTCGCTCAATTATCTCCTCACCTCGCACGTGTGGCGGCAGGACCACAATGGGTTCAGCCACCAGGACCCCGGTTTCATCGACCATGTGGTGAACAAGAAAGCCGACATTATCCGGGTCTATCTCCCGCCGGATGCGAACACGTTGCTTTCCGTAACCGATCATTGCCTGCGCAGCCACAATTACGTCAATGTCATTGTCGCGGGCAAGCAGCCGGAGCAACAATGGCTGGACATGGACTCCGCGATTAAACACTGCGCCGCCGGGCTTGGCATCTGGGAATGGGCAAGCAATGATCAGGGCAGTGACCCTGACGTCGTGATGGCCTGTGCGGGAGATGTGCCTACCCTCGAGACGCTGGCTGCCGTCGAAATACTGCGAACACATTTTCCAGACCTCAAAATGCGGGTCATCAACGTCGTGGATCTGATGACGCTCCAGCCTCAGAGCGAGCATCCCCACGGCCTCTCCGACAAGGACTTCGATCTCCTCTTCACTGTAGACAAACCCATCATCTTCGCCTTTCACGGCTATCCCTGGCTGATCCATCGTCTCACCTATCGCCGACCCAATCAGGAGCGATTGCACGTCCGCGGGTATAAGGAAGAGGGGACGACCACCACGCCCTTCGACATGGTGGTGTTGAATGAGCTTGACCGATTCCACCTGGTGGGCGACGTGATCGATCGTGTCCCGGGTTTGGGCCCGCGTGCCGCCTATGCCAAACAGTTCATACGCGACAAGCTGCTCGACCACAAGACCTACATACACAGATACGGTGAGGATATGCCGGAGATTCGCAACTGGAAATGGGGATCCTAGCCACGTCCCTCTCCCTGCGGGAATTACAGGCAAAGCTAGGATCGTCGCCGGTCCGGAGAACGAAGAAGGTGAAAAACGGGAGTGAGAACACGGCCTGTCGAAGCACCGGCGGGACAGTGGATCGAGTTCCCGGTGAGGGAGTCGGTGAAAAATGGATTTGAAACAGCGGTACGGACTGATGACGAAGAAAAGCAAAATCCTCCCCATCCTCGGTTTTGCCCTTGTCGCGTTATTTCTCGTTTCCGGCATGTCCTATGGGTTCAAGCAGGAAGATCTCGATAAGCTCGCGGCAACGGGGCAATGCCTGTTCTGCGACCTATCTCATGCCGACCTGCCCGCTGCCAACCTGTCCGGCAAGAAACTCGTCGGTGCCAGATTGCCCGACGCCAATCTGTCCGATGCAAAATTGTCCGACGCCAATCTGCGAAACGCCTACCTGTCCCGCGCCAAGCTGACCAATGCCAACCTCTCCGGTGCCGATCTTTCAGGTGCGGACCTGCCTGATGCTCAACTCAGCGGTGCCAACCTGTCAGGCGCCAACCTTTCCCATGCCAACTTGCCCAAGGCCGTACTATCCGGTGCCGATCTGTCTCATGCGAGACTATCCGGTGCCGACTTGTCCGGTGCGGACCTCTCCGGGGCCAACCTTTCCAATGCCGACTTCTCCGGTGCAATCTGGCCGGATGGAAAAAAATGCGGGGCGGGCTCTCTTGGAGAATGTAAGAAAGATTCTTCCGGGTCGGATAAGAAGCCAACGGGAGGCCGCGGCTCACGAGGCGGCTCTGGAATGGGAATGGGGCGTTGACGGCACATGTTCGGACACTGCCGCACGCCTTTGCTTCCTGGTTGGCTCTGCAGGGGGAGACACAGCTCACGATAGCCGAGATGCTGCGACTGACTGTTCTAAACTACTCGAACTAGCTACAGCGAGCCTTCGATCTCCATTTTTGGCCTTAAATGTTCCTGTGCTTTGCGGAGACGAAATCAGGGGAACCGATGTTATCACTCAATGCTTCTCACCGATGTCGCCTTTGTAGTCCGAGCACAGTTTCCAATCCAAGCTCACCCTCGCCTTCCCGCTCTGCGTTGTGTCTCTCTGAATTCTTCAGCGTAGCAACACTGGAAGGGATTCGCTTTGTCAACCCCTTCTCTCCGCAATTTCGCCTCGAAACGTGGCTTTGAGCCGAGATACGCAATATCGCAGTCGCACCCGTCTGCATACACTCAGCTATATACGATTGTATTCGATTACAACTTTCTATATCTCGTCCCTCTTCCCATTCCAATTCTCTCGATCTTCCTGAGAGCAACCAGCCTATTTAGAGCCTGGGTCACCGTAGGTTTCACGATCCTGGTTTCCCGGCAAATTTCAAGAGGTGCTGCCTCAACTACCTTTTGCAAGTAGTTCCAGACCTCCAATTGTTTCGGCGAAAGCAGTCTTTCCACATCCTCACTTTCCATGAGCTTAATGGCCATCTCGGACTGCGCCAGGATGATCTCCAAAAAAAAGCTGAGCCACGGAAAAACATCCTCGCTCCTCTTCCCGAAAGTCTTCTGGCTCTTCATGAGGGCCAGGTAATAGCTGTTCTTATTGTCCTCAACCAGCTTCTCGTGCGAAACATATGGCACATAGAGATAGCCTTCTTTGAGAAGAAGCAGGTTTGTAAGAATACGGGAAACCCTTCCATTACCATCCTGAAATGGGTGAATTTTAAGGAACTCGACCACGAAGTTCCCTATGATGAGAAGCGGATGATATTTCTTTTCGTTCAAGCGCCTCGGCTGTCCACTCCACAAGCTCTTGCATTGCCTTCGGCGTGAGATAAGCTCTCGTGGTCTCGAATACTATGCTGATCCGTTTGCCCCTTTTGATCGAACATCTCAACAGTATTTTCCGTCTTCTTGTAATCCCCTCGATGCCTTTGGTCCTTCTTTACGTATTTGAGTAATTGGTTATGGAAATGTTTAACGGTGCTTTCGCTGAATTTGATAGATTTCCAGGAATCAAATACATTGTGAAGCAGTTCGTAGTATCCCTGCACCTCCTGGGAATCCCGATCAGTGAGCTTCTTTGTGGTAACGCCCTGCATCAACCTTTCGATTTCCTTGTCGGTGAGTTTCGCGCCTTCAATACGGGTAGAGGCTCCTGTGGAAGTAACCAAGACAGAGCGCTTTAGGCGGCCTAGGGTTTGAGGGTTTATTTGGAGCCCGCCAACCCAGCGCCCTTTGATTTCGTCGATCTTGGCTATCTTCGACAGGACCTCGGAAGGGATGCGGGATAGTCTTTTATCAAACCGGTTATTCTGCCATAGTCGGCGCATATTCCTAGCTATATACGATTATATACGATTATATTTAATTGTCAAGTCGGCCTAAGAGGCAGTGGGAAACAAGATGATGATCCCCGATACGGGACAGCGCCGTTTCTCATGATATACTCTGGCAGCTAACCCCTTCTCTCCGAAATTTCGACTCAAGACGTGGCTTTGAGCCGAGATACGCAATATCGCGGTCGCTCCCAACACTATTCAAAGGTGAGTTTTTCAATAGGCCCTAACGATTTGACCCCGAGGGCTCTCCATCGCTTTCCCCGGCCCTGATTGCACTGGCAGGCAAAGGGTATTGCGATACCCTTTCTCCTGTAGGCCCTCTCCACATCGGAATGAGCTGCTCTAACGGTTTGTCCGACGACACAAAGAGGTGCGGAAGGGCCACTGGACATATCGGAAGATCTTTGACTATCATGCTACTATCAACCAACGCGCGAATGACAGGGTCGGTGCGGTACATCTCTTGTAACCCGGAATCATTCGCAAGGGCGCGGTCTAAAGATCCGGATGCGACACGCGACAGAACGCTCTCTGCATTGACGCGAGGAAGCCCGAAGGCCTTCGCTGTCTCTCTCACGGCTTTCCTCGTGCGAAGGTGACGGAACCCTGGAATACCGGCCATGTTGAACTGCTCTCGCCTGTTTGTCCAAGTGGAGATGTGAGTCACCCGGCCGCCTTCTATGGCGTCTCTGCCGGGCACACCGTACCAATGCAGCCCTTCCTGACTGATTCTAACATTGCACATCTCCGCAATTGCCAGGGTGTTCGTCAGGGCTTCAGGATACCCTGAAAAGACTGCCTCCATCTCTGCGGGGGATTTAAAATACCGTCCCTGGGCGCAGGGGACGTCCCCCTCCAAACTTCTTGAGGCCTTTTCCATCCTTTAGGGTATTAAGGACTTTCAGGGCAGCTTCATGTTCCGGGTGAAGATAGTGACAGTTGTTCGTTGCCACGACCGGAACACTGTAATGCCTTGCCCGCGCTATGAGCTCGACGTTGATAGCCGCCTGCTGCGGGAGGGCATGGTCCTGGAGCTCGAAATACAGCCGTTTTCCGAATACCGAGAGATACCACTCGATGGCCTGTTTAAGCTGGCTTTTGTTGCCGCTCACGGCTCTGGCCGGAATCTCTCCTTTCAGGCAGCCCGTGAGGCAGATAAGGCCCTTGCTGTGCTTTTCAAGTATGGCCTTGTCTATCCTCGGCACATAGAAGAAACCTTCCAGGTGTGCAAGGGTTGAGAGCTTGATAAGATTTCTGTAGCCCGCACTGTTCATTGCGAGAAGCACGACGTGGTATCCGTCCAGCTCTGCCCTTGCGTTTTTGTCAAATCTCGACTCCGCTGCGATGAAAAACTCGCACCCGATAATTGGTTTGATGCCATGGTCGTGCGCTACAGCGCTGAAATCTGGCGCGCCGAACAGGCTTCCATGATCCGTCACTGCGCACGCTCGCATCCCGTAGGCTTTTGCCTGCGAGAAAAGGGGTTCAAGCTTTATCGTGCTGTCTAGGAAACTATACTCGGTGTGAAGATGGAGATGAACGAACTCTTTCATGGGTTCCTATCTATGGGCGCCCGTTATCATCCACAGGGCTGATTCTGCACACCGGGGTAGGTTTGCTGATTTTTTATCTGCCCTGTGTTCGTTGCAACGGAAATACAGCTATCATCCCACAACTCCATCATGCCCCAGTCTTTGACATTGGTGACTTCGAGTTTTGGGGAGCCCTTGCTTGTCAAGCCAGGCGTGAATGAATTCTATCGCCGCCGGCCCCTGGGAAGCCCGTGCGGTAAAAATCTTGACCTTCTTCCCTTCGCCTATCCAGCGCTTGACCCGTTCGACCATCGGCGTGATCGCTTTCCCGATATGATGGATTCCGATCCAGCCATGATATTCGGCCAACGTGCCGTCCAGATCCACACCTATCCAGAATTCAATTTCGCTCATGAGGACATTATCTCCATGTTCTCCAAAAAGTAATCGGTTTTCATATCTACTGAATGCCTTTTGGCACCCGGAGCGGTGCTTCCTCATAGTAAGCTACATAGAGCTTTATGGTATCATTCCCAACCTTGAGAGAGTTCGCCGCCTTGAACTCCTTCAGCTTTGAAGTGAAAGCACGTCGGTTCCCCTCACTCTTGATGCTCAATGCAACAACGCTTTCGATGGTGAGCTTGTGCGGCACCTTCCCTTTGAATCCGATAATGTTTTTGTACCAAAAATCCCCCCAGGGTTTTGATCGCAGCATCTTTATGAGCGTCACCGGATACATGTAAGCCTGTTCAATTGCGTGGGCTGTAGTCCAGGCTTTTTAGACTCCAGATGGAAATCCTTGTCCCCTTACCGGTCCCCGCCGGGCGAGGATATGGATGTTCCCTTTCCGGGTCTTGGCACACCGGTATTGCCAGAAATGGGCAGTGGAAACTAGAACGGCAGCCCGGCCGCGGAACGGGCCGGATATTTTTTAGCGTTCCATTTAATTTCTTCTTCTATCATTCCATTTCCTTCAGGAACTCCGACTCGACCCTGTGCTCTTGGGACCTGACGCTTTAAGAGGACGAACGTTCTTGAATTCTTTCCTAAACGTAACAGCATCCAAACTCTTCCAACTGAATTTATCCTGCTTATCTATATGAAAATACTCCATGTTGTTTTTGGCATTCTTACGTGAAATCACAAGATTCACATCATGGCCTTTCACAGCGAGACTTGCCCCTTCCTGGCCTTGGTAACGTAACGAAAAAAATACTATTGGATTCATTTCCCATGTAACAACAGGTAAACACAGAGATGTTGCCGCTCATGGAATTTCTTTGCCGCCTCCCGGACCGTATCTTCATTATCACTAAGCTGTTTGGCCCATTTGGCCACTTGTAGTCCAATGCTTCTTTCGTCCAATGCCCCTCAATCTGTTCAAGCAATGTCATCATTCCCTCCTCCAATAGTTAATGTCCAGAATTTGGTTATCATTTAATTATTTTCACATTATCAAACAAATATCGGATTTATTCACCAGTCCATGATAGAGTAAACGTGTTCTTAAGCAGCATAGAGCGTTGTCTTGCTGCAAAGAGGCTGCGAATTTTATCGGGACGACGGGCCA
>CAWIHO010000019.1:0-36980 GCA_963835605.1 uncultured delta proteobacterium | reverse complement strand
GGTATGTTCGGGGCTGTTCTGCATGACCATGAAGGTCTCCCGGCTCTCGTGTTCAACAATAGCTGCATAGGTACCG
The DNA here is from genome assembly GCA_963835605.1 of uncultured delta proteobacterium. Lineage (GTDB taxonomy): Bacteria > Desulfobacterota > Syntrophorhabdia > Syntrophorhabdales > WCHB1-27 > JADGQN01. The sequence goes on along the minus strand of CAWIHO010000019.1, from coordinate 36,904 downwards.
CCCTGCAGGGGCTTCAGGAGTTTACGGCCGATAAGACCATTGTAACCCGCAAACTGGTTACCGGACCAGAAGAACCACTCCCGGAACTCGGCATCTTTACCTTCTTTTATAGGCGGGAAATTGATAATCACGACAAACATGACGACACCTCCTTTAGGGTCTTTGCGGCAACTCCAAACCCGGCGCAGACGTCTCCATCAGGCCCGATTGGTTTTCTGCCCGCGGGTTCTTCCTGACAATCTATAGGTCTGTCCCATTGCGAGCACCAAAGGAATAACGCCGAACACGATAAAGATTACATCAGCAGGCATGCGAAACCACTCGATCCACCTGATGGTTGTTCCATTGAGAAACTCCGGCCCCCTCGCGTGCCAGTACCCATTGGTGAGCACGTCCCAGAGCTGCAGCACGCCGCCGGGGAAAAGGTTGAGAATCACCATCAGCGCGAGGCCGATATTCAACCCCCAGAATGAAACACGCACATATTTCTCGACATGGACCCAGTCGCTGTCGGGGAGCACCTGCCTCATGGCAAAGACCGTGAAGGAAAGCGCCAGCATGCCGAACACGCCCATCATCGCCGCATGGCCGTGGTTAGGGGTGAGTATCGTCCCTACCTCGAAGTAACTGACGATGGGAAGGTTGATCAGAAAGCCGAATATCCCCGCGCCGACAAAGTTCCAGACCCCTACTGCCATCATGAAGTAGAAGGTCCACTTATGAGGCACGGAGATCTCCTGACCGCACACGTCGCAGCGCCCCTTGGTCAGCTTTATGAAGTCCCAGGCATCGAGGGTCAAAAGCGTCAGGGGGATGACCTCCATCACAGAGAACAGGGCAGCAAGAGCCATGGTGACGCTTGATTGCCCGGTCCAGTACCAGTGATGTCCTGTGCCGATGATGCCGCCTCCCAGAAAGAGGATAGCATCGAGGTAGATGACCCTCGTCGCCGTCTGGCGGGTCACCATGCCTAGCTTGTAAAAGAGCACGGCCACCATGGTCGTCACGAAGAGTTCGAAGAACCCCTCGACCCAGAGGTGAATGATCCAGAAACGCCAGTTATCCACCACCGTGAAATGAGTCGTGCTAGTGAAAAAGAGCGCGGGCAGATAGAACAGGGGGATTGCCAGGGCAGAGCACATAAAGAGCCAGACGATCTCCCGATCCTGCCCCTCTTTCTTCGCTGAGCCAACCGCTCTGACAATCAGCATGAACCAGATGAGCAGTCCTGCCGCGAGCAAAAACTGAAAGCCCCCTCCCGAGGTCAAGGTACTCCCAGCCTTGGTGACCGAACCAGAACCAGAAGTTCCCGAGAACCTGGCGGATGCCGAGCATCTCGCCCAGCAGGCTGCCGAAGATAACGACCGCCAGTGCTACGAAGAGCAGGTTGATCCCGACGGCCTGTCGTTTTGGCTCCTTTCCCCCGAGTGTGCTTGCGAGAAAAAGTCCACCCGCCACATAGGCCGTTGCGATCCAGAAGATAGCGAGCTGCAGATGCCACGTACGCAACAGGTTGGTCGGAAAGATCGCCGTCAGATCGAAGCCATAAAACGTGCCTGGCTCGGCCCGGTAGTGGGCGGTTGCCCCTCCCACCAACACCTGGGCGAGAAGGAGGAGTGCCATCACGACAAAGTATTTTATCGTCGCCTTTTGACCCTCGGTGGCTCCACCAGGGACCATAACCGGATGGATGTGCTCCGCCTTGCCCTTCCAGCCCAGGTAGTTGAACCTGCCGAAGAAAAAGAGAATGAGCGCCGTTCCCCCGAGGAGGGTGACGAGGCTGAGCGCGCTCCATATAAAAGCGTCGCTCGTTGGTCGATTCCCGGCGAGGGGATCATAAGGGAAATTGTTCGTATAAGAATAGGGCTTACCCGGGCGGTTGGCGACCGAGGCCCATGCCGTCCATGCGAAGAAGGCGGTGAGCTGCCTCAGCTCCACCGGATCTCGTACCTGTTTGTTCATCAAGCCCCGATTCGATAGGGGGTCTTCAAAGTAGGCTTTCCACCGTGCTATCTGGCTCGGGTTCCAGGCGACCACCTTCGTGCTCACGAACGATGAGGCTGGGGACGCACGGCTGATCGCGGAGCTGAAGCGAGCCGAGTACGATGGCGTGGCCATCGGCGGCTACATCAACGGACAGGACGCCGTGAAGTTCCCCGCCACGGAAGAGACCACCGTCTGGTTCAATCGCGTTCTCAACATCGTCCACGCGAACGCGCCAAACTCGAAGATCATCCTCGTGCGCGGTCCGGAGGACGTTGTGCCGGCGATCGAACGAGTGCTCGGAAAAAGCCTGCCGTCATGAATGGACTCTGACCGCCCCCCAACAACGCCTTCCAGCGGACGCTCCTAAGGCGGCGCGCAGCTGAAGGCGAACGGTAGTCACTCAAAAAAGGGCACTAATTTCGTGATCAACGGTATAGGGTCGCGATCTGGCCAAAGCCGCCGCCTCGCTCAGCGCAAAGGGGCGAACCCAACTCAGATGCCTGCGCATCTCCTCAAGCACCCAACCAGCATAGTAATCGCGGAACGGCTCTTCATTCGCGCGTTCGCATTCATTGATCACGTGGCCATATACGCTATTGAACTGATAATCCGTCAGCCTCATGCCGAGTTGGGTATCGCAGTAGCCTCTGAGATCACTAACGAATAGCTGTTTCCAATCAAAAGTTCCTGTGGGCGCGTTGCAGTCCCAGCCACCCTCAGGTGTCGATCCGGGCATCCACGCTTCATATTTCTTTGCCCTGATATTCTCGGCTATCTGCTCATACGTCACGGGAACGGGGTCTTGAGATATCTCGCTTGGGTAATTGTCAAAGAAAGGCGCAATTTGCTCCAGTGCCTCGTCGAGTACCCTGAGCAGTCTGCTCCATTTGTCGCTATATGCGAAAGCCTGTACATATGCCACTAGCTCATAGAACAAATCGTCAGATAGCTTTGCGCAGAGCCTTGTCTCACAGTACGCCTCCACATCTTGAAAAAAGAGTCGCAGCTTGCGCTTGGATTTTTCGTCATCGGTGACGGAATACCCCTCCCCGTACTTTCCATCCTTTATGTTCCGAAGTATCTGTTGCCGAGTCATGTCGCCTGTTCTCTAGCCTATAGTAGCATACGCTGCCGCCTTGTCAACGACTTTGAACACAAAGTCTCCTTTCCTTTTGCGCTGAGATACAGACACGCAATCCAAGGCACTAGGTGAGCGGCATAGTTCAATGGCTTCCTTCCGACACCGGGGAACTCGCTTTCTGCTCCCCTGCGGTGCTTGAGAAATCCGCATGAAGAGGGGTGGGGATTACACACGCACCCAATAAAACAGAGCCTGTACGGTTACCTTATAGGTGGATGAGATACTTTTCAATCAGAAAAATTGCTTCCTGAAATCGTGAACCCACATAGGCAAAACAATGTTCACGATTACAAGTCAAAATGTTGATCCCACTCATCCTGAAAATGTTTAACAGGAAGCAGCATCTTCCAATAATAGGCTCAAGATACAGTGAGGTAAGATGGATTTAGTGGGCACCAACCGGCTATTTCTTCGGTAATGCTCCCATCCTGAAGACACTGACGCGTCGGAGTGGACGTGAGATAAGAATTGTATTGGCCTTGGGTCACTGCGTAACGTGGCAAGCGGGCGTGAGACGAGTTCTACGCATTAGGTCTTTCAACCGATAAAGTTTCTTAAGGAAGGCGACGATAACGGAGATGACCCTGATAAGGGCAAACCACCCGAAAGGGTGGGACGCAAAGCCACTGGCCTAACCCCTCTCTTCTTGGTGAGGGCATGGTCGCAGGGCTGCCGGGTAATGCGGGCGTCTTGTGCGCCGCAAAGTACTCGTGTAGCCAGAACGCCCCAGCACTTCCCGGTCACAGCACGAAGCGATGTTCAGGGAGGTGCTCTCATCCATAGTACAAGCGGTTTATCTTCTTCGTTTCCTCTAGCTGCAGCACGCGGCCCTATCCTCCGTTACGCGCCCTGCCTCCCCGAGAACCGGCAACCAACTGCAGGGGTGCCGTCAGCGGCAGCACAACCCGGAGGTGAGGCACCATGAGCTGGACGTGCCCGCTCTGTGGTTCTAACAAACACTTGGCACCGCTCGCCTCCGAAGAGCATGCTGCTACGTGTCCTCGCTGTGGTAGCGCGCTTCCTACGGGTGCCACAGAAGACCCGGTTGTTCAAGGTCTGCGGTGGGTGGAACAGGAGAGCCCCGAGTTCTTTGATCACCTTATGGAAAAAATGGACCGTAGAGCGGCCCGTCGAAGAACCGTTCGTCGGGTCGGCATTCTGGTAGCTGTGGTGTTACTGGCACTTCTTGTTTACCTCATGGTTTCATAGCCTCCCTTGCATTGGCAGGGGACTGTTTTGGAGGGAGAAAAGAGCACGGAGAAGCATCATGCCCAGAACCCTTTTTTCTGCCTGTGGTTGGCCCCTCCTTGCATTGAGGTGTTTTTCCTGGGAAAGGCCGGCGGGAGAGAGCTCGCGTCTTCCACCTTCCTCCCTCAGGTATAGGTTAGACAGGTGAGGAAGATGACAATAGCTATTCATCTTGGTAGCCAGCTGATGTCGGAAGCCATCCAACAGCTTCTTGCGCGCAGCGGGTACGATACCGTGGTGGTGAGCGAAAGGTTCCCTACCAAGGGCTTCAACCCTGACGTGCTCCTCGTCGATATCACGACCCTCAGGCAGGATCTCCTTGCTCAGTACCCTGAGGCAAAGGTCCTCCTCATCAACACCGGCATAGAACCGGACAAGCTTTGCGCCACGCTCCTCTCGTTCAGGATACACGGGGTACTCTCCACCCATACGGAGCTCCACCTGTTCAAGAAGGCCCTTACGGCGATTAACGAGGGGCAGATTTGGATCGACAACGGAACGGTCAAGGCTTTACTCCACGACTCTGGGAACATCTCACAGAAGGGGAGGATCAGCCCACATCACGAAAAGGGAACAGGAGATCATCGACTGCATCTGCCAGGGGCTGAGCAACAAGGAGATTGCCATGACCCTTTCTCTTTCAGAACATACGGTGAAGTCCACCTCAACACAATCTTCAAGAAGTTCAACGTCACCAGCCGGTCAAAGCTGGTAAGTTTGGCCATGAGCAGCCGGCATTAAACCCCTGCTCGACCTGACTTCTTCATAACATTTCTATCTTCATCGTCGATGGCCCGCATGCCCTCACACCGCCGGTTACGCAAAGCCGCTCAGTGTCAGTGCCCGGATCTGAAACATCGGCCGGGCTGTTGCCCGTTCTTCATCCCGTAAGCGAGAGCAGTCCCCGTCATCGCCGTACAACCGTTTGGCTTAATACGAAAGATATTTTCTTTAGTACCAACGGGCGATGGAGGTGCCGGTCAAAAGGTATATACTCTTACCAGATGCATGAGATACACTTATGGCGTAGCCCGATTGGCAGACTGCTGAGGGCGACCTGGAGGAAGGCTATGAGAAAGCTGGCCATCGCTGCAACCTGTTTAGGGAACGGGCGCGTCGGACACGGCCTTACCGGTCAAGCATATGCTACGAAAGGAGGAGGACCTCTTGTCCCTTCAGGACGTGGACGATCCTCGCGGCCCCGAGCCCCTATGAACCCTAGAAAAAAAGAGCGTTCTTGTGATTGACGACGAGGAGCGTTTCTGCGCCTTTGTGGGCTGTGCACTCGGGAAAACGGGTCGGTATAGAGTGACCTCCGCCACAGAGCCGCTGTGGGGTATCACGGTGGCCCGGACCTTGAGGCCCGACCTCATTCTCCTTGATGTCACCATGCCGCACATGGCCGGCCCGGAGGTAGCGGAGAGGCTCCTGGAGGGCGCAAAAACGAAATCTATCCCGATTGTGTTTGTTACCGGCCTTGTCACGAACAAGGAGACAAAGCATCGGGAGATCATGGTGGCGGGGCGGACCTTCATCGCGAAGCCGGTCACCGGGGACGAACTGCTCCAGGCGGTGGGCAGGATACTGAACTAGACTGACCTATTTGATGTGGTAATAGTCAATGGTACAGGCTGAAGTGCGGTGTCCGCAACTCCCTGACTTTGGCTCTCCCTCTCAACTGCTCGGCAGATGGACCGAAAAATTCATCAAATCTTAACTTTAGGTTAATATCATGTTAACAACCTGCCGTTACACTGTCCCCATGAATCTACTCATCAAGCGTGTAGATTTTAGCATCAGTCCGGAGGGACTGCGTACGATGGTCGATGAAGTCTTCTCATCGCTCAAGGAGTTACAGGCATAGATTTGTGTTACATGCCAAGTGAACGAGAAGAGAGGGTTCATCAGGGAATGCGCCCCGCTTTTCGCCGTGATCAAAGCTTTGGACTGATAATCGTCAATACTAACGCACACAATCTGGCGTTGTCGCCACCGCGCCGCGTTTCACATAGACAATACCCTTTTGGCTTAGCTCATAGGATGTATAAGAATTATACCGATGGGCGATTTACTTGGATGGGCTTTCGGCGGATACTAATACAAACGTAATAAATTAACCTGACATTACCTGCTCCCTAACCCTCACCCCTTGAGCTGAGGTGATGGTTGGGGGGGGTTAAATAAGTTTATGCGTTCGTATTAGTGACGTAATGTTGCGCGAGAAGGCCGACACTGAGCGCGTCTGCCCCAGAAGGGTAGGCAACAAAGCGCACAGTTCGCGAAGCGGTAGATGGTCGGCCACGCATACACAGGTATCGGACACTACGGCCGGGAATTAGCACCCGAATGTCGTTCGAGAGAAGGAGGTAACATGGTCGCCAAAGGAGCAGTGGCAGCGTTAATACTAAAGAGTTCCGTATGCCCAGAAGAAAGAGGTGGTGCACTTCTCTCACTCACGACGCGGAAAAAGCGGAATCCAGGTGTCGCTCCATAAAGGGAACCATGCTTTTGGCAATCGTTCTGGGATAACGTTGGTAGGTGTCTTTGCAGGGCCAAGCCGCGCAGACATTCAGAACATCAGCGGTGACACTGCTGCTGACGCAGAGGACCTCGGGGCTTTTACAGGAAGTCTTGATTACAGCTTCTCAAGCGCCACGGCTGCCACGTTAGTTTGTAACCTTGAATAACACGACCAGCTCGTCTACAGGGGGCTACCTGACAGGGTTTGTATTCAACAACCCATCTGGTGACATCACCAATGTCGGCTCCACCTCTTTCCGAACAGCAGTTGGCAGCTGCTGGGAGGGCCAACATTTCGAGGAGCGTTGAGGCGAACCGTTCGGCTATTTTGATCTGGGCGCCGCTCTGGGCGGAGACTGGGAAGGCGGCGGAAGTCCTAACAACGGCATTCCGGGGTACGAGTGGAGCAACATTTACGTTTAATCTGACCGGAACCGGACTGGACTTACTAACGGCTCAAAGCTTTATGAACGCCACCACCGATAATGAGTTTTTCGTGGCTCCGTTCAAGGGTATGGCGAATGGTGGTAGTGACAAGGTGCCAACCGACCCGACCGGTTCTGTTCCGGAACCTGGAATGCTTTTTTGCTCGGCTCCGGCCTCGTCGGCCTCATCGGTGTGAGGAGAAGGTTCAGGAGTTAAACTAGACAAACTGCCAAAGGGCAGGCTGGTCACCATCGGCTCTGCCCTTTTCTTTATACCATTTCACTGGTAATCCGCATTTTCATATCCTATGGCTTACTCACGATTAGTAGGTAGGTGTAAGCGTGACCCAAGTTGTACTGATAAACAGGCCCTATCTTATCGAAATTCAATGCAAGAACTAGCGTATTACATTAAACATAAAATGTAATACACGACAGAATCGTTAGTTGCGTGATACAACTTCATCGCTCGTCGCGAGCGAATTCCCATGTTACACCTACTACTAGCGCATGAGCTCGGATTCGGGAAAGTGAGCATTACCGACCGAAAGCGGCGAAAAAAAGAGAGACCCGTAACTCTCCACGCCGCGTAGGTCGAACCGTGTTGGTTCTGGATATGAGAATCCAGGGTTATGCCTGTGCTTTAGCAAAAAATAGCGCTCTTCTTTACCGAGCAGAAGCACGCGGAAGAGAACTTCACGGACCTTTTGGCAAAGAGACATCCGGACCTGGGCTGCCCATACGGAGGCGTACATAATGGGCCGATGCCAAATCGTATTAGCCGGGTACTCGTGCGGTACCAAATTGAGATTCGCGGATGGCAAAAGTCGTACCGACGCACCACCCACTGACGTGGGTACCCGGAAGAGGGGTACCCGTTCCAACACGGGTCTATGATGCAGGTGAGCTGGCATCAAACCGTGATCGCCAGTTTGTACGCCTCCCATACCGCATCCTTTATTTTGCGGGGCGCTACTGAGTCGCCGATGACATAGACCTCTTTGACGAGTTCCCGCACTGCCTGCACCAGACCATTGACTGGTTCGACGTCCCGTGCAAAGAATGAGCAGGTCTGCCGCAAACCTCTTTTCGCCCTCGGGCGTATCCACCAGCACGAAAGAAGCACCGGCCTCTCTCACTTTACTCTGGGTGAGCAGGCTTCACGCCCCATTGCTTTAACAATTCGAGGAGCATCAATCTGTTCGCATCGAAAAGATCGGCTGCAACTGCGTCCAGCATTTCTACAAGAACGACTGACCATCCCTTCTTTGCAAGATACAAGGCGGTTTCGCAGCCCACCGATCCTCCACCCACGATACAGGCGTCTTTTCCATCTGGGAGGTTGTCCCTATACACATCGTCCGGCGTGGCCCACCGAGTACCGCCGATGCCCCTAATATCGGCTTCACAAAGAGGAGTGGAGCCGGTCGCGACAAAAACAACGTCCGGGCTTTCAGACTTGATTGCATCCAGCGTGACGTCGATCATCAGCCTGATCCTTATGTTGCTTGATGTTTCCAGCTGGCCGACCTGATAGTCGAGAAGGCGTGCAATATCCTGCTTGAAATCGGCGTGCCCTGCGCTGTGCAAGGTGCCCCCCAGACGATCACTTCTTTCGTAGAGGGCCACGTCGTGACCCCTGAGCGCGCAGACACGCGCCGCTTCCATACCAGCGATGCCTCCTCCGATTACCATCACGTTCTTTCGCACCGCGGCCGGATGCACCGTTAGTCGCTCTTCGTCTCCACATTGAGGGTTCACTGCGCAGCTCAAAGAGAGTCTCGCGCGCAGGCGGGCAAAACATTCGTGACAGCCGATACAGGGACGGATCTCCCTCTCTTCTCCTTTCCGCGCCTTGGCAGCGAAATCCGGGTCAGCCAGCAATGGCCGACCCAACGCCACGAAATCGGCCTTCCCCTCCTCCAGCACACGGTTGGCAAGATCGGGATAGCCGAGCCGCCCCACGGTAATGACCGGGATCTTCACCTGGGGCTTGACCATCGCAGCCATATCGACCATGCATCCGGGAGGCTGATATTCAGGCGGATGGGGCCAGAACCAGTTCTCATAACAGCCGGCATCCACGTGAAGGCCCGCAACGCCGGCCTTCTCCACTATCTTTGCGATTTCTATCCCTTCGTCAACGGTCCGGCCTCCAGGTATCTTATGTTCCAGCCCATACCGGTAGATGATAGGGAAATCTGCGCCCGCCGCCTCTCGAATCGCCTTGATGATCGACAGAACAAACTGCATCCTTCCCATCAGATCGCCGCCGTATTTGTCCGTCCTCTTATTCCAGAGGGCAGTGGTGAACTGGTCCATCAGGTAGCCCTCATGTCCGTGCAGCTCGATGCCGTCAAACCGGCCCTGCCTCGCTATTATAGCAGCGTTGCCGAAGGCTCTTACGAGCCCATCAACTTCTTCGGTCGTAAGCTCGCGAGCCATGATCTCCGGTTTCCAGAAGAGCGGGCCGCTGGATGCTGCCACAAATTGCACGCCCTTGCGAGCAAGCTGCATTGCTAATGTCCCGGGAAAGACCCGCCCCCAGCCGGCTGTGAGCTGGGCAAATATCCTGCACCCGAAGTCGTGCACCCTTTCGGTCAATTGAAGAAAGTTTGGGACCCTCCAATGAGAGTCGAAAAGGATGTTGGGGTTGACCCCGTCGATCTCCCATGGTTCAAGCTTTGAGCTCACCGGATTCAAGCCGGTCATAATCAGACCCGTCTCGCCCTTCGCTCTCCTTTCGTAATAAGTGATGAGGCGGTCGGAAAAGGTCCCCCCGTACCCTACCTGAGGACCCATTGTTCCCATAGGCGCCATTACGATTCGGTTCTTGACTTCGATGGTTCCGATGCGCCCCGGTTGAAAAAGGTGAGGATACTTATTCAAGACTTGGCCCCCTACGCGGTTTCTCTGGTTTCTCTGACTGTCAATAAGGTTGCGTGGCCGACTCTTTCATGAGCCCCGTCTCCTTCAAATCTTTCTCCATCCTGGGCCAGTAGCTCTTCAAATGGTTGTCGTACTCTTTACCGACGTAGAGAACCGGTGTGAGATCGAGTTTTTCGATCACCATCTTCACCTCTTTGCTTTCCGCCGCCTTCACGAAGGCGCTCTCCAGTTTCTTCTCCACATCGGGGGGCAGGCCGGCGGGCCCCAGGATGGTGAAAAAGGTGTCGTTCGCAAAGTCATAGCCGATTTCCTTGAGGGTGGGGACCTCGGGAAAGTTGGGGTTCCTTCGTGACTCGGCGATGGCAAGGAGTCTCACCGTATCTGCACGGGCGTAAGGGTAGGCCTCGGGCCCGACCGAGCAGACATCCACGTGTCCTCCCAGGACTGCCGTCAGGGCGTCCGCATTCCCCTTGTAGGGGACATGGATCCACTTGAGCCCGGCCTTAAGCTCTATGAGTACCATGGCATGGTGCATACCGGTACCCACCCCACCCGAGCTGTATTTGATCTTGTTTGGATTTTTCTTCGCATACTCGATGAGCTCTTTCATGCTCTTCCAGGGAGCGTCCTTTTTTACCGCAATAGCATTGAGCGGCTGGGCATACGCGATGAGCGGAGTGAAGTCCTTCAGCGGCTTATAAGTGACCTTCTGCAATTGCGGGACACGGATGATCCCGCTATCAGTCGCGCCGCACAGGGTATACCCATCAGGCTTCGCATTGGCGAGTAAAGCCAGCGCAACGGTTCCACCGCCGCCGGGCTTGTTCTCCACGATGATCGATTTTCCCAGGATCTTTTCTGCGGCAGCAGAAATCGCACGCGTGCTCATATCCATGGAGCCGCCCGCGGCATAGGTCACCATCATCGCTATGGGCCGTTCCGGATACTCGGCTCTCACGGCGCCTGCAGAGATCAACATGATGAGTGCCAGGCAAGCACAGATCGACAGAAACGTAAAGCTGATTCTCTTCTTCATAGCGCCCTCCTCATTTTTGTTGCGACCTCTATGTACATCTCGTTTCGCTCACTAAATGCGACCCAGTTTGATGACCTCTTTCCCGGGCGTCAGATACCGTCTCCACTTTTCCTCGACCAGTTGCACACCCAGGCCCGCGCCCTCCGGCACCCGCAGCTTTCCATTCTTGACAACCGGCGTCTTGTCTACGATGTCGCCATCAAAACCGACAGTGTCAAGCTTGCCCGCCATCCCGATAAGCCCGGCCGCGTAGCCGCCCGGCCATTTCATCCCTTGCGTCGCCACCCCGAAATGCGCCTGTCCTGCTACCTCTATACCAAAACCAAGCTGTTCTGAAGCTATCACGAAGAGGCCTGCAGCCTCAATCATCTTGACCGCGATTTTGCCTGGGTAAAACCCTCCGGACCGGTCGATTTTGAAGTTGAAGAAATCGGCCGCCCCGTTTTGTATGACCCTGGAAACCTCGGCCAGCGTCAGTGCCGACTCGCACGCACCGATAGGCACATTGACGCATCTCCTTACGAGCGCCAACCCCTCCAGGTCATCCCTGCGAACCGGCTGTTCTACGGTGATAGGAACGCATTCGGAGACATGCTGCAGCATCCAGATGGCGTCTTTGGGTGCATACGCCCCGTTAACATCTATGTTGATGATGATGTCCGCGGGCACCGCAGTACGAATCGCCTTTACGCGGTCCACGTCGATGATCGGCTCCAATCCCACCTTCATTTTGATGGCTTTGAAGCCCTCATCGGTGAGCCTCTTTGCGTTCCCCGCCATCTTTTCCGGTGTGTCTATCCCGACGCTGCCGCGCAAAGGTATCTCGTCGGTGAACTTGCCTCCCAACAACTTGTAGAGAGGGACGTTGAGGGCTTTGCCCATGATGTCGTGAAGGGCCCAATCGATGGCTGCCTTGGCCACTGTGTTCCGGTAAACGACTTTTTCCATCTGAAAATGGATGGGGTCGATGTCAAACGGGTCTTTGCCTTCAAGCACCTTCGGAAAAAGATGATGGGCGATGATACCCATCACCGTCTCCTGGCTCTCACCGCTGTAGTAAGGACCTAGGGTCGGGCCTTCGCCCAGACCTGTAATACCTTCGTCCGTATGTATCCTGACGATCACGTCATCTTCTCTTTTCCCAACTGTACCGAACGATTCCTCAATAACCGACTTGAAATACATGGTGAGCGGAATAAGCTCAATGCCTGTAATCTTCATGGATTGCTACCTCCTTTAGGATTGCTACAATGTCAAATGGTATAGTTCCTGGCCCCTTTCATCCGAAACCGTTCTTTGATCACCTTTCGCCCGGTCAGTAGGGACTGGTCGCGGGCTCCTTGATCAGCCCCGTCTCTTTAAGGCTCTTCTCCATCCTGGACCAGTAGTTCTTCAGGTGCGTGTCGTAGTCTTTTCCGACATAAAGAACCGGGACGAGGTCCAGCTTATCGATCACGGTCTTAACCTCTTTGCTTTCCGCAGCCTTGATGAACGCACTTTCCACTTTGTTCTGTACATCAACGGGCAGGCCCGCAGGCCCCACCACTGTGAAAAAAGCGTCGTTCACAAAGTCGTAGCCCAGATCTCTGAGGGTAGGGATGTCCGGATAGGCAGGGTGGCGCTTTGCCTCGGCAATCGCCAAGATCCTTACCCTTCCTGCCCGGACAAAGGGATAGGCTTCAGGTCCGACGGATGCGACTTGCACGTGGTTCCCAAGAAGTGCGGTGATGGCATCGGCGTTACCCTTGTACGGGACGTGAATCCACTTTATCCCGGCCTTCACTTCCAGCAATACCATGGCGTGGTGCATACCGGTCCCCACCCCGCCGGAGCTGTATTTGATCTTACCCGGGTTGTTTCGCGCGTACTCGATCAGCTCCCTTAAATTTTTCCACGGCGCATCTTCACGAACGATAATAGGATTGACGACCTGCGCGTAGGCTATGAGCGGCGTAAAATCTTTCAGCGGTTTATAGGTGACCTTCTGGAGCTGAGGAGCACGTACTATCCCGCTGTCGGTTGCGGATGCTAAAGTATAGCCGTCCGGCTTCGCGTTGGCGAGCAACGCGAGCGCGACGGTTCCCCCACCACCCGGCTTGTTTTCCACCACGATCGGCTTCCCCAGGATCTTCTCGGCCACTCCGCAGATCGCCCGTGTACTCATGTCGAGGGATCCGCCGACTGCGTAACTCACGTAGACGTTGATCGGCCTGTCAGGGTATTCAGCACGGACGCTGCCGGGAGACAGGGAGATGGTGAGTGTCAGGCACACACCCATTAACAGGCAAAGTCTCTCCTTGTTGGTCGTCCTCATACAAACACCTCCTCTTATCGGCTATTAACCTACTGTCCGCACCTTTAGCGGATCGACACTGGTCAGCACCTCCGCATCCCCTTCCGTTACAAGGAAGGTATCGGCCAACCAGACGGTCGCCGTCTTGTCCTTCGCGACGAGCTGGGGGTGGACGGTGATGCACCATGCCCGGCTGCAAGAGTGTCTCATCTGCAATGTGCACCATCGGTCGCTCCACAACGTCCAGGCCAAGGCAATGGCCGAAGTGCACACCCTGATCATACCCCGCATTGATTATTTCATTGCGCACCCATGTTGCAACATCAGAAACCTTCCGCCCCGGACGAAGCTGGGCCGGCGTTTCGGCACCGATTCTTATCAGGATGTCCAACATGCGACCGATCTCATCTTTGGGTTTACCTCCGACAAATGACGTCCTCACCATCTGTACCCAGTACCCGCCCGGGCCGGAAAGCTCCGTGTTGAGAATCACCACGTCTCCTTTCTCGATTGGCCGCTCAGATGGCGCATAAGGGAAGAGGTTTCCCGGTTTCGAGGAGAAGAGATGGAAAATATCCTCGGCGCCGCCGATCATGAGTTCCCGGTCAATCTCTGCCACGAGCTGCCGCTCGGTCATCCCCGGCTTCAGGACCTCCGCCATCACCTTGAAAGAAAGGTCGGCAAGCGCTGCCGAGCGCCTCACCAGTTCCTGCTCGCCCCGCGTCTTTATCATTCTCAGTTCTTCGATAATTGAAGTTGCATCAACGATCAAAGCATCGGGAAAATTGTTCTTCAAAAAAAGGTAGGTGTCGGCCGGCATGATCCTGTCATTTACGAGGCCGAGGCGTGCCTTCGATAATCCCATATCTTTGAGCTGACTGACCAGCGACTCATTGAGTCCCGGCACCTCATCTTCGATGTGGTTGATCCATGAGAGAAGCCCTGCCCAATACTTCTGCACCGGGCTTGGGACCAGAAGTCTCGGCTCACCCCGGATGGGAAAGAGCACTACCAAGTTATAGAGTATGCTTCGATAATTGGTGAAGTATTTGACAAACCCTTTCTGGTTGATCTGCGCATTGCCGATCACCACAAGCGCATCCAGTTCCTGGGCCGCCATCTTTTCTCTCACGAGGCTGTAACGTCTATCTCTTTCTTTCAGATCTAATGTCATCTCTCCCTCCTGCTACCTATTTCCCTGCTCCAGCTATTCTGGCTTAAGTCGTCCATCGTGCTCTTTCTGGACCCTGGACCCATAACCCTAGCTTACTGCACCACGATCTTACCAACGTCCTTCGCCAGGTATCGATTGACCATATCCTCGTTCAGTTCGATACCCAATCCAGGCCCTTTCGGCGGATATAAATAACCCTTTTCTATTCGTGCCGCTTATTTCTTTTGTTACGTCTGTTGTAATATCTCTTGTTTCCGTCCCGCCGTAGAGATAGAAGATCAGGCTAAGCTCATCAAGAATCCTTCCTCGTTTTGCGCGCGATACGGCAAAATGGGCACCCGCGGCATGTTCGATGCCATTTCCCAGGACGCATATTGCATAATCGAGGTTTGCCGCATCAACCAGGTTCGTGTATGTTAACGTTTTCCGGATACCCCCGATCCTACCCATGAGCGCATGAAAGATATCGGCGGCTTCTTGTTTTATCATGCTGTAGACCTCGTCGACGGAGTCCGCGCTCGCGTCAGCGGCAAGGGGAACGTTCGTTCGGCTCTTTATGGCTTTAAAGCCGTCTATATCGTTCGTCGTCACAGGCTGCTCCGCATAGTGGAGATCGTATTTGTCCAGTTCTTCGATGAGCCGCAATGCATCATGGGCGTTCCAGTGGCTCACTGATCCGGCGACACTGGCCATATCTATTGAGATTGGAATATCAGGACCGACAGCCTCACGGACCGTTTTAAAACGCCTGACAGCCAGTTTAGGATCGCCGCCCACATGCATTTTGATGCTGTGAAATCCGGCATGTGATACACTCCGTTGCCATTTTAGCCTGCACCTCCGGTTCATCCATCATCAGGATCCATTCCAGAGGGATCTTCTCCCTGCAAAGTCCACCAAGCAACTGGTAGACGGGAACGTTGAGTATCTTGCCTTTGAGGTCGTAGAGGGCATAATCGATGTGCGCCTTTATCCGCCAGTTTCCGGGAAGCAGAACATCGAGTCGGCTTAAGATCGCCTCCGTATTGAGCGGATCTTGACCCAAGAGAAGGCCTGATGCGATGCTCTTCATATGAGCCATGGCGCCTTCCCGGGTCAGACCGATTTTACCAAAACCGATACTACTCCCGACACCGTCAATGCCCTCGTCGGTCATTATCCGTAATATGATCTGGCTGCCGGAGGTTACCCCGCCGTAAGAGACGCGAAAAGGTATCTTGTAAGGAATATCTACGGGGATTATTTCGACTCTATTGATTTTCATTGATTGCCTCCTTTTTCTAAACTCCCCTCACGTTTCCTCTCTTAACGACACTTTATGTCAAACAAGGGCCGCAGTTTTCCAAAGTATCCAGGGCAAGATCCAGAATCTTCTCGGCACACGGGCAGACGCCCGAGCAGATACCGCACCTTGTGCACATGTCCAATGCCAACGCTGCGTGCTGCCGGACAACGGCTTTTTTCTTGGGATCCAGCGACATCTGAGCAAGCCAGAGAAGGCCGAGCGGACCGACAAATTTCTCCGGCACATCTGCGAACACGGGACACGCCGACTGGCACATCAGGCATTCGAAGCATTTTGTGAGCTGAACATAACGATTCGCTGTGTCCGGCTCAATGGATTGCCATCTCTCCCTGAGCTGCAGCAGCCCCAGCTCTCCAGGCAAAGGCTTGAGCATCTGCTCGAATGCTTTTCTCCTGTCGATGACGAGGTCCTTGATCAAGGGAAGGTCCGGCAGCGGATCGATTTTCATCTCAGGCTCTCACCAGTTTCTTACAGGCCAGGCAGCGAGTCTCATTTACCATGATCGCGCATTCTCCGCACTTCACCACCCCGCACGCAAATCGAAAACTCAATGAAGGATCGGCATTCCGGTAGATTTTAATCAGGGCATCCAGGACGGTGTCCGTTGGCTCAGCGTCTAAGGCGTACGTGTCGTATCTGGCTTTCGTGCCCGAATCAGGATCAAACCTGAAAATATCACAGGTTATTCTCAACTCCGCTCACCTACGCGATCGGTCTGAGATCGAGGGCCACTTCCCCGTTGTTACTTTTGGTAAGCACTATGTTCTTCAACCAGTTACTGTCATCCGGCACAGGAGACTCGGTTCGGTAATGAGAGCCGCGACTTTCCCGACGGGCAGAGGCTGAGTGCGCCACAAAAAGTGCTGTCCTGATCATGAGAGGAAGCTCAATGGCTTCCATCCTCTCACGGTTATATTTACGGTCGTGAGATCCGACAACCATTCCCTCCAGATCATGCTTCTGAATCTTCTCCAGATCGTGGATAGCGGTCTCTATGCCCGCTTCATCCCTCACCGGGCCAAGCCTATCCCACATGATCCGCTGGATTGCCTCTTTCAATTCAAACGTTCTGATGCCCTTTCCCATCTTCATGACCGTGCTTTCTAAGGTGCCGATCTCCCTGCTTATCTCCGCGGTATTCAGGGGAACCAGCC
This sequence comes from uncultured delta proteobacterium, assembly GCA_963835605.1. Classification (GTDB taxonomy): domain Bacteria; phylum Desulfobacterota; class Syntrophorhabdia; order Syntrophorhabdales; family WCHB1-27; genus JADGQN01. The sequence continues at coordinate 19,732 of CAWIHO010000019.1, read as the reverse complement.
TTTCCCTTTCAGCGGAGAGGGCTGCCGCTCTTCCCGCGAGCGGGCCGAAAACAAAAACTTCGGTGAGGGCAACGCCGCTCAGGCGGTTTGCGCCGTGCACGCCCCCTGCGACTTCGCCGACAGCGAAGAGGCCGGGAATGGTTGTCCTGCACTGCTCGTCTATCCTGACGCCGCCCATGAAGAAGTGCTGGCTCGGGATCGCTTCGAATGGCTCCTGCCATTCAGCCGCACGCTCCCCGTACACCTCCCTGAACATGGCATATATGTGGGGGATCGATGTCTTGAATCTGAACAAGATGGCCGGGTCGTGGTCACGAGGATCAACGATGATGGCCTGGTTTTTTGTGCCCCTGCCTTCTCTAATCTCAGTGAAGTTTGCCCGTGAGCCTATGTCCCGGGTTGTAAATTCCATCCGCTGAGGATCGTACTTTGCCATGTATCTCTCGCCCAGCCCGTTATAGAGCTTCACTCCCGGCCCAAAGTGTGAGCACATGCCGATGATCTTTCCCCTCCGTGTTTCAGGATAGGGGAAGTTGAGCGGCAGGAACTGGACCATCTCCATGTCAACAAGCTCAGCTCCGGCGTCCCATGCCATTGCATAACCGTCGCCCGTCAATAGAGCCGAGTTGGTCGTGACTTTGTAGAGGGCACCCAGGCCGCCTGTTGCAAGGATCACCGATTTTGCATTAAACGCAAAATAGTCGCCCGTTACAAGGCTCAGAGCCAATGCCCCAATGGCCCGATTATCTTTGACCAGCAACTTACTCACTATCATTTCCGGGAAGAGAACGACCTCGTTTTTCACGAGAGCCTTACCCAGCGCGTGACAGAAGCCGAGTGCCTCGCGCCTGTCGAGATATCCCCGGGGAAATGCGTGTCCCTCTCCCTGTTTTATCGTTCGCAAGGAGTCCGCATCTTTTCTGTCCAGCAGGAAGTCGTAGCTTTCGAGATCCAGCAGCGCCTCCGCTGATCTTTCGGCGACCATCCTTGCCAGCTTCGGGTTATTCAGCTTCCCGCCGGCCCGCATAATGTCATTGAAGAATACGTCTCCGTTATCGCCAGGGCTAAGAGTGGCGCTGGTGCCGCCGGCGGACATAATGGTCGCACCGCCGACCAATGAAGACTCCTTCGTAATCAGCGCAACCGTTGCACCTGCCTGCCTGGCCGCAACCGCAGCCAGTGCCGCTGCTCCGCCCCCACCAATGATCAGGACGTCACAGCTATGTTTGGTGAATTCCACGCTACTCACCTCACCGATTCCGTCACGCGTGGTACCCCAGGGCTCGTGATAGCTCCTTCCCCACCCTTATCAATTTTGGGGCGTACTGCTTCCTTAACTCTTCAATCGAGACTTCTTCGGGCTCCACCACTATATTGATTGCGCAGTTGACCCCATCGGGAGAAAAGATCGGAACAGCAACCGCCCGGATCCCTCTTAAGAATTCCTGATCGTTTAGGGCAAACCCGTCCCTCCTCACTTGATCCAAGGCTTTTATCAGTCTATTTTCGCCGACCTTGAATTCGGGAAGCTCCCGAAGCTGCTTCAGCAATGTCTTCAGTTTCGCTGGTTCGAGATGTGCTAAAACAGCCTTTCCCACTGCCGTACTCCATACTGGAATCCTATTGCCGATACTTATGTTGAATGCTCTGATACCCGGAACTCTGACCCTTTCCACGTATACCATCTCGTGCTTGTCGAGAATGGCCAGATTGACCGTCTTATTGCATTCTCGCGACAGCTTCTCTAAATATGGCCTGGCAATTTCGCGAAGCTCCATGCTCTGCAATACGGAAAACCCCAAAGACAAGACCCTTGTTCCGAGATAATATCTCTTCGACCGCTCCTCATATCTGAGATAGTTCATTTCGGACAATGTTTTTACGACCCTGTAGAGGCTCGATTTCGGGATGTCAACAAGCCTTGAGAGGTCAGCCAGGGTATAGCTGTCTTTGTGCGGGCTAAAGCATTCTAAGACCAACAGACCTCTAACAAGAGAGTTAGCCAGTATTTTCTTTGAGAGCGTATCTGTTTTCAAGCGTAGGCCTATCCCAGCCCTTGAGCAACACCTGTGACAATGGCAACTTTCCCATTAAGCCTCATTTGCATATTCCCTTTCTCCATTTGAGAAAGTCTTCTACAAAATCAGACGTTTCATATTTGGAATGCCGTTCATCATTTGATATCATTTTATTCTATAAGATTGATTATTTTTGTCAAGAGAAAACTGCGGGCTTTCACCTCAAAGATAAAGTTGAACCGTTTAAACCTGAAAAGTGAACCGCGTTTGATCCATTCTTTTTTCCAACCGGAGGGGTGGTGAATAAGTTGGTCACAGCAATTAGGATGTCGACTGGAAGTAATAGATGGGACGCCGATGCCCTGTTCTTGGTAATCCTTACCCTTCTTACTTTCGAGAACCTTTGTTCGTGGGTAACTCTATCACCGTCCTTCCTGGAATCCTCGCTTTTGCATTTGCCGGATTTGTTGAAAGTGCGAGTAGTAAATATGTCACTTTCCTTATTGTCTCCGCCAGTTCCCTCTTCACCATGGGGTTCATGACGAACGCAGGATGCCGACTTCTTGCGCCTTCTCGGCTGACACCGTCTCGCTGTATCCCGTGCAGAGAATGATAGCGGTATCCCGCGTCTTGAGCATCTTCTGGGCCAGCGTTACACCGGTCATATCCGGCATGGTCTGGTCGGTAATGACCAGATCGAATCGCGAGGGATTTTCCAAAGAAACGATCCAGGCCTCCGTGCCGTTTGCGGCGACGGTTACATGATACCCGAGGCCTTCAAGCATGTCCCGCGCCATCTCAACGAGCAGCTCCTCATCATCAACAAAGAGTACCCGCTCGGTACCAGTGGGCAGCGGGGAGGTCGTCGCGTCCTTTATGAGTCTTGTCGGATCTGGGTGCCTGGGGGATGAGCACCTCGAACGTTGATCTGCGCCCCAACTCGCTCTGGACGCCCTTGCGGAATGCGCTTTTTCTAACTACTTCTGAGACAGCCCCTTCCTCAGCTCGCGCTTCAGGATTTTCCCTTGAGGGCTTTTGGGGAGCTCGCTCACGATTGTATATTCCTTCGGCACCTTGAAAGAAGATAGTCTGGCCTTCAGAAATGATTTTAGGCTCTCAGGAGATACGGTCCGCCCTGCTTTGGGTACGATGTAAGCCGCCACTCGTTCTCCCCATTCCTTATCGGGAAGTCCGATGACAGCACACTCCTCCACGTCGGGCGACGTATAGAGCTGCTCCTCGACCTCTCTGGGGTAGACGTTCTCGCCGCCCGTAATGATCAGGTCCTTGAGGCGGTCCACGATGTACACGTAGCCGTTGCGGTCAAATACACCGATGTCCCCGGAGCGGAGCCATTCGCCGTCCCAGAACGCTTCCCGAGTACCTTCAGGATTATCCAAGTACGCTTTCATCACGTTGCGTCCCCGCATACAGATCTCCCCTTCCTGACCCTGCTTCACAGGATTTCCCGACAAGTCTCTGATCTCAACCTCCATTCCATGCACCGGTTGGCCTACGGATCCGACAACGTGTCTCTCCGGATAATAATGGTTAAACGTGATGGGCATACATTCTGTTTGCCCGAAGGATTCGGCGATAGTGATACCCGTACGTTCCTTCCACTGTTTTACGATCTCCATCGCCATGGAGGCGGCGGCCGAAAAACAGTAGCGCAGCTTACCCACCCTTTTTTCAAGGTCGGGAAGACTAAGAAATCGGATATACACCGTGGGCACCGCAAAGAATTTCGTTACCCGGCCATTGTCGATCAGCTCCAGAGCTCTTGTCCATATCGAAAGCAGGCAGCAGCTCCAGGCAGCCCGGCACTGAAAATAGTTCCGTTCAAAATGTGCATCTGGCCGAACACATGATTGAAGGGGAGAAAGCAAAGTCCGACGTCATGCTCGGTAGAGTGTTCGTAGTAGGCTATACTCCAGCTTGAAAAATTCATGCCTTCATGGGTCAGCATCGCGCCTTTGGGTATGCCTGTGGTACCTCCCGTGAAGAGTATGGCACCAATATCAGCGCGGTCCCGGTCGATGGCTCGAAAACGTGCCGGAGCCCAGAGACATAAGATGTGCGAGGTCCATGTCTCCTCCTGGACAGATTATTTTCTCGAGCCCGGTCTGCCCCTTTAGCCGCTCCATCTCCGCAAGCTTCTGTTCAGAGGTGAACATCATGCGAGGTTTGGCGTGGTTAACCAGAAGCTTCAGCTCGTCACCGGTAAGAAGGCCCGAGAGGGTGACCGCCACGGCCCCTGCTTTGATCACACCAAAGTAAAAGGCGACCCAATCAGCCGAGTTCAACGAACAGAGACCCACGTGATCACCGGGCTTGATTCCCAGGCTGATCAGGCCTGTTGCTATCCTGTTTGCCCGATCGTTCAGTTCAGCATACGTGAGCTCAAGGTCTGCCTGTCTGATCGCAGGCCTGCCCGGGAAAAAGAAAGCGGCTCGTTCAAGGTTTTGCGCAAGATTCATAAAGACCCTCCGGGGCTGAGTTTGTAAAACACTAGTAGGTAACTCGTATGCGCCCAGTCATTTGGGCCTCCGTCAGCAGGTTGGGCAGTAAGGGTGGAACCTGCGATCGGAAAATAACGAAATCATAGCTGCGAAGTGGCCTCACACCTACTGTGATGATGACGTGCTGAGTGAAGCCATCCGCTGGCGGACCTCAGCCACCAATGTTGCCGGCGACGAGACAAATCTGATACTGCAGCGAGCGCCCCCGCCGTAAACAATAGTAATCTTGCCGAAATTCATCAGTGACCCGAGAGAGGGTTGATAGAAATCGATGGCAGCGATCTTATTGAGAGGGATATCATAGGCCTTCAGCAGTGGAAATCCGGCATTGATCAAGACCCTCTTTCGGGTCAATCCTAGTTCGGATCCATACAGGCTGAAATAGGAGAATATGCCCCAAACAAGACCAAAGGCCATAAGCGCCATTGCGTGAATTCCCTGAGCCTGCAGGGCCAGCCCACCAATAATGATGACGACTATCGGCCCGAGGAACATAGCCCAATGACATTTCGTGCGGTAGATGATCGTTTCATCCTTTGTCAGCTTGTTATCAATTGAATCCATATATCCATCTCTCCACCCGCTATCCTTTACCCATGAATAGATTGGGCAGCCATAGAGCGACCTGCGGAAAAAGAAAGAGAATCAGCAGGGCCAGGACAAGGGCCGAGAGGAAGGGAACCACACCTTTATAGATCGTCTTGAAGGGCAACCCTGTTATATTGCCCAATATAAAAACGTATATCGCTACGGGTGGAATAATGCCGCCGATCATCAGGGTAACGCAGATCAAGATGCCGAACCAGATGGGATCGTAGCCGAGTTGGACGGCCGTCGGGAAAAAGATGGGTGTCGCAAGCACCATGAATGCCAGGTCATCCATGATGGAGCCGCCTATCAGGTAGATGGCAATTATCAGGAGCATGACCATGGAACCCGGGATAGGAAGCGAGGAAGCCCACTTTGCGGCGATCATCGGGATTTCCGTTATTGCAAGGAAATGTCCGAAGATGGCGGATCCGGCAATAAGCATGAGAACCATGATAGACGTTCTCAAAGCCCCGTTGAAGGAACCGACAAGCATACGTGGATTAACTTCTCCTCGCACAAGAGCCAGAAAGAAAATTGCCACCGTACCGATCGTACCGGCCTCGGTGGGGCTGAAAAAACCCGTTATCATTCCGCCTATCACGATGCCGAAAATGACGAAAACGATCAATGCATCGGGGATGACAGCGAGCCTTTCTTTCCAGGTTGCCTTTTCCGCCCTGGGAGCTATTGCAGGTCTTAAGCTTACCCATCCCGCTATAACTGCCATAAAAAGCACTGATATCATAAGCGCCGGTATAATGCCGGCAAGGAATAGCCTGCCTATGGACTGCTCAACTTCGAGTCCATAGATAATGAGCACGGTGCTGGGAGGCAAGATCATGCCTATGGTACTCACGGATGCGATGGTACCGGCGGAAAGCTCCTTTTTATACCCGTAGCGGTCCATTTCAGGCATTGCGAGGTTTGAAAAGGTCCCGACGGTAGCGAGGGTCGAACCACACATGGCCTTGAAGGCTGTCGCGCCTGCTACGGTTGTCATTGCGAGTCCGCCCGGTATATGACCGAACCACTTATGCGCCCCCAGGTAGAGTCTCTTTGCGACGTTTGAGTTTGAGGCGAACTCTCCCATGATGATGAAAAGGGGGATTACGGTATAGCTATACGTGGTGAAGTTGTCGAAGAAGTCCTTAATGACGAGACTGGAGGCTGCCGGGAATGTCATGAGAAAGGTAAATCCGAGAAACCCGACCAGTATCATGCAATAGGCCATCTCGAGTCCGGTAAGAAAAAGGGCAAGCAGCACTATGATCCCGTATATTCCGACCGCGACATCACTCATTTCTCTGCTCCTTTTACCACCAATATCAGATCACGAAATATAGTGAAACTCTGCAAGAGAAAGCTGAATGCAAGAGCAAAACTGAATGGGTAGTAGGGTATTTTAAAACTGGCCGTGCGCTCGCCCGTATGTCTCACGTCCAATCCATAAAGGAAGAAATTGTAGGCAATAAACAGGAACAGCAGAATGCCTGATGCATCTGGTGATTATGTTTACGGCTCGTTTCTTTCCCGGGCTGAGCTTCTCCGTTATGATATCGACAATTACCTGGGCCCCGAGCAAGGTACCATAAGGAATCGAGAACCCGAATACGATAGATCCCCCATATTGTATGAATTCCATGGATCCGGTAATAGGATGGTGAAGGTTCCTCAGGATGACATCAAAGAGGGTCAATATGATCATACACGCGAGTACAATACCGGCAATAACGTATAATGACTTATCAATAGTGACAATCCCTGCCATGAAACGCTTCATCGCCTGCCTCCACATTTAGAAAACGACACCAAACCTGAATCTGTTTCTTAGTCATCATTATGCTAATGGGGGCTGCAATAACACAGCCCCCTTACAATGAACTAGCAATACTACTGGATTCTTCTTCAAGAATTCTTCGCAGAATTTCAATGCCTCGTCGCCGGGAGCCCCTTGGACTTCGCCATCTTGACGTACTCATCCAATATTGGCTTCATCTTTTGAGCGGTTGCCGCCTCATCTTCTTTGGAAACCTTGAGGAAAGTTACGCCCTTTCCTTTGGCAAACGCCGTGGCATTGTTATCCAATTCAACCCACAGCTTGCCGGCTTTTTCGACATATTCGTCATTGATCTTATCGATTGCCTTTTGATCCGCCGGGGATATTGCATTCCACTTGGCCTTATTCATGATAGCATACATGGATGTCAGATAAGACATGGGATAGTCCTCAAGTACGGTCTTGACAACCTCGCCGATCTTGAATCCCTGTAATGCTTCCAACGGGAAAAGGCATCCGTCTACAACACCTCTTGAAAGGGCATCGTAGGTCTCAGTGACGGGCATGGTTACGGGAGATGCGCCGAGATTTTTTACTATGTCCGCATTCTCCGCATTAGCCTTTATCCTGAGTCCTTTTAAATCGGCAATCGATTTAGCCGCGTTCTTTGTAAAAATGAAACCCGGGGCCGCACCGTGGAGAAACAGAACGTGCACGTCGTCGAATTCTTTCGGTTTGAATTTCTGATAATATGCATTGGCCAGTTTGCTTCCCTGATAGCCATTCTTATATCCCAACGGCTGCTGCAACACTTCGGAAAGCGGAAGCCTGCCGGGCGAATATGCCAATAGATTAGTGCCGACATCGACCACGCCCTTTACGGTGTTGTCATAGACCTGCATCGGAGGTGAAAGCGTGTTGGCTCGCGAATACGGTTACGGTTATCCTTCCTGCAGTCGCCTTCTCAACATCCTTACCCCATTGATCGAACAGTTTCGTGAACGGGTGTTGCGGCGGCCACATAACGGAAAGCCTGAGCTTCATCGCTTTCTCCTGAGCTTGGGCGGCCGGGGGAACAAAAGCAAAGACAAAGAAGCCAAGCACCAGTAACACACAAAATAACTTCTTCTTCATACTCTTACCTCCTATTTGTGATTTTATTACTCCGACAACCAAATATCTCAATGTTAGACGGCATAGGCAAGGCGTCCAGGGAGCAAAGCGAAACTTGAGACGGTCCGGCGCCTTGTCAATCAGAAGACGCTGCACTTCCTGCTCCTGCACGGCAGTGACGGTTCTATTCTGCCCATGGCGGCGTCCCCGCGCATGAAGCCCTTTTTCACCGGTGATCCCCTCCTTCTACATTTTTGCGGCATTTGCCGCCTTACGGACCTTTGGAACGTTCTAACCTCTACCTATGCCTTCTTCGAACTTCCAGGCTGTGCTACGCTCTCCAGGAACTGCTTCCTCACCTCGCGTTTCAGGATTTTGCCCGCCGGGCTCTTCGGGAGCTCCTTCACGAGTTACGAACTGCTTAGGCACCTTGAAGGAAGAGAGGCGCGCCTTGAGGAACGATTTGAGTCTGCTCGGGCTCGATCACCTGGCCTTGCTTTGGCACGATGAAGGCAGCTACGCGTTCGCCCCATTCCTTGTCGGGAAGCCCGATCACCGCGCACTCTTCCACCTCCGGCCGGGCATAGAGCTGCTCTTCCACCTCGCGGGGATAGACGTTCTCGCCGCCCGTGATGATCATGTCTTTCAGACGGTCGACAATGTAAATGTAACCGTCGGTATCGAAGATACCGATATCGCCCGAGCGGAACCAGCCGTCCTGCCAGAAGGCTGAGCGCGTTTCTTCAGGGTTATCCAGATATCCCTTCATAATGTTGGGGCCCAGGATGCAGATCTCACCCTCTTGCCCCTTCTCCAGCCGGTTTCCCGATGCGTCCCTGATCTCGACTTCCACCAGGTGGACCGCGGTTCCCACCGATCCGGCAACATGCCTGTGGTAATGGTTATAGGTAACGGCTGAGGCTGATTCCGTCATCCCATACCCTTCCGATATAGTGATGCCGGTGCGCTCCTTCCACTGCTTGATGATCTCTACGGGCATACTGGCGGCAGCGGAAAAACTGTACCGCACACGACCCAGTTTTTCCCTCAGCCGCTCAAGGGTCAGAAGCCGCGTGTAGACAGTCGGTACCGCAAACAACTTGGTTATCCGCCCGCTTGCCGTGGCCTCCAATATGCGCTCCAGGTCGAAGGTGGGCAGGATCTCCAGGCAGCCGGCACTCAGGATCGTTGCATTCATCACATGCATCTGACCGAACACATGGTTGAAAGGCAGAAAGCAGAGAGCCCGATCGGCTTCGGTGGATCGTTCGCTGTAAGCAACGTTGTGCGCGGACACGTTGATATTCTGGTGGCTCAGCATCACCCCTTTCGGGATGCCGGTGGTACCGCCGGTATAAAGAATCGCCACCGTGTCAGCCCGGTCTCTTTTCACCGCTTTGAATGATCCTGAGCCCATCTCCACGAGGTGCGCCATGTCAATATCGCCGCCAGGGCATATGATCTTCTCCAGCCCCGCCGAGTCCCTCAGCTGCTCCAGCTCGCGCAGCTTCTCCCCGCCGGCGAGCATAAACCGGGGCTTTGCGTGGTTGACAAGGATCGTCAGCTCCGCGCCGGTCAGGAGGCTGGAGTAGGTGACCGCCACCGCTCCTGCCTTTATCACGCCAAAGTAGAAGGCAAGCCAGTCGGCTGAGTTGGGAGCGCAGAGACCGACGTGCTGGCCCGGCGCAACGCCCATCTTCATGAGGGCCGTCGCGACCCGACTGGCCCGATCGTTAAGCTGTGCATACGTTGTGTCGATCCCACCTTCATTGATGGCCGGATGGTCGGGAAAATAGAATGCGGATGTCTCTAGATTAGTGGCAAGATTCATAATCTTCCTCGTATAGCGAATTTCACCGCGTGGGGCGGTGATGGACCGTGGCGATGGATCACATAGGCGCCAGCCGCATCGCCAACTAATGGTCTACTATTTATGCCTAATCGCTTGGTAAGTCAAGAGAATAATTTCGAAGCTGCTTGCAAGCCCCTTCTTGACTGAGGTATCATATAAAAAACGGAACAAATGCGTAAGTTCATACCGGTCAAACAGTCACGGGCGTCTAGTGAAGTCATAGAACAGCTGAAGCAAGCTATCCTGCTGGGCGATTACAAGACAGGAGACAGGCTCCCGTCAGAGCGGGAACTGGCCTCCCAGTTTCAGGTAAGCCGCGCGACTATGAGGGAAGCTCTGAGGGCGCTGGAGAATCTGGGATTTATCGTTACCCGTCAGGGAGTGACCGGCGGCCCATTCGTTACCGACCTTACCTTTGAACATCTCGTAGGTTCCTTCCTGGACCTCTTCATGGCAGAGAAGATCTCCGTTCCCGACCTGCATCAGGTGAGGGCCTTCGTAGAGCCTGAGGTGGCCCGACTGGCTGCCCTCAATGTGACGCCGGCTTATGCCAAGCGTCTCCGAGAGGCTCTGGAGGCGGAGAAATTGCCGGTGGGCAAGCTGCTCGATGATGTGGACCGCAAGACGATGGTGCACTTTATTCTGGCGGAGATGTGCGGGAACAACCTTTTCGAAGCCATTGTCCGCTCACTCATGGGGTTGACCAGGCGGGTGGTGGAAGCTGTGGGTCCCGATCCCAGGACCATGCATCCTGCCGGCATGCATCGCCCGATCGTTGAAGCAGTCCTTGCCCGTGATCCGCGTGCTGCGTCCGAGGCAATGTTAAAACATGCCATCGATTTTGGTAAAATTCTTGTAAAGATGGAAATGGCGTTTAGAAGGAAAAAAGGCTACCCCTCCGCTCTGTAACACCAGGAAACGTTGGTCTACTTGAGCGCGCAGTTTCCTGTTTTTTCTCATTCGTTATTGACGGTTATCGCTTGTAATATTGGACAGCGGGGAAGCGGAGGAGGTTTGCCATTCCAGGAAGAAATTTTCCCAGAGAATTGTGGACATCACATACAAGTGGTGATTTGATAGATTCTTATCGTGGGGCTAAAGCTCTGAGCTCCACTGCCTCTTTAGATCGTTGCGAAACGTGTGACAAGACGAAGAAGAGAACGGCAGTCGAAAAGGGTGGTCGGGAGGATAGTCTTACCGCCCGTAGATCCCGTATTCCTTGGTAAAGTCGAACATGGCCCTCAGGTTCTCGACCTTCGCGTCGTTGACGCCCGCTGATGCGTCCACAATCAGCCCTCCGCCCTTTCCCGCGCGGTCGATCAGCCTCTCGCAGTAGGCCCGGACGTCGTCGGGGGTGCCTGTGGCGAGGATAGAGACGGGCACGTTTCCCCAGATGCATATCCGCTCCCCAAGGATGTCCTTCGCTTTCATCATGTCCGTTGCTTCGAAGCGGTAGACGGCCTTGCCCGGAGGGATATCCTTTATGTGCGGGAGGCGTGAGGTACAGTCGCCCTCCCAGAAAACGTAAGGGGTAAGCCCTTCAGCGATGAGGCCCATCATCAAGTCACGCAACGTGGGCCAGTAGAACCTCTTGAACTGCTCAGGGGACATGAAGCCGTCGAGCCCTTTGTGGAGCGGCATGAAGACGAGCCTCGTACCTGTCTTTCTCGCCGAGCTTACGCCCTTCTCGACCGCGAGAGGCAGTATCTTCTCGCAGGCCTTTAGGAGCGATTCGGGTCGTCTGTACATATCGAGCATCACCCCTTTCGTCCCCCGCAGGTAGTCGGCGAGTATATCGAAAGGGGCGTAGCTCTTTCCTCCGCCGAGGGAGGGAAAGCCCTCCTCCTTGAGCTTTTTTCCGAAGAGCCCCCCGTAGACCCCTATCCGCTCAGCCTCACGGGCGGCCTTCACGAGGGTCTCCAAGGCGTTCTGCACTTCCGCATCGGCCAACATGGCGAAGACACCCAGGTCCATGTACTCCAGAAAGTCCTTAAAGGGAGCGAGTTTCCCGAGCCCTTTGAGAGAGCCGGCGATCCTGGGCCAGTATTTACGGATCATGAAGTCCGTTGGTTCGGTAAGGAAATGGTCGTACTCTTGGGCGGACATGTATTCGCCCTCGACGAACTGGAAAGGCAGATGCGCCGCCAGTTGTCGGCCGGGCCACTGCATCTGCCTGTAATCGAGGACATCGAGCAGACGCCCGAGCAACATCGCCGGGAAGGGGTTCCGGGCAATGTCCGGCGCGAAGTCGACCGTCGTCTTGAGATGCGCGTCCCACAGAGTGTCGGGTTCGTACATTAACTGTTCCTGGGTGTATCCGCAATAGCGGGCCGAGAAGAAATCGAACGTGGCCGTCACCGGGATGCGGTCGGGCACTTCAAGCGCAATAACGTCCCGAACGCGTTTTGCCCTTGCTTCGTACAGTTCTTCGGCGTTCATAGCGTTGCCTTCAGGCATGCAATTAAGTGTTGTGACCTATCATGGTGCGAAGAAATCGGATCCGTTTACTTTCCCGTCCCGGTCAGCTTCTCCTCAACCGCCTCCAGCGTTTCACCTTTCACATTGACCCTGTAGAAGAGCACGAGGACCGCGCACAGGAGAGGTGGGATCGCAAGGAAGGCAAAGTACTGGCTGAAGGAGTAGCCCGCAGATTGGAGAAGACCTCCAAGCAGGGGGCCGCACACCGCGCCGAACCTTCCCATCGTGAGGGCCCACCCCACGCCCGTGGACCTGACGAAGGTGGGGTAGACTTCACCCGTGACCGCGTGTTGGGCCGATTGACCACCAATCACAAAGAAACCGGTCGCGAAGCTCAGAAGGTAGAGCGCCACAGGACTTCCGGTAGCGAGCCCGAAAACATAGGACACGACTGCTGCGAGCACATACGCGGAGACGAGGCCCCATTTTCTGCCGAAGCGGTCGAGGATCATGCCGAGGAAGATTGCACCGATAAAGCCCCCGAAGTGATCCATCACGGTGTAGCCGTAGCTCTTTACCAGGGAGATGCCCGCCTTCATGAGGAGCGTCGGCAGCCAGGTTATCAGACCATAGACAGCAAGAAGGTTGAAGAAGTAGACGAACCAGATGAGGATAGTCATCACGGCGAGCTTGGAACTGAAGAGCTGCCTGACACTGGCCTTTCTTTCTATGGCAGGAAGAGCAAAGCTCTCTTCGGTCCATGCTATAGGCTTCACCTTCGCAGCCTTCTCCATTCTTCGCAAAACTTTGATGGCCCCGTCATGACGCCCCTTCTGTGCGAGAAACCGCACCGATTCAGGCAGGAAATAATAGAGAAACGGAATGAAGATTAAAGGAAGAAGTGCGAAAAAGAGGACGACCCGCCACCCATAGGAGGGAATAAAGAGTATTGAAATTACGCCGGCGAGGGCAGGGCCGATCATGAATCCCGTGAACATGGTTGCGACCATCCTCGCCCGCACTCTGGCGGGTGCGAATTCGGACGCCAGCGTGATGTTGATCGTGAGGGCGCCGCCCATGCCGATGCCGGCCAGGAAGCGGAGAATGCAGAAGGTTTTGAAGTCATGCACCCAGTAAAGCCCGCCGTTGAATATGGAGAACATAAGGAGACCCAGAATAAGGGGGGCCTTCCTGCCGATGCGGTCGGCCAGCATGCCCAGTCCTGCCGTACCTATCATAAGGCCTATGAGACCGTAGGAGACAATCGAGCCTGCAGCCACGGGGCTCAAGTGCCACTCTTTGATGACATTGGGCATCACGTAGGCAAGGATCTGCGAATCATAGCCATCGAACAGAAGCGTCAATACCCCGAGGACCAGAAGATTCCAATGGAAACGATTGAATTTCATTTCGTCGCAAAACTTGGTCACATTCGGTCAGCCATACGTGCCTCCTTGTATCACTTACTGGTTCGTTTCGCCTGCCGGATCGGGGTAGGCTTTTCCTGCCCGACGGTGCGTGACTCTCGTGCGCGCTGCGGTTCCGCAGTTCCTCATGATCTCCCTCGGCGGCCAAAAGGTCCTCTTGCAAGCAGCTCGGCGGCGGTTGAGCGCTGCTTCGTCGCCAGGGCATCGGTGATCGCCTCGTGCAGATCGGTGATTGCCCTTGACTCTTTCAGCTGTACCGCTGCGTGCCTGCTCTTCAGATCGCAGAAAACCGAGAGAATGGACTCCATGACGATCGTGAACGTGTGGTTCTTCGATGCCTTTGCCAGGAGCCGATGAAACTCAATATTCTCCTCGTACGCTGATCTGTCGGCGTGTAGTTTCCTTCGGGCCGCCATGATGTTATTCCTGAGCGCCTCGATGTCCTCCTTATCCGCGTTCTCGAAGACGAGATCGAGCAGACAGGTTTCGATCGCCCTGCGCGCCGCCATGCAGTCCTCGGGTGAGACTTTGTGGAGCCTTATTGTTTCCGAAAACAGGTTTGCCAGTTTGCTCAGCATCGTGCTCTGGATCATTGCGCCGCCCTTTACGCCGGGCCTCACCGTGATGAAACCGGAGAGCTCAAGAACACGCAGGGCTTCACGGACCGACTGACGGCCGACGTGAAAGAGCTGGGCCAGCGCGGGCTCCGAGGGAAGCTGCTGCCCCGGCTTGAGGGTTCCGCTGAAAATGAGCTCCTTGAGTTTCTCCGACACCTCTTCGAAGGTTCTCTTGCTTTTCACCGGCTCAATCAGAGCTTCGTAATCGGTCACCATAGCACTCTCCCTGGTATACTATAGAAGCGATCTGGCCTCGTCGTTGCGACCTTCGGCACTCTTACAGATGGAGCAGCCTTCGAGCGTTGCCTTCATAGATCTTTTTCTTGGTAGCGTCAGACAGTCCCATCTTCTCGATGCCGTTTATGGTCTCACGAATCGAGACGCCGCCGTTTTCCACGTCATAGGGCAAGTCTGTGCCGAACAGGACATGGTCTTCCCCGAAGAACTTCAGGCCGCATTCGAGCGAGTAGTTGCTGTTGCCGTCGAGCGCCGTATCGGCGTAGAACATCTTCAAATACTCCACGGGATGCTTGGTGAGGCCGGGGAAGTGATCAGCGCCGAGGCGCTGCAGGCCGTTGTTCCAGTGGGCTATGGCCCGGTCGGAGAAATAGGGCACCATGCCGCCGAGATGGTGGGTGATAAATTTGATGCCGGGCAGTTTTTCGAAAATGCCCGCAAATACAAGCCTGACCATCGCAGCCGTGGTATCGTAGGGCCACCCGTAAATCGAGAAGAGCTGGTTGTATGAAACCTTTTCTGTCGCCCAGTCGGGTTGACTGGAACTGCGCATGGGGTGGAGCCAGATCGGGAGATCGAAATCCACCATGAGCTTGTAGAGGGGCATCATTGCGTCTGCGCTCGGCGGCTGGCCGTTCACTCTGGTGTGGATCTGGATGCCTTTGAAGCCAAGCTGCTTAATAGCCCGTTCAGCTTCTTTGCACGCAATCTCCGTATTGTTGAGGGGAACATTCGCAATGGCGGCTATGTACCGCTTGGGGTTTTCTGCCACCATCTCCGCTATTTCGTCATTGCATATTCTGGCAAGCTCAGCCGCCTCCTTTGCGTCCACAACTTCCTCTACGGGAGGCATGGTTGCGGACAGGACCTGGACGAGGTCGGGATAGGGCTCGAGCTTGGAGAGCCGCGCTTCTTTGTCCCACAGGACCGGTCGTTTGTCCTGCACGGCCCTTTCGGTCGGGAACTTGTCAGCGTATTTGTAGAGCTCTTTCTTGTACCGCGGAAGCATCACGTGGGTAAAGATATCAATCTTCATGATCCATCTCCTTATTGGTTATCAGACACAGCGCCAACGATCAGGCGCCGCATCGGCCTTCCGCATGGCCGCGCGAAACATCAGACAAATAGATTTGTAGATGTTTATAACATTCGGCAGTAGTTTGTCAAATGATATTTCTTGTCAATTCGGCGGGTGGCGCAGGCGTGGTTCCTCGTGCGACAGCAGAGCCGCGCACTTTTAACAACGAGATTCAATTCAGGAACGTTAGGCAACCCGGTTCTTATTGGTCCTACTACCCGGCTTACGACATAAGACCGGATAGCTTCCTCCCGAGAGAAGTCAGAGGCACGATCTCGCCTGTTCACGATTACGCCTTGAAAGAGGGCATATTTGCTGAATCGCTTCCCTGCTCAACTCAGGAAGTACTTCGCGGGAGCGTCTCTCAATAAAATTTCAAAATTATACTGCGCGAGAAAAGTTGCACATTGCACCAAATGAGGCATGCACCTTCAAGCGACTGGATTGCACATTACCAAAGAAAAGCGAGTAAGTGGAGATCTACCTAGCGAGTTGCGATGACTCATCCACATTGCTAAACCCCGATGCCAATGACAACATTTCAAAGCGTCCCTCTCACTCTCCCTATATTCGTATGAGAATACTCATTGGGATTATACAAGAATCTTTGCTACGCATTAGCGAAAAGCGCCTTAGGTATTTTGCGGCGTTATTGTTTGATTCTTTAATCTTCTTGACAGGAAGGGCTTGTCTTTGACAAAAACTAGATTCACCCCATCCTTTAAATAAATAATTCGATAGTATCCGTGTGACTTCCCAGGCAATCCGAGAAACGCGTTCTGCTTTTCAGCGATAATAGAATGACACACTGGACATTCGTGCCCCAAAATTGGAAAGCCTTTCGCCGGTGAAGTTGGTACTTTGGACATCTTCGCATGACTCTGGAAGTGTTTCTTCCATACACTTAGGGCAGAACCTCGGATTAGTGTCGTATCCTTCTGCAAAGTTTTTCAATTCCTCTTGTAGCAAAGACTGACATTCATCTTTCCTGCAATAATAGTACTCCGTCCCCGCCACCAAACATTCCGTGCATAGATCGTCCCCAGCATCCGTGGCAAAAACTTGTGGCCTCACTGGTGGGGTGATTCACACAATATTTCTTCACACTTTCACTCCCTCAGATTCAGACCATATGGTTCATTTTGTATAAGTACCACCCACGTCCTTTCATTTCAAGAAAAGCTCTACAAACCATAAGGCCACCCTGGCAGCAGCTTTCTCGTACTACTCTCATGTCATGGGAAGTTCACCGTAAATGTGCCGCAGAGAAGCAGTCCCGCCATTAGCCGCTATTATTTTTAACATCGCTGTCTCCCATATGTTCATTGCATCCCCCCCTCCCTACATGCTACCCCCTCGCCTTCAGCCGTGTCAAAAAAATTCTGTTTGACGGGGGCGATGCGTAGGAGGGATTGATAGAAAAACGCAAGACGAAGAAACTACACGATGCCGGAAAAGGGGCGCATTATCATGCCGGTCAAGAATGAGCCGGCGTCGCATCTATATAAAATGCACCACGGTCATGGCGCACATGCCACTCGTAATGGTGTCCTTTTTCGCCCAAGTACAAGTACACTCTTCCAGGAAGAAGGCCTGACGTGCGCGGTGAGACAGCCTGACTATATTTTTCGCTTTTCTGCGGTCCGGCCTTGTTTCGGCCCGACTATTTTTTGCACCAGGTTTTCGGTGAAGGGCGAAAACCATTGGTAATTCGGGCTATTGATAATTCGTGCTTCAGAGGGCCTCCCAGTTTATTTTGCCGTCATATTTTATACCAATTTGCATTCAAGATGGACGACCCAGCCTTCGGCCGGGTACCCGGGCGGCGAGGAGCCCCACCCGCAAGCGGGTACCCGGGCGTACTGAGCAGTACGTCGAGGAGAGCGACGCAGCGACAACGCAAGGTATACGCTTGAAGGCGAATTGGTATTACGGCCTCCCGCTGTCGCGGTTTTCGGCCGGGAACGATACGGAGAAGGTGCTCCCTCCTGAATCGGCGCAATCCTTGGCGGCCTTACAATGATCGCATAAGGAAATGTCTCCCGGGCAGAGGCCCAGATGAGTGGGGATATAACAACAGCGTTTGCTCTTCATTGAAAGCTCAAAGCCAAAGCGTCTCGCATAGAGCTTCATTCTGAGGAGCTCCAGGCCTTTTCCTCCCGCCCCGAAATCGTAGGGATTCTTGGACGTATAAAGTTCTGTTTCTTCCGTGTGAAACAGGCCGTCAAACACGTACGGTTGGTCCTCCTCCGCAATACCCACTCCGGTGTCGGTAACATCAATCCAGATCCTGTTCTCTTTCTCCTCGACGCTAACCGTGATGAGCCCGCCGTCTGGTGTGTTCTCGATGGCGTTTTTCAGAAGACCCTCGATGATCTCAGTAACGATGCGCGGGTCCATATAAATGTAGAGATCGTTCTCCCCTTGCACACGAAGTTCCACGTTCCTGTGAGTGGCCCTCTGCCTGGTTTTCTCAACCGTCGACTGGACGAAAGGATACAGGTCGATGGGTTGAAACAGGTCTCTGCTGCCCGAGGTATACTGGTTCAGCCACTCTTTCAAGGCGCCCCAGTGAGACCATACTTCAGGCGGCACGTTTCCGAAGCCATCCAGACGCTGCCGCAGCAAATCGAGCTCATCGGTCAGGGAGACGGCTTCCAGCTCCTGCGATGCTCTGAATATCTCATCGGCTTCTCTCTGGATTCTCAAGAGGCGCTCGGCATTTCTTTCGAGAGCGGCCAGGATCCCTTTGAGGCTTGAGTCCATTGGCGACGCTTCTATCTTACGTTTCAACACCCGGAGGTTGCCCTGGATCACGGCCAGCGGCGTTTTTAATTCGTGGGAGATATGGTTCACCGCCTTCGTCTTCACCCTGTTAAGCTGCTCCAGTTCCTTATGAGATCTCAGCAGCGCCTCTTCCGCCAGTTTCCGCTCGGTGACGTCACGAAGATAGACGAGGGAGACCGGCTCGTTCTTGTAAATGATGCCCGTAGCTGAAACCTCGATGAAGATGGTTCTTCCATCTTTTGTGATGCCCTTGAATTCGTATCGGGAGGGGACAGTTTCACCCTTCCACCTTCGATAGTTAATGTTCTTCACGCGTTCCTGATCGTCAGGATGGACGGTGATGGTGACCGGTGTTCCGATGATCTCCTCCGGAGAATCGTAACCGAACATTTCGACGAACCTTCTGTTGACGTATTGATGCTGGCCCTTCCTGATGATCGCCACCCCGTCGTTGGAGTGCTCAATGGCGATCCGGTACCGCTCCTCACTTTCCCCAAGCGCCTCTTCGGCCTCTTTGCGCTTCGTGATGTCGCGCATGGTGCCCTCATGGTAGATGAGCCCCCCTGTGCGGTCACGGGCGACACGTGAGTTGATCGAAACCCATTGGACGCCTCCGTCGCGGCGGCGCATCTTGACCTCGTAGTTCTGCACAGCACCATGTATCCGGAGAAGGTCAACGAGGTCGTCTCGATCAGCTGGATCAACGTAGAGTTGTGTACCTATGTCCGTAATCGATGCGATGAGCTCTTCAGAAGAGTCGTACCCATGGATACGGGCAAGGGAAGGGTTTGCCGTGATAAAGCGCCCATCGAGGCTCGCCTGGAATATACCCTCCGTGGCGTTTTCGTAAATGTTGCGGTACTTCTCTTCAGCTTGCTCAAGCTTTGCCTCCATCTGTCTACGTCTCGTCACGTCTCTCACATAGACGGCGATTCGCGTGACCTGGCCGTTCTCATCCGATACGATATAAAGACTATGATCCAGGAAGCGGCCTTTCCATTCCGCTACAAACCGCGCCGGTGCTCCGGATAGGATCGCTTCATCTGCTTCGTCCTGGCAAATTCAGCGAGTGATCGCGGAATCAGATCCTAGACCGCGGTGCACAGAAGATTCTGCACGGTGGTATGGTACGCGCGCGCTGCACTCTCGTTGGCAGCGAGGATAACCCCATCCTTGTCCATGAGAAACGCGATGTCGGTAGTAGCATTCAGGAAGTTGCGTCGGACGTCGTCTTCACTTTTTTGAGTTCTACCTGTGCGTCTTCCCGTTCCAGCTCGCAAACTTCAAGGGTTGAA
>CAWIHO010000018.1:55000-89077 GCA_963835605.1 uncultured delta proteobacterium | reverse complement strand
TTAATGCTTTGGTAGTGAGCCTTATAGTCGAATCAGGATGGATACCGTCCTTGTTCAAACGCGCCGCGGTGAGAACAATGTTGGATGAGATATATTGTAGCGGGCCGACGATTACTGTTTATAATCCGCAACTCTTTGAGTAAGTGGGATTTTCAACACTTCAGGAAGAAGGCCGCACTATCGTCCGCCTATGACCCGTGACCACGCCGTTAGCTGCGGACCTGCATGCTTCGCCCTTTCTATCGGCCCGTCAAGGTCCTTCCTGTCGAAGAGCCTTCGACCGCCGATGCTTATAGGAATAATCTCTTTTTTCCGCTCGATCATGTGATATAGCGTGGTGCGCGGGAGCGCGCCGTTCGTCAGGCCGCCTGGCTTCCCCCCGCGTTCACATGCCGCACCCGCAGCTTGAGCAGTTCGGTAACCTCACCTTGCGGGAGGGGCTTACTGATCAGATATCCTTGTATCTCGTCGCAGCCCGCGGCATCCAGAAACTCAAGCTGCTGTGGGGTTTCCACACCCTCCGCGATCACTTTGAGTTTCAGGCTGTGTCCTAAAGAGATGACAGCCCGCGCAATCGCGACGCTGTCCGGATCAGCAGGTATGTCACGCAGGAACGCTTGCGCAACTTTGAGCCGTCCGATCGGGAACCGCTTCAGATAGGCCAGGCTGGAGTAACCGGTGCCAAAGTCATCGATCGCCAGTTCGACACCCATCGTGCGCAAAGCCCGCATCGTCCTCACCGCGTCATCAACGCTTTTCAAAATGAGACCCTCTGTCAGCTCCAGCTCAAGAAAACGAGGGTTGAGGCCGGAATCGCGCAACGACCGCTCCACCATCTCGAGCAAATCGGGCTGCCAGAACTGGCGGGATGAGAGGTTTACTGCGATTCTGAGGGGCGGTAATCCCATATCCTGCCACGCCTTGCCTTGCTTGCACGCCGTGCGCAGCACGAATTCGCCTATTGATGTAATCAGTCCGGTCTCCTCAGCCGCATCTATGAATTGGCCGGGCTCTATCACCCCGCGATCCCGATGCCTCCAACGAACCAGTGCTTCCACAGCAATAATGCTCCCGCCGTGCAGATTGGCCTGTGGCTGGTAATATACAATGAACTCGTCACGCTCCAGCGCCCGGCGCAAGTCGTTGTGTAATTGCAAACGTTCAGTGACATGAAGATGCAACTCTTCTGAATAGGGCTGAAAATTGTCGCGTCCCCGGTCTTTGGCCCGGTACATCGCCTGGTCGGCGTTTCGCAACAGCGTTTCCGCATCCGAGCCGTCGCGAGGGTAAATGGCGAATCCCATGCTGGAAGAGACGCTGTATTCACGACCCTCAAGAATCACGGGCTGCCGAATGCATTGCTGAATTCGTTCCAGCACTGGAATTAAGGCATCATCATCCTTCGGCTGGTCGAAAAGCACGATGATGAATTCGTCTCCTCCGAACCGCGTGACCGTGTCGAGCTCACGCACAGAGCCGGACAGCCGTTCTGCGATGGTTCTCAGGAAAATATCCCCCTGATCGTGCCCCAGGCTGTCGTTGATGATTTTGAAATGATCGAGGTCAAGGAATATCACGGTCGCTTGCCCGCCGTAGCGTCGCGCATGAGCCAACGCGTTATTGAGCCTGTCACGCATCATGATCCGGTTGGGCAAACAGGTCAGCGCGTCGTGACTCGCCATGTGCTCCAGCTGTACGGTCATTCGCCTTGCCTCGGTAATGTCGTGCACAACCAGCTGAACCGCCGGCTCTCCCTCGTAGTCAAACGCGATTCCCGTCATTTCGACGTCGAGCAGGGCCCCATTCAGGCCGGTTAGCTGGACGTTTCGCAACAGGAACGTCTGGGAGCCTTGCAGCAATGCATCGATGTGCCCCTGGACCATTTTCTTCGATTCCGCATGCACGAAGTCCAGCAGCGTCCGGCTGCGAAGCTGCTCGGGTTCGACCGCGCCAAGCAAGCGGGTGGCGGCGGGGTTGATGAAAACCAGACGGCCGCGGCAATCGACGAAGATGGCGGTTGGCGAGGACTCCACGACCCGCCGATAACGCTCCTCGCTTGCCGCAAGGGCGTCTTCCGAGCGCTTCCGATCGGTGATGTCCCGCACCACCATGAGCAGGCACGGACGATTCCCCACGGTTATCTTGGTCCCGTTCATTTCAACCCAGAACGTGCTTCCGTCCTTTCTTCGGGCCTCTGTCCGCATGAGATGGGTTGTGCCCTCAGGCGCCTGGCTATAATAAGCAACGAGATGCTCCCGACGCTCCTGGACGGATTGCTGTGCGTTTAAACTCCCGAGGGGCAAGCGCTTCAATTTCTCAAGGGTGTAGCCATACAGCTCGCAGAAACTACGATTGGCATCGAGGAGTTCATAGGTTACGGCATCGCGCAATATGATACCATCGTTCATGGTGTTGAAGAGCTGTTTGAATCTGACTTCGCTCTCTCTCAGTGCATCCTCTGCTTGCTTCCGCTTAGTAATATCTCTTATATAACTGAGGGAAGCGGCTTTTCCGTGATACGTGATCCGGGCCGAGGAAAGTTCCACATGCAAGGTCCTTCCGTCTTTGTGGACCGCCTTGTGCTCGTAGCTTGAGGGTACGGCCGCCCCGTTTAACCTCTGTCTATTCCACTCCACAATCCTTTTCACATCGTCAGGATGCATATGCGGTGCGTCAGCTATGGATCTATTAAGAATCTCCTCCGGGCCGCTATAGCCAAACATCTCCAAAAACTTACGATTGACATAGACATGTTTACCTTCCTGGGTGATGACGACCCCATCATTGGAACACTCGATTGCCGTGCGGTACCGCTCTTCGGATTCTCTGAGCCGCTGTTCTAGCGTATGCCGGCAGAGAGCCATCTCGATGGCTGTATGAAGCTCCTGTTCGTCGATGGGTTTCAGGACGTACCCGAACGGTTCAGTGAGCTTGGCACGGTCGAGCGTGGGCTCGTCTGAGTGGGCGGTGACGTAGATCACGGGGCAGAGGTATTGAGATCGGATGGCTTCAGCAGCCTGGATGCCGTCCATCGGCCCATTCAGCATAATGTCCATAAGGACAACATCGGGGCGCTGGGCCAGGGCGCACGTGACTGCGTCTTCTCCGGAAGCAACCGGCCCGATCGGCTCATAGCCGAGCTGCTGAACAGTGCGACGGATGTCCATGGCTGTGATGTTTTGATCCTCGACAATAAGTATCCGCTCGTGTGCCATCGCGTCCTCCCCAGCAACAAGATATTATCGGCTAAATTGAAAATTACGAGAGACTCATGGCATGCTTCCGATGTTCCTCGACCCAGTCGGGTGATACTTTTGGCGGGCCTGAGGAATCCTGGTCTGTAGCGACTACCGCCTGAAAGCTACGACCAATAACGATAAGCCTGTACCGTTCACTGTTACCGCTTGAAATCGAGACTAAAATGAAAAGCGTTGACAGACTAGATTACAGGAAGACATCGATAAAATCTTCTTAGATAAATTGTTCAGCATCAACGGACACCGAAAAAATGCTGATGTACACCTACAACTCATCACCCTGCGATAACTCCTGAGAACTAACGATTACCGATGGAAATGATAAAGAGAAAAGGCAGAGCCAGTTTCTGACCCTGCCTTATCTTCCCACACACCCTACTACGATGTCTTTCTTGGATACCCCACCGACTGTGCCAGGGTAATCTTCTGATCGGGCCGCAGTTTCATGGCTTTTGAGAGGGCCGGTATGTCGATCATATGCCCGAACGACCGTCGCCAACCCTTCCGAAGCGCAGTAGAGGTAGATGTTCTCTGCAATCACCCCGGCGTGGGCACCAGAGAAAACAGGGAAAAGGATTTTGTCTTCAGCCGGTAGTTTGTCCCCCAGTTTCGCATAATCAGACACGTAGATAAGGTTGACGGGGGCCTCTTTGACATAGGGCTGGGTTCCAGCGAGTGCACGCAGATCTTCGGCCAGTAGCAGCTTTAGTTGATTTGCCTTCGCGTCGTAGAGGTAAAGGCCGTCGGGAAGAATAACGTAGATATCGATGTCTTGACAGTCCATTGCAGAGGGGGCAGTGCGCTTTCCGTCAGGGCGGTTGATCCCGAAGCCGGCCCACAGGAGATTTGAAAGAACCGCTACGGGCAAGGGTTCGGGGCTGAATTGTCGTGAAGACATCCTCTTCCATAATAACTGCATTAAGGAGCTACCACTGCCAGGTTGGGGTTTCGAAAGCTGAATCGACTTTGCTTCCTGAGCTAAAGCTATAGTCGGGGTCATACACAAGATGGCACCTGTAGCTGCTGATGCCTTCAAAAACTCCCTTCGACTCAGTTTCTTTTCCATAACCATTGACCTCCTCGTCGTATATTTGCTGTGAGCCACTGCTGACCCTGCCCTTTAGCAGTCGTCCCTGCCTTCAACAAATCACTTGCTCGGCAAGGTATAGACTAAGGTTGCTTCGCCAAGTGACTTTCCCGCCAGCTCCCCCTTCTCCGGGGGAAGCACCTTCGCTGAAATCGTGCCCGTTCCCTTGATCCCCTGGAACCGACCCGTTCCATGAATAATGTCACCCGCCGCTTTGGCCGCTAAGGGAACACCCTGGGGACTGGCTTCGACCGTGCCCTTCATATGAGCTGTAAAAGCTGATCCATCCAGGAACGTACAGGTTACATACTTGTCAAACGTCCCTGCTCCTTTAATGAGATCGCGAATGAGGCTCACCTTAAACCAGGCCAACTCTCCGTTTTCAAATACTGCTACTCCCTCTCTCACCGTTATGCCGATGACGTGCCCCTCAACATCGGCAATGGGAACCATTTCCTGCTTCGTAACATGGATGAAGAATTTAAAATTCAAGGTTTCCGCTGTCGCTTGCGGAACAGAGCCCAGAAGCACGATACCGATCACGAAGATACTTGCAATTGCCAGACCTATGAAACATCTTTGACGAGCCATGATCCCCCCTTTTCTGGCTTTGCGTTGAAGCCTGTAGGTAATACGTTGACACGGAAACATTTCATCTCGCCCCGATGTGTACGCCGTCTACTTGGCCCTCTTAAGTATGATGTAACTCGTTCCACCTACGCTCGTGACGGGGGTGGTCACTTTCATCTCATCTCCTGTCACTGTTATGACCCGCGTGACATCTTGGCCATCCCAATTGGCGAAGGTGCTCCCTTCCATGTGGAGACTCACCTGGTGCTCCTTTTCGTTGACTACCTTGTAGGTTCCGAAGTAGGCATTGGAGCCTTGGACAACTGCTTGATACTCCTCGGCGGTACCCTTAAGGCGGTTGTTGGAAGCAAACTTCGGAAGGCTTGCCTTCATGGTGATGGCCGAGAAGCGGCCATCGGGAGTGAAGATATGGAGGCCTCTCGGATTGGGACCGTACGACTCCATTTTCTTGCCGTCCTGCTCGTTGTACCAAGAGACGAGAATCCACGTTCCCTGCATCTGCTTGGCCAGGGAATCAGCCTCCTGCGCCCAGACATGCGAAGCTCCTGACATCGCCCCGATAAAAAAAATGGTAACCAACAACACTGCAACTTTCCCAACGTACCGTTTCATGGTGTTCCTCCTTTCGACAAGATGGATTACGGGCGAGGAGGCTTGCTCTTGGAAACCTCCCTCTGTGTGCCTGCCGGAGAAAACTACCGATGGGGATGCGGGATAAATCCACTTTCTGCGAAGAACCTTCTATGATGCTGTGCCAAAGCAGGAGGGAGGCGCCCGGCACGCGGTTGTTGAGATGAAAGGCGAGGGTGTAAAACATGCCTGCTCCGGAAGGTACAAGCATTCGGTGCGGTGATGGCCTTCCGATACGAAGGTGAAACCGCTGCAAAGTGTGAAGTCGTAATCATCGACAACAGTGAGAACGCCAGCCGTGCTCTGGCACGCCGGGTGACAACAGGGTTCTGGTGTCACAACAGAGAAGAGAAAAAGCGCTGCGATACAACAGGAGGCTATGGTAAAAACCGACCGCATGACCCTCCTCCTCATTCGCTTTTGCCTTACCCAAATGCACTAGCGATTGGCGAAGGAGTATATGACCTATTCACATGGTTACACCAGTACACCTCTTTGTCAAGTTGAAGTTTTAAAACGAGTCGACGGAAATGTTGTGGCAATCAATAATCATTTCGAGATTGCCGCTCGTAATGGAGCAATAATGGGAGAATGGCGAGAGTGAATAGTACAGGAAGAAGCAGATACGTTGTCGGTTATTGAGTCCAACTACAACTTCTCAATTTATGTGATGAGACTACACTGACCATTACGACTTCAAATGCACAAACAAAAAAGGCAGAGCCATCCCTAGACCCTGCCTTCCGGTCTTGTATGAGACTACTCTGAGCCAAGCCGGTTTTAAATACTTAACGCAGTAATAGTAGCGCTCTCCAGAAATCGCTGATCAAGGTTGAGGCAAAGACAAGAAAAGAAGTTGAAGTAAAACTATTCCTAAACTTGACGTGTTTTTCCCTCTAAGGATCTCCGGGTGGCTAGTATGCCCCCCTGCCCTTGAAAACAGCAAACGGTGTCTGGAAAAGGATCTTCAGATCGAGAAGCAGTGACCAATGGGCCACGTAGTTCAGATCGAGACGGACCATGTCGTCAAAGGTGGTCGAGCTTCTTCCTTTGACCTGCCAGAGCCCGGTTATGCCGGGCTTCACTTCAAGAATCCTGCGCTTGTGCCAGAGATCGTATTTCTCGCACTCGTATGGTATGGGCGGGCGCGGCCCGACAAGGGACATGTCGCCCTTTAGCACGTTAAAGAACTGCGGAAGCTCATCGAGACTTGTCTTCCG
Organism: uncultured delta proteobacterium; assembly: GCA_963835605.1. Classification (GTDB taxonomy): domain Bacteria; phylum Desulfobacterota; class Syntrophorhabdia; order Syntrophorhabdales; family WCHB1-27; genus JADGQN01. The sequence goes on along the minus strand of CAWIHO010000018.1, from coordinate 82,292 downwards.
GAGAAATCTACCGACCGGCGTAATCCTCGAATCGTTCGTGAGTTTATAGACACCGTTCTGCGCGAGGCCTGATCCATTTCCGTTTGCCCCACCATTTCGCGACTCAGTTATAAACTTTGTCACATACTCCTTGTGCTTGGTTTGATCGCAGTCAGCGTACATCGATCTGAATTTCAGGAACGTGAATCTCTTTCCGAAAAGCCCCACCCGCTCCTGTCTGAAAAGCACCGGCCCTTTTGACGTGATCTTGATAAGCCCGGCAATGGTCATGAGGAGCGGTGAAAGTGTGATGACGGCAAGCAGACTGCCCACCACATCCAAGACCCTTTTGAAAAACAGGGGAAATTTCTTCGGCGAGTGGTCTGGCGACAGATCAGGGTAGAGGTTCGGGTCAAAGCTGCTGCCGTTCTTCTCGTCGCCCCCCTCTGTCAGCTCGGGAAGACGTGCATCGATATCCTCACCCTGTTCGCCATCTCCAACCCAATGTGGTGGCGCGCGCCTGGTAAGCCTTTGTAAAAATCCTGCCTATCACCTTGACATGCACATCGCTGATCTCGGCAAAGATGATGCCCATGACCCTGTCGTGCTGATGCCAGCCCTTTATATCGACCTCACGGGCTGTACCGAACACGGAGGATGCAGTCTCGAACAACAAAGATTCCTTGTCGGTGAACCCATGATCCCTTCAACATTCAGAAGCATGAGCAGAAAGGCTTCCCGGACCGCTCCGTCCTTTTTCTTTCCAGGCGAAGGATGCTGGTGAAGACATCTTCAGCAAGAAAGGTGTGACCTGCTTCCAGAAGCCGATCCGCAAAACGTCCCGGATCCTTGTGCTTCTTCACTTGCTTCTGCTCAGTGCTATTCCCTGCTTGCATGAGTTTCATGAGTCGCTTCGCGTCGATCGTAAAGTTCCCATACCCATGAGTAATCATTTATTCAGGAGCAGTCAAGGGGAACATTACCTTTGCAAATGGCCTCCGTTTTCACGCCCACATTGAGGATTTGCATTCGAAATGGTTTATTCTCGACGAAGACTCTAAAAACAAGAGTGCAGGAAGGAACAAACGAAATTTATCGTCACAAATGATGCAAAATCTTTACATCGCAAGCATCGTCGCTAACACCTACAAATTCGCAATCCCAGTATTCGCTCAGCGCTGAACATTACCACGACAAACGTACGTCGATTGGAGTAGGACAGGCAAGGGACGAGGTTTCACGCTAGGCGAACGATTTAACGTGTATCTGTAGGAATAACTAAGGGTGAATGCGCCATTTGACGAGGCATCATTTTGCGCCACCTCAGCAATACTGGCTAAAAATATGGGTTCTATGAGATAAAACACTTGTACAAGCAGTAAAGACGTGGTATTATAAGATTGCACGCTTGTAGGAGCGCGCCAAATCTAACCGCTTAAGGAGGAAGATGTATGACAAAAGCAGAGCTAGTCGATAAGATGGCGAAGGATGCAAAAGTCACCAAAGCAGCGGCAAACAAAGCGATTGATTCATTTGTCGATGGTGTAAAGAAGGCGCTGAAGAAGGGCGAGAAGGTCACGCTTATCGGTTTCGGTACGTTCTCTGTCACACAGAGAAAAGCAAGGAAAGGGAGAAATCCGCAGACTGGTAAGGAGATAAAGATTGCTGCGAGGAAGGCCCCAAAGTTCTCAGCAGGCAAAGCTCTTAAGACTGCGGTGAAGTAGAAAGCACTACGGTTCTAGCGAAGGGTAGACGTAAAACAGATGTAATCTTACTGTCTCGTAGGCGTGGCGCAGCTATCCCTTCGGAACGGCGGATAAGAATTAGATTGTTGCGCCACACGCCACAGCCACTACAAGAGATATTACTGACTAACGGGTTTTGAGAAACAGGTAGAGCAAGAGCATCACGCAAGGCACACCCTGGCTGATGCTCCTTTAAAAACCGAGTAATGCTTTCAAGGTGTCTATCTCATTAGGCGATAAGTTCGGCTTGTCTGGTGACAACGCTACTTTCTGAGCACTATACTGCATTGCCCTATCAAGGAGCACCATGGCGTTCAGCTCGCTCTGGGTGTCGGGATGTAGCTTCTGCAGTTCCATTCCATCCAGCGCCTCATGCAACTGGCCCGTGCGTTTGGGGATCTTTCCTTCTTTGTTCTTAGCCACCTTGCCTACCTCCTGATAAATCAGTTCTTTGCTTGGGTGTTGCTATTCTTCCAGGTTCTGATCTCCTAAATAGTTATCGGTGTGTTGTGAGTATGTATAAAGTTCAGTATTGGCTATGCTGGTATAACGAGGTCCACGTGATCTTGGTTGTCTAACACGAGAATCGCAGTTCCATAATGTCCGTTCTCTTGCACGCTGGTATGCCCCCATCAGGTAGCGGCTTCAACCGTTCTACAGAGGGAGGAGAGTGCTGAGTACACCTGTAGAATCATCAAGGGCACCTCGTCATAGACAACAGGAAGTTGTACTATGGTGAAAGACAGTCAAATCTTCCAATGGAGGTGCCCAATGACAGTGTATGCCGGACTCGATTTACATGCAACAAACACGTACGTGGCGATGATCGACCAGGAGAACAAGGTGCTCTACAAGCAGCGGCACAGGAATGAACTCCCCACTATCCTCGCTGCCCTCGATCCGTTCAAGAAGGATCTGCAGGGCGTGGTGGTGGAGTCAACGTTCAACTGGTACTGGCTCGTGGACGGGCTCATGGACCAAGGTTATGTGGTGCATCTTGCCAACCCTTCTGCCATCAAACAGTATGAAGGCTTGAAGCAGATCGACGACAAAAGGAGCTCGCTCTGGCTCGCGAACCTTCTTCGGTTGGGCATCCTTCCTTCGGGCTATATCTATCCCAAAGAGGAACGCCCCACACGGGACCTCCTCCGAAAAAGGCTCCAGCTCGTCCGTCACCGGACCTCCCACATCTTGAGCGTCAAGAACATCCTCGCCCGCAATCTCGGCTTGCGGATGCCGAGCGTGGACGTCAAGAAACTTCTGGACGCCGAGGTCAAGAGGCTTTTCCCTGACAAGGAGATGCGCACCGCGGTGTTGTCGAGTCTCGGTCTCATCCGCCACTTGGCAGAGGAGATCACGAAGATCGAGACGATGATCGAGAAAAAGGTGAAGGTAAGAAAGGAGTTCGCCAAGCTCATGACGCTGCCCGGCATTGGCAAGATCCTTGCTCTCACGATCATGCTCGAGGTGGGGAATATCCGCCGGTTCCCTACCGTGGGAGATTATTCATCGTACTGCCGGTGTGTCAAAAGCATCCGTACTTCGGCCGGCAAAGTCATCGGTCATGGCAACCGGAAGAACGGGAACAAGTACCTCTCCTGGGCGTATGTTGAGGCGGCACAGGCCGCCCGCAGATTCCACGAGACGGTACGCAGCTACTATGAGAAGAAGATGGCCAAAACGAACAAGATCGTGGCTGTAAAGGCACTGAGCCATAAATTGACCCGGGCGTCCTACTACGTCATGCGGGACCAGGTGGACTACGATCCTGCGCGTCTGTTCGGACAGGGGTAAGAAAGGGGGAGAGGTGAACCAACCGATTAAGCTTGTGGCTTATAACCAAACCCTGAGTGGTAACCTCTCCCTGCAAATAATGAGATAGGATAAGGGTCATGCCTTGACTACTATGTTGAGTGTTCCATAACGGTGAACCGGTAGGAGGTCGCAAGCGATAGGAAGGGGAGAGGTGAACCAGAGCGAGTAGTGGCTCATAACCAAACACCTGAGTGGTAACCTCTCCCCGCATGTAAAACGAGAGATCTGGCGAACGTAGGATGTTATGACGACACTGACGGGAGCGAAAGCGTCCCTGATACTAAGAGAGGGAGATTCGATGTTCTGAGGTAGGATCTTGTTTGTACGATATAGCCGACTCGATCGTTCGGCCGTCTCATCCGCCCCTGCCGTGAGCTACAACATGAGTGGCTTGCAACCATGGGTCCTGTGAGACCGATTAGACCGGCAGGGTACATATAGATTTTCTGGAACGCTGACAAGGATCAGCATACCCCGATGGGTGCGTGGTGCGGAAGAGACCGCTAACCAGAACAAGAGAAAAAACAAAGGGACGAAGAGGCCAAGACGGACGAATTCGGCGCATGGGGTCAAAACCTGCAAGAAAGGGGATCGTTCTTGTTCGGTGAAAACTATTCTCTTGACAGGGTGCCCTTTATGGGTACTACTCGTGAAGTATAGGTTGTCCGGTAAAATTGAAGATTACGTAGAGAAAGAATGCAAAGTTCAGCCAGACCCCGCACTTTGGGCGATTGGCTGCATCCGATGGTAAAGGCATGGGACAAGGAAAAAGCCGGCAGAAAAACTTATGAAACGGTAACCTCATCGTCACAGCACCGTAACACCTCCATGCTATAGGTTGCGGAGAACGTGAAAGAAGAAACGAACTAAAGGGGAATAGGATAAAGCCAACCCATCGCACGCAGGTAGCTGTTGACTTCGCTTTCCGGAGAGATGTGCAGATACTCCTGAACCCCTCCTACCAGCCTATCCCTTGGCTTCTCAAGAAGTTCCTTGCCCCTTCATGGCCAAGCCGTGCTGCTGTTCTTATATCATCAATCGCGTGCTCACGGTTGCCGAGGCTGCCATAGGCCACCCCCCGGTTGTAATAGGCCTCCCCATACCTCGGATTGATCTCGATAGCCCTGTTAAAATCTGCAATCGCCTGGGTGTACTTTCCAAGGAGGCCATAGGCCACCCCCCGGTTGTTATAGGCCTCCCCATCCTCGGATTGATCTCAATAGCCCTGTTAAAATCTGCAATCGCCTGGGTGTACTTGCCAAGGAGGCCATAGGCCACCCCCCGGTTGTTATAGGCCTCCCCATACCTCGGATTGATCTCGATAGCCCTGTTAAAATCTGCAATCGCCTGGTGTACTTGCCGAGGTTTGTGTAGGCATTACCCCGGTTGTTATAGGCCTCCCCATACCGTCGGATTCATCTCAATAGCCCTGTTATAATCTGCAATCGCCTGGGTGTACTTGCCGAGGCTGTTGTAGGCCGCCCCCGGTTGTTATAGGCCTCTCCAAGCCTCGGATTGATCTCGATAGCCCTGTTATAATCTGCAATCGCCTGAGTATACTTGCCGAGGTTTGCTGTAGGCAGTACCGCGGTTGTTATGGATAAGGCTATTAGCATCAGTAACTTCCAGGGCGTGATCATACAAGGCGATGCTGTTTCGCCAGTACCCGACTTGTCTCCAGGTGACGAGGAACAGGCAGAGGAGGCACAATGCCGATAAGACGATAAGGGCCTCCTTTCGATAGGGCCATTTCTTCAGGAGCTCCGGAACGGCCCATGCGACGATGATGAACAGTCCGACCAGGGGGATATAGGTATACCGGTCGGCCATGGCCTGACTGCCCACCTGCACTACCCCTATGACCGGCACCAGTGTCCCCACATACCAGAGCCATCCTACTGCCGCATAGGGGCGTTTCTTTGCACCTCTGATGGCGAGCACGGTGATGGCGATAAGGAGTACGACAGAGCCCAGGACCTGCCAGAGCGGCCACCACCTCGGATGAGGATAGAAGACGGCAAGATTCGTGGGCCAAAGCATCTTGACCATGTAGGTGCTATAGGAGACAAAGGCATTGGCCACACGGGCACTCGGTGGAAAGGCCTCAAGAGACTCCACCGCCCCCCCGTGATGCTGGACGAGGTAGGTGACGATGCTCGAGAGTACGGCTAAAACAAAGAGGGGAATCTTCTCTGTAAGGAGAGGACGAATCAAGGGCCAGTGATCTACCGGTTGCACCGGGGCCTTTACAGGAGGTGTTCGCTTTTTATCCTTGGATAAGGGTTTCCGGACTTCCTGAGGTGGTTTCTTCTGCTCCAAGCGCTGAAGAGGCCAGTAGTCCAGAAGGAGCAGGACAAAGGGAAGGGTGACGAGCATAGGTTTCGCCATCAAGCCTAAGGCAAAGCAGAGGAGCAGGGTGAGGTAGCGCGTGAGTCCGGGCCGGGCAACATAGGAGACATACATGCCCATCGTCAGCATCCAGAAGAAGGTGGAAAGGACATCCTTGCGCTCGGCTACCCAGGCGACCGATTCTACGTGGAGCGGGTGAAGGGCAAAGAGAGCCGCCACAAAGGCGCTCTGCCAGAGTGCTTTTGTCATCCGGTTAAGGACGAGAAAGAGCAGGAGCGTATTGGCAAGGTGGAACAAGAGATTGGTGAGATGATGCCATCCCGGTTGCAGCCCAAAGAGCTGCACATCTACCATGTGGGAGATCCAGGTCAGGGGATGCCAGTTTGCGGCATGGCCGGTGGTGAATGCCCATAGGATCCCCTCCACGGTAAGGCCGTCCTGAACGTGCCTGTTGTCGGTGACGTACTCCGGATCATCGAAATTAATGAAATCGCAGTGCGTGACCTGCCAGAAGGCCATGAAGGTGGCGATGATGAGGAGCAGGGAGATTATGAGCAGGCGCTTCTTTGTCCTCTGTTGCTCCCTTTCTTTTGTCCTGCATGGGTCTCTTCGGCCGGCGTTTCCTGGCGTAGAAGCCTTCTCACTCGGCTTCAAGTTTTTGGCGTTTTTCCAGTATACGTCCACCCGTTTTTCATGTCAAACGAATTGCAGCGGCATCCCGTCAGTTGCGGGCCTGAATGGTGTGATTACGTGCCTTGTGTCACACCGCTGTCGCACAAACTAACCGGCCTAAACAACAATTACTACTTCAAATCGAGCATAAAGATGAAGACCACAATATGCTCTGTTACAGGAAGAAATTTTTCACTTGGAAGTTGTCAAGAATGCATGCAAAGAGAGCCGTTGCGCAGGGCAGGATGCATAACAAACCGCGCGGATAGACTCTCGGATGGGCCATGTGATGCTTCCGGGCGGCCTACGAATCGTTCCCAACTTTTTTTGGCGCGGAAAACGATTCGTTCAACGTGATTCCATGTATACATGTGAGGTATTGAGGTAGAGGGGGAGATAACGCCACAATTGAGATTTGGCGCTCCTGAAAACAGGATTATGTCCTGACGCCCCAGCACATGATCTCTAAGCCGGTACTTGGACCCGTGGTCGTTGCCCCACCCAAATTCATAATCGCATTTCGGCAGTTGTTTGTCAAAGTGAAAATTCAGGTTCACCAGATCACTCATGAAACGGGGGTGACCCGCTTACTTTTTCTTATTGGGGGCGCTCAAGGCTTCTGGTTGAACGCTTCGACCAGAGCGGGGTTCCGAAAAATGCTGTAGAAGAATTTGCCCTCGCTCACGATCAGTGCATGCAGCTCGTAAGCTGGGGACGCTGAGGCGGCCTTGCTTGACGTGCTTCTCACGATGTGATTATATTGTAATCACATGAAGCACATGGAGGCACGTCCGATGAAGACTCGACTCGTTCGTATTGGTAATTCGCGGGGGGTGCGCCTACCTAAGGCAATCATCGCCCAGGCCGGTCTGACTGAAGAGGTAGAGCTCGGCGTTCGAGACGGCGCTGTCGTCATAGCTCGGGCCGCCCGACCTCGCCGTGGATGGGCAGAGGCAGCAGGAAAGATGCATGCGCGCGGTGATGATCGGTTGCTCGATCCCCCCACCCCCACGCATTTCGACGAACGGGAGTGGACGTGGTGATAGTCGGGCGCGGCGATGTGTTTCTCGTGAACCTGGACCCGACCCTGGGAGGAGAGATCAAGAAGACGCGACCGTGTGTCGTCGTCTCGCCGGACGAGCTGAACGCTCATTTGCGCACCTTCATCGTAGCACCTCTTACGACCGGAGGACATCCTTACCCCTTCCGTGTGCCGTGCCGCTTTCAGCGCCGTGCAGGCTATGTAGTGATCGACCAGATTCGCACCGTTGACCGCGAGCGCCTCACCCGCCGGCTCGGCAGACTCTCGCCAGCCACCTTGGAGCATGTTCTCTCGATATTGCAGGAGATGTTTACACCCTAAGAAACCTCAAAGCACACAAACCCGACAGTAGTTTTTCGTTCACGGGTAGAAGCCACCATTCCAGCAGGCAGGTGTCTATCCCAGCGCGAATTGGCTCAAGGAGCAGGCTGCCACGGCAGGGAAAATCGTGCGTAGTTTCCTCCTGAGCGAGTAGCTCAGCTACGTGGAGCAACGGGTCCTGATCCTCCTGCCGGCACCTGCGGTAGGAAGGGACAGGAAGCCCATCCTTTGCCGCGGCGCAAGCTCTAGAGTTTGTTTCAGGCTATCGAAGACAGAGACCAAAGGCTTTCATGCAGGAGGTCTAAGCTCGTACCCAAACTACGAGGAAGAGTAAGATGCGATTGTCACGTCCCCAGATGAAGATTTGGGATGACCTCATTTTCTACGCCATTCTGGAACGGGCGTCAGGCGATTATTATGACAGAAGGGAGCTCACGTTGTCAGTCACGAGTTGGGCCATACTGACTGAGACCCGACGACGCATTTCAGAATGAGGTTGAAGGAAAGATCGTTGCTGGGGGAATACACCACAGCACTGGTCGCCCGGAGCGGCAGACAGAGGTCTTCCGAGTCTTTCTTCCTCCTATGAGAAAAGTCAAGACATTTGTAGCAGGTTTGTTCTACCCGCTTTCTCTTTTATACGCGTGGTCAGGTCATAGCTCTCACTCCCTTGTGATGATTCCTTTGAATCATCGTTTGTGTACTCCTTGCAGAGCACGAGGCCAATGACGCCTTCAGGGTGTGTCCGTGGCCGAAGTGCGACGTCCTGGTCAAGAGAAGAAGAGGTTCCTTACAACCTCCTATTCGTGGTCTGGCCACAAGTATCTACCTGCGGAAAGAAGGAACCGGTGTCGAACACACTGAAACCCGAGGTCTGCGCCACAGGAAGAACTTCGTCATACACCGTTGTTCCGCATGGTGATTTCAAGACCCTATCTCCTCTGTTCATCCTTTGTCGACTCGATCACGTAACCACCGAAGAAAGCTCGCTCTATACACCGTTATTTCTCCCTATATATTACGCGGCGACACCGATCCTATAAGGCGTGCCAGATATAACGCACGCTCGGAATCGTACGATCACTATCCGCGCCACCGCGACGATCGCTTTCTTCCTGTTGCCGCTCGCATGCCATACCCGCGTGAACTTCGCAAGGAGCACCGGATCCTTGCGAATCGCGGCCCACGAATTCTCGATGAGGGTTGCCCTTATGAACCCGGGACCCATGCCGGTGATGCGCCCCTTGTGCTCCGTCTCTCCCGTGGAGTCTTCGCTGCACGTGAGCCCCACGAAACTGGCGATCTTTTTTCCACTCGTGAACCGGGAGAGATCTTCCCCCAGTTCGAGGACGAACCTGATGGCGGTGAACCAGCCGATCCCGGGGAGACTGCGGGCGATGGTAAATGCCTTGTGATAGCGTTCCTTCTTGCAGAGCTTTCTGAGGGCGGCCCTTAAGGAGAGCTGGTGAGTCCAGAGTTCTTCTAATTGGGTGAGGAAGATATCAAGACTTATTCTTAAGGGCTCACTGAGCTCGATCTTCTTGAGGGCACGGAATTCCTCTCTTCCCCACCTATTGGGAAAGGGAACCTCGATGCCGTGAAACTCCAGGAATCTATGGACGCGGTTGCGGGTCCGGATGATATCCTTCTGCAGCGCTATGAGGGTACGGCTCACCTGGCGATCTTCTCTCCGCTCTTTGTCGGGGACATGGCAGCCATCTTTGAAATCGTGGTTCTCCAGAACGAGGGCGAGACGCCGCGCATCTCTCTTGTCCGTTTTGATCCTGTTCACCTTCGGTTCCGTCACGACGTGGGGAGGGATGACCACGCAGTCTATCCCGTCCTCCGTGAGCTGGTCATAAAGATTAAAGCCCTTGAACCCTGCCTCGTACATGAGGTGGATGATGCAGTCGGGGAACTTGTTCCTGAGGTAACCGATCAGTACGGGATATTCCGCTTCCATCGACACTTGGTGGATCACCATCTTCTCCGAGCGCACCGCAAGCTTCCAGGTCCTCTTCGAATCCTCGAGTCCCACAAAAACCTCTTTACCTTTGACCACGTAATCCTGTAACCTATAAGTCTTGTTCATCGGCTGCCCTCCCTTTCTTTGATTTGATAGTGGATTGAGCCCACTATCACTTCTCTTCTGAGAAAGAGGGTAGCCTTTCTTTTAGCTGCTGTACAAGCCACTTTTCTAGCATAGAGACTGGAAGTGTGATTTTAGCATTGCTCACTCTGACACCACCTTTCAAGCGGTAATGTCGCAGCCCCAGAGATAAAGGGCCATGGCGACGAGCTGTCTTCATCAAGTAAATCCCTTTGCCCTTTTCTCGCTCTTTACTTCTCTCACGGCTGCATAAAACTCTGTAGAATCTGCTCGAATATGCTGCTAAACTGGTTCATGGGTGCGACCTCAGGTTTTCTCTATTTCTGTTCAATTCAAATTCCACGTGTCTCGGGGTGCCCGCTTCAAGAGTTATTTTGGACAGATATGATGTGAACCGATTCTGAAAGATAAAGGAGGGTCCTGCCATGACTGAAATCAGACGATCTTATTGCGGTTTATGCCATCCCCGATGCGGCCTTCTTCTGGAAGTAGAAAACGGCAGGATCGTCAAGGTGAAAGGGGACCCGGAACATCCCATAACCAGGGGCAGGATTTGCGCCAGAGGCAGCCTGATGGCCGATCACGTTCATCACCCGGACAGAATCAATTACCCCATCAAACGTCAGGGAGAAAGGGGCTCAGGGAAATGGCAGCGCCTGACCTGGGAGCAGGCTCTTGACGAAGTGGCGGAGAAACTGGAAGCCCTTCGCGAGAAACACGGAGCGGAGACTCTGGCCTTCACCCACGGCACCAAACGAACCTATCATTGGGACGAGCGCAGGTTTTTCAATCTTTTCGGATCGCCGAATGTATGCGGCGCGAACAACATCTGCATGTGCCCGAGTCAGGCTGTCGAATACGCAACCTTCGGCGGCTTTACGTGGCCTGACGTCATGCATACCCGATGCGTGGTTCTTTGGGGGCATGGGCCCTCAGAATCGGACCCTATCGGCCTTTATCCCATGATCCTCCAGGCAAAAAAGAACGGCGCAAAGCTCATTGTCGTGGATCCTCGTCGCATTGCCGAGGCGGAAAAAGCCGACATGTGGCTGCCGATAAGGCCCGGAACCGATGTGGCTCTCATGCTCGGCTGGATACGGATCATTATTGAAGAGGATCTCTATGACCACGATTTCGTGGCGAACTGGACCGTCGGATTCGAAGATCTCAAGGCTGCCGCTGCAGCATACACGCCGCAAAGGGTCGCGGAAATCACGTGGCTGACCCCTGAGCAGGTGGTCGCTTCGGCCCGCTGCTACGCCATGACAAAGCCTGCGGTCATCACCTGGGGTTTCGGTCTGGACAAGCAGGGCGTTAATGCCACTCAGGCTGCAAGGGCGAGATGTTGTCTGAAGGCCCTCACCGGCAACCTGGATATTCCGGGCGGGGAAACACTCGGCTGCAATGATCCCGTCGGAAGAATCATCGGCGACGAGGAAATGCAAGGGAACGATGCCCTGCCGGCGGAGCAGCGCGCCAAACAACTGGGCGCGGATCAATACCCCTTTTTCGGTTTCCCCGGCTGGTCAAGAAATGAGGAGGCGAACCGCCGGCTGCCCCGTGAATACATGCATCCGCCTAATGCCGATATGACCTGCATGGCCCATGCGCGGTCCGGTTTTTGACGCCATGATCACCGGGAAACCTTATCCGGTCACCGCGGCCATCTCTGTAGCCAGCAATCCTTTGCTTTCCCTCCCGAATGCGCGCCACACGTACGAGGCGTTGAAGAGCCTGGAGCTCTATGTCGTCGGTGAATTCTATCTAACCCCTTCCGCAGCCCTTGCAGATTATGTTTTCCCCATATGTTCTACGGTCGAGACGACCGAACTCTGGCTGACGGGAGCCTTCTGTGTGGCCTGCCCCAGGGGAATCGAACCCCTTTACGAGCGCCGCAATACGTACGATTTCTGGCGCGGGTCTGGCTCTCCGACTCGGGCAGAGCGAACACTGGCCATGGAAGAACATTGATGAGGTGTGGGACTATAGGCTTTCACCGGTGGGCTTAACCTTTGATCGACTCCTTGAACAAAACGGCCTCTTCGGAAAGCCGGAATTCGAACGCTACAAGAAGTACGGTTTCGGCACGCCGTCGGGCAAAGTGGAACTGCGGTCGAGCACGTTTGAGGCTCTGGGCTGCGAACCCTTGCCCGTGTACCGTGAGATGCCGCACAGCCCCGTGAGTGATCCGAAACTGGCCGAGGTTTTTCCTCTCGTGCTTATTACGGGGAGCCGGTTCATGCCGATGTACCACTCGGAGCAGAGGCAAATTGAGGAAGCGAGAAAAAAGAGGCCCGATCCGCTGGTGACGCTTCACCCGGAAACGGCAAAAAGACTGAACCTGGCCGAAGGTGACTGGGTTAAAGTGGAAACTCCTCATGGGGAGCATTCGCATGCGTCTCGCTCTTTCCGATCATGGTCGACCCGCGCATGGCGGATGCGGATCATGGGTGGTGGTTTCCGGAGCGGGAAGAGGCGGAGCCGAATCTCTTCAGCGTATTCGAATCCAATGCCAATGTGCTCTGCCCTGACGGATCAGAATTTTGCAGCCCTGAGATCGGCAGTTGGCCTCACACGGCGCTGTTGTGCCGGGTTGAGAAAACGTAATTAAGAATGGCAGGTAACGTTATTGTATTACGTGAAGCGAGGTGCTTTTGACCGGGAGGCCTGAAGTGGAAGAAAAGAAGACGTCAGCATGGATAAACTTTTCGATCTCATTGGCCTATGGAGCCACGTACCCGGGTGTGGCGTTTGGGCTGACACTCATATCAGGTTGCAAGCCCTTAACCGACAGGGCAGGATTTGATCAATACAAGCGAAGACTCTTGCGGAAAATGAGAAAGCGTGAAACCCTCACTCAGATCTCTCAGCGTATCGATATGTACGATCAGTTTTTCCAGAGCTTCGGGTTCGAGTGCCCCCTGCCCCAACATCTTGCGAGAACCATCCACAGCGGATTCCCGAGGTACAACCTCATGGTGGATGCGCACTTTATGGCCGAGATGTGTGCCGGGATCCTTGTGGCGGTCACTGATTATGATCGGATCGAAGGCATGCTCATGCTCGATGTAACCCAGGGAGAGGAGACGAGTGTTGGAATGGGAGGTCGCCAATTCATAATGAGAGAAGGAGAGATCGTGCTCCGGGACGAAAAGGACATCATCTGTGTACTTTGCCAGGGAGCGGATGAAAAAACAAAAGTGAAGGATGATACGCGCAATGTTCTTTTCTATTCCTACGCTGTTCCCGGTATTGATGCCTTTTATCTCAAGGAAGGATTGACCGTTGCTGCGGAAACCCTGGCCCAGTTTGGCGGGGGAACCATCAAGGGTATAGAGGTATTCGTCAAGGGAAGTGTATAAGCCTCTCGACCGCTTGGCCCTCACTCGCCGGGGGGGACACCATCTTTTTTGTGTTTTCCGCAAACTTGCCGTAAGGAAGGGAGCCGCATTCCTATCTGCCCATACCACTTGCAATTTTCCGGTAATGCTGTACCATGTCTAGATCAGGCTGCACAACACGCACACAGCCATTTCGACAGGAGGTGTAAGATGTCAGCAAAACTGATGGAGTATTTCAACAAAACGCCAAGGATAGGAACGCTTAGTACGGCGAGCAAGAACGGCCAGGTGAACGCGGCCTGTTTTGGGTCTCCGCGGATGATTGACGAAAAGACGGTTGTCATGTCTGTCCGGAATGCCCGTACCTTCGCCAATCTTCAGGAAAACCCCAATGCCGTCTTCATGATCATAGAACCAGGCAAAACTTCACCCGAGTGGAAAGGGGTGAGGGTCTACCTCAAGATGACCGGCTACGAGACTTCGGGTGAAAAAGTGGAGGCAACCAGAAAAGCAATCACTCAGAGGCTTGGTGAGGAGACAGCCAAAGCTATGCATGCCGTGATAACCCTCCAGATTCAGGAGATAAGACCGCTCTCAGACGTCGGCCAGGGATGGGAGAACTCCATCTAATTGGGTTTGATTTTTCTTATACCTACCCGGCCTGACGATTTCAGCCGGTAATGATCAAATCTTATTGCAATCGGATTTTGTGGCTTTGCAGGTGTACTCGATATCCATCACGTTGGAAAGTTCTTCACGGGCACTCATCAGCATAACGTATTTTGGGGGATGCCCTGAAATTCACATTTATCGTCAGGCGCCAAAGTCCCCAACATGTTCCCGCAGCCGATAAATGTTCTTGCCGGGGCGGCCGAAGTGTGGCAGACTTGTATAAAGGGGAGTACAACGGGTTGCCTGACAGGGACGTAAGGACCATAAGGGACCTGATCCATTACCAGTACGCGAAGATCATAGCGCGCAGCGCGTTTTCCGTCCCCGATGGCGCCGCAGCCAAGGGAAATTATTACGGCTTCATAAAGCAGACCTTCCGCGAACTTCACAAAAAGTTATTTACTTATTTAAGAACGTCCCTCACCCTGCCATCATGTCATATTTCCCAGCTCCCTCCCCCCAGGGACGCTCTGCTATTCGATCATTCTTGCGGGCATCGCCGCCCTGCTCGCAATCATCTTCATCCGTGGTGGCAGGACAAAGGACACTGCCGGACAAGGGGGAAATATCGCAGCCTGACTATCTGTTGCGTGCTTGTCCCTATCATGCCGGGCTGCAAGCGCGAACGGGTGGTATGGTTTGAGAAACGATTGCGAGGTGACTTATGTCAACAGAGAGTAACAAAGCAATTATCCACAGTCTCTACGAGAGACTCTTCAACAAAGGCGATCTTTCTGCAGCGGACGAACTTCACGCGGCAGACTTCGTCTATCATGAGTTCGGACTGCCTCCCGTAGGCCTCGAGGAGTATAAGAAGCGTAACGTAGTTTTTTTTCGAGCGCTGCCTGACCGCAAGGTGACGATCGAAGACCTGATCGCTGAAGATGACAAGGTAGTTGCCCGCGCCACCATGCATGCCACACAGACCGGAGATCTTCCGGGCATTCCTGCCACGGGTAAGCCGGTGACGGCTACCTCCATTATTATCTACCGTATAGCGGAGGGCAGAATTGCCGAAGAGTGGGAATCCTGGGATGCGCTTGGCGTGATGCGACAGCTCGGGGTCTTGAACGCTGCACAAGAGTAGAAGTCTTGTTGATTTAGGGGACGCTCCTGAAATGTTGAAATATCAATTCGGTGGCATCAAACGGGACAACGGAACTGCATCGGTGACAGACGCCCTCCCCACTGCTTATCGCATAACGGGCACCAAATGTTAACATTTCAAGAGCGTCCCCTATTCCGCCACTTCCCTTCTTGAAAAGAAGTATCTGAAGACGATCTACAACTGTCACGCCTGTTCCGGCACATTAGATGGTGGTGATATGGATGGAGATCATGACCTCACCGTTCTCGACATCGACTTCATCATTCAGTGAGGGGCACATGGCAACTATGGCTTTTGTTTATCCAAGCGGTCGTATGGGTGCATCTTACAATTTTATGGACGTCCCTCTACCCCCCCGGCCCGATGACTCGGTAAGCTCCCTCCAGTTTTCTAGAGTGGCACATTACCCACAAAATGCATATCTTGTGAGCAGAGAATAACCGGAAACGTCTTACCATGAACGACCAGGACAAAACAAAAAAAGAATTGATCGACGAGCTGAGGGGCCTACGAGATTTGATCAAGAGGCTTGAAACATCCAAGATGGAGCTCAAACGTGCCGAAGTCAAGACACAGAGGGCCCGCAGCTATGCTGAAAACATTATCGAAACGGTGCGTGATCCACTTTTGGTGCTGGATGAAGATCTGAAATTGCTTTCGGCTAACCGTTCCTTCTATAAAACCTTCAAAGTAACACCAAGGGAAACTCTAGGAAAACTCATCTACGACCTGGGAAACCGACAATGGGACATTCCCCGGTTCCGGACATTGCTTGAGGACATTTTACCCAAACACGCCCGCATTGGTAACTTTGAGGTTGAGCATGATTTTCCTACGGTGGGACACAAAATAATGAGACTTAATGCCCGTCAGATCCATCAAGAAGTAGTTGGTAAGAAAATGATCCTCATTGCAGCCGAAGACATTACGAGATTCAAAAGGCTGGAAAGAGAGCAAAAGAATATCCTCTCCATGTTCGCCCATGATATGAAAAATGCCGCTATCACGTCGGAAGGCTTCTTATCGCGGCTTATTTCAGGCAAAGCCGGAGCCCTGACAAAAAAGCAGCAAGACTATCTTGAAATCATCCGTGATGAGCTTAAACAATTGTCACACTTCATATCTGACTTTATGGAGCTTGCGAGATTCGAAGCAAAAGAATATAAGCCTATTCTTGCTCCATGCGATATACAAGCAGAGATCCAGAAGAGTATCGAAGCCGACCAATTGGAGGCACAAAAGAAGAAGATCACGATATCCATTGAACCACAAGAAACGGCGCTTCCTATGATTAATGCAGATGTGGATAAAATAGGTCGTGTGATCAGAAACCTTCTCGACAATGCGATAAAATATACGGGCGAAGGAGGGACTATCACGGTCAAGCTGTCCGACAGAGGCAATGAAATACTTGTCTCCTTTATGGATACAGGCATAGGCATTCCGGAAGATCGTGTGCCCCATATATTTGAGGCATTCTACCGCGTGAGCAGAGATTCGAAGGGCTCGGGGCTCGGGTTATCCATTGCGAAAACGATTATTGAGGGGCATGCAGGTAAGATATGGGTCGAAAGCACACCCGCTAAAGGAAGTGTTTTTAGCTTCACCCTGCCCAAACAATGAGCGTGGGAGCGCCGTTACATCGCTACCGCTCCCAGAGGCAAACGGGAGATCTCCTGAATGCCGTGCGCGTGAGCAGCAAACGCCTCGACGAGGATCGAAGGAGGGTTATGAACACGTTTGATATCGCAGTCATTGTAGTTGTCGGGGGGTTGACCCTTCTGGGTTTATTTAAGGGCATGGTGAAGCAGCTCGTCACACTTGCTGGAGTGGTGGCGGGGTATATGGTGGCCATGAGGTTCTATGAGCCGGCGTCCCGGTTCTTTACGAGCTTCCATCCCGGCACAGCCAAAGTAATGAGTTTCATCGCCATCTTTGTTGCATGTATTATCTGTGCCCACATTATTGGATGGATGGTAGGAAGACTTTTTGGCATTTCGGGATTGGGGTTCCTGAACAGGATCGGTGGAGGCTTGATAGGATTCCTGAAAGGCGGTCTGATCGTCTCCCTTGTAGTAATGGTATTAATCGCCTTTCTCCCTGCGAGCAGTAGCCTTTTCAAAGGCTCATCAACCATCACATATATTCTTCCGGTTGTGGAGGCAATGAAGCACATCTCCCCAGAGAAGGTTAAGGCCGGGTATAATGAAAAAGTTGAAAAGGCAAAGTCCATCTGGAGTAAGCAGAAATGATGGAGCAATCAGCACTTGGCCACGCCCATTCTCGCCTACCGCTCTTGTAATGCTTGTCATAAATCTTCTTGCCGGGGCGGCGGAAGTGTGGCAGACTTGTATAAAGGGGAGTACAACGGGTTGCCTGACAGGGAAGTAAGGACCATAAGGGACCTGATCCATTACCAGTACGCGAAGATCATAGCGCGCAGCGCTTTACAGGCCCCAGACGGCACTGCAGCCAAGGCAAATCACTACGGCTTCATAAAGCAGACCTTCCGCGAACTTCACAAGAAGTTATTTACTTATTTAAGAACGTCCCTCAACCTTTGTGTGCCGGCAGGCGACCATGACCCCACAGGACATCAAACGTAGGCTCACCGCAATCCTCTGCGCCGATGTCAAAGGGTATAGCCGCCTCATGACGAAAGATGAGGCGGGAACCGTCCAGACCCTCACCACCTATAAAGAGGCGATGGCCGGTCTCATCGAGCAACATCATGGCCGGGTGGTGGATGCTCCCGGAGGCAGCCTTCTTGCCGAGTTTGCCAGTGTGGCGGCTGCCGTCGAGTGCGCCGTAAACATCCAGAAGGACCTGAAAGAGCGGAACAGCAAGCTGCCCCTCGACCGCCAGGTAGAGTTCCGCATCGGGATCAACCTCGGGGATATAGCCGAGGAGGACGGCAAGATATTCGGGGACGGCGTCAACATTGCCGCCCGCCTGGAGAGTCTTACCGAACCGGGAGGCATCTGTATCTCGGGCATGGTCTACGACCAGGTCAAGGACAAGCTGACGCTCGGCTACGAGTACCTGGGAAAACAGACGGTAAAGAACATCGCAGAACCCTTCCGGGTCTTCCGTGTCCTCATGGAACCCACCTCACGCATGAGCACCTGGAAGCGACAAGGGCTCACCTACTGGAAACGGGTACACCCTGCTTGCAAAATCCTCATCGCTTTGTTAGCTGCGGCCAATGCCGTCTGGCCCCTTTATACCTACTTTGTGAGCCGACCCGTGCGGTTGTCTCCAAGGAAAAAGCTGCTATTACTCTTCCCGGTAAACCTTCGGCGGAGATTGCCTCCAAGGAGAAGATGGCCTTTCCCCTGCCGGACAAGCCCTCCATTGCCGTGCTTCCCTTTGTCAACATGAGCGATGATCCCAAGCAGGACTATCTGGCTGACGGCTTTGCCGAGGCGATCATCGACGGCCTCTCCAAATGTCCGCACATCGTGGTGATCGCCCGGAATTCGAGCTTTACGTATACAAGGGGAAACCCGTAAAGGTCCAGCAGGTCGCTGAGGAGCTGGGTGTGCGGAATGTCCTGGAGGGGAGCCTCCAGAAGACGGGTGACACGGTGCGGATCACGGTCCAGCTCATCGATGCCCTGACCGGGCAGCACCTCTTCTCTGAGCGCTATGACCGGGAGCTGAAGGACATCCTGGTCATGCAGGATGAAATCACCATGAAAATCCTTGATGCCGTCCAGGTGAAATTGACTGCAGGGGAGGATGCCCGGTTACGGGCCAAAGGAACCACGAACCTCGAAGCCTATTTGAAGCTGATGCAAGCGCGCCAATATATGCAAATTATTAACAGAGAAAACTTAGCTCTGGCCCGGCAGTTGACGGAGCAGGCCATTGCCCTGGACCCTCGCTACGCAGCTGCGTACGTTACGCTTTGTAGGATCCAATTGGGGGAGGTCAATCTTGGCGTCTACAAGAATCCTCGAGAGGCGCTAGAGCAAGCCGTCAAGCTCGGGGAAAAGGCCATCACTCTGGATGACTCCAATGCGTTAGCCCACGCTAAGTTGGGCCAGACCTATGCATGGCTCAAAGAGTACGATAAGGCCATTGCGGAAGCGGAAAAGGCTGTGTCCCTCGACCCCAATTCCGCGTATACCTACTTTGTGTTAGGTTCTGTGCTCGCCTGGGCCGGTCGGCCTCAGGAAGCCATCCCTTTTCTTAAGAAATCCCTTCGCCTCAGTCCTGTCCCCGTCGATCCCATGACCTTGAATCGACTGGGCACCGCATATGCTCAGCTCGGGCAGTATGAGGAAGCTGTGGCCAGTTACAAAAAGTCGCTCCAACTCTATGGGGCCGATGACTTGATGACCCACCTATGGCTGGCTTCTACGTACGCATTGATGGGTCGCGAAAAAGAGGCGCGCGCCGAGGCTGCCGAAGTCCTAAGGATCGATCCCACGTTCTCCCTCGAATCTTATGCCAGGAGGATTCCGTATAAAGATCAGAAGGCAATTGATGATAGTGTGTCCGCCTGGCGCAACGCGGGGCTCAAGTGAGAGATCCTTCCTGCTTCATAGCCTTCCCTCACGTTTTGAGGCTCATGTACTTCTCGAACTCTGCCAGGTGGGCTTCGAGGGCCGTCACTTCCTGCAGGAGGTCATGAGCTGCGCCCTGCCCGTGCTAAGCGCTTCGGGATGGAGAATTTAAACAACTCATACGCAACAACCAGAGAAATAACGATACGGCGATTCAGGTCTCCCCTCATCAAGAAAGATAAGGAGTTTTAATAATGAGGCGTAAAAGAGATATGGCGTTCATTTTGATTTCTATCCTGCTTCTTTGTTCTTGTACTACCGTTCGTGTTGCAAATCAAGGCACCATTAGATCACCCATGGAAATGCAAAGCTACCGGAAACAAGTGATATAGAGAAGGAGGTAACAGCTGACGAAAAAAACATTAGGAACGATGGTAGCGATACTGGTAATGGCCATTTTAATGGGAACTTTTATGACGGCGAAATTTTCTACAGCCGAAGAGATAGCCAGAGACGGCCGCTTCATTGCTTATGATAATGGGACTGTTTTGGACACGAAGACGAATCTGATGTGGGCGGCAAAGGACAATGGTAGTGATATTAACTGGGCGAACGCAAAGTCCTATTGCGAGAACTACCGTGGTGGCGGTTATACGGACTGGCGGATGCCAACGCAGGATGAGCTGGCGGGGTTGTATGACAGAAGTAAACGTTACAAACTTGAGAAAGAGGGTTTTTATATTCACTTGACGGAAATGATTCAGCTGTCTGATGCTTGGCCCTGGGGTTCAGAGACGCGCGGGAACGAGGCCGTCTCCTTCTGTTTCCGCGATGGCAGTCTGCATTGGGAGCTCCAGTCGAGCGCCACCGGCTTCCATTTCGTGCGACGCGGGCAATCCCAAATCGGCAGCGGCAACTTCCGGGCACTGCCGGTGCGTTCTGCCAAATAGGTTATTCGGCCATTTGTTTCTTTGATCATTTTTTCAGGACCGAGTGGAGCACGGTTCACAACAAAACATTTCTTTCCATAATCCACACTTTTTCACGATATGCCCAATGCAAGACTCGTAGGTGTTCGTGTGCCACGACAAAGTACAGGAGAGATGAGGGTAGGTCCCTCGAAGTCGGCTTACAGGAGCTGGCTTCAAACCACCGTAAGCTGCTGTGATAAAGAGTCATGGTGGTGAGCGTTACGGAAAAGGCAGGGCAAGACCCTGTCAGGTGAGAACCAGGGAGACGAACAAAAGTGAACCGCTGATGACGTGTCGAAAACAAAAAGGTGATGTCAAAACCGGGGGGATACACTGTCCCGGGACAAGTTCAGCGGGTACCTGTCTACTGGCTGAACGGCATCCGGCATGGAGGCGGCGCGAACCTGGTTCAGGCTTTCTTGTGCAACGTGGGAACCTGTCGTTCCGATGTGAAGGGAGAAATCCAAGTGGAGGACCCACGAGGATGAGAGTACCGATGCGGAACACAGGGACGGACCGCCTTGTAGTAGCAATGAAGGACGGTAATGCGTTCTTCGCGAAGGGGGCGGATTATCCAGCCCGATTCAGGGACCAACCATGAATGATGGGAGGAGTTCTTTGAAGAAGGCAAAGCCATTTGAGATTTCTCAGAAGGTCGTGGTGGAGGCGTGGAAACAGGTAAAGGCGAACCAGGGAGCAGCAGGTGTCGACAAGCAGACGATCGCCGAATTTGAGAAGAACCTCAAGAACAATCTTTACACAATCTGGAACCGCATGTCGTCGGGCAGTTACGTGCCCCCGCCGGTCAGAACGGTGTCAATACCGAAGAAGACAGGCGGCGAGCGCATGCTCGGGGTTCCCTCTGTCTCCGACAGAGTGGCCCAGACGGTCTGGAAACGCTATTTTGAGCCGATGGTGGAGCCGCATTTTCACGAGGACTCCTACGGCTACCGGCCGGGTAAGTCAGCGCTCGATGCGGTGGAGGTCACGCGGAAACGATGCTGGAAATACGACTGGGTGCTAGAATTTGACATCAAGGGTCTGTTCGATAACATCGATTTCGAGCTTCTGATGAAAACGGTGAAGTGGCACACCAAGGAGAGATGGCTCCTTCTCTACGTTGAAAGGTGGCTGAAGGCGCCGTTTCAGAAGGATGACGGGACGCTGGTCGAGAGAACGAAAGGGACGCCCCAGGGCGGAGTCGCAAGTCCGGTCCTGGCCAATCTCTTTCTTCACTATGTGTTCGATCTCTGGATGAAGCGGAACTATCCTCTCCTGCCATTCTGCCGTTACGCCGATGATGGTATTGTCCATTGTCGTACGGAATCGGAGGCGCAATCTCTCAAGAAGGCTCTTGAAGAAAGATTCAAGGAATGCAAACTGGAACTTCACCCGGTAAAGACCAGGATCGTCTACTGCAAGAACTCCAATCGCAGAAAGGACTATCCTGCCGTGAGCTTCGACTTTCTCGGGTTTACCTTTCGTCCGAGGATGGCGAGGAGCCGTGAGGGAAAGTACTACACTAACTTCTCCCCTGCGGTGAGCAATGCGGCGGGTAGGGACATGCGACAACAGAGCAGGCGATGGAGGTTGCAGCTGCGAAGCGATTTATCTCTGGAAGATCTATCTCGTCTCTTCAGTCCCATAATCAGGGGCTGGATCAACTATTATGCCCGCTTTTACAAATCCGCGCTCTATCCGACCTTGCGTCACCTGAACGACATACTGGTCAGGTGGGCAATGAGGAAGTTCAAGAAATTGCGCTACCATCTCACGAAAGCGGTATTCTGGCTGGGGCGGATAGCCAAGAGGCAGCCCTCGCTGTTTCCGCATTGGCAGTTTGGTGCGCGACCAACGGCTGGATGATGGGAGCCCGGTGAGTCGAGAGACTCACGCCGGGTTCTGAGAGAGCGCAGGGGGGAGGTTCCCCTGCGCCACTCACCTCGATATCCATCACGTTGGAAAGTTCTTCACGGGCACTCATCAGCATAACGTATTTTTGGGGATGCCCTTTAGAAGCTCGCATTTATCGTCAGGTACTCAGAACTCAGAAAACTGAAAAACTAAAGGGCGCCCCCAAATCTCTCGGCTGCCTTGAACAAAAGCCCATGGCCCTCCCGCGGAAACTTACGGCCGTTTTTCGGCCACCATGCGAACAACCCGCCTCTTCTTCTGGACGTCCCAATCGGCCATGGTGACAACGATCCTGGCATGATGGTCATCTTAGCGACTGTCATCCAAAGTGTTGGAAGATTCGATGAGTCCATCGCATTACTTAAGAAAGCGATGCGCGTATGCCCTTACTATCCCGCTTTTTGGCTAGACCGTATCGCCTTGGCATACCTCTCAACCGCGCACTACCAGGAGGCAATAGAAGCCTGCGAGTTGATGCTCGACCGAAGTCGTAAAGGTGAGGTCAACCCCTTTTTCGCAAATCTTTACCTGGCTGAGGCTTACGCAGGGCTAGGGCAGATCGGTAAAGCCAAAGCTCAGGCGGAAGAAGTATTGAAGATAAAGCCCAGTTTTTCCATGGAGAGCGAAAGACTCCTTGCAGCTTACAAAGACCCCGTGTACAAAGAACGTCATTTCGCCTTGCTGCGCCAGGCAGGGCTCAAGTAAGAATAGGCTCCCCATGCACATTTCCACCCGTAATCGTTAGTCTCGGAAATATGAGCAATACGCCCGCAATAGCTTGACCAAACAGAAAAGGATCAACATCCGGATGACCGAGCGAGACTTAAAGAAAATCCAGGCGAAGGCGATTGAGGAAGGTCTCCCTTATCAATCCCTAATCTCTATGCTAATTCATAAGTATAACGAAGGGAAAGTATCCATTTAAGAATAACATGATGCCCCTCCCGTGGAAAATGAAAGAGGCCCCGCATCGGAATTTGGGCCTCAGCCCTCATCTTAGCACCACTCCGTACTGCTTTACAGCTTCCACCAGCCCGTGGAAGACCAGCCCCATGCCCATGGCGGACACGAAAAAGCCCACGATGCGGGTTATGGCGTCTATCCCCAGGGGACCTATCCGGCCTATAATTTTCTCCGCGTAAGCCAGTGTCAGATAGGTGATGAACATTGCTGTCGAAATGGCCACCAAGATGGCTCCCATAGAGATAATTCCGAATTCGGAGAGCTTCACCGTTGAAGACATGCCGATGACCGTGGCCAGCACTCCCGGGCCGAACATCAGCGGCATGGCCAGGGGCACAAAGGCGACATCTCCACCTTTCTGGGTCGAGCCGCTATCGGCACCGGAAATTGATCCGCCCGATGACGGCAAGAAAAGACTGAAGCCGATGCGAACGAGAATGATGCCGCCGACGATACGGACCATACTGAGAGGCACCTCAAAAATCCGCAGCACGAAATTACCGAACAGCAAAAAGAAGAACATCATGATGACGGCGTAAAGACAGGATCGGAACGCAACCGAGCGGTGCGCCCGTTCATCCTGGCCTTCCAGGAGCTTGAGGAAGACCGGGAGAGATTCCAGCGGGTTGATAACTGCCAAAAGCGTCGTGAACGTTCCGATAAACAGGGTCAGTTCTTGACTCATCGAACTTCCTCCCGGACCGTTGGGAATGGGTCAACATCAGCGAGCATTGTCTATAGTGTAATTATCGCTATCAGAAACTTCCAGTGGGGAAGCCCGAAAGAGGTGGTGACAAGAATTCACACCTACGCTGTAACCAAGTCAGTGCGCCCTGCCGGGCGCACAAATTAAAAGAGGCCCAAGGAATACCTACCTCGGGCCTCTTTCATTTAATCCCGGCAACGACCTACTTTCCCACATAGTCACCCATGCAGTATCATCGGCGCGGGAGGGCTTAACTGCCGTGTTCGGGATGGGAACGGGTGTTTCCCCTCCGCCATAGTCACCGGAAAACCTAAAACCGTGTCAAACAGTCTATTTCAGTCTATTTAGTCTCTTTAGTCGTAGACCAGATAAACCAGATCAGACGAGATCAGACTAGATAGACTTCTAATTTTATAGACAACCTGAACATGAAGTTTTGAAATATGGCCA
Source organism: uncultured delta proteobacterium (assembly GCA_963835605.1). GTDB lineage: Bacteria > Desulfobacterota > Syntrophorhabdia > Syntrophorhabdales > WCHB1-27 > JADGQN01. Next base: position 57,624 of record CAWIHO010000018.1, on the reverse strand, counting down.
AGCCGCTCGACCTATTAGTACTGGTAGGCTCAACACATCACTGCGCTTACACCACCAGCCTATCAACCGGGTGGTCTACCCGAGGTCTTAGCCCGGTATTGCTACCAGGCGGGATAACTAATCTTGAGGGAGGCTTCCCACTTAGATGCTTTCAGTGGTTATCCCTTCCGGACATAGCTACCCGGCACTGCCACTGGCGTGACAACCGGTACACCAGAGGTCCGTCCATCCCGGTCCTCTCGTACTAGGGACAGCTCCTCTTCAATTATCCTGCGCCCACGGCAGATAGGGACCGAACTGTCTCACGACGTTCTAAACCCAGCTCACGTACCGCTTTAATTGGCGAACAGCCAAACCCTTGGGACCTACTTCAGCCCCAGGATGCGATGAGCCGACATCGAGGTGCCAAACTTCCCCGTCGATGTGAACTCTTGGGGGAAATAAGCCTGTTATCCCCGGCGTACCTTTTATCCGTTGAGCGATGGCCCTTCCATGTGGAGCCACCGGATCACTAAGACCGACTTTCGTCTCTGCTCGACTCGTTTGTCTCACAGTTAAGCTGGCTTATGCCTTTACACTCAGCGGCTGGTTTCCAATCAGCCTGAGCCAACCTTCGTGCGCCTCCGTTACATTTTTGGAGGCGACCGCCCCAGTCAAACTACCCACCAGACAGTGTCCTCGACCCGGATAACGGGTCGGAGTTAGAACCTCAAAACATCAAGGGTGGTATTTCAACGTTGGCTCCCCCCCAGCTAGCGCCAAGGGTTCACAGCCTCCCACCTATCCTACACATGAGATTCCGAAATTCACTGTCAAGTTATAGTAAAGGTGCACGGGGTCTTTCCGTCTGGCCGCGGGTCGAGGGTATCTTCACCCCCAATGCAATTTCACTGAGTCCCTGGTTGAGACAGTGGGGCAATCGTTACGCCATTCATGCAGGTCGGAACTTACCCGACAAGGAATTTCGCTACCTTAGGACCGTTATAGTTACGGCCGCCGTTTACTGGGGCTTCGGTTCAACGCTTCGCCTTGCGGCTGACATCTCTCCTTAACCTTCCAGCACCGGGCAGGCGTCAGACCCTATACTTCCTCTTGCGAGTTTGCAGAGTCCTGTGTTTTTAGTAAACAGTCGTCACCCCCTCTTCACTGCGACTCCAATCCGCTTCACAAGTAAATCACTAGACGGACCGGAGCACACCTTCTCCCGAAGTTACGGTGTTATTTTGCCGAGTTCCTTAACCAGAGTTATCTCAAGCGCCTTAGGATTCTCTCCTCGCCTACCTGTGTCGGTTTGCGGTACGGTCACCAGATAAATTCACTACGAGGCTTTTCTAGGAAGCGTGGGATCAACCAGTTTGTTCCCCTAACGGGGATCCTCATCACGTCTCGGAGTAGTGAATCCACGGATTTGCCTATGAACTCCCCCTACACGCTTGAACCGGGTATTCCGTCACCCGGATGGCCTACCCTTCTCCGTCCCCCCTTCGTGTCTTTATCACCTACCTGGTGGTACAGGAATATTAACCTGTTTTCCATCGACTACGCCTTTCGGCCTCGCCTTAGGGACCGACTAACCCTGAGAGGATTACCCTTGCTCAGGAAACCTTAGGCTTACGGCGACAAGGTTTTTCACCTTGTTTATCGTTACTCATGTCAGCATACTCTCTTCTGCTTCCTCCAGCGCCCCTCACGAGACACCTTCGCAGGTTAACAGAATGCTCCCCTACCATCCGCACACGAGGTGCGAATCCACAGCTTCGGTACCGTGCTTGAGCCCCGTTATATTTTCGGCGCAGGTCAACTAGACCAGTGAGCTGTTACGCTTTCTTTAAAGGATGGCTGCTTCTAAGCCAACCTCCTGGCTGTTTTAGCCTACCCACATCCTTTCCCACTTAGCACAGTTTGGGGACCTTAGCTGGTGGTCTGGGCTCTTTCCCTCTCGACTACGGATCTTATCACTCGCAGTCTGTCTCCCCCGCTTTTGGTTACGGCATTCGGAGTTTGGTTGGGTTTGGTAGCCTTGTAGGACCCCTAGCCCATTCAGTGCTCTACCTCCGTAACCGACCACGAGAGGCCATACCTAAATATGTTTCGGGGAGAACCAGCTATAACCGAGTTTGATTAGCCTTTCACTCCCATCCACAGCTCATCCCCTCAGTTTTCAACCTGAGTGGGTTCGGACCTCCGTCCCGTGTTACCGAAACTTCATCCTGGCCATGGATAGATCACCCGGCTTCGGGTCTACTCAGTGCAACTAGTCGCCCTATTCGGACTCGCTTTCGCTACGGCTCCACCTAACGGCTTAACCTCGCTGCACAAAGTAACTCGCTGACCCATTATGCAAAAGGTACGCGGTTACCCGTATTGCTACGAGCTTCCACTGTTTGTAGGCAAACGGTTTCAGGTACTATTTCACTCCCCTCACCGGGGTGCTTTTCACCTTTCCCTCACGGTACTTGTTCACTATCGGTCGCCAAGTAGTATTTAGCCTTAGGGGATGGTCCCCCTAAATTCCCACAAGATTCCACGTGTCCCGTGGTACTCAGGATCCTATCCAGGAAGACTGTTCCGTTTCAATTACGGGACTATCACCCTCTGTGGTTAACCTTTCCAGGTTATTCGTC